>CAMCFJ010000004.1 GCA_945874105.1 Candidatus Nitrotoga sp. CP45 | reverse complement strand
CGAGAGGATACTTCTGCGCCACGGTAGGCCAGATGACGGAAGCAATGGTAGAGCAATATTTGGAGCATCACTTTGAGCCTAATCCGAACAATGATTTCAAAATGGAACCCGATTAAGCCGCGTCGTTTAGTCGACGCGTATCCGGACTTCCAGTCCGTAATTCAAACCCTCCGGCTTTAGCTGGTGGTTGTTTAGTCAAGATGAAGATGTTGACAATTGTAGATTGTATTGATCTAACTTATCCTAATATTTTAATTTAACAGTGAAAAATTGTTTGGTAAGGCGATTATGGTGGCCCCTCCATCAAGATAATATCGAATCAAGCTTAAGAGCAAAGTTCTAAGAGCTAAAAACGCAGTCAGATATATTTTGTTGCCAATGGGCTACCATTTGAAAGGGTTACTGTCGTTGAGTTCATCCATATACTGGGTGATGTTCCCTGCCTCTCGCTTCAAGAAATCTTCCACTGCTCGTGAAAATTGCGGATTCGCCAGCCAATGCGCCGACCAAGTTGTGACCGGCATAAACCCTCTGGCAAGTTTATGTTCTCCTTGGGCGCCACCTTCAAAGGTGGCGATTTTATGTTCGATGCAAAATTCAATGGCCTGGTAGTAGCAGGCTTCGAAGTGCAGGCCAGGATGATATTCCAGCGCACCCCATGAACGTCCGTAAAGAACATCACGGTTGAATAAATTGAGTGCGCTGGCAATCTGCTTCCCATTTCGCGATGCGATGATCAGCAGAATATTTTCAGGCATGGTTGCGCCGATGCGTCTGAAAAAATTCAGATTTAATGATGGCGGAGAGTTGTACTGATTATGCGTATGGGTATAGCACTGGAAGAAAAAATCCCACTGTGCTTCAGAGATATCTTCTCCTCGGATACGCTCGAAGCTAATGCCGGCTTCGTTCACCTTGCGCCGCTCATGTTTGATTTTTTTGCGTTTGTCTTGACGCAGGCTGGAAAGATAAGCATCGAAATCGGCATATCCAGGATTTTGCCAGTGAAACTGCACACCGCCACGTAGCATCATTCCTTCCTGTTGCATTTCCAGCGCCTGGTTTTCGTCGGGGAATAGACAATGCAGGGAGGATACGCCTGACTCCTGTGCCATTTGCAGAGCGGAACGAATGAGCTGTTTTCGCACTTCGGGGGTTGCCGCCAGAAGTCTTGTCCCGGTAATGGGCGTAAAAGGTATGGCACACAATAATTTTGGGTAATAGTTCAGCCCATGTTGCTGATAAGCCTCGGCCCAAGCCCAATCAAAAACGAATTCGCCATAGGAGTGGTGCTTGCGATAAATCGGCATGGCGCCAGCAAGACGGTTGTCTTGCCAGATCGTGAGAAATTGCACCTCCCAGCCGGTGCGCGGGGTGGTGCAGCCACTTTCCTGTAGTGCCCGTAAGAAGGCATGGGAAAGAAACGGATTGTTTCCCGCGAGAGCGTTCCATTGCGTCTCGGAAATATCCGCTATGGATTCGATTATTTTTATGCTCATGTTGCTTCGAGGGTATTTGGTGCGCGTTGCCACACCAGGGTTCGGTTGTTGCTTGGCATGCTCACGTCCCTTAGTAAAAACAGGCCATGTGTTTCAGCGAGCCGATTGATATCTTCAAAGTCTCGCACACCGCTGTTTCTGTCGCGTGATTTGAGCCACACATCGAAACGCGCATTGCTTTCTGAGGTAAACTTTCCCCCATAGTTAAAGGGGCCATACAGGCACAGAATGCCGCCTGCGCACAAAGCCCGTGCTATCCCCGCAAACATTCGTTTTACTTCCGGCCACGAAATGATGTGCACCGTGTTGGCATTAAACACTGTATCTACTATTTCGACAGGCCATAGACCATCGTTCACGTCGATGACCACAGGTGGAAGTACATTGGGCAGTTTAGCTTCGTTCAGCCAGGCCAGGATGCCCGCATGGTTTTGCGCTAATTCGCTGGTCTGCCAGGTCAAGTGAGGTAGTGCGCGGCCGAAATAGACGGCATGCTGGCCGGTTCCGCTGGCTATTTCCAATACATGCCGTTGAATGATGAGTATTTCTTGTAAAGCTTCAAGTATAGGAGCCTGGTTTTGTGCACATGATTCTGAGTAGGGTTTCATAGGTGATAGGCTTCATTAATACGTGATGTGTTTTAATTTTGGCAAACTCACCTTCAATTATTTGAGAGTCTTTGCCATAGACATGTATCCAGATTCTCGTGACATTGCAACTAAAGCATGGCGAGCCTGTTGCGCATCGAGCACCATTTCGGGGAAATCAAAACGCAATATTTTTTCATCGGCGCGTACATCGAAACCGTCGCAGTCGATGCCTAACATTTCTACATGCAGTACTTCGATTTTGTGAAAGTGTTGGCAGTAGCGACACATTGTGTCGCGATGATCCATGTTCATGTGCGAAATTACGTCACTTTCATGTTGGATCAGCGGATAGGGCGGCACTAAATAGCTATCCGCCTTGATCCAATGGATTTTGCCGAAGCCGCCGATATAGCGTAATGACTGCGGCATGATGTGGTAAAACGAAAAATCATGCATGTCAAAGTAGCTTTGCGCTTCAGGAAAATAGCGCAAATAGCGTGTGCCAGCATTATCTTTATCCGTAATGATTTGCGCTGTGCCCACCACTGTGATGCGCCCTTGCGATTGAATGTGCGGGCTCTCTTGGTTATGTGTTATCAGGCTCAACCGGGGGTCATGCTGAATGTTTTTGGTGTGTTCCGCTAATGTGCTAATCAGAATGAGCAGGCTGCCATCATGGTCAACCAGATAGGGGGTGATAGAGCCGAACGGATGGCCATCAAATTTTATAGACAGCGTGCATAACGCGCCGTAGCGATGAGCGCGTAACAGTTGGCGAGCTTCACGCGCATTGTTCATGGATATTCCTGAAAATTATTTATGTTTTTATTTCCGGGAAAGCGGGAATAAAAACTTGAGGTATTTATATGCCCAATTTTATGCGGCCAATTTCAATGCGGTTTGAGCAAGCCGCTTGCCGAGCGCGATGCACAATCTTTTTTCGTCTTCGCTGATGGGCTGGTCGTTAGCCATCCCGGCAAAATGACTGGCGCCATATGGTGTTCCGCCCTGTTGTGTGGTGGAGAGTTCCGGCTCGGAATAAGGCAGGCCAACGATAATCATGCCGTGATGTATCAGCGGCAACATCATGGACAGCAGTGTGCTTTCCTGTCCACCATGCATAGTACCAGTCGAGGTGAAAAAGGCGGCGGGCTTGCCGACCAGGGAATGCTGCATCCATAGCGAACCCGTGCCATCCCAGAAATACTTCATTGGAGCGGCCATGTTGCCAAAGCGCGTGGGGCTGCCAACAGCAACGCCTATGCATTCCACCAAATCGCGTAATTCGGCATAGGGAGCGCCCTCATCGGGTATGCCGGGCGCGGTCGTCTCACATACCGTGGAAATTTTAGCTACGGTGCGCAGTCGTGCCCGCACACCGGCCACCTGTTCCACGCCACGCGCTACCAGTTGAGCCATTTGACGCACTGCACCATGCTGGCTGTAATACAGAATAAGAATTTCTTTGTCGGTTATCATGGAAATAGTGTATTTAAATTGCAGCATCATTTTAGCATGTTGTTTTGTAATGCAAGATTTACGATAAATGAAAATTTTATGTACAGATTTGCTGCATGGATGAGTTTAATCGTAGATCATTTTAGACAGGGTTGCTGTGCAGAGATCGTCCTATGAATCTAATTAAGAGGAACAGACCATGAGTACAACTACAGATCCTGTATGTGGTATGAAAGTTGACAGCGAGTCCGGGCGCAGTTTGGAATATGCGGGCAAGCGCCATTATTTTTGCTCACAACACTGCGTGGAAAAGTTTTCGGCAGATCCTGATAAATACCTTAACCCGGTCGCGTCGACTCCCACAATTACAACACTTTCCGCTAAAGGTTATACCTGTCCGATGCATCCTGAGGTGCATCAGGCCACACCCGGTTCGTGTCCGAAGTGTGGCATGGCGCTGGAGCCGGTGGATAACTTGTCAGATAAACCCGATGTCACCGAATACGTTTGCCCAATGCATCCGCAGATTGTGCGCAGCGAGCCCGGCGATTGCCCAATCTGCGGTATGGCGTTGGAGCCCAGTACTGTGGCTGCCACGGAAGAGAACCCGGAGCTGGATGATATGACGCGCCGCTTCTGGATCAGCACGGTATTGGCCGTGCCGGTTTTCGTGATGGCGATGGCTGCTGATATGTGGATGGGTTTTGCGCCGCAAATGATCTCGTTTGCGCATTTACAATTGGTCGAATTTTTGTTGGCGACCCCGGTCGTACTATGGGGTGGCTGGCCGTTCTTTCAGCGCGGCTGGGCGTCTTTGGTCAATCGGCATTTGAACATGTTCACCCTGATTTCGCTGGGTGTCGGTGTGGCCTGGTTGTACAGCGTAATCGGCACTTTCTTGCCGGATATTTTTCCGGCGATGCTGCGCCGCGAAGACGGCACGCTGCCGATTTATTTTGAAGCTGCTGCGTCAATCACCGCGCTGGTGCTATTGGGGCAAGTACTGGAACTGAAAGCGCGCAGCCGCACCAACAGCGCGATTAAATTGTTGCTGGGTCTGACGCCCAAGACTGCGCGCATCGTGCGTAGCGATGGCAAGGAAGAAGACATTCCGCTGGAACAGGTACAGGTCGGGGATGTATTGCGCGTGCGTCCCGGTGAAAAAATCCCGGTTGATGGGCAGGTCGTGGAGGGCAGCAGTTCGATAGATGAATCCATGGTAACCGGCGAACCGATACCGGTAGAAAAGCAGCAAGGAGAGCGCTTGATCGGCTCCACGTTGAATGGCACCGGCGGGCTGTTGATGCGCGCGGAAAAGGTTGGTGCTGACACTTTGCTCGCACAAATCATCCACATGGTCAGCGAAGCGCAACGCAGCCGCGCACCGATACAGCGGCTGGCCGATACGGTATCAGGTTATTTCGTGCCGGTCGTGATGCTCGTCGCGTTACTGGCATTTGGCATATGGATGTTCTGGGGACCCGAACCGAGATTCGCTCATGCCATCGTGTCAGCGGTATCGGTACTGATCATCGCCTGTCCTTGTGCGCTGGGTCTGGCGACGCCGATCTCGATCATGGTGGGAACCGGGCGCGGCGCAACCGCAGGCGTGTTGATCAAAAATGCCGAAGCGCTGGAGATCATGGAAAAAGTGAACACGCTGGTGATCGACAAGACCGGCACGTTGACCGAAGGCAAACCGCAACTGACCTCGATAGTGGCGCTGCAAGGATTTCTGGACAACGATATTCTGCAACTGGGTGCCAGTCTGGAGCGTGCCAGCGAACATCCACTGGCAGCAGCTATCATCAAGGGAGCAGAGCAACGCAGCCTGACATTGGTCGAGGTCAAAGATTTTCAATCCATCAGTGGCAAAGGTATCACTGGCCTGGCGGCTGGTCGCAAAGTCGCGATCGGCAATCAAAAATTATTTGCCGAGTCGGGCATAGAGATGGCTGCGCTGCTCGAACGAGCCGATGCGCTGCGCGCGGAGGGGCAGACTGTGATGTTCGTGGCCGTGGATGGCAAGCCGGCAGGTTTGATCGGCGTGGCCGATCCGATCAAGGAATCCACACTGGAAGCAGTGCGGGCCTTGCAGGCTGCCGGACTGGAGCTGGTTATGCTCACCGGCGATAGCCGTGCTACCGCAGATGTAGTCGCGCGCAAGCTGGGGATCAAACGTGTGGTGGCCGAAGTGTTGCCGGAACAAAAAGCCGAAATCGTGAAACAACTGCAAGCCGAAGGACGCATCGTGGCGATGGCAGGGGACGGCATCAACGATGCGCCGGCACTGGCACAAGCACAGGTGGGCATTGCGATGGGAACGGGAACCGATGTGGCGATGCAAAGCGCAGGCGTGACGTTGATCAAAGGTGATCTGAACGGCATCGTCCGCGCGCGTCACTTGAGTCAGGCCACATTGCGCAATATACGGCAAAACCTGTTCTTCGCCTTTGTCTACAACATGCTGGGCGTGCCGGTCGCGGCTGGGCTGCTGTACCCGTTCTTCGGCTTGCTACTCTCGCCGATGATCGCCGCAGCTGCAATGAGCTTCAGTTCGGTGTCGGTGATCAGCAACGCGCTGAGGCTGAGCCGGGTGAAGCTTTGAATTGGAGTCAAGGCTACGTTGATTAAGTCCACCGATCTCACTTCTGATTTATAATTAACCGCTTATCCGGTGTAAAATTGCAAACGTTGGTTTATTACTCCGCTTCATATGCGCCAATGAATAAAATCCGTCCTAAATATCTTGATTTGCGCTTGATCAAATTGCCCTTGCCAGGCTTTGTATCTATTCTGCATCGTGTTAGCGGATTGTTGCTATTTTTTGCCTTGCCGCTGTTCCTGAGGATGTTGCAGAACAGTTTGTTTTCTATCGAGACTTATACTCAATTGGTTGCGGTGCTGCGATATCCCTCAAGTAAATTAATTTTAATCAGCTTGTTGTGGGCATTTTTACACCACCTTTGCGCCGGAATACGTTATCTCGCGATAGACATGCATATCGGTGTAGGGCTGGCGCAGGCACGTGCCAGCAGCAAGTGGGTGTTGTTTGTGAGTATGGGTTTAACCTTGTTTATAGGAACATGGCTATGGTAGATCGCATCGTAACCGGCGCGCATTATGGATTGCGGGATTGGTTGGTGCAGCGTGTTACCGCTGTTCTGATGGTGGCTTATACGCTGTTTATTGCGGGCTATGTGGTGCTGCATTCCAGTTTTGAAAGCAATGCCTGGATCGGACTTGATTACAACACCTGGACGGGATTGTTTTCGAATTTGGTGATGCGCTCGTGCTCTTTGCTGTTTCTGTTTGCTGTTTTCTACCACGCATGGATTGGTGTGCGTGACATTGTCATGGATTATGTAAAGTCGGCAAGAAAACGCCTTGTTATATATGTATTGGTGATAATGGCGCTGCTGCTGTATTCGATTTGGGCAGTACAAATTTTGTGGGGAATGTGATGGCAGTGGCAAAACGCACATTTGACGTTGTAATCGTGGGGGCGGGAGGCGCGGGGATGCGCGCGGCTTTGGCATTGTCTGAGGCGGGCCTTAAGGTGGCGGTTTTATCCAAGGTATTTCCCACACGTTCGCACACGGTAGCGGCACAAGGTGGTATTGCGGCGTCATTGGGAAACATCAGCGAGGACAATTGGCATTGGCACATGTACGACACGGTGAAAGGTTCGGATTATCTGGGCGATCAAGATGCCATTGAATTCATGTGTCGCGCCGCGCCGGAAGTGGTATACGAACTAGAACACTTCGGCATGCCATTCGATCGTTTGGAAAATGGAAAAATTTATCAGCGCTCATTTGGCGGCCACATGCAAGACTATGGCAAGACCCCGGTGCAGCGCGCCTGTGCCGCTGCTGATCGCACTGGCCATGCCTTGTTGCATACCTTGTATCAAAAAAACATGCAGACCAATACCATTTTTTTCGTGGAGTGGATGGCTCTGGATTTGATTCGCGATGAAGACGGCGATGTGCTTGGCGTGGTGGCGATGGAAATTGAAACCAGCGAGGTAATGATTTTGCAGGCACGCGCCACGCTGTTTGCTACCGGGGGTGCGGCGCGCATTTTTCAGGCTAGCACCAATGCTTACATTAATACCGGCGACGGCCTCGGCATGGCAGCTCGTGCCGGTATTCCGCTGGAAGACATGGAATTTTTTCAGTTCCATCCCACTGGCGTGTATGGCGCGGGTGTGCTGATTTCCGAAGGTGTACGCGGCGAAGGCGGCTATCTTATTAACAAGGACGGTGAGCGCTTTATGCCGCGCTATGCGCCAAACGCCCAAGACCTCGCCAGCCGCGACGTGGTGTCGCGCGCCATCGCCACCGAGATCAAGCAAGGACGCGGTTGCGGTAAACATGGCGATCATGTTTTATTGAAGGTTGACCACATCGGTGATGCTGTTATCCGCCAGCGCCTGCCCGGTATTCGCGAGATTTCGCTAAAGTTTGCGCATGTTGATCCGGCCCTGGATCCAATTCCAGTGGTACCTACTGCGCATTACATGATGGGTGGAATTCCTACTAATTATCATGGCCAAGTGGTCGCCCCTTACAAAACAGGGCCGGAAGAAGTGGTGCAGGGGTTTTATGCGGTGGGTGAATGCGCTTGCGTGTCGGTGCATGGTGCTAACCGGCTCGGCTGCAATTCATTGCTTGATTTGCTGGTGTTTGGGCGTGAGGTGGCGCGGCAGATTATCGAGGACTTGCAGCGTAACCCGCATCCAAAACCATTGCCGCACGATGCCGCTGAGCGTCCGCTGGCGCGTCTTGCAAGGCTAAGATCGCAAAAAAATGGTGAGAGTGTGGCCGAAGTGGGGACAGAAATGCGACGCGTGATGCAAAATCATTGCGGTGTATTCCGATTCCCTGACCTGTTGATTCAAGGCGTGGAAAAGATTCGCACAGTGGCCGAGCGCGTTAAAAATACCATGATCAATGATCAGAGTAAGGTGTTTAATACAGCATGCGTGGAGGCATTGGAACTCGACAACCTAATCGAGGTAGCGCAAGCCACAATGGTTTCCGCTGCTGCGAGGCAAGAAAGCCGTGGCGGTCACGCACGCGATGACTTTCCAGCACGTGACGACGACCATTGGTTGAAGCATTCACTGTATTTTAGCGATGGGCAAAAGCTGGATTACAAGCCGGTTCGATTGAAGCCGCTGACAGTGGAATCATTTCCGCTTAAAGCGCGGGTGTATTAATCAGGAGATAGAAGCATGTCTGCAACCAATTTTAAAACGGAAAACAATACGTATCGCAAGTTGATCAGTAATGGCTTGAGTTACCGTATACCCCATTTTCAGCCGGACTATAGCTGGACGGAAAATGAATGGGAAGATTTGTGGGCAGATATTAAGGGGGTTATTCAGGCCGATGGCGAGGCAGCGCACTATATGGGCTACCTTGTGCTGCAATCGAATGATAACAAGACATTCGACGTGATTGAAGGACAGCAGCGCTTGACCACCCTCATGCTGATTATTTTGGCGGTGCTCAAGAATTTGACGCGATTGATCGCAGAGAAAAATAATCCGGAAAATAATCAGCAACGACTGGATCAAATTCGTCAAACCTACATTGCTTATCTTGATCCGGTAACGCTAGTGCCGCGACCCAAGCTCACGCTCAATCGTAATAACGATGTGTACTTTCAAAATCACCTGATCCCGCTGAATCATTTACCTCAGGCGGGTTGTAATGAATCTGAGCTCAGGCTGTGCAAAGCATTCGAATGGTTTGCGATGAAAACGAGTGAATATACAAAAACTGCTGGCGGGGATGAGGGTGTAATGTTGGCAAGCCTTGTTGAAGCTATCAGTGACAGGCTATTGTTTACTGTTATCAGTGTTACTGATGAGTTCAATGTCTTTAAAGTATTTGAAACACTCAATGCGCGCGGCATACGTTTATCCTCAACGGATTTGCTGAAAAATCATCTTTTTTCTGTGCTATATGCGGATAAGGATCATCTGCATGAAATGAAAGCATTGGATGATCGCTGGGAAGCAATGATAGTTCGCTTGGGTGGCGAAAACTTCCCCGATTTTTTGCTGATGTACTGGATTAGTCGCCATTCCTTGATCACGCAGCCCGAACTTTTTAGAACCATACGCTCCAGTGTTACAAGCAGTGAGAAAGTGTTCGAGCTGCTACAGGGTATGGAAGAAGATGTGAATGCCTATCAGGCACTTACCCAAGTGGAATCATCACAATGGCCTGTTGATCTCAAGGAGAATATTCGGGACTTGCACTTGCTCAAAATGCGCCAGCCTTTGTCATTGCTTATGGCAGCTCATCGAATGCTATCTGCGAGTGACTTTGAACGCGTGCTGCGTAACTGTATGGCGATTTCGTTTCGATACGTTGTAATTGGTAGCCAGCCGTCGAACAAACAAGAGAGTATTTATTATTTAGTGGCACAAAAAATTGCCAGAGGCGATATCCGCAATGCGGCAGCTGCATTGGAGGCTATGCAATCGATTTATCCTAGTGATGATGAATTTCGTGGCGCTTTTTCTGCTAATAAAATTGGTACTACTACTTCTTGGTGTGTCAGTTGGAAGAACAGGTATCAGGAAATGGTTACGATTATGAAAGTGCTGGCCTTGACGTAATAGATTATAGGTTGGCAACCCTGTCGGACTTAGCTGCAGCACTGGATTCGACCCTCCTCATTGAAGTGACGTAAGCCGCCATAGCTTCCAACATTGCGTGAAAAGTGAGCTTCGGTAGCCTTGTGTATGACGACTATCTGCAACGTGGCCAGTGACTGAAGCACTCAAAATAACTCAAAAAATAAAGCGTGCTGGCGGCCTATGGTCGAGTTTAAAAGTACGCGGTGAATTTGCAATTATCTTGATGTAGGTGGCTACTCAAGATGCACGGATGGTGCAGGCAGTTGGCTCGAAGCGATTAGCGGAGAAAGTAAACCATGAAATTCAAAATTTACCGGTATAACCCCGAAACCGACGAGCAGCCTTATATGCGCAATTATGAGCTGGATATAGAAGCGGGCGATATGATGTTGCTGGATGCTCTGCTTCTAATCAGGGAGCAGGACGACAGCTTGAGCTTGCGCAAATCTTGTCGCGAAGGAGTGTGCGGCTCGGATGCCATGAATATTAATGGGCGCAATGGCTTGGCTTGCATTACGCAGCTGTCCAGTTTGAAGCAACCAATTGAATTGCGTCCGTTGCCCGGCCTGCCAGTGATACGTGACCTGATCGTGGACATGACACAGTTTTTCAAGCAGTACCATTCGATCAAGCCGTATTTGGTGAATAACGATCCGCCGCCGGAAACCGAGCGCTTACAGTCGCCAGCGCAGCGCGCCGAGTTGGATGGTTTATATGAATGCATTTTGTGCGCCTGTTGCACTACTGCTTGCCCGTCATTTTGGTGGAATCCGGATAAGTTTGTAGGCCCTGCCGGATTACTGCAAGCTTATCGATTTATCGTCGATAGCCGCGATCAGGCAACGAGCGAGCGACTGGATAATCTGGAAGATCCGTACCGGCTGTTTCGATGCCACACTATTATGAATTGTGCGGATGTATGCCCAAAAGGTTTGAATCCCACAGCTGCCATAGGAAAAATTAAAACTTTGATGGTGAAGCGTACGGTATGAAAGAGCTTGAGCGCGTGCGCTGGCGCTGTCGACGTGGCCTGTTGGAACTTGACATCGTGCTGGGTCGATTCATCGAGCAGCATTATGCAAATTTGGATGATGCGCAGCAGGCTGCATTTGATCTGTTGCTGGATATGCCCGACCCGACACTCTGGGATATGATTACTAACACGCGGCCTTCGCCGCTGCAAAGTGAACGCTGTGCAGTGCTAGAATTACTTCATGCAGTTTGAACTTTAGTAGCATGATCTGCTGCGACATAAAGATGTAAAAACAGGAGGCGAAATGATAGAAAAACGTGTTGCAACACTGATGCTGGATGATGGCCGTAGTATCGAGTTGCCGATACTGTCCGGCACTCTGGGTCCTGATGTGATCGACATCCGCGGATTGGGTAAACTCGGCATGTTTACTTACGATCCGGCGTTCGTTTCCACCGCCAGTTGCTCTTCCAGTATCACTTTTATTGATGGCGATGCCGGGTTGCTGTATTACCGCGGTTATCCCATCGAACAACTGGCGGAAAAGTCGGATTTCCTGGAAGTGTGCTACTTGCTGCTGCACGGTGAGTTACCGAATGCAGCACAGAAAAGCGAGTTCAAGGGAAAGGTTATGCAGCACACCATGGTGCATGATCAGCTTGCCCGGTTTTTTAACGGCTTCCGCCGCGACGCTCACCCGATGGCGGTAATGGTTGGAGTGGTGGGTGCGCTGTCGGCTTTTTATCATGATTCGCTTGATATCAATAACCCGGAACATCGCGAAATTTCGGCGTTACGCCTGTTGGCCAAGGTACCGACCATCGCCGCAATGACCTACAAGTACTACACCGGCTTCCCGTTTATGTTTCCGAAGAATGAATTCAGTTACGTGGAAAATTTCATGTACATGATGTTCGCTACTCCGGCAGAAGACTATGTGCCGAACCAGAAACTGGTGCGTGCACTGGAGCGTATTTTGATTCTGCACGCTGATCACGAACAGAACGCCTCGACTTCGACTGTACGGCTGGCCGGTTCCAGTGGGGCAAATCCATTCGCGTGCGTGTCTTCCGGCATTGCGGCACTGTGGGGGCCAGCGCACGGCGGTGCGAATGAGGCAGTGCTGAAGATGCTGGAAGAGATCGGTGATGTGTCGCGCGTGGCTGATTTTATGAAGGGTGTGAAGGACAAAAAATACCGTCTGATGGGCTTTGGTCACCGGGTATACAAAAACATGGACCCGCGCGCGAAAGTGATGCGCGCTACTTGTTATGAAGTGCTCAAAGAGCTGAAGTTGGAGAAGGACCCGCTATTTTTAATGGCGCTGGAACTGGAGCAGATTGCGCTGCGGGACGAATATTTCATAGAGCGCAAACTGTATCCCAACGTGGATTTTTATTCCGGAATCGTGCTGCGCGCGTTGGGTATTCCGAGCAATATGTTCACAGTAATTTTTGCCGTGGCACGCACCATAGGCTGGGTGTCGCAGTGGAATGAAATGATTGCCGACAGTGAGCGTAAGATTGGTCGTCCACGTCAGTTGTATCAGGGTGCGACGCAGCGCAATTTTGTCCCGCTTGCCAAGCGTTAAAGCCGGATAGCAAAACTTTACATGGATGGAAAAATAGAGGCTGGAGGATTTTTACGCTTTGGCGTCATATTGTGTTGAAGATATTTGATACCAAAGAGCAGAAGTTTGATGAAGCAGTGAAGCGCAAAGACATGGCGACATAAACAGATGGGTAATAATATATGACGTCGGTAATGCAAACCATGCTGGGCAACTCCATGTTGTTTGGTGCCAATGCGGCGTACATTGAAGGGCTGTACGAGGCATATTTGAGCGCCCCCGATTTGGTTTCGGATGAATGGCGTGCCTACTTCGATGCTTTGCAAAAGAGGCCGAGCGCGGCGCTGCATGACTTGGCGCATAGCCCGATAGTGCGTGCTTTTGCTGCCTTGCCGTTAACGGGTGCGCAAGGCACAGCTCAAGATGCTGATATGGCACGCAAGCAAGTGGCTGTGCTGCAACTTATCAATGCCCATCGTTTCCTCGGGGTGCGCCGCGCCAGCCTCGATCCGCTTAACCGACATGCCAAGCCTGAAGTGCCCGAATTGGATCCAGCCTTTCACGACCTCACTGTGGCGGACATGGATATAACATTCGAGACGGGCTCTCTGGTGGCGCCGCCACGCATGACGCTGCGTGAAATTCTGCAGCTGGTGCGCCAAACCTATTGCGGCAGCATAGGTGCAGAGTATATGTATATCAATGATGTTGTGCAGAAGCGCTGGATCCAAAATCGGCTGGAGAGCGTGCGCGGCCAGCCAAATTACAGCGCTGACATGCAGCACCGTATCCTGGAGCGGTTGACTGCTGCCGAAACGTTGGAGCGTTATCTGCATACCAAGTACGTCGGCCAGAAGCGTTTTTCGCTGGAGGGCGGTGAATCGCTTATTCCGCTGCTCGAACATATATTGCAACGTGCAGGCACGCAGGGCGTTCGAGAGACAGTTATCGGTATGGCGCATCGTGGGCGCTTGAATGTGGCAGTGAACACGCTAGGCAAGTTGCCGCGTGATTTATTCGCTGAATTTGAAGGTAAGCACAGTGAGCAGCTGACTTCCGGTGATGTGAAATATCACCAAGGTTTTTCCTCGGATATTCCTACGCCGGGCGGAGCGATGCACTTGGCTTTGGCGTTTAATCCCTCACACCTTGAAATCGTTAATCCGGTGGTAGAAGGCTCGGTGCGCGCGCGCCAGCATCGTCGCGGCGACAAGGAAGGGCGCGAGGTACTGCCGGTATTGCTGCACGGCGATGCGGCTTTCGCCGGACAAGGCGTGATCATGGAAACGTTCAGCTTGTCCCAAACGCGCGGCTATCACACGGGCGGCACAGTGCATATCATTATTAATAACCAGATCGGATTTACTACTTCGGACAAGCGTGATGCCCGATCTTCTTTGCACTGTACCGATGTAGCGAAGATGATAGAAGCACCGATTTTTCATGTGAATGGGGATGATCCAGAAGCGGTATTGTTAATTGCCGAAATTGCACTGGATTACCGCATGACCTTCAAAAGGGACGTAGTAATTGACATGGTGTGTTTCCGCAAGCTGGGTCATAACGAGCAGGATGAGCCGCTGGTTACGCAGCCGTTCATGTACCGTTATATCAACCAGCATCCGGGCACACGTGCGTTGTATGCCAAGCGTCTGTTAGAACAAAATGTGGTGGAGGAAGGGGAGCCGGAAGCGATGATCGCGGCCTATCGTCGCGCGATGGATGAGGGCATCAATCCGATCCAGCCAGTGCTGAATGACTTTAATAAGGAATTCGCAGTAAATTGGTCTAAGTTCAGGAGTGGTGTGTCTTGGGACGTAGCGGTGAATACTGCCATTCCGCATGAACAGTTGCAAAAATTGGCTCAGCGGTTGACGGAAATACCGACGGATTTCAAGCTCCATTCGCGCGTGGAAAAAATTATCACCGACCGCCGCGCCATGGGTAATGGCGAACTGGCTTTGGATTGGGGTATGGCAGAAAACCTGGCCTATGCCAGCTTGGTAGATGAGGGCATTCCGGTTCGTTTGTCCGGGGAAGACAGCGCGCGCGGAACCTTTTTCCACCGTCATGCCGTGCTGCACGACCAAAACCGCGTGCAGTGGGACAAGGGCTATCACATTCCCTTGCAAAATATTGCGCCGGATCAGGCCGATTTCATCGTGATTGATTCCATTCTTTCGGAAGAGGCGGTGCTGGCATTTGAGTATGGTTATGCTAGTGCTGAACCTAATTCGCTGGTTATTTGGGAAGGGCAGTTTGGCGATTTCGCTAATGGTGCGCAGGTGGTAATCGATCAATTCATCTCGTCCGGGGAAGACAAGTGGGGGCGCATGTGCGGGCTGGTGATGTTTTTGCCGCATGGTTATGAAGGGCAGGGGCCGGAACATTCGTCTGGGCGTATTGAGCGCTATCTTCAGCTATGTGCAGATTACAATATTCAAGTGTGCATCCCTTCCACTCCGGCTCAGATGTTTCATTTGCTGCGCCGCCAGATGTTGCGCCCGATACGCAAGCCGCTTATCGTGTTTACGCCCAAAAGCATGTTGCGCAGCAAGGATGCATCTTCGCCGCTGAATGACTTGGCTCAGGGTTCATTTCAGCCAGTGATTGGAGAAGTGGATGTGCTGGAAGCTGCCAAGGTGCGGCGTATTATCGTGTGTAGCGGAAAAATTTATTATGAGCTTAAGGCTGCGCGACGCGAACGCGGCATTCAAAATATATCCCCGAAGTCCTTGTCTCCGGAAGAGGTGACGATTATCCGGCTGGAACAACTTTATCCTTTTCCGCATGATGCTTTTGCGGCACAGATTGCCGAGTATCCAAATGCGACGGAATTGCTGTGGTGTCAAGAAGAGCCGGGCAATCAGGGCGCGTGGCATCGCATTCAGCACTATCTGCTGCGCCATTTGCGTGACGGTATGAGGCTTGCTTATGCGTTGAGATCTTCCTCGGCATCGCCTGCAGCTGGCTATTTGGCAGTGCATAATGAACAACAGAAGGCGGTGATAGACGCTGCATTCCGCTGCGATCTCGACATTAAATCAGGAGCAAGACATTATGCAAATTGAAGTGAAAGTGCCGCAGCTGTCCGAATCGGTTGCCGAAGCTACACTGGTATCTTGGCACAAGCAGTCTGGTGAAGCTGTATTAGAAGGTGAGAATCTGGTTGACATTGAGACCGACAAAGTGGTTTTAGAGTTGCCCGCGATCAAATCTGGAGTGCTGACCAAAATTCTCAAGCAGAATGGTGACAAGGTGACCAGCAATGAGGTGATTGCCCTACTGGATACCGATGCCAAACCTGAAGTGAGCAGAGCTGCGCAACCTGATGTGACGGCCAAAAAGCAACCTGCCGTGATGCCTGTGGCGCAGAAGATCGCGGCAGAAAATAAAATTGAGACTGCTGCAATTAGCGGTAGCGGACGTGGCGGGCGCGTCATCAAGGAAGATGTGCTGATTGCGGTCCAGGAAATAGCGGCTGTGCCAGCCACCGCAGTTCCGCAATCCACGGCGGGCGGGCGTGTGGAACAGCGCGTGCCGATGACTCGCATCCGTCAGCGCATCGCCGAACGCTTGCTGCAATCGCAACAGAATGCCGCAATTCTCACTACCTTTAATGAAGTGAATATGCTGCCAGTGATTGAGTTACGCAATCACTATAAGGATATTTTTGAAAAGAAGCATGGCGTAAAGCTAGGTTTCATGTCATTTTTTATCAAGGCCACGCTTCTTGCGTTGCATAAATTCCCTGTGGTGAATGCATCGGTGGATGGCACGGATATTATCTACCATGGCTATTACGACATCGGCGTGGCAATCGGCAGCGAGCGCGGTTTGGTGGTGCCTGTCATCCGCGATGCTGACAAACTTTCGCTAGCCGACATCGAAAGACAAATCATTGATTTCGGTGCGCGTGCCAAGGACGGCAAGATTACGCTGGATGAATTGACTGGCGGTACCTTCTCCATCTCCAACGGCGGCGTGTTCGGTTCCATGCTTTCTACCCCAATTATCAATCCGCCGCAGAGTGCCATTCTGGGTATTCACGCCACCAAAGACAGGCCAGTGGCCGAAAATGGTCAAGTTGTCATTCGTCCGATGAACTACCTCGCACTATCTTATGATCACCGCATCGTTGATGGGCGTGATGCCGTATTATTTCTCGCCACTATTAAAGAGGCGTTGGAATATCCTGGGCGAGTGCTGCTGGATTTGTAATTTAACTGCACAACTCATCGCGTCTTCGTAATTACCTGAAGTATTTCAGATAAAAAATTGGCTGACGCTTCCCATCTACGCCTACCGCCTACCTACTTATCGTATGTTACAATGACCGTGTTGTTGAGACGGGCGAAAGTGGCGGAATTGGTAGACGCACTGGATTTAGGTTCCAGCGCCGCAAGGCGTGAGAGTTCGAGTCTCTCCTTTCGCACCAACTTAAAAATTCACTTATTAACCTAAGGAAATTTAGCATGTCGAGTATAGAAATCATGAGCGGGTTGGAGCGCCGCCTTAATGCATCCATCCCTCTGCAACTGGTTGGTAGTGAAATGGAAGCGCGCCTGAAGAATATGGCATCTACCGCTGTGGTGCCTGGCTTCAGGCCGGGCAAGGTGCCGTTCAAGATCTTGGAGCAAAAACACGGTGCGCAAATACAGCAGGAAGTCCTGCAAGATGCTTTACGGCGTTCCTTTGCCAAAGAAGCGCAGGAAAATCAGTTGAAAGTGGTTGGTTATCCCGCTTTTGAGGTCAAGACCACCGACGACCCAGATGCCTTGTGGATCGAATATAGTGCGACTTTTGAGGTTTATCCTGAAGTTGTATTGGGTGATATTAGTGCTGAAAGCATGGATCAAGTGGTTTATACCTTGAGCGATGCCGATGTTGACACCACTATTGCTACTCTGCGTAAGCAGCACGCTACATTCGAAGTAACTGATCGTGCGGCGCAACATGGAGATAGGGTGCATATTGATTTTAGTGGCTTGCTGGAAGGTAGAATATTTGAAGGCGGTGAGGCCAGGAATTTAGCTGTGTTGCTGGGTGCCGGTCATTTATTACCAGATTTTGAAAATGCCATTATTGGCATGAAGGCTGGAGAAAAGAAATCTTTCGACATGACTTTTCCGGCAGACTATAAGGCAGAAAAAGTGGCAGGTAAGTCAGCGACTTTTACCATTACCTTGCACAAGGTAGAAGAGCAGCATTTGCCAGAGATTGACGCTAAATTTGCCAAGTTGCTCGGTATAGAAGATGGCGATGTGACTAAGCTAAAGGCTGAAGTCCGCGATAATCTTGAGCGCGAAGTCAAGCGTAGATTAATGGTGCGCAACAAAGACAGCGCAATGGCTACCTTGCTGAAAGTTACTCAACTGGAGATACCAAAGGCACTGCTGGATGCAGAAGCGCAGAGCCTGATGCAGCAAACTATGCGCGATATGAAAAAACGCAAAATGGAAATGCCGAAGGGGGAAGAATCGTTACCACTCGAATTATTTACTGAACATGCGCAAAAGCGTGTCAAGTTGAGTCTGATCTTGACTGAACTGGTAGATAAATATGATTTGCATGCTAAACCCGAGCAGATTAAGGCGCTGGTTCAGGATTATGCACAAAGTTATGACAACCCGGAAGAAGTGGTGCAGTGGCACTACAGTGATCCGACACGCTTGCAAGACGCAGAAAATTTGGTGCTGGAGGATAACGTGGTGGTTTGGGTGACGGATGCTGTCAAGGTGACAGAGAAAGTGATGGGATTTAATGAGTTAATGGAGAATGCCGCGTGATGTACAGCGAAATACCTCAACATAATGAGGACCCGCAAAACATCGGAATGATTCCGATGGTGATAGAAACCAGCGGGCGTGGAGAGCGTGCTTACGACATCTATTCACGTCTGCTCAAGGAGCGTGTGATATTTTTGGTTGGCAACATCAATGATATGACCGCTAACTTGGTGGTAGCACAATTGTTATTTCTTGAGTCGGAAAATCCAGATAAGGAGATTCATCTCTATATCAATTCGCCCGGCGGCTCTATATCGGCTGGCATGGCGATTTATGACACTATGCAATTCATAAAGCCGGAAGTTTCTACGTTGTGCATCGGTATGGCGGCATCTATGGGCGCTTTTTTGTTGCAGGCCGGTGCAAAGGGAAAACGCTTCGTTCTGCCAAATTCTTCGGTAATGATCCATCAGCCGTTGGGCGGCTTTCAGGGGCAGGCGACAGATATTGAGATTCACGCCAGATATATTTTGAGCCTGCGTGAGCGTCTGTATACCCTGATGGCGCAGCACACCGGACGCAATGTCGAGGAAATTGCCCGTGATAGCGAGCGCGACAAATTCTTAAATGCGAATGAAGCAGTCGATTATGGCTTGGTAGATAAAGTGCTGGAAAAGCGCGCTTAAATAGCTGCCTTGGCTTAATCGATAGATAATAAATGGTGGCGATAAACAAAACAGGGGATATGAATGGTGCTGGATAAAAGCAAGGGCGACAAACTATTGTACTGCTCGTTTTGCGGCAAGAGCCAGCATGAAGTTCGCAAACTGATTGCGGGGCCCTCTGTATTCGTATGCGACGAATGTGTCGAGCTTTGCAATGACATTATTCGTGAGGAAGTTAATAGTGCTGTGACCGGTAAGACGGACAAGGCTGACCTGCTTGTGCCGCATGAAATTCGTGCGCGTCTCGACGAATATGTAATCGGCCAGGAGCATGCCAAGAAAATTTTGGCGGTGGCAGTGTATAACCACTATAAGCGCTTAAAAAGCACTAACAAGGATGGAGTGGAGTTGGCCAAGAGCAATATTTTACTGCTTGGTCCTACTGGTTCTGGAAAAACCTTGTTGGCGCAAACCTTGGCGCGTCTGCTAGATGTACCGTTTGTGATGGCAGATGCTACTACGCTGACCGAAGCGGGGTATGTTGGGGAGGATGTCGAGAATATTATTCTGAAGCTATTGCAAGCGTGCGACTATGACGTGGAGCGCGCGCAGCGCGGTATCATTTATATCGACGAAATTGATAAGATTTCTCGCAAATCTGACAATCCTTCTATCACTCGTGACGTTTCTGGCGAAGGGGTGCAACAAGCGCTTCTCAAGTTGATTGAAGGCACCAAGGCGTCTGTGCCGCCACAGGGTGGCCGCAAACATCCCAATACCGAATTTTTACAGGTAGATACCACCAATATCCTGTTTATATGCGGTGGAGCGTTCGATGGCATGGAGAAGGTCATACTTAACCGCTCAGAGAAAGCAAGTATTGGTTTTAGTGCAAGCCTCGCCAAGCGCGGTGACAAAAAGAGTGTAGGCGCGGTGCTTCGTAATGTTGAGCCGGAAGATTTGATCAAGTTTGGTTTGATCCCCGAGTTTGTTGGACGCCTGCCAGTGGTTGCTACACTGGAAGAGCTGGATGAGGCGGCACTAATTCAAATTCTGACTGAACCCAAAAATGCCTTGACCAAACAATATCATAAATTGTTCGCGATGGAAGGTGTGGATATGGAGTTCCATGAGGGTGTATTGCAGGCTATCGCTAAGAAAGCGCTGGATCGTAAGACTGGTGCGCGTGGCTTGCGCTCAATTCTGGAGCATTCTTTGCTTGATATTATGTACGATCTGCCTTCGATGGACAATGTGAGCAAGGTGGTGCTGGATGTAAGCAGCGCAAATGGCGAAATTAAACCGATTGTGATATACGCCGATACATCCAGGGCGGCTTAGTTATTTATAGCGGCATCCCATGAGTTGATGCGCGGCGATTTGTATTTTTACTTGAATTATTTCGCCGCGCCCTCATCTAATTGTCAAGTTAATCCACAGAGGAGTTTCCTGCCATGACTGAGCATGATACTAATGTACTAGTTTCCAGTTTTTTTCCATTACTTCCTCTACGCGATGTGGTTGTGTTTCCCCACATGGTAATTCCATTATTTGTAGGACGTGCGAAATCAATCAAGGCACTGGAATCCGCTATGGAAGCGGGTAAAAGTATTGTATTGGTGGCGCAAAAAACTGCCGCTAAAGATGAGCCTGCTGCGGATGATTTATATCGCGTTGGTAGCATTGCTAATATTTTGCAGATGCTCAAGTTGCCTGACGGAACCGTCAAGGTTCTGGTTGAGGGAACGCAACGTGCAAAAATATTACGCGTACTGGATGAAAAAAGTCATTTTGATGCGGACATTGACCCAGTTCCTGTTGATGACAGCTTGGGTAATGAAGCAGAAGCTATGCGTCGCGCTTTAATTAATCAATTTGATCAATATGTTAAGCTAAACAAGAGGATTCCGCCAGAAACGCTAACGTCTTTGGCCGGTATAGATGATTCCGGGCGATTAGCGGATACCATAGCAGCTCATTTGCCACTTAAGTTGGAGCAAAAGCAAGAGATATTGGAAATATTTGACGTTCGAAAGCGCCTTGATCATTTGCTGGGCCTGTTGGAAGCAGAGCTCGACATCCTGCAAGTTGAGAAACGCATTCGTGGACGTGTCAAACGGCAGATGGAAAAGAGCCAACGCGAGTATTACTTGAATGAACAAGTAAAAGCGATACAGAAGGAGTTGGGCGAAGGTGAGGATGGTGCGGATTTCGAGGAGTTGGCTAAGAAAATAAAGGCTGCGCACTTGCCTAAGGAAGCGCGTGTCAAGGCCGAAGCTGAAATGAAGAAATTACGTTTAATGTCCCCCATGTCTGCCGAGGCGACTGTGGTGCGTAACTACATCGACGTGTTGGTGGGTTTGCCATGGAAAAAGAAAACAAAGATTAACAATGACTTGAGATCCGCCGAAGAAATTTTGGAAGCGGATCATTATGGATTGGAGAAGGTCAAGGAACGTATTGTGGAATATCTTGCGGTGCAGCAGCGCGTCGACAAGATGAAAGCGCCTATCCTGTGTTTGGTTGGGCCGCCGGGTGTTGGTAAGACTTCACTGGGGCAGTCTATTGCACGGGCAACGGGCCGTAAATTTATTCGTATGTCGCTAGGCGGGGTGCGTGATGAGTCAGAAATTCGCGGCCATCGCCGCACTTATATTGGCTCTATGCCTGGCAAAATATTGCAGAATATGGCCAAGGTTGGCGTGAAAAACCCATTATTCTTACTCGACGAAGTTGATAAGATGGGTATGGATTTTCGTGGTGACCCTTCGTCGGCACTACTTGAGGTGCTTGATCCAGAACAGAATCATACTTTTGTTGATCATTATGTCGAGGTCGAATATGACTTGTCAGATGTAATGTTTGTTGCGACCGCAAATACCATGAATATCCCCGCTCCGCTTTTGGATCGCATGGAAATTATCCACGTTTCAAGTTATACGGAAGATGAAAAAGTAAATATTGCGATGCATTATTTAATTCCAAAATCACTTAAAAACAATGGATTGAAGCTTGAGGAAATTGGTATTTCAGAAAGTGCAATTCGTGACATATTGCGTTATTACACCCGCGAAGCAGGGGTGCGTGGGTTAGATCGTGAGCTTTCCAAGATTTGCCGTAAAGTGGTGAAAGCATTGTTGCTCAAAGGGCGTGATAGCAAGGTAATGGTGAATGCTCGTAACTTGGACAAATATCTTGGAGTGCGGCGTTATAGCTATGGCATTGCAGAGAAGCATAATCAGGTTGGACAGGTAACCGGATTGGCGTGGACAGAAGTTGGCGGTGAGTTGCTAACCATTGAAACTGCGGTATTGCCGGGGAAAGGTAATATTACTCCCACTGGTAAGTTAGGCGAGGTTATGAAAGAGTCGATCCAAGCCGCACTTAGTGTAGTCCGTAGCCGCGCTCGCAGCTTGGGTATTTCTGATGATTTTTATCAAAAAACTGATTTACATATCCACTTGCCTGAAGGTGCTACACCCAAAGATGGGCCGAGCGCTGGTGTAGGCATTTGTACGTCAATAGTTTCGGCGTTGACAGGTATCCCCGTCCGTGCTGATGTGGCGATGACCGGGGAAATTACGCTGCGCGGCGAGGTGCTTCCGATTGGTGGATTAAAAGAGAAGTTGCTGGCGGCTCAACGTGGTGGTATAAAAGTTGTCCTGATTCCAGAAGAAAATACCAAGGATCTTGTAGAGATTCCTGATAACGTAAAAAATAAACTGGATATTCATCCAGTTAAATGGATTGAGCAAGTGTTGGAAATTGCATTGGAGCGTAATCCAGAACCATTACCTGAGGCTGCGCCAGTAGTCAATCCTATCTTGGTGGCGGATGAAAAACGTGCTGCCGTGATTAAACATTGATGAAGTATGCTCGGGTTTTTAAAAAATAGTTCAACTGTTTGATCAAGATCAAGGCAGTGAAAGTACCCCAATTCTTTGCTAGTAAAGGTCTGAAAAATACTGTAAAATGTTATTTTTATTGGGTGCTTAGCTCAGCTGGTAGAGCGTCGCCCTTACAAGGCGAATGTCGGGGGTTCGAACCCCTCAGCACCCACCAGCTGCTTAGTTATTGGAGTGGTAGTTCAGTTGGTTAGAATACCGGCCTGTCACGCCGGGGGTCGCGGGTTCGAGTCCCGTCCACTCCGCCACATTAAGGCGAACGAAAGTTCGCCTTTTTTTCATTTAGTATAAATAAACTTTATCGGGCGCTTATTATGTTTGATTTCGTGCATGGGAACAGACGGTTCGTACAAATTGTGTTGTTACTCATCATTCTTACGTTTACATTTTGGGGTGTGGATTCTTACAACAAGTCATCTCATAACGAGGCTTTAGCTACGGTGAACGGTGAAAAAGTCAACCAAGCGGAGTTCGATCAAGCTGTGCGCCAGCAGCAGGAGAGAATGCGTAAAATGATGGGTAGTAACTATGATCAAACTATGTTTGATAAGCCAGAGATAAAACATTCGATTTTGGAAAGTTTGGTTAGCCAACATTTGTTGATGTCGCAGGCGCGTTCCATTGGGTTGTCCGTAAGTGAGAAATATTTGGCTCAAAGTATCGCTGGCATTGAGGCGTTTCAGAAAGATGGGAAATTCGACAAGCAGCTTTACGAATCAGTATTGCACCGCGAGAAATTGTCGCCGCTGACATTTGAGGGAAACGTAGCAAGAGAGTTATACATGCGTCAGTTGATTGATGCTTACATGCGGAATGGTTATGCATCACGTATAACTGCGGATAATTTGATACGCCTGAATGAACAGCAGCGTGTTGTTGCGGTGGCAAAAATTTCTTTTGAATCTTATCTAAAACAGTCGAAAGTGGATGAAGCTGCGGTGCAAAGTTATTATGATATGAATCTGAAGGAGTTTCAGACGGATGAGCAGGTGCGGGTAGAGTATGTGACATTTTCATCCGATGCATTGCAATCACAAGTGACAGTAGATGAGGTCGCAATCAAGAAATATTATGAGGAGCATCAGAATGAATTTGGTTCACCTGAACAGCGCCAGGCGGCGCACATTCTGATTGCGACGGCTGCGAAGGCATCCGATGCAGATAAGCTGGCGGCCAAAGCCAAGGCGGAGCAGGTATTGCAGCAGGTTAAACAGTCACCGGCTAAGTTTTCCGAGCTAGCTAAACAACATTCCCAGGATACTGGTTCCGCGGCTAGCGGAGGCGATCTCGGCCAGTTTGGGCCCGGGATGATGGTCAAGCCCTTTGATGAGGCAGTATTCAAGCTTAAGGTAGGCGAGATTAGCGGTTTGGTACAATCCGATTTCGGCTTTCATATTATCAAGCTGCTGGCGGTGCATCCTGCTAAAACTCTTCCGCTGGCTGAGGCAAAGGGTGCTATTGCGCAGAGGTTGAAACTGCAAAAAGCAAATGATAAATTCGCCGAGTTGGCAGAGAAATTCAGTAATATTGTGTATGAGCAGAGTGACACTCTAAAACCAGCTGCAGTGTTGGTAAAAGTGCCACTACAGCAAAGCGGTTGGTTGAACAAAAAACAGGTTGGGGCATTACCTTGGACGGACAAAGCATTGCAAGCTGTGTTTGCTGAAGATGTAACGAAGAAAAAGCGCAATAGCGCTGCCATCGAAATCGCACCCAATACATTGTTTGCGGCAAGGTTGTTGGAATATAAGCCAGTCAGCACACGCTCGTTGAAGGAAGTGGGTGATAGTATTCGTCAGAAACTACTGCGCAAGCAAGCACTAGAGTTTGCGGTCAAACAGGGTCAGTTAGTGTTGGCGCAGTTGCAACGCGGTGAGAAGGTTAACGTGGAATGGACAGTGCCGACTGCCATTACGCGCGAACAACATGCCGAGCTTGATATTAGTCTGGTTCGTCAAGTATTCCAAACAAAAGTGACTGTTCTTCCGGCTTATGTAGGCATAGAAAATGCGCAGAATGGCTATGTATTGGTTCGTGTGGATGCAATCAAAGAAGCTACTGCCATCGACGATACCAAACGTACCCGTTATATGCACCAACTTCGCCAAATAACGGGTGATGAAATGTTCCAAGCATATCTTGCGGATGCCAAAAAACACGCTGACATTACCATGAAATCCTTTTCCGCAGACGAAAATAAATAACTGCTTTCACTGGCAGTGACAGCATTACTGCCAGCTTCGCAGGCGGTGGCGCGGGTTGTGGCTACACAATAAGCCAAGTACATCCCCCACGCGGGCCATGCCGTTTCACCCCCCACCGGAATTGCCCCAGCAGGCTTTAGTTTCCCGCATGGTCTGTCCGATTTCACCACCACCAGTGGCTGCGCGGCGAGGGTGCCACCCTGACAGTTACCATCACCTACCAGCAAGCCCTATCGCCGGACACGGGGCCCCACTTCGGGAAATATCTCGCCACACTGGTACCACAACTTCCGGCAGTAATTGCCGACAACACCGTCATATTCAGCATCACTGATGGCGGGCTGGGCGACGATGACCGGCACCATTGTTGATCCGGGTGGCCCAAACGTTGGTGGCACCAGCAGCGCCTATCCCGATGCTA
This sequence comes from Candidatus Nitrotoga sp. CP45, assembly GCA_945874105.1. Taxonomy (GTDB): domain Bacteria; phylum Pseudomonadota; class Gammaproteobacteria; order Burkholderiales; family Gallionellaceae; genus Nitrotoga. The sequence goes on along the minus strand of CAMCFJ010000004.1, from coordinate 98,772 downwards.
TCTGGGTCTGCGCTGCTGGCGCTGCCGGTTTGATGGAGCTGTTTTTGGATGGGGAGACTAGGGTTGTGTTCGGCGCTGATGATCTGGATGGTAGTGAGCAAGGCAAAGTGCGGCGATGCAATGGCACTACAGTTCGTATCTATTATGGACAACCGACCTCAATTGACTGCCGAAGTCATCGGTTTCGTAACAGCAGGCAACGCGGCGAATTCAAACACTTTGTGCCTTATAATGGCAAGAGTGCGCTAGCCGTTAAATAATTTGACACCAATTGATAGTGATGTGACGGTCGGTGAAGGTAAAGAAAAAATAATAGACATTTTTAGCAATAGTGGGGGCAGCGTCATTCAGCTACGTGGGGTGATAATACTGTTTTAAAACATGATGAGCACTTGTTTTTAAAAATTCGTCCGCTGATGTATAGGTGGATATTATGCAGTTGTTAATAATGAAAGGTGCAATATGGTAGCGCTAACACATCCAGATTTAATTGAAGTCTTTGAGGAAGGAATGAAGTTCGTCGCTAATAAGGATTACACCAGAGCGGCAGAATTATTTAAGAAAACCGCAGAGCAAGGACATACGGAGGCGCAATTCTATTTAGGACTCATGTGCGAGGGGGGGCAAGGCATCACAAAAGATGACCAGCAGGCTGTGTCTTGGTGGACCAAGGCCGCAGAACAAGGGCACGTATTAGCACAAAATAATTTAGGACTTATGTATGAACAAGGCCGAGGTGTTGCGCAGGATTACCAGAAGGCTGCAACTTGGTTCTGCATGGCTGCGGAGCAAGGAGATGCGGAAGCACAATATACATTAGGGTTTATGTATGCAAATGGTGAAGGCGTTCCTCGCGATTACCTGCAAGCTATGTTTTGGTTGAGTAAAGCCGCAGAACAGGGAGATGTGGCTTCACAATTCAAGGTGGCACAACTGAGCCTAGGGACAATATATACACCAGACAGTAACGTTAAACAAGATTTTATTGAAGCATATAAATGGTTCAGCATTGCTGGTGCAGATGGTGACGCAAATGCTAAAGATGGGCTAGAGATTGCGGAATCGTATTTGACACCATCCGCAATTGAAGAGGCGCAACGACGAGCAGATGAGTGGATAGCGAAACAAAAAAAATGAAATTCTTAATGAATCGATCATCAACAATATGGCAATTCTTTAAATTGGGTCTCCCCTTCATGCATGTATGGATGACTTGCCATAAGTAATGGAATTGTAAGCTGGTGGGATGACGGCAACGGTTTGTTGGGCCAACTCGACTTCCTTTATCTTAGTGGCGCCATAGCTCCAATTGGCGCATCGTTGTTTCTGACTCTCAAGGCAGAAGACCACGGAAAAGATAGTCATAACTGTGTAATCAAACCAATGGAAATCGAGCCATGCTGAATCAGCTTTCTGTTATAGAACAAGCGCAGAACACGCTCATCGACCTGGGCATCAAGTTTGGACCGAAGGTCGTTGTTGCGATCATCATCCTGGTGGTTGGTTTTTATGCAGGGCGTTGGGTCGGCTCAGTCTTCCATCGCTGGCTTAGCAAGCTCCAGCTCGAGCCGCCGGTGCGATTACTTCTGGTACGAGTCGTGCGCCTGATGGTGGTAGGTCTTTTCCTGATCATGGCGCTGCAAAATCTTGGCGTCGAATTGCTGCCACTAATCGCCGGGTTGGGTGTGGCTGGAGCTGGTGTTGCTCTTGCGATGCAGGGGGTGTTGGGAAATCTTGCGGCGGGACTCACGATTATCTTCACCCAACCGTTTCGGGTAGGTGAGTATGTCGCTATAGTCGGCGTCGAGGGTCAAGTCGTTGAAATCGACCTTTTTTCCACCAAGCTTAGCCACTCCGATTGCTCAGTGGTTGTAGTTCCGAACCGCAAGATTGTCGGGGAGATACTGCACAACTATGGTCATATCCGGCAACTTGACATGCGTGTTGCCATCGCCCGAGCCGATGATCTTGAGCGAGCTCTCACAGCAATTGCCGAAGTGGTTAAGGAAAATTCACGCGTGTTGAGAGAGCCTGCGGCATTCATTGGGGTGATGACCCTTGCCGACGCATCAATCGGTATTGCCGTCAAACCTTGGGTTAAGGCACCTGATTTCGTGCCCGTGGGTGCCGAGATCAATCGGGCGATGATTGAGAAAATTCGCGCTGCTGGCGTGGACTATCCACCCTCCGAGCGCAAAATTCGCATCGTCAACGCGCAGGAGCCATGCTGATTAATATTGATCCTACCAGGATATGTTTGAACTTATCCGCCAGTATGCATGCTAAACAGCACAGTGGCGGCCACTTCACCTGGCCGTACCACCAAACAGCACATCCCCCATTTTGTGTTGACAACTACCACTTTAGCGTGAAGAATAATCTTTAAACAAATATATTAACTTGTTGTAAATAAAGCAATTAAACTTTTTTATGAGCCCGCGGCGTTCTTCGTAAAAATTTCTAGCTGGATTTTATACTTGGATCGTGAGTGAAACATCGCACTGGCACAGTGGCGCCCATAGCTTCCCAGCCCATGTTCTCAGATAGTTACGTATTGATAGTTTCCAGGGTGATACCGTCCAAACTGGGAGTTTTTACTATTTTTTATTTGCATCCATGTTCATGTTTTACATGTGAGAGTTAGTGTAGTGCTCCGAGCACCTGATTAGTGCGCTAACTATTTTAAGATGCTTAAAATTGGTGCATAAAAATCTTCTTTTATTTCCATAATACTCGTCAATATATTGTTTTTGCTAACTAAATTACAGTGGCACGGAAACTGCTGATATCTGATTGGATGTTCTTTAATTCCGCTTCCAACATTAGAAAGAAACGCTATGTTCAAAACAAAATTATTCATCACTGCTCTAGGCGCTTTGTTCATACTTCCCACAGCAGCTGCCGATGAACCCACTTCTCTATTTAAAGATAATGGCATTGAAGTCGGCGGTTGGATCAATGCGGGAATAACTTATAACGCAAATAATCCAGCCAATCGATTCAATGGCCCTGTCACTTTTGCTGACCGTTCCAAAGAGTTTCAACTGAATCAGCTTAATGTATTTATGCAGCGCGCCGTAGCGACGGAGGGTAAAGCATGGGATTTCGGGGGGCGGTTTGACGTAATGTTTGGAACCGATGCTATTTTTGCCCAAGCGTACGGCATCCCCTCATTCGACGTGAATACCGGCCAACCCTTGAAAAGGAGCAATTGGGATCTGAGTTTATGCTGTTCTTCTAGCCGCTTCTACAATATGGCATTACCACAGGCTTATATAGAAACCTATGTACCGGTTGGAAATGGCCTGAATCTCAAGATCGGCCATTTTTATTCACCAACCGGTTATGAAACGGTTCCAGCTCCTGACAACTTCTTTTATACACGTGGTTATACCTTCAGTAATGGCGAGCCGTTTACCCATACCGGCTTGGTGGGCAACTATGTGGTCAACAAGAATTGGTCGTTTATAGGCGGTGCAATCACCGGTAGCGCAACCGGCGGTTGGGATGGTGGGTGGGATAAAGAATTGAGCAATTGGGGCGGCTTAGCCGGAACTACCTGGACCAGCGACGATAAGAGAAGCTCTGCCAATCTCACCGGCTCCTACAGCAGGACTTCTACACGAAGCAATGAGCCTTGGGGTTTCTACAGCCTTGTGCTGCAACATCAAATCACACCAAAAACGCTCCTGGTTTTGCACCAAACTAGTGGTTTCGCGGGCGGTGCTTTCATGCCTGATGGTAATAAGGATGTGGCATGGTATGGAATCGACATGCAGTTGCATCATGACCTCAGGGAGGATTTGTCGGTGGGCATCCGTAGTGAATGGTTCCGTGATAAAGACGGATTCCGTGTCTGCTCGCCAGTCCGAGTCGCTCAAGCAACCAATGGTGTACACATCAGCTTTGCGGCCGACTTCATGGCTACCTGTCAACCCGCCGATTATTATGATGTCACCATAGGCATGAATTGGAAACCGGCGAAACAGTTGAATATGGATTCGAAAGCCATGCAAAAGTTGAATATTCGACCAAATATCCGCTACGACAGAGTGGAAGGAATCGGCCAGGCATACCGGCCATTTGACAATAGAAAGGATCAATTGATAATTTCGGTCGATGCGACGCTGCCGTTCTGATTCAGCAATTTTGAATAGGTTGAACTCTACCTTTCCAAACGCAGCACTCATAATGAAACGATGGTTTGAATATTTGAGGAAGCGTTACTGTTCTACCAATAGCAGGTTCCAAATAATGTTGTTTACGCTCTAACATATGAGGAGTGATAATTATGAAAATGGTTACTGCAATCATCAAGCCGTTCAAACTCGACGAAGTACGTGAGGCTCTGACTGCGATTGGTGTATTGGGTATCACCGTTACGGAAGTGAAAGGCTTTGGCCGGCAAAAGGGTCATACCGAGCTGTATCGCGGCGCTGAATATGTGGTGGACTTTCTACCCAAGGTCAAGGTGGAAGCCGCTATCAAAAAGGACATGTTAGAGCTGGTGCTGGAAGCTATCGAAAAATCTGCACGCACCGGCAATATTGGTGACGGCAAGATATTCGTTCACAATATCGAACAAGTGATTCGCATCCGTACCGGTGAAGTTGGCGTAGAAGCATTGTAAGCTGAACGTATCAAATTTCCATACTGTAGCTGGAATGTTTGCTCGAAAAAAAAAGGCGTTATTGTATGGCGCTATGCGGGGGATAGCTTTGTGCGGTTGCTAGATAATACTGTGTGGGTTACCGCTCTCATGGGAAGGATGGCGACCGCATTGAATTTATTAGACACTGTTTAAAATACGGCCTGATACGGACATGCTGGGCTGGCCATCAGGGCCGTATAAGCCATTGGCGCTACGTGTAGCATTGTGCAACATAGTTAGTGTCTGCTGGTTATGGCGCACTCTTACTTGAATTAACTCTCCATTGGCGTGGTTCATCTGCTGTGCATGTGTAGCCATTTGCTGGATTTCGTGCCACGTCGGCAAATTGATTGCAGTATGGGTTTGCAACCAAGTTTGCATACTGCCGGGTTCAAATTTTATACCCCGAGTAAGCATGCCATTCCTCCGTGCATTCACCAGACTGGTTAACTCCTGTACCATTTGGGTCTTGTTTTCAGCCAGCGTTTGTATTTGTTCGGTCTGTTCGTTGAGTAAGGCTTGTTGTTCAGTTTCGAGCAAGCGTATGAATGCATGCAATACAGTAAGCTCTGCATGCATCTGAGAGATAAATTCTGCCGTCGCAGCGGCAGGTATGTCATTGGCCATATTACGTCATGTTTTGTGCGAACTAATCAAATCCTTCACCGTTTGGATCAAGCCATCAGCCACAGCACTGGGATTAACCTGAAAACGGCCGTCACTGATGGCTTGCTTAATTTCTGCGACTTTAGCTGCATCCACTAGCGGTGCGTTTGCCATACTGCTTTCCATTTTTTGAAGTTGAGCGGAAGTTGCACCCAGATGTACGCTGGTGGCAGTGGATTGTGTGCTATCGGCAGGGCTAGCGGTGGGTGCACGCGCTCGCTCTTCACCCGACGTGGCAGTAGGCAACGGTTTACTATTTTTTTCAATTTTCATGATGACCTCTTTATTTCAACGCTGATAAGACTCGTTATCGGCTGCCAAATTCAAAACTTTAGAACACAGCTTTTATACACCAGTAAAACTTTCTGCACAATATGGCTCGCGGGATAGTGTCGCGGGATAGACATGCAAACAAGTTTATGAAGTAGCCTGGTTATTGGGTGCGAATGTCACATAATATGCAAACTATCTTCAGGCTGGTAGCCTATAGATATCTCGTTATATCCATCAATAACTTGAAGTTGAACGCCACTATAGCCAACCGACCTCACTACTTTTTCCTGATGAAATACCGGGCGTTTAGCTAATTAATTTTGTGACTGTTTAAAAATGGATGGGTCGAGCTGATGTCTCTGGAGTAATTTATAGAACTCGGTTCGGTTGCGTTTGGCTAAACCAGCCGCTTTGGTTACATTACCTGCCGTAATTTTTAGCACACGTACCAAATAATCTCTTTCGAAATGCCTTCGCGCATCTTCGAACGAAACTAACTCTTCTTCTTCTTTTTGCATGGCATCGTAGACCAGAACAGGAGAAATGAGGGGAGCAGTGCTTAGAACAACGCATTGTTCAACAATGTTCATCAGTTGACGCACGTTACCAGGCCAAGAGGCGCGTACCAGCATTTCCATTGCATCAGGAGAAAATCCATTAATCTTCTTATCGTATTTTGCGCAAAGCAAGCTGAGAAAATGGTTCGCCAGTATAGGAATATCTTCACGCCTTTGTGACAATGCTGGGATGGTCAGCGCTACAACTTTTAGTCGATAATAGAGATCTTCGCGAAAACCGCCTGTACCGATTTCAGCCAGGAGGTCGCGGTGGGTAGCAGAAATAATGCGTACATCCACAGGAATTGTTTGCGCTGACCCTACAGGGCGTACTTGTCTTTCCTGGAGAACGCGTAATAACTTGACCTGGAGCGGAAGCGGCATGTCGCCAATCTCATCAAGAAGAAGCGTCCCCCCCTCTGCCAATTGAAACAAGCCCTTGTGATCTCGAACAGCACCAGTAAACGCCCCTTTGACGTGCCCAAACAATTCTGATTCCAATAACTGTTCGGGAATTGCAGCGCAATTGACAGCTACAAATGGTCGATGATGGCGCTTGGATGCATCATGAATTGCATGGGCAAACAATTCCTTGCCGGCACCACTTTCTCCATAAATAAGCACGCTTGCGTCGCCTTTTGCGACGAGCTCTGCTTTCGTGAGGATATCCTCCATCACAGCGCTTTGGGTGATGATATTTTTGCGCCAAGATGCTTGTGGTTCATCATTTTTTAGGGCAGTGCTGGGTGCCAGTCTGAGAGCTTGAACAACCTGAGCCAGCAGAATTTTACTATCGAAAGGTTTGGTCAGATAGCCGAATACACCTCGCTGAGTCGCGGCAACGGCATCAGGTATGGTGCCATGTGCCGTCAGGATGATTACGGGCAAAGTAGGGGTGGTGCGGTGAATATGTTCGAACAGTTTCATTCCATCCATGCCGCTCATTTGCATATCGCTAATAACCAGTTGCGGGCGTGACACGTCTAAATAATTAAGGGCTATCTCGGCACTTTGCGCCAATTCCGTTTTATATCCAGCGGCCGTTAAACGAATGGACAGCAGTTCTAGCAGGTCCGTATCATCGTCGACTATGAGGATTTTTGGATTAGATTCAGTCATTTTTTGTATTGTACTCAACGCTTATCCCTGAGGATAAGGTTTTTTTCCATATTCTTGATGTTATCAATCTGATTTTTTAAAACCTCAGAATGTTTTTGCTCTTCTTTCAACTTTTGCGATAGCTCATTCACGCTGCTGTTAATACGCTGTTGTTCAGTAAGTAGCGCTGACAGTAAATGTTTGAAGCTACGCATGCTGGTCGACAATTGCGCATCCTTCGGCCATTCATTGAGTAGATTAAGTGCCGCACCAGTATCGCGGAAGGATGTATTGGGCAATACAAGGAGCAAAGCCAATTCTGCTCGAGCACTGTAGCTCCTGGTTAATATTAAATTTTGTTTCGCCTTGTCATGTTCTTTGACCAGTTCTGTTACGGGCATTTTTCGGATGTTATCGTAATATTGCATTAATACTTCCAGTTGGCTGGGTGCGATAGCAAGCGGTTGAGGAGGCAACATTACTATAGGTGGTTGGTTTGGTTGGTTTGGTTGGCTCGGTTGGTTTCGTTGGTTTGGGATGATTGAACAGGCGCTCAGAATGATTAATATCATTGCTATTAAAACCCATGACTTCTTTGGGGTAATACTCATGAGAAACTTTCTGGATCATGCATAGGCAAGGTAAGGCGGAAATGTGCACCCGCCCCAATTTTTTGTTGCATTAGATCAATATTGCCACCATGAGCAAGTGCATACTCACGCGCAATGGATAGCCCCAATCCCGTTCCCTTAACGTGACTTTCGGGCCTTCTTCGCCCCTGGTAAAATGGCTCGAATACTTTGTCCTGGTCAATTTTGTCTATGCCTGAACCGGTATCCATTATGTCCAGCTGTACTGAATCGTCCACCTGGTTTGTCCATATTTTGATGCGGCCGCCGAGTGGGGAAAATTTCACGGCATTTGATAAAAGGTTGTCAATTATGATTCTGACTTTTTGTTCGTCACAATCGATCATCAATTCGGTGCAAGCTAGATCGATATTCAGGTTTTTATTTATAATGGCGAGGTTATGATCTTGCAATACGACATTCAAAATGCCCGAAAAATTTGTTTGATGTTTAATAAGCGCAGATTTCTCGGTTTGCAATGCGCTGTAACTCAATAAATCTTCGATGCGTTTTTGCAATTGCATGCTGTTGCTATGAAGGATTTTTGCGATCTGCTGTTGTTTTACGGTCAGCTCCCCAGCTACACCTTCTGCAAGCAAGTCCGCACCTTCGCGCATTGATGTGAGGGGTGTTTTGAGCTCGTGAGAAACGTGTTGCAGAAATTTGGATTTTTGCTCTTCCAGTTTAAGCAAGCGCCGACGCATCCAATCAAGGCGTTCGCCAAGGTACATTAAATCCTGTGGGCCATCGACACGTACTACTTTTGATAACTCACCCTGTCCCATGTTTCGGATAGCTTCATCAATTTGACGAATTGGACGTGTAATCAACACAGAGAATCCAAGTGCCAACATAATCGCGAACGGGATCAAAGCAAACAACTCCCAAACCATAACGGCGTGTGCATGCCCTGCCATATTCTGCATTTCATCCACCTCAAGTTCTATCAAAGCATAACCGACGGCAGAAAAGCTGCTTGCCGAATCCAGCAGTGGCGCGAAGCTTTGAACCAGCCCGCGTAGTTTGTTTGGATATTGGCTAGTAGTCGATACCTTTTTAAAAACAGCGACTTCCAGCGATTGCATCTGCTCCAACATTTGCTTCTGCTCAGTGCGCGATGAAAGTTGGAAAAGATTTGTGACTGTTTTCCCAAATTTTGTGTGTGCTTGAAAATATCCCTCTAGCAAGGATTCATCACCAAGAATAAGCGTCTGTCGTACGCTTCGTTCCATTAAATTAATTTCATTTGTTAAAGCATGGCTGGCCAGCGTAATTTGAACTGCCTGATATACAGCCTTGCGACTTTGGTCTGCCAAACGGTCGATGGATATTGCGCTATTAATAAGCGCAACAATAAGCGGCAGACCGACAAGTGTAAATCCGAGCAGAATCAGCTTCAGGAATGATTTTGGATTGTGCCGAAATCGTCCTAAAGCGGTGGCAGCAAGCCCCCCCTCTGTTCCTGCAGTATCAGCGGTTATAAAAATCCCCATTATTTATATTGATTTAATTCAGGGTTCGCGCATCGTGGAGAGCATCGGCAAGTTGGTGCACTGACATAGCGTAGAAGATGTTGTTGTTGTAAAGCATGATGACTTGAAAATTTTTAAATGCCAGCCAGAATTCCTTGCCGTCGGGGACTGTAAAATCCAGCAGCCATGCAGAATTCAGGTCTGCGGTTTGCGCCACTGGAATCACTCCCATCTCAGCCCAAGTTGCCATGCTGTGCGTTTCTTTGATGTTTAATTCACTCTTTTCGCTTAACTTGACACGAGTCGCCACAGGTTCGCCACTCTGCCAGCCATATTGTTTGAAATAATTTGCTACGCTACCGATGGAGTCCTCCGGGTCATTGAGTAAATTAACTGCTCCATCGTTGTTAAAGTCTACTGCATGATTTCGGTAACTGCTCGGCATGAATTGCGGAATGCCCAATGCACCTGCATAGGAGCCTTGTATTTTGAATGGTTCGAAATTTTGTTCGCGTGCCAGTAGCAGGTATTGCTCCAATTCGCTGCGGAAAAAATCAGCACGACGCGGATAGTCGAAGGCTAAGGTAGTAAGCGCATCCAATGTATTGAACTTGCCTGTGTTGCGGCCGTAATTTGTTTCCACACCAATCACCGCGACGATCAATTCCTGCGGAACACCGTATTCTTTTTCAGCACGTTGCAGTGCGTTGATATGGTTTTGCCAAAACTTTAGTCCATCGCTTATGTGTTTATTGTCGGTGAAAGCGGCTCGGTATTGTGGCCAAGGTTTGATAGTAGTTGGCGCGGAAATGAAATTGATGACAGCTTGGCGGTATTGCGCGCGTTGAAACATCTGCTCCAGTTCGTCACGCTTGAACTGGTGTTTTATTACCATTTCGTCAATGAATCCGGGGATGCCGGGCAGTTCCATCGCGCCCGCGCTTGGAGTAGAAAGTAGTAGCAGAGCGGAAAGTAGCCAAGTCATCATATCGTTTGTATTCTACCCTGTTTGTAATATTGAGGCCGACTGGGATAGTGGAGCCCAACAGATCAAGGACTGAGTTAAACAGGACAAATCAAGTACCTCAAGCTGGGTGGCTATATGTTTGTATTTGACTGGCTGTATTCGACCTGACTGTATTTTACCCTCGACAAACAGATGCGCCACTGTTAAATTTCACTCCCCGATTGCATTGAACCAGAGAATTGTATTTTTATGGAAAAACCAACGCAGCATCATCGTCTACTCATTCTTGGCTCAGGTCCCGCTGGCTATACCGCCGCCGTCTATGCTGCGCGTGCCAACCTTAAACCCGTTCTGATCACCGGCATGGCGCAGGGTGGCCAACTGATGACCACCACCGATGTGGACAACTGGCCCGCCGATGTGATGGGTGTGCAAGGCCCCGAGTTGATGACACGCTTCCAGCAACATGCGGAACGCTTTGATACGCAAATAATTTTTGACCACATTCATACCGTTAAGCTACAACAGAAACCATTTACTTTGATTGGTGATGCGGGTAGTTACACTTGCGATGCACTTATTATTGCCACTGGTGCTTCGGCACAGTATCTGGGCTTGCCTTCTGAAACAAAATTCATGGGTAAAGGTGTGTCCGCTTGCGCCACCTGCGATGGTTTCTTTTATCGCGGGCAGGATGTGGCAGTAATAGGGGGCGGCAACACGGCAGTGGAAGAGGCGTTGTATCTTTCCAACATTGCGCGCCATGTCACCCTCGTGCACAGACGCGATAGCTTCCGCGCTGAACGCATCACAATGGATCACTTGATGGAGCAGGTTGAGCAAGGCAAGATTACGCTGCAATTGCATCAAGTAATGAATGAAGTGTTAGGCGACGACAGTGGCGTGACTGGGATGCGTCTCAAACATGTGCAAACCGGTAACACTCAGGACATCTTGCTGACCGGTGTATTCATCGCCATCGGCCATAAACCGAATACTGACATTTTCACTGGCCAGTTGGAAATGCAAAATGGCTACATAATCACGCGCGGCGGGCTAAATGGAAATGCTACAGCCACTAGCATTCCCGGCGTATTTGCGGCGGGTGATGTACAGGATCATATTTACCGTCAAGCGGTAACCAGCGCCGCTACCGGATGTATGGCTGCGTTGGATGCGGATAAATATTTAAGCGCACAGAGTTCATTGAAGGAGCAATGAAGAAAAAGAAGGATCAGCCTGCGCCTGTTAATTCCGACTTATTTCAGCAGGCACTGGGCGGTGTTATTCCTTTGCCGCCATCCAATCGTATTCCCTTGTCCAAACCATTACATCGCGCACCGCCACGTAGCACCGCAATTTCCACCAACTTAATTGAGGACACACTTTCCGACAATGATGCCGGGGCTGATGTTCCGACCGAGTTTCTGCGTTCCGGTATGTCGCGCATGACCCTGCGCAATTTGCGGCGCGGGCGATGGCCGATTCAGGACTCCCTGGATTTACACGGTTTCCAAAGTGACGCGGCACGTAAGATGTTGCTTGAATTCTTGAGCGATGCAATACAGCATAGTCTACGTTTTGTGTGTGTGATACACGGCAAAGGATGGCAAACAGGTGGCAAGGAAGGTGTACTGAAAAGCCGTGTGCGCCATTGGTTGTCCCAGTGTCTCGAAGTGCTGGCATTTTGCGAAGCGCCACAAAATGCTGGTGGTAGCGGTGCCGTTTGGGTATTGCTTAAGGCAGGTGGCCAAAGCAAATCAGATACGGCTGGGGAATTTTAAACATAGTAATGCATAGAGTCACATTTAGATTACAGCCAGGCAATCACTAGGATTTAAATTGCCAGTAGCGGTTTTCAAAGAGCTCCTCCTCCATAAAGTTTTTTCCGCACTTGCCGATAGCCTGTCTGATGACTCTTGATTTGCTTGGCAAAACAAGGCAAACCAAAATAAACGGCACCCATGCTGAAAAACCAGATAACAGAGTATCCCTATGCCTGCGGTTATTAATACCAACATTGCGTCCCTGAATGCACAGCTCAACCTAGGCGCCTCGCAAAGCGCACTGCAAACTTCTTTGCAGCGCTTATCTTCGGGCCTGCGCATCAATAGCGCTAAGGACGATGCCGCAGGTATGGCGATTACCGAACGCATGACATCACAAATCCGCGGTCTCAATCAGGCTGCGCGTAATGCCAACGACGGCGTCTCTTTGGCGCAAACCGCTGAAGGTGGATTGGCCGAGGTTGGCAACAACCTGCAACGTATACGCGAGCTGGCGATTCAATCTGCCAAACTCGACTAATTCTTCATCTGACCGCACTTCGCTCAACGCTGAAGTGACACAATTACTCGCTGAAATACAGCGTGTTGCGACCACTTCCCAATTCAACGGTCAGAACATTCTTGATGGCACGTTCACGGCAGCCCAGTTCCAGGTCGGTGCAAACGCCAATCAGACTATTACAGCCAGCACGGGCAACTCACAAACATCGGCGCTTGGCTCTTACCAAGTCGCCAGCAACAGTATTTCGGCAGTAAGCGGCACTGCGCTCACAGCAGGTCAATTAACATTAAACGGCTTTGACGTGGGTAGCTCAACTTCAGGTTCAGCCGAAGCGATTTCTGCTGCCATCAACGGTACATCCAACCAAACCGGTGTTACCTCCTCAGCCTCCACCGTAGTGACCAGCTCTGTCTCCAATCCCTTGCTACGCAACCAATCGCTGCAATCCGGCGACTTGGTCATCAATGGCGTAAGCGTTGGTGCGGTTGCAGGCTCCAGCAATGTCGCGACACAAGGCAGCAACGTCGCTGCCGCAATCAATGCGGTATCGACCCAAACTGGCGTTACAGCAGTTGCAAACGGCGGTACTGGCGCGCTAACACTTACGTCCAACACCGGCAAAACAATCGACATCACCACCAATGCAGCCACAACGGCTGACGGCGCTACTCGCGTGGAGAATGCCACCGGTCTGGAAATGGCAGGCGCAACGAAATCCTTCGGCAGCAGTACCATCACCATTGCCTCAGGTGTCCGCCAAGTAGTCACTCATTCTTCTTTCTCTGCCAACGCCACTGCCGCCGACACATTGACTGTGGCTGGCGTTACTTTCACCTATAGCGCTGGCGCCAACAGTGCTACCAACATCCGAATCGACAACTCTAGCGGTACTAACCAAGGAACCAATGTCAGAGCCGCACTCGGCTTGAACAGCACGGTAACAAACGCATTCACCGTTGGGGGCGTGTTTTCCGGTGTGGTTCTGACCGCAAAAAGCAACGTGAAATCGACTGCGTATTCCAACGGCCTGGCTTCCGCAGCGGTAACCGCCAATGCGGGTTCATGGACACAAGGTACAGCAGGTGCAGGGGTTGCAATTGGCGATACCCTGAATATCGGTGGCCTTACTTACGAATTCACGCAGCACAATGCGGTCGCGGTGGCTACCTCAGGCAACATCCAGGTAAAACTGGGTGCTGGCGGGGCTAGTGCAGCCGCAAACGACATTTTGACGGCCACCAACCTCGCCTCGGCCATCTCGGCCCAACAGTCTGCGGGCAATGGCACGGTGGGGTTTACCTCCAGGCTCAATGGTGCGGTTTCCGTGACTAATACTCTGTACGGCGGCGCTAATATTGTGAATTCGCCGACGGAACCAATAACCCTCGGTACCGCTGGCGCAGTGACCAGTGGTTTTGTAATTGGCATCAGTGGGACTTATGCAACCAGCAGCACCAAGGGAACGTTGGCACTTAACTCTGCCAACACGTTCAGCATAGGCGGAACATCTCCCGCTGCTGCGGGCTTGAGTGCCGCCAATGTTGGTCTGACTGCAATTAATACGGTGGATATTTCCACGGTAGCAGGTGCAAATAGTGCGATTTCGCTGATTGACGGTGCGCTAAGTCAGGTCAGCACGATACGCGGCAGCATGGGTGCCTTGCAAAACCGCTTTGCCAGCGTGGTGTCCAGTCTGTCTGCGTCGTCAGAGAACCTTTCTTCTGCACGTAGCCGGATTTTAGATGCTGACTTTGCGGCAGAAACTGCACAACTGACCCGTAACCAGATCCTGCAACAAGCAGGTACCGCGATGCTGGCACAAGCAAACCAATTGCCAAACAATGTGCTGTCGCTGTTGAAATAATTCGCCTGGGCCTTTGATATAAAGGAGAGGCAAATGCTTATTAGCCCGCTCTGCATTTTTAAGAAGCTGCACAATTTTGAAAATTAGGTGACCGTTGTTTATTGTCTTGACTGAAGGTGCCACTTTACATAGACTGCGGCGGCTTTGACGGCCTTGCTGCTATCGGCAAAATTGTCTGTGGTTATCGTATAAATTGTTGCGCTTTAAATTGTCAAACAGGAAAAAATTATGCCCAGCATCGATGTTAATGGAAAAAACTTTGAAACCGACACGGAAGGTTATCTCGTTAATTTTGACGACTGGAACATGGATATAGCGAAATTCATTGCACAGATCGAAGAGTTGGAAATGACCGATAATCACTGGGAAATTATCAAATTTTTGCGCGCGTACTACAAACAACATCAAAGCTCCCCAAATATTCGTGAATTAACCCAAGCAGTCAGCGAGGAATTTGGCGAAGAAAAAGGTAAGAGCCCGTATTTGTATGATCTGTTCCCTTCAGGTCCGGCGCAGCAAGGATGTAAGATCGCGGGATTGCCCCAGCTTTTTGTAGATCCAAATGCACATACAGTTATTTAAGCGGGTGTTTCCCGGATAGAAATGGCTGTCAATGTGTGTCATTGACCCTAAGAGTTTGAGTGGTCAATTCAAAGCTGAATTAGTTTGGAAGATAATCTGATTCTTGATGTAGTTGCCCTATTGCTTATTTCGTAACGGAATAAGCAATAGGGCAGCCATTATTCTAGGCAATCATTAACGCGCCGCATTGGCCAATGCGGCGAGCGTGTCGCCGCCCAAATCGGTACTGTAGTAGCCCAGGTTTGCGCCAGTCTCATCTATGCTCACCTTCGGCATAAGTCCAGCAGCTAGTAGTGATTCGTTCTTGGCAACACGATGCACGTCGTGAGGATCGACGATGCCTTTATTGCTATACACGTTAGAAACTGCGCCGCTATCGTTCTTTTCTGTGCCTTCGTCCAGCGTGTATATGGTGCGCTGGTTAAGGAGGGATACAGCATGGGAATCATACTCATTAAGTAGGAAAACCAGAACATTTCTGCCGGATACCTCTTTCTTGTTAGTTGATTTTACTTGCAGAATTGCGCTTTGGATTACGCGATGGAAGGCGAGTGTAGGCTGCGTATTGATTTCGTCGCTATCGGGTGTAATAGGTGTGTTTTTATCGACAAAATCAAGCAGTAAAACGCGCAATTCTTCAATGTCCACTCCGCGGGACTGTAACGCCTCTATCGCTGAAGCATTATCCAACATGGCCAGCAGTAAATGCTCCACTGAGAGAGCTTTATGCCGCTTTGCGCGCGCGTCGACGATTGTTTGGTGCAGGTTGGTTTCAAGTTCTTTTCCAAGCAAATCTGCCCGATAGAGTTTCCACATTGATGTTTCCTCCAGTTGAGTTAAAGCGAGTGTTATCGCTGTTTGGCACATGTCGAAACCTGTACTACTTTGATTTCGATCAATGATTACTTTACGAGTATATTATGAAAAATATATAGCGGGCAAATAGAATCGCGGATTCAAGTTGGAAGTGCAACCGCTAGTGGTTGCACTTCCAACTTGAATCCGCGAACTGAATGAAAAAATAAATAATTAAATATCGCTTGAGGGTCAATCACTCGCTCCATATCGGGATGAGCGACTACCCCGTTTGTGCTGGTCGCGAAAATAAAATGGCCCCGTGGCGCGGCATAGCAAATGGAATAAATACCCAATCGATCAATGGCGGCAATGGCCGTGCCTTCCTGTGCGTCGATAACGGCAACGCAAAAGGCTCCATGCATATCCTCAAGAAATGCCTTCCCTAATCGGGAATAGACCTTGGCCATTGCAACGGCAGCAGATATTTCTTGAGCCAGCTCATTTAACTAATCACTTCCCCAATATACATTGCCGACAATAGCAACCTTAAGCGAACCTTCTTCATGGTAACTTGCCTGGTCAATTTTTGACCAAGCCGCTAACCCCTCACTGCATCCATAAAGGACGTGCGTCGAATCGATTTTTTCGTCAGTCATGGCATTCACCATGGCATCAGTTATTTCCTTAGCAAGAATGGGATCTCTTTCGCTACCTAACCAGCCACACATTCCCCTCATGTAATCCCCTTGTGGAATTTTCCAAATCCAACATCTTGCAGATACTTGGCAGTGCAGCAAAGCTGCGTGAAAATGATTTGTGTACGAGTGCTCTAATTATTAGCGCTGTGCCAGGCTTTCGCTTTGCAGATGGGCAATATAGCGTTGTAGCAGGATGGCCATCGTACCATTCAAGTGAATGAATTCGCAGCCGGCACGCTTCTTGACCTCGCCATTGCGCATGGTGATTATAAAAATATTCTTCACCAGTATCGTGGCCGTTAGCATGCCAATATTTGGCAGATTAATGTTGCAGGCTGAATAAATCTTCCCCGGCCGAAATTCGGTGTCGTTCTCTTGGCATTGCAGTGCCACTCCTCCAACACTAATATCCATGATGGTTGGAGAGTTATTGAGAACAGGTGCGCTCGGCTTGGCTGGAATGATACAGGTGAGCGGTTTTTTCACGGGTACGAGCAAGCGGAAATACTCGCGTCGCTGTAAGTACAACAGGCTATTCGGCATTGGCAAACAAAAAACTTTTTTATTTTGAAATAAAACATTATCGATGTTGTGTGCTATGAACTGCACTTTCACCTGCAGGTGCGAACTGACGAAAATTATTTTATCGCTTGGCAGAATACGTTGATTGTCTGTCTCCCTAGGGCTGACATCCAGCCACACATTATGCTCGTCAACTCCAAGCAGTGTGGTCAGGATGAAATCATTTTGATCGTCGTAGTAGAGTGCCGCAAGTGCGCCTGTTCTCGCTATTCCGCGCAGGATGGACTGAATTTCCTTTTTCGAGTGTATGCGAAATTCACTACTCTCACCATCTGATAACAGCTCTATCTTTAACGGGATTTCTCTTTCTTTGACCATGCTGCACCTAATCAAAATTTATACATATTATGATTATACCGAGACTTTTTTTTGGCTATGCCTAAATTAAGGGGAAGTTTCCTATGCTTCAAACGGTATGATCAAGTTAAGAATTTCGCTGCGACCAGGGTAAAGCTATGGACATTTATGACACAAAGTATCAAAAGTCGCGCTTCAGAATTTAGTCTGCCGAGGATATTGTAGTTACATTTTTCACTCAGATTTCTAAATTGGGGGAACTTCTCCTTGCTCCAAACGGTATAACCAAGCTAGTAGTTCCGCCACAGCCATATAAAGCTGCGGTGGAATGTGCTGATCCAGTTCAACTTGCATCAGTAATCCCACCAGATCCTCCGATTCATGCACAAACACGCCGTGCTCTTTGGCGCGCTGGATGATCGCCTGCGCGATTAAGCCGCGACCCTGAGCCACTACTCTGGGCGCTGGTTCGTGGCCATGATAAGCCAGCGCGACGGCCAATTGGCGTTTATTGGGTGGGTTCATGTTGCGTGACTAGTGTACTGACAATTGGGATTCCACAGTCGGACATGGAAGCGATCAGTTGCGAACTGGCATTGCCTAATGTGGTGCGTGTTGCAGCAGAACCAGCATTCAGTTTTAAGCTCAGGCCAACACTATTGAAACTTAATGTGGCGGAGACCATGCCCAGATTGGGCAGATCAAGATGAATTTGTGTGGTCCATCGTTTCTGGTTTTCCGTAGCAGGCGTAGGTGAATCTTCTTCGTGAATTTCCCATTGCATGGCCTGGCTTGGCCAGATGTTGCCTTGCCATATCACCTGCCGCGTTTCAAGTGCATTGATTTGCTGCTGCACGAGCGGTTGCAGGTGCTCGGGAATAATTGGCATTTTTTCTGCCGTTGAAGCTGCCATATTCAGTTGATTCAGAGCGGATGTGTTGCCGTCCGGCATGGACGATTTTTCCACTGTTGCTGAAGGGTTCAGTGTTACTGAAGGGTTCGCTGTTACGTAATTCTGTGGTTCTTGCATAAGTTGCGAAGTGCTGCGCGTACCTTCCAGCCATTGTGCCTGGTGTGATTCATAGAATAGACCGCTGTTACCAAGCGCTTCGCTCAGCAGTCCGGCTAATTGGGTGCTTGGCATTGCCTTTGGCGTTGTCCATATTGGTGCGCTTTGCATCGCGCGCATATCGGGTTTTTCGCGTGGTTGTTGCGACAGGGCGGACAACAGTCGAGCTACTGAACTTAGTTGCTCATCCGTGGATAACGGGTTAGCCGAGGCGGACATGCTGAAGGTCAGGCGAGGACTTGTGGCGATGACTTGCAGTTTGATTGTGTCGCCAATGCGGATAAAAGCAGGAAGTGGCATTTGGGTAAGCTGTTCGCCAATACGAACATTGAACAAACCGGGGGATACTTGGTTTTGCACAATACCCTGAATTTTTTGTTCCGGCTCAAGCTGCCCTGTTTTGGGCGCTGCATCAGTTGCGGCAGCGGGAAGAGTTTTTTGCGCTAATGCGAGTGCCTTGAGTGTGTTCAAGAGGTTAACAGGCAGCATGTGCATTGGGCATGTTGTGCAGAGTGCTGCGGCATTACGCCACGTTTTCCTGAAGCACGGTTATACCCGCGCGCACTCTAAATGGTTAATATTCGCTGGAGTAGGTCTGCTGCAAAAGACGCTCTTGCCCCGAGCTATGCATGATGCGATGTAATTGAGCCATCCACGGTTCAGTATGGTTGCGGATTTCCGCATCATCCGCAAGGATTTTCCGGATCAATTCCAACTTACGCAATCGTGTACTTTCGTCAGATGAGATGCCCGCATCTTGAGTTTTCATGATTTCTATATGCTGGCCACACTGTTTCTCCAATTCCACTAATTCATCCCACAGGCCATGTGTGGCGGCTACGCGCATCTGAGCGGTGATTGATGAAAGAAACTCATAATTTTCGATGACTTGATCCATGGCCTACATCCTTTAATCTTGTTGTGTTGATCGTGTCACTGTATCGCTGACTATTTCGATTTGTCTTACTATTGTAGCTACAATCAAGCGTCGCTATTCAGCATGTCGGATAATGTTTTGATATCTGTAGCTTGGCGCTAAGCATTTTTTTCTATTCTCATTCCATAACATGTAAGGGCGTGGGTGATTAGATGCTTGTTCACTGCCTATACACTTCCATAAGATGACATTGCACGTCTGCCGATTGCTGACTGTAGTGGCATAGTTGACTGGGCGATAATGTCTTGCGGTCTAGCTATGGAGATAGTTTGTTGCCGGCCAATGGTGGGAGTGGCGGGCAAGGCAGAGGAGATGCCAGAACGTATGCTTTCCCACGCCCCTTTGAGTTCGGTCAGCAATTTGCTTACTTCGTCCAGGATGTCAGTGTCGTTTTTAAGATTGGCAATTAATAGACGCTGGTTCATGTAGTCATACAGGGATGAAAGATTCTGTGCCAGTTCGCCACCGGCATTCTTGTCGAGGCAGGCTTTCAGCCCTCCGTCAATAATCGTGATAGCCTTGGAAATGGACGCGCCCTTGGCGGCTGTTTCCTTGCGCAAAATTTGGTTCTTGGCCGATATTATCGCCAGTAATGCGCCTTGATAGAGCATCAAAATAAGCTTGTGCGGATCAGCCGCATTTACGCCTGATTCAATATCAACTTTGTTATAGGCCTTGATAGCAGTATTGGTGTTCATGGTAATTCTCCCAAGTTATAGTTTGGCGATTTGTGCGAGTTGTTGGGTCAAATAATTGCTGGTTTGATTCATGTTGCTCAGCATCATATCCAGCGAGGAAAATTGGGCGCGGTACCGTTTTTCAATGCCTAGTAAACGGGTTTCCATTGCAGCTCGGCGATTTCCTATGTCCTTGACGGAGTTGTTAATACCATCGGTGCGACTGGCGAGCGTTCCATCGGTTGTCAATACGGTGCTTGCCCATTTATCGAGTGAAAATGCATAGCCATTCGAGTAATTTACGCTACCACGATCGCCTAATGCCCCGCCGTTGATGGTGACATTCAAGCCATGTAAGTCGCACAAAATCTGGCCGGTGCCAGTACAAGTCCCACCGCCGATGGATCCCTCAACGTTAACACCAGCGGTTTGCGTGGGAGTTGCGCCGAGCAAGTCACTGACCCCAGCCCCGCTGATAGCAACGCTGGAGCTGGATCCATAGCTGGAAGAGGCTACTGATAGCACACCACTATTTTGCGTAACCGCAACCGTAATACCCGCGTTGCTGAATGTGTTTGCGCCATTGATCTTGGCTTGCAATTCGGCAGCTAAGGTTTGAGCTGTATAAACTCCCGCATTCAAAGTTATTGAAGCGCTGACTCCATTGACAGTTATGTCCAGCGCATTATTTGTATTTGTGATGGTGGTGTTGGCCGCACTATTTCCTACGGTATTGCCTTGGGTGGCAATTTGGGTAACATTCACTGCATAGCTACCGGCTTTGGTGTTACTGGTTGCGGAGTTATAACTGACCAAACTATCCGTTCCATTACCGACAGCGGCAAACAAACTGGCAATGTCGCTGACATTATTGGCTATTGCGCTATTGAGCTTGGCATTGTCCAGTCCGAGGGAGCCATCCTTTTGGAAAGAAATGCCTATCTGAGACAGCGTAGTCAGCGCGCCGGAAGCCCCCGTGACGGGAGATCCAAGCATGTTCCGCAACTGCGATTGCAGGGAACGCACGGTGCTGTCGCCCTGCAAAATCGCCGATTGTTTGGTTGCGGGATTGTAAGCAGAGATATCTTTTAGTGTTTTGGCCAAGTCATTGTAAGCCTTCACAAAGCCGGAGACCGAGTTACTGACAGAGGCATTGTCATGAGCCACGGTCACAGTTGTCGGTGTTGTGGTAATTTTTTTCAGGTTGAGCGTGACTCCCTGTATCACATCGGAGACAGAGTTTGAGGCCTTGCTGACGGATACGCCATTTACCTTGAACTCGGCATTTTTCGCGGTGACATCCTCAGTCAAATTTTGCGTAGCCGCAGGATCGTGCGCCAGCAGGCTAGTCAAGTTTGCCTCGCCGCTTACTGAAATCTTCAGGCTATTGCTTACGCCAATGTTGTCCGATGACAGCGCAAGGCGATAGGGCGAAGCGCCGCCGTCGTTGATGATGGTTGCCGTTACGCCTATCTTGGCCGCGTTGATGGCATCGCGGATGCCTTGCAGAGAATTATTGCTGCTGTCTATGGTGATGCTCTTGGTGCCATTGCCGTTTGAGCCAAACGAGGTAACACCGGTATATTTTTTGGTTACCGGATCCAGCGTCCCGCCATTGATGGTGCCAAAATCGAAAGTGACCGTAGTCGCAGTTCCATTGCCGATGCCAGCAGTGCTACTGGATTGACCAATGGCGACAAGTTTTTGAGCTTGGGCCAGGCTGGTCACTTCCAAAGAATAAGTGCCCGCTACCGCGATACTACTGGCAGTAGCAGACAAAATTGTGTCATCAGAAGGAATCGCATCGAGTTTGGTAAACCTGATCGCGCTACTCAAGCTCTGCATTGCAGTTTGAAAGCCGGCTACTGCCCCTTTTATGCTACCGTAGGCAGAAAGCTTGGTTTGGTAGCTTGCTTCCTTGACGTTGAGCTTATTGATTGGTTGCCGCTCAACCGCCATCAACTGACTTACAATGCTATTGACGTCCAGATTGGTCGACGAGGTAGCTGATGTGGTTGCGGTTGCCATGATTTGTCTCTCCTTAGGCCTTTTGTTTCAGCAATACGCCTTGCTGAAAATGGTCTATAGCGCTGGAAATTGCCAACATTTCTTCCGTGGGATATTGACGAATCAAATCACCGGTATCTGTTTCGATCAGTTTGACTATAGCCTTTTTGGTGCCAGTGTCCACACTGAACTCTAAATTCTTGTTTGACTGCTTCAGTACCTTGTTGATGTTGTCTGCAGCGTTTCGCAATTGGGCAGAAGTGGCTTGTTGTTCGGCAGTCTGCACTACTGCGACCAGGGGCAAGTCAGCTGACACGCCAGGCTGGACTGAACTACCAGAAGATGGGGCAGAAATAATAATAGGCTTGCCATCGTTGGCGAGCCCGTTGCTTGAAATTTTGCCAGACAGTGAAGTCTGAGCCATGTTGCTAGTGCTTTGGATAAGCAATTGTCCTCTCCTTTATATCAAA
This sequence comes from Candidatus Nitrotoga sp. CP45, assembly GCA_945874105.1. Classification (GTDB taxonomy): domain Bacteria; phylum Pseudomonadota; class Gammaproteobacteria; order Burkholderiales; family Gallionellaceae; genus Nitrotoga. Next base: position 76,189 of record CAMCFJ010000004.1, on the reverse strand, counting down.
GGCCCAGCCGAATTATTTCGGCTGGGGTTAATCACCTGGCGCGTTATCTCAACAGCGACAATACATTGTTTGGCAATTGGTTTGCTTGTGCCAGCATCGCCGTACCTGCTTGTTGCAGGATTTGGTTACGGGTCAGCTGTGCAGTTTCTGCCGCAAAGTCTGCATCTAAAATCCGGCTACGTGCAGAAGAGAGGTTCTCTGACGATGCAGACAGACTGGACACCACGCTGGCAAAGCGGTTTTGCAAAGCACCCATGCTGCCGCGTATCGTGCTGACCTGACTTAGCGCACCATCAATCAGCGAAATCGCATTATTTGCACCTACTACCGTCGAAATATCCACTATGTTAATAGCAGTCAGACCAACATTGGCGGCACTCAAGCCCGCAGCAGCGGGAGATGTTCCGCCAATGCTGAACGTGTTGGCAGAGTTAAGTGTCAACGTTCCCTTGGTGCTGCTGCTGGCATAAACCCCACTGACGCCCGCCGTGTCAACGCTGGCCACTGCACCAGCGGTACCGAGGGTTACTGGTTCCGTTGGCACTGCTACGACACCAGCGGTGCCATACAGAGCATTGGTTACGGTAACCGCACCACTGGCCCTGGAGGTAAATCCTACCGTGCCATTGCCCGCAGCCTGTTGGGCGGAAATGGCCGCGGCCAGGTTGGTGGCCGTTAAAACGTCATCAGCTGCTGCATTAGCACCGCCAGTACCCAGTTTTACCTGGATGTTGCCTGCGGTACCCACAGCGGTCGCATTGTGCCGCGTGAATTCGTAAGTAAGGCCACCGACTTTCAGGGTATCGCCAATTGCAACCCCCGCACCTGCTGTAGTTGATGCCCATGAGCTACCACCGGCGGTTGCCGTTGCGGAAGCCAAGCCATCGGTAAACGCAGTCGATAACACGTTGCTTTTTGCAGTCAGAATCGCGTCAGTTGTAGCGCCCGTAATGGTGAATGCGTTTGTCACCGTGCTGTTCAAAGCGAGCGCGGCTCTGACATTGGCTCCTTGGGCAGCAGCGGTAGCGTTGTCGATCTGGATGTTGGTAGCACTGTTGGCACCAGCGCTATAGGTGAAAGTAACACCGGCCACAGTCAATGTGTCGGCGGCAGAGGCAGTGTTGGTTGAAGTATTGGTGACTACTTGGCGGGCGCCTGAGCCAACGGTGATGACGCTGTTGCCAAATGTTTTCGCGGCACTTGCCATTTCCAAGCCGGTGGCATTCTCCACTCGGGTAGCACCGTCAGCCGTTGTGGTTGCATTGGTGGTGATGTCGATTGTTTTGCCGGTGCTGGACGTGAGTGTCAGCGCGCCAGTACCGCCGTTGGCCGTTGCTGTAACGCCGGTTTGGGTCGATACCGCATTGATTGCGGCAGCGACGTTGCCGCCTTGTGTCGCAACGTTACTGGAGCCTGCAACCGCACCAATGCTTACGCCATTAATGACCAAGTCGCCGGATTGCAGCGATTGGTTGCGTAGCAATGGATTGGAGACAGAGCTGCTCACCACGGTGGAGGCTGAGGAGGTGACACCGGTTTGGTTAGCAGCCCCGTTGATGGCAGCAGAAATCGCTTCGGCCGAACCTGAAGTTGAGCTACCTACATCAATGCCGTTGAGCGTTAATTGACCCGCTGTGAGTGCCGTGCCGCTTACTGCCGAAATACTGTTGGTGGCGACTTGGTAAGAACCCAGCGCCGATGTTTGGGAATTGCCTGTGCTGGCTGTAATAGTCTGATTGGCATTCGCGCCAACCTGGAACTGGGCTGCCGTGAAGGTGCCATCAAGTATGTTCTGACCGTTGAATTGGGAAGTTGTCGCAACACGCTGTATTTCAGCGAGTAATTGTGACACTTCAGCGTTGAGCGAAGCACGGTCAGATGAAGAATTAGTCGAATTGGCAGATTGAATCGCCAGCTCGCGGATACGTTGCAGGTTGTTGCCAACCTCGGCCAATCCACCTTCAGCGGTTTGCGCCAAAGAGACGCCGTCATTAGCATTACGTGCAGCTTGATTGAGACCGCGAATTTGTGATGTCATCCGTTCGGTAATCGCCATACCCGCTGCATCGTCTTTGGCGCTGTTGATGCGCAGGCCGGAAGATAGGCGTTGCAAAGAGGTTTGTAGTGCGCTTTGTGAAGAGTTCAGGTTGCGTTGAGCATTCAGGGATGCAACGTTGGTATTAATAACTGCAGGCATGTTAATTCTCCTTTAACTGATTTTCATTACGGCAAAGTTGCCGTTTACTTTGGTTTGCCTTGCAATGCCAGGCTAATCAACCGTAGTTAGTTTCAGTTAACGGAAAGAGCGGAAAAAACTTTAGTACACACTTCATTTTTTTTTGAGGCATAGAACGCATTCATAATAATTGGCCTTGGCCTGCCCGCGAAGGTAGTCATTCAGATGCTTGAAATTGCGCCAGATTCTCACCTTTGCGGGATGGCTGGCTGCACTATTCGATGATGGACTGCATATAACAAGTGTATGTCTGCCAACCAACCTGAATCACACTCCCCTGTCAATCGGCTGCGAATACGCGATTTTTGCCAGCCCGCTTGGCTTTGTACATGGCATTGTCCGCACGACTGATTGTTGATTCAGGGTCTTCGCCGCTAGTATGTAGCGCAACTCCGGCGCTAAAGGTAATCAGCTGTCGTTTGTTGTTATGCAGGAAAAGACTTTTGGTCAGTTCGCGTTGCAGGCGGATTATGGTCGTCATCGCCTCTTCCAGGCTGGTATCTATCAGGATAATCAGGAATTCTTCGCCACCATAACGTGCCACTTCATCGGTTGGGCGCAGGGCATTCTTGATTACCTGGATTAAATGCACGAGTGCCTGGTCGCCGGTCTGATGGCCCAAAGAGTCGTTAAGTTGCTTGAAATTATCAATGTCGAGCAGCGCAATGCTGACTGGTGTCTTCTGGCGGTCAGCGCGTTTCATTTCGCGTTCCAGCACATCATCGAGCCCGCGCCGGTTGAGTGCCCCAGTAAGTTGGTCTTCGCGCACTAACTCGCTTACATGTTCCAGTTCCTGCTCCAATTGCTTGACACGTTCTTCGGCAATGTGCGCCTGTTTCCGTGTGCTGACCAACTCTTCGTGTGAGCGCATTGAGCTAGCCTGGATGATGCGCGTGTCTTGCATGATGTCATCCAGAATGTTGCTTAATTCAGCAAGGTTATCTGTTTCCCCGATTTTCAAGCTATAACCTTCGATTTTATTGTGATATGCACCAGTGCTGTCGGTCATGTCACTCAAGCGATCGATGAAGGTCGTCATCAGGCTTTTAAGCGTGGTCTTGGCATCAATCATGTTTTGTCTCAGCAAGCTTTGCTTGATGATCGTGCTGCGCAGGTTGCGTTCCGCACTGGCGATTGATTGTTTACTGATCGGGCGCTCGATGATTCCCTGCAGGTTAAGAATCTGGTCGTGCAGCCACTTGTCTTCGGTCACCAGTTCGCCGACGTTTTCCACCAATAGGCGAAACAGGCGCATCAATCCTTCCTGAATTTTGAAATTGTCGTTGTCGCGTAATGCCAGCTTGCCCCAGAGCTTGCGTAGCTGCTTATTCAGCTTGGTGGCTTGAGCATAATCGCTGGTGGTGCGAGTCTGTTGCGCCAATGCCTGAATTTCATTTATAAGATCGGGATCTTTGCTGTGAGTGCTTTCAAGAGATTGCGCCAGCAACTCGCGCAGCTGCTCTACCAGTCGGGTATCAATAGCTTTGTCAGGAATGCCAGTAATGTTTGCTGAGGCAGGGGATATGATATTTATCGCTGCTTCTGGTTTTGCCGGGATAAGTTCATCAGAGCCGGGCGAAGTTGTATTTCCCCAAGAAACTATTAACCCCTGCAACTTTGAAAATAGAACGTTAGAGTCATTATTGAATTTGTTCAGTACGGTTCCCACGCCTTGTTTTTTTCGCGTGATAGTGATTCCCTTATGCGCAGTATCCATTTGTGTGAGCAGGTCACGGATCAGGTTCGGCCATGCTGGTTGCAATTTGCCGTCGGTTGATTCCTTAAGAGGTTGCGCATTCAATGCCAAAATTTGGTCCGCGCTATTAGCCTCAGGTTCGCCACTAATTTCCTGATATAGGCGTGCATAGTTTTCTGGTGTTGGAGCGATTTTGCGTGCGGCCAAGGTGATCAGGGTATTTCGCGCGATTTCGGAAGGAGGGGTGTCATTAATCATAATTTTATTTAAAAATTAAATAGACGAAAACTCTTCGTTCTCACAATTCCCGCTGCCCGAACCGGGAGAATGCTTGTGTTAGCGTGTGAGATAAAATTTGAGTCGAAAAGCGTCATAAACATTGATGGTTATCATCGGATGGTGCCCATTGTAGGTTATGAAGTGGGTGATTTAAGCTAAGATTAAAAGCTGTTTTACGTTGTAATTCACCCTGACTGCTTTATAAGTTAGCGTGATGATCGTGCATTAATCTTATTGAATGGACAGCTTAAGGCGCCAGTTTTGCTGACGGAGTGAGGTTCTTGCGAGTTTGTTAAGTTTTTTGGGAGTTATTAAGTCTCAACATGCGGGATGGTTTACCCAGGATTTATCCTGATCAAAATTGCCGAGTGGCAGCAAAATGAGCTAATTGCAGTAGAGATTGTTTGTAAGTCGTATCTGGCAGGATAGACAGCGCCGCGCATGCTGCATCTGATTCTCTTTGAGCCTGCTGCCGGGTATATTCCAAGGCACCGGTTTGGTTGATTGCCTGCAATACTTCGGCAAAACTCCCGATGTTGCCTTGCTCAATGGCTAGCTTCACTACCGCAGCTTGGCTGGCATCTCCATGCTGCATGGCATAAATAAGCGGCAATGTGGGCTTGCCTTCAGACAGGTCGTCGCCGAGGTTTTTGCCGGTTTCTTGCTCGTCCCCTGAATAATCCAGAATATCGTCCACTAATTGGAATGCTGTTCCCAAGTGCATTCCATACTTCGCCACAGCATCTTCGCTGGCGCTGTCAACCTGCGCCAGGATAGCGCCCAGACGCATCGCTGCTTCAAATAGCTTGGCTGTTTTGCAATAGATCACGCGCAAATAACTGGCTGCATCGACACTTGCGTCATGACAGCTGAGCAATTGCAATACTTCACCTTCTGCAATAGTGTTGGTAGCGTCTGCCAACGTTTGCATCACACGCATGTCATTTACTTCCACCATCATTTGAAAAGCTCGCGAATATAAAAAATCGCCAACAAGAACACTCGCTGCATTACCGAATAAGGCGCTGGCAGTTGCCTGCCCACGGCGCAGCTCTGATTCATCCACCACGTCGTCGTGCAGCAGGGTGGCGGTATGAATGAACTCCACCACCGCTGCCATGCCGTGATGATATTCTCCGGTGTAACCCAAGGCCTTGGCGGATAACACCACCAATGTCGGGCGCAGCCGTTTGCCGCCATTATTGATAATGTATTCGCTCATCTGATTGACCAGTGCCACATCAGAATGTAAACGGGTGCGGATAATTCTGTCTACAAGAGACATATCTGAGGCAAGAGATTGTTTTATAGATTCAAACGACACAACAAACCCCCAATGATGCAATAAAAAAAGTGGAAATAACAAAAAACTACGATGGTTTGAATTGTACAGAAACTGTGTCAAGCAAACATGATTTTGCGGTAGCACGCTTGCTTGGAATCATGGGTCAGAATTGCACTATGGAAAATTAATTTCGTACTCCATTTTTATGATGTTTATGCCGACCGAACATGAGGTTTGAGTTATAAATCCGCTGTGTTCAACTATCCCTGCCTGCCCATCCTGCGATACTGTACAGCCTCGGCGATGTGTGAAGCAAGGATATTTTTGTCGCCAGCCAGGTCGGCAATAGTGCGCGCCACCTTGAGCACGCGGTGATAAGCGCGTGCAGATAAATTCAGGCGGCTGATGGCCTGCTGCAACAATGCGGCACCTTGTGCATCGGGCGCGCAGAGAACGTCGATTTCGCTTACTGTAAGTTGTGCATTCGGTTTGTTCTGGCGGGTTAATGCATGTTGCCGCGCTACGTTTACACGCGCTTGAATATCACTATTTGTTTCTCCGTCAGCCTGTTTGAGTAAGGTTTCCTGTGGCACTGCGGGAACTTCAATCTGAATGTCTATGCGATCCAACAGCGGGCCAGAAATTTTGCCGCGATAGCGTGCAATTTGATCGGGTGTGCAACGGCACTTGCCGTTGTAATGGCCAAGATAGCCGCACGGGCAAGGGTTCATTGCAGCAACTAACTGAAATTGCGCGCGGAAATCGGCGCGGCGCGCAGCGCGAGAGATGGTGATGCGGCCACTCTCCAGTGGCTCGCGCAGCACTTCCAGAACATGGCGATCGAATTCCGGCAATTCATCAAGGAATAGGATGCCGTGCATTGCGATAGAGATTTCACCGGGACGCGGATTGCTGCCGCCGCCGACCATGGCTACCGCTGATGCGGTGTGATGCGGTGATCGGTATGGTCTCGTTTTCCAGCGGCTTACATCAAACATGCCGCCTAACGATTGCATGGCTGCGCTTTCCAGTGCTTCAGCTTCAGTCATTTGCGGCAGGATGCCGGGGAAACGTGCCGCCAGCATCGATTTGCCGGTACCGGGCGGGCCACTCATCAATACGCTATGACCGCCAGCGGCGGCAATCTCCAGCGCGCGCTTGGCCTGCCCTTGACCCTTCACTTCGCGCATGTCCGGATAGTTCGGCATGACAGGCTGTGCACTGGCGACTTGACGGGTAAGTGCAGCGCGCCCAGATAAATGCGCCGCCACCTGCAACAAGGATTGTGCTGGATACACTGCTGCATCTTCTACCAGCGCCGCTTCGACAGCATTTATTTCAGGAAGAATAAATGCCCGTCCGTTGGAGGCTGCGTGATAGGTCATGGCAAGCGCGCCGCGTATTGGCCGTAGCTCGCCGGTAAGCGCCAGTTCACCGGCAAACTCATATTCGGCAAGGCGGTTTGAGGGAATCTGTCCAGATGCGGCGAGTATGCCTAGCGCGATGGGTAAATCGAAACGCCCGCTTTCTTTGGGCAGGTCGGCAGGCGCGAGGTTAACCGTAATGCGGCGATTGGGGAATTCAAACTGGCAGGTCAGCAAGGCTGCACGGACGCGATCCTTGCTTTCTTTCACTTCGGTCTCAGGCAGGCCGACAATGGTAAAACTGGGCAGTCCGTTGGCGAGATGAACCTCGACAGTGACCAGCGCGGCATCCATGCCGGAGAGGGCGCGGCTATATAAAACCGCGAGGCTCATTTAGCTATTGATTGCGTTGTGCTTCAAGGGCGGCGACCCGAGCTTCCAGTGCCGTCAATTTTTCAATTGTGTGTGATAGCAGTTGGGTTTGTACATCGAACTCTTCGCGCGTCACCAGATCCAGTTTGGTAAACCCTTGCGCCAGCAAGGCGCGGGCATTTTTCTCAACGTCTTTTGCCGGGCTGTTAGCCACCGCTTTGCTTAACTTGTCGGAAATTTCATCGAAGAATTTTGCATTGAACATCGTCTATCTCCCTACCTAAGCATTGGACGTGTAGTGTAGCAAACTTTGCTGGAGCTGTAGCTGAGTCTGATAGTGTGCGTACAAGCAATGCCACATGAAATATATTTCGTGGCCATCTTCGGCTACCGTTTACGCTTCCACGAGGCAAGCTGGAAAAATGGAACCATTTTTAAGCGCCCCACCCAGCCTGATAAGGTGTGACATCGAATGGTTGCTGCGCACCGGTGATTTCATTTACCAGAATTTCGGCGCTGGCCGGAGCCATGGTCACGCCATAACGAAAATGCCCGCTATTAAGGTAAAGATTGTCCAGCTGTGGATGTCGCCCAATGGTGGGGATATTGAGCGGCGAAGCGGGACGCAGTCCGGCCCAGTGCTGCACCAACGGCATGTCGCGCAGGGAGGGTAATAATTTTTGGGCACGTTGCCACAACATGTCGCGTGCCTCGCTGGTGGTGCGCTGGTCAAAACCTACGTCCTCCAGCGTGCTACCGACCAGTAGATATCCATCGCGGCGCGGGATCAAATACAAATCATCTTGCAACACAATATGGCGGAGCGGCGGCACCTCGAACTTGAACAACAGCATCTGTCCGCGCATCGGCTTAATGTCCAACCGTAGCGCATTTTGTCCCAGGACTTCCGTGCTCCACGCTCCAGCAGTAACGATATAGTTCTGAGCGATAAATTTGCCGCTGGACGTGGTGAGTGCCTGCACTCGCCCATTTTCAACCACAATATCGCTTACTGCACATTGCTCGGTGATACGCCCTCCGAGCGATTCAACATGCTGACGCAAGGCGCGCAACAACCTGGGATTGCGTACCTGAGCGACTTCCGGCAAATAAAGTGCATCGCCTTGCGCGAGCAGGTTATAGTCAGGTGCATGGACTTGATGCACTGAATAAGCACTATGCGCCGCACACCATTGCACTGCCGCCATTGCATCAAATGGCGGCAAAACCAGCATTCCGCTTGTTTCATATTCCGGATTTATGCCAGTAACCGCATGCAATTCTTTTGCCCATGCTGAAAACAGCTTAGCGCCACGAGTAGTCAAACGCGTAACCTCGTCTGGATAATTCCACGGACACAGCGGCGACAAAATACCGCCGCCTGCCCAGGAAGCTTCCTGGCCGATTTCGCCGCGCTCCAGTATGGTCACTAACGCCCCCTGCTGCTGCAAACGCTGCGCGGTTGACAACCCGGCTATGCCACCCCCGATAATTAAAAAATCAGAATTCAAGTGTGCAGCCCCTGACTATGGTCACGATCAAGCCCTGCATGATAAAAGTGTTGGCGCGCACTTAATAGATCTCCCAACGGTTAGTCCTTTTGTAATAAAAACTTGTTGATTATAAATGAGCCGAACGTAATCACCCGCGAAGTGTTCAATAAATGAACGCAAGTATCGTATTTTCTTATTGCTTAATTGCAATTGCAAATTGTTCGCATTCATGTTACTGTGTTCGCCGTACTTAAGAATTTAGTCTGGTTTTTGGCACCCAAGCTCAAATTTATTCTGTCAGATAGACGGAAATTGACTTAACCCAGATGCAAGCTAGCAATTGAGCGCCATTCAGTCTTGATTTGTTGCTAAACCTTTAACATAGAGAAGAATGAAATGAACACAATTAATCCAATATTCAGCAACGACATGACGAAAAAAAATACTGGCATCAACGCTCGATACAACCATCGACAAATTAAACTCGCCATTGCAATAAATAGCGCATTAATCTGCTTTGGAGTGGCCACTATTACTTTATCGGGTGCCGCAGTTGCGCAGCCAAACATTGGCTCAAGCACATCTACGCAGGCATATAAAATCCCTCTCGGCTCGCTTAAAGTTGCACTGGGTCGTTTTGCAAAACAAGAGGGGATTAAACTTTCTTACGACAATGCAGTAATTAAAGGGAAAACGACTAAAGGGTTGAACGGCAATTACACTATACAAGATGGGCTAGATCAGTTGTTGAGCGGAAGCAAGCTGCAAGCGGTACGGAAGGGTAAGGTTTATGTTGTGCAGAAATTGCGAGCACCTAAATCCAAGGCATCTAAATCAAGCAATGACATAAAAGAGAATTTGGCTGCCACACCTAAACCAAGCAATGCCGTAACAGAGAGTTTGGCTGTCGCGCCTAAACCAAGTATTTACGTAACAGAGACTTTGGCTGTCGCACCCAAGCCAGTTGATGACGTAAAAGAGAGCGTTGCCACCCTTCCATTAATAATGGTTTCGGCAAAGAGTTTGGCTGTCGCACCAAAGCCAGTTGATGAAGTAAAAGAGAGCGTTGCCACCCTTCCATTAATAAAGGTGACAGCAAACAAAACAGATGGCTATGTCATAGCTAAAACCACCACTGCAACCAAGACCAACACGCTTCTGCGTGATGTACCGCAATCTGTATCTGTTGTGACGCAGGATATAATTAAAGACCAGGCTATTCAAAGCATGGCTGAAACGGTGCGCTATGTTCCAGGTATGGGTATCTCGCAAGGTGAAGGAAATCGTGATGCCTTGGTTTTTCGCGGTAATCGCTCGACAGGAGATTTTTTCGTTAATGGCATACGCGATGACGTCCAGTACTATCGCGACCTTTACAACATAGAAAGAGTTGAGGTGCTGAAAGGTCCCAATGGGATGATTTTTGGCCGAGGCGGTTCCGGGGGCGTCATTAATCGAGTTATTAAAGAGGCTGGCTGGAGCCCAATACAAGAAATCACGGCACAGGCGGGATCATTCAATACAAAACGTGTGGCTCTTGATGTCGGCCAAGGCATTAATGAAGCTGCTGCTGTCCGCCTTAATGCTATCTATGAAAATTCGGGCAGTTTTCGTGATGGCGTGGATTTGAAGCGATATGGGGTTAATCCTACCGTTACGATTATGCCAACTGACAATACCAAAGTTGTGTTAAATGCGGAATATTTCAAAGACGAGCGCATAGCCGATCGAGGTATCCCTTCCTTTCAGGGGCGTCCTGTAAATACTAATGTGTCAACATTTTTTGGTGATCCCAGTCGCAGTCCGACGGACTCAGAGCTTAAGGCAGTCAATGCGCTTATTGAGCATAAGTTTGATAATGAAATAACAATTCGCAACCGCACACGTTTTGCGACTCAAGACAAATTTTATCAGAACGTATACCCAAACGCGGTAAATGCAGCGGGAACCGAGGTGGCGATCAATGCTTACAACGATACAACCAAGCGAAATAACTTCTTCAACCAGACGGACCTTCTGTTTTCCCTGAACACAGGGGAGGTGAAACATGATTTGGTAGTTGGCCTCGAAATAGGTCACCAGGAAACGGATAATTTGCGTAAAACCGGATTCTTTAACAACTTAACCACATCGGTTAACGCACCCATCATCAACCCGATCACGACTGTTCCAATTACATTCAGGACGCAGGCTTCAGATGCTGATATACATAGTGTCACAAAACAAACATCTCTTTATGCGCAAGACCAGATCAAATTGTTGCCTGAATTACAAGCAATTCTCGGATTGCGCTACGATAGGTACGAAGTGGATTTTCGCAAGAATAACGCCACTCCTCCTCTGGATATAAATACCAATGACAATTTCATCTCACCTAGAGTAGGATTGGTTTACAAGCCAATCGAGACAGTTTCAATTTATACAAGCTATAGCTTGGCATATGTGCCCAGAGCCGGTGAGCAACTTACTTCGCTAACGGTGACCAACAAAGCGCTCGAACCGGAAAAATTCAAAAATGTGGAAGTTGGAGCCAAGTGGGATATTCGTCCTGACCTGGCTTTGACCACTGCCGTGTTTAAACTAGACCGTACCAATGTGATTATTCCCGATCCGAATAATTCGGCCTTGTCTATCTTGGGCGGTGGTCAGAGCAACAAGGGCTTTGAGTTAGGTCTGGCCGGTCGTGTTACTTCGGCCTGGAGCGTCATGGGTGGATATACCTATCAAGATGGTGAAATCACCAATACGCAATCCGCTACCGTTCAAAAAGGGGCAGTCTTGGCGGAGCTTCCAAAAAACACATTCTCACTGTGGAACCGATATGATTTCGCCCCGGGATGGGGTGTTGGGCTTGGTGTGATCAATCGTGGCGCCATGTATACCTCGACTGACAATACCATTCGTTTGCCCGGCTTCACTCGAGTGGATGCGGCAGTTTATGCCAAGCTTGATAAAAATCTGCGGGCTCAGTTGAATATAGAAAACCTGTTTGATACTAAATATTTTGCTTCCGCCCACAACAACAACAATATCTCACCCGGTTCGCCTATAGCAGCCCGTGTGTCACTAATCGCTAATTTCTAGATTTGCCAGGTATCAAAATAATCCCTATGCCCCTCCGAATTGGCGGGGCATTTTTTTCAATTTATCGCGTTGAGTCACTTGATGCAGAAGGCCAGCAAATTCCGTTCCGGGTAATCTGATAAATGAATAAAAACTTTCTTTCGATGAGATTATCTCTATGAAAGTATTCATAAAGTACACGGAATAACGTTATAATTGCAACACTATGACTGACCGTTACGCCGTAATCGGCAACCCAATTTCGCACAGTAAATCCCCGCTTATTCACACCCAATTCGCATATCAGACCGGACAGGATTTAAGCTATGAAGCCATCCTCGCACCGCTGGATGGCTTCCGTGACACCGTGTTGACTTTGTGTGATGCAGGATGGCGCGGCGTGAACATCACCGTTCCGTTCAAGTTTGAGGCGTTCCAGCTTGCTACTGATCTTACCGCCCGCGCACAAGCGGCTCAGGCCGTAAACACGCTGAAATTCGATGGCACAGAAATAATTGGCGATAACACCGACGGCGCAGGATTAGTTGCCGACATCGAACGTAATCTTGATTTCACATTGCAGGGCAAGCGCGTATTGTTGATGGGCGCAGGTGGTGCGGCATATGGCGTGGCGCTGCCAGTACTCAATGCAGGCGCATTCATCACGGTAGCGAATCGCACTGAAGACAAGGCACACCAATTGGCCGCTGTATTTGCCGTGCACGGCTCCATTCAGGGCAGCAGCTACACTGCACTCGCAGGTTCGCAGTTTGATTGTGTGATCAATGCGACTTCCAGCAGCTTGGCAGACTCACTCCCGCCGTTGCCGCAAGGTGCAAACGCGAAACGCGGGGGGATTTTTGCGTCTGATGCGCTGGCCTACGACATGATGTATGGAAAGCGATCTCCTTTCCTGCTCTTCGCTAAAGAGCAAGGCGCAGCACGGCTTGCGGATGGACTTGGCATGTTGGTTGAGCAAGCCGCCGAGTCATTTTTTCTGTGGCGAAACTTACGTCCCGATACCGCCCCCGTCATCGCCAAGCTGCGTTTGATTTGAGCAATCCAACCGTCACGCCATGAAAATACTATGGTCCTGGATTTGGCGCATAGTCGGCGCACTGCTGCTGTTTTCACTGCTCTATCAACTGTGGATTTTCGCGCACATCGCTTGGTGGGTAAATCACAATCCCTCCACTAGCGCCTTCATGGATCAACAATTGTTAATGATGCAAAGCAAGCACCCTGAAGCTGAGTTGAGGCATCAGTGGGTACCCTATGCAAAGATATCCAACAATCTCAAACGCGCCATGATTGCCTCTGAAGACGCTAAATTCGTTGACCACGAAGGCTTCGACTGGGCAGGCATCCAGAAAGCTTATGAAAAAAATTTGAAAAAGGGCAAGATCGTAGCGGGAGGTTCTACCATCAGCCAACAGTTGGCGAAAAATTTATTTTTATCCACCAAACGCACGCCATGGCGCAAGGCAGAGGAAGTGCTTATCACCGTAATGCTGGAACAGATGATGACCAAGGAACGTATTTTCGAGATTTATTTGAACGTCATAGAATGGGGCAATGGCGTGTTCGGTGCAGAGGCAGCTGCCCGGTATTATTACCGCGTCAACGCAGCCCAGCTTTCTGCGCCACAAGCCGCCAAACTTGCCGCTATGGTTCCTAATCCGCGCTACTACGACCTGCATCGTGAAGCACGAGGTATGTTAAGGAAAACAGAAATTATTCTAAAGCGTATGAATGACGCGGAAATCCCTTGAACATGAACGCAAGACACTACTTTTTAACTGCCAAATATTTCGAACCAAAAGCATAAAGGGTGCCATTTATTTGGCAACAGACAAGAAGGCTTTGATATAAGTTGAAGAAATGATAAAAGTCTCTTCACCCCCTTTGCCGCTTACCTTGAAAACAATAGCGTTTTCCTGATTTTTTTCCAAGTACTCCCGCGACACATTGATTCCAATATGTTCTTGGTGGGCGCAGGTAAAGTAATCACAAGAACTGACATCTCGTGAATTAAGTTTAATAACAAGATGATTGCCTTTTGAATCAGACGCCGTATCGTAATAACGCCAATCGCCGTGGTAGTAATCTATAACGTAAATCTGATAACTAAACCCTCCACCCTCATCCGATTTCCACGCACGCAATAAAACTGTGTCCAGAGTACCGCTGCTACTATTTGGACCCTTAAAATTTGTAATTTTCTTTAAATCGTCATGTTGAACACTGATTGCACTTGCAATGGATTGAACGTCATTCCAATTGACTTTCGGTCTTGGCACAACTCTTGGCTCCGGCTCAGCACATCCGGTGAGCATGAAAATTCCTGCAACAAGCATGGTGAATAGTAAAGCTTTCAATTTTCTTCTCCTTGTTGCGAATGCCTATGGTAAAAATTAAGGGACATCATGTGCATTTTGCACATGGATGGAGTTTAATTATTTCCGCTTTAAGACGTTATGAATATTACGATTAATTCACATCTATTGTCGATGAAGTGTTGACCACTAAAGGGCTTCGGATTGATGTAATTGCCGAAGGCGTCGAGACTGAAGCGCAACTCGGTTTCTGGAGCAATATGGACGCACAGCCTTTCAGGGCTATCTATTTAGCAGACCCGTGCCACTAGAAGCGTTTGAGCAGCTACTAAACAAAATCCATTCCCATCCGAAATACAGTGTAGCGTGACATTTTTAGTTGTTTAGTATTTCCAATGGGAGTGCGAAATAAATAGCGCTTCTTCACAAGTAAATAATCCGCCGATTTCATCGGCAGCTGTTGATTTCGTGCTACATTCTCTCAAATACTCTCTGGAAAAGATGAACAATGAAAGTTCTAATGTTGGTCTCGTCAAATTTTTCTCAAAATGCCATCCGGAGGCATTTGTCATTTCTTTCAGAAGAACTTACTTTTGTCCATACAGTTCAGGACGCGCGGATGTTTATCGTGGCCGGCGAAATGGACGTCGTTTGCGTCGAAGGCATACTGCCCGATGGATCCGGCATGGAATTATGCAAGGAAGTCAGGAAACATCCCTCAGGGCATAACATTCCGATTCTGCTGCTCACCGGGTCAGAAGATCCAAATCTAGAAATTGATGCCAAGGAAGCCGGCATCACCCAGATGTTTTACAAAACCAACCTTGGCGCACTCGCTGATTACATCGCCGAATATGAGAAGGCTAGCCGGACGGCTGGATCGCTAACCGGTAATGCACTGTTGGTCGAAGACAGCCCAATGATCGCCAATTTTTTGAGCGAAATATTACGCAACATGGGACTTACGGTGACGGCACTGGCGAACGCCGAAGACGCCTTTGAAATCTTCAGGAATCGAAAATTCGACATCGTGATTTCGGATGTTGAGCTCGAAGGCGATCTCACCGGGCTTGGCTTGGTGCGCGCCATCAGGCGGCTTGACGAACCCTTCTGCCGTGTACCTTTTCTTGCCATTTCCGGCACCACCAGCAAAGAGCGCCAGTTTGACGTCATTGGCTATGGTGCCAACGATTTTGTAGTGAAGCCGGTCACCCCAAAGGAGCTTGAAGTTCGGGTACACAATATGGTCAAGCATAAGCAATTATTTGATCAAGTTGAGGCTCAGCGTGATCACCTGCGCCGTTTGGCGCTAACCGACCAGCTCACCGGTCTGTTTAATCGGCACTATATGTCAGAGGTAGGTTCCCGGCGGATGACCGAGGCGATGAAGCATGGCATTCCGGTTAGCCTTTTGCTGCTTGACCTGGATCACTTCAAGAAAATCAACGACACCATGGGCCATGATGTAGGCGACATCGTCCTGTTTGAGACGGCCAGGGTGATACGCGAGTGTTGTTTGAGCGGGGATATTGCTTCACGGGCGGGTGGAGAAGAATTCTGCGTCACCCTGATCAACCGTGACCGGACCAACGCCATCGGCTTCGCCGAAAACCTGCTAAAGAAAATTGAGGCCAGCCTGCCCGAGGGAATTTGTGTCACGGGCAGCATCGGTTTGGCCACCGTGGCCAAGGGTATGGTAGTGATTTCAAGACCCTGTTCAAAGCCGCCGATGAAGCGATGTACAAAGCTAAATCGGGCGGGCGCAACCGCGTTGAATCAGCTTTGGTAGAGCCGCAGGCTGCAAATCAGGCGCGAACTGATGATGCTAAGCTGGGCAAGCCCGGTGCTGAGGTGTCATCGATGTAGCGCGCATTGAAAAATGGGGGCTAGCAATGTAGTACATGCACACGGGGGCGCTATCAAAATAGCACACCACCTCATGCAACCTTTATAGACCTGCCCCGAAATACTTCTCATTGACCGCTGTGGAAATAATGGTCACAATTCGGCATCTTATTTAGTGCCTATTGGAGACAAAGTCATGGAGCAATTATTAGCTAATCGCTCGGTTAGCATCACCGAACTTAAACGCAGCCCCAGCGCCATCATCGAGCAGGCGGGCGATGAAGCGGTTGCCGTGTTGAACCATAATCGCCCGGCGGCGTATTTGGTTCCAGCGGCAATGTATATGCGTCAGATGGCGGCACTGGACGCCGCAACTTTGCGCGAAGCGATTGCGACCAGCCGACGCGACCAGCACCCGCCAATTCCGGCTGAACAAATGTTCGCCGAAATGAATGCAGCAATTGATCAGGTGGGCATAGAACAAGCCAGCGCGTAATGGCGAAGCCGGCACAATTGGAGTTTGCCGAATGGGCGCGCAAAGATTTGTTGGAAATTGCCCGTTACATTGCTCGCGACAACCCGCAACGCGCCCATAGTTTTGTGAACGAACTGCGCCAGCAATGCACCTTGCTGGTGCAACAACCGGGGCTGGGAGTCGCCAGGCCAGACTTGGCCGAAGACCTGCACCAGCTCCCATATGAGCGATATTTGATTTTCTTTTCTGAAACTGATTCTGGCATTCTGGTCGAGCGGGTGCTGCACAGTGCGCGCAATCTTCCTCTGTTCGTGTAAATAGTATTCTCTGAAATTAGAATTGGACCTTTTGAAAATGCGATATTTGCCCCTATTGATTTTGCTGAATTTTCCCTTCATGGCTTGCAGTCAAGACCATGAAAATAGAGAAGAAAAATTGCATTTCCCGAAAGATGCATCCTACTCGAAACTTGTTGAAAATAATAATAATGCTTATGCGTCGGCAATTTTAGGAAATGGATTCGCGTATGGCGAAGGCGTAGTTGGCGACAGAGCCATGGAAGGGAGGACCTTTGAATTCAGGTTCGGCAAAGAAATAAGTGTCCCCGCTTTCCTTGATGAAAAATTTCGCTTTGACTTTATTCATTTTAATGAAGGGCACCCTGACAATAATCACCGAGATGGCTTTGCTGGTCAGTTTGTTTGCAGAAAGCCGTTTAACCAAAAGCTAAATTTTGAATTTGGACTCGGTCCCTACTTTAGTATGAATACAACAACCATCAAGGGAGTTCAAATCAATGACGCAAAATTAGGGGCTCTGCTTTCAGTTGCGGCCTTGGTGGATATTGAAAGATATTCTCCAGGATTGCATATGCGAATTGCACTAAACCATGTCTCCATGCCAGGAGCACATTCCTCAGTTGCCTTGCTTGTTGGAGTCGGGAAGTATTTTGACAATGTTCCCGCACGCATCCAGTCAGAATCTTATGGGAATCCGACTTGGCTTGGAGTGACCGCAGGTATTTCCCAAACCAATCATGGAGGATCAAAGGGAGTCCCAGGGTTCTCTGCCGAAGCAAAAAAATACTACGGTAGCCAATGGGCGGGGTCGATTTCAGGAATTATAGAAGGTGACGACGAAGTTCGGGTGCATCGCCAAGGCGTAGCTGTCCAAGGTTGGTTCGTACAACCCCTGAGCGAGAATTGGGCTGCCAGCGCGGGTATTGGACCCTACGTAGCGACTAATAAGCGAGGATCGGGCGATCTTCAGTTGCATGGCTTGATCACACTTCAGGTCGAACGCTTCATTGCCCCTAAATGGAAAGGCCTTGTCAGTTTCAGTCGAGTCGTCAGCTTTCAGGAAGAAAACGATCGAGACCTGCTCAGAATAGGCGTCATGAGACTGCTTGACATGTAATAGCCCCTTCAAGACTCTTACCAAATGGCTGGGGTCTAGCAATGTAGTGCATGCACACGGGAGCACTAGCTAAATAGCACACCGCCTCATGCAAACTTTATAGATCTGCCCCCCGAAATCTGTGTAAGCATGTTTGACGTGACGAAATCAAAATGAGGAATGGCAGATGAACAACGACACTAACCCACATATCAGTGGTTTGCTCCTCGCGGTGACCTGGCTTGAAGTTGTGATACTTATGTGGGCGGGCCTCGGTCTCCTGTTGTATCCGCCCGTCATGTCGCCGTTCTGGCCGTGGCCGCTCGCACCTTTTAACCTGCGCTACATGGGTGCGCTGTACACGGCAGCGCTGGTCGCCGCCTTCCTGCAGGCAAGGTCTGGCCGCTGGTCACCGGCGCGTATCGTGACACCGATGATCTTCATCTTTACACTGGTGGTGACGGTGTATTCCTTTGTGCACCTCGACCGCTTTGATCTGCACCGCTCTGAAGCGTGGATATGGTTCATCCTCTACATTGGCGTGTGCATCAATGCCGGCATCCATCTGTGGCGTTACCGCAAGTGGCCACGGCCTCAACCTGGCGGTTCCCCTCGTGGTGCGCTGAGAACCGCGCTGTGGACGCTGATTATCACGCTCGGCGCATATGGCTTGTCACTACTGGTCGCGCCGGCCGCCGCATCGTGGTTCTGGCCGTGGAAGTTGGATACCTTCCACGCCCACCTCTACAGCGTGACGTTCTTGACACCAGCGTTGGGGGCCTGGTTGTTGCTGCACGGAGCCACGCGAAATGAGCAACAAACGCTTGGGTTAACGTTGGCCGCGTGGGGACTATTGCCGATCTTTGCGCTGATCTGGGTAGACGCAACGGTGAAACCCGTTCACTGGGAGCTCACCGGCACCTGGCTGTGGCTGGCGTTGTTCGCTGCAATGACTGTGGTCGGCTGGTGGTTGGTAGCGAGCACTCGCCAGGCGGTGTGGGAAAAGAAATGATGATCCCGGATAACCCATTAGGAAATTTAACCAGCCTCCCCCTTTGCAAAAGGGGGATTGAGGGGGATTTTGTGTCCCCGCAACGCTCAAATCCCCCCTAGCCCTCCTTTTGCAAAGGGGGGAATGTATCGTCATCGCGCGAATCAGGTCTAATGGATTATTCGGGATAATTGAAAAAAATTGGGGAAAAATGGGGGTCACCCATTGCCGCCCTTCACGATATTGGGTTGACGCCACACTTCAAAACCTTACAATTCCCATAGGTTCCGTTCTCCGGTGGTTCAGTCCAACAAGGTTAATCCGCCGCCAATAAGGTCGTGGGTTTATCAAGTTTGGAGAGGGCGGCAGATAAACTCAATTCGTTAGGCATTACGGGGACTCGATGGAAATTGTTATTCTGGTAGCAAGCTCAAGCCAAGAGGAACCATACGAGGTAACGGTATCTCTCGATTTGAATATCTTAGCGATACACTGTACCTGCGCAGCTGGAGAGTGGGGGAAATACTGCAAGCATAAGACGGCAGTCGTGCTCGGCGACACCACCGCTCTGCATGGAGGCGGGCAATCACAGTCCTTCGAAAAGGCTAGACAGTGGATCATCGAATCCCAACTACCCAAACTATTTGAGGAAATAGCCGAGGCCGAAAAGAAAGCCGCCGCCGCAACAGTACACGCGAAGAAGATAAAAGAGAAAACTGCTAAATCAATGAACGAGGGAGTTGCTCATGGAAATTGAGGCCAGAAAGGATGAGCGCGGCTACGCATTGATAGCTAACTTCATCAGCGGGTTTGCGAGCGGATGGAGGATGGCCGTGCCAGAATCCTACAAAGTTGCACTTGATATAAAGCTAACCCCACGCCGATTCGACGGCAAGACCGAAATGCTCTGGACCCAAGGACGCGGATATGACTTCCATGCCGGCGATACCTTACAC
Organism: Candidatus Nitrotoga sp. CP45; assembly: GCA_945874105.1. Classification (GTDB taxonomy): domain Bacteria; phylum Pseudomonadota; class Gammaproteobacteria; order Burkholderiales; family Gallionellaceae; genus Nitrotoga. Next base: position 56,403 of record CAMCFJ010000004.1, on the reverse strand, counting down.
GATTGTCCGGAAGCATACGGCAACTGGGGCGAGGCACTCGCCCATATGATGCTCAGCGTCCAGGTAATGTCTGCATCCTCCGGTGGCTACGTAATTGCCGAGACCATAGAGACCACATCGAAGGAACTGGAAGTTTCAATACAGCAGGGTAAATCCAGCCCCAAGACCCAGATGGCCGATGGCCTAACAATAAAAAGGTTAAGGCTGGATCATGGTGTCGTTCGATTTCGAGTTTATAGGCCGAACGTAGACCGATCAAAATTAGAAGAAGCGGAAATTATCGAGTGCACCCAAGATGATTTTGTGGCCTTTCTTCAAACCGGTGTAGTCCGAACGGACAAGAATCAATTGCTTGACCTTTTCACAAGATGCCATCTTTAACGTCAAGCATTTTAAGAAGAAAAATGGGGTTACCCATTGCTGCCCCCTCATGATATTGGGTTGACGCCATACTTCAAAACCTTACAATCCCCATAGGTTCCGTTCTTCGATGGTTCAGCCCAACGAGGTTTATCCGCCGCCAATAAGGTCGCGGGTTTACAAGTTGGGTGAGGGCGGCAGATAAACGCTATTCGTTAGATGGCACAAAGAAATTAACCATGCTTCATACGATATTCATTTCTTCTACGTTTAACGACTTGAAGACCCACCGAAAGGCTGTTTGGGATGTGCTGGGTCGATTCAATGTTTCTGTCAGAGGTATGGAGCAATTCGGCGCAAGGAAGGAAACGCCACTTGAAACCTGTATCGTTGAGGTCGAACAGTCTGATATATATGTTGGAATAGTTGCATTTCGACTGGGCTCGCTCGAACCAAACTCGAGCAAATCATATACTCAGCTTGAATATGAGCGTGCGCTGGCGCTGTCAAAAGAGGTGCTAATATATTTGATCGATGAAGAGAATTCTCGAGTGGCGGTCAAGTTTATCGATAAAGGCGAGAGCGGAGAAAGGCTCGAAGCCTTCAAGCGCATACTTCGCGAACGCCATACTGTCGATACCTTCGTCGACGAGACGGACCTTACATCAAAGCTTGAGCGGGATCTTAAGCGACATCTTTCGTTGCGAAGTCAGGCTAGTCAGTCGCCCGACGAAATAGAAGATTCTCGCGCAAAACTGGCGCAGTTCTATCTATTGCCTAAATCTGTTGCTGGCGCTGAAGTTCGAGTTTGCCTACGCGTTTCAGGTGATCCATTTCCCGCATCCTTTGCGATTTGCAAAGCATTCAACTTTGAGTTCGGAGCCACAATTGGTGTCCCAATCAAACTCGTGCAACCCGTTGAAATCAACAGATGTGGATTTACTGAAGTCTTTATAAACTCAAGATTTACCGACAAAATATTGCCGCTAGAAAAGGGCGATCAAATCACGTCCTACGTCCGTCTCCATTTTTCGGATTCTGAAATAGTTCAAATCAGTGCTCGCTATGTATCACATACTGACTACCCATACTCGCCGCTAGGTCGTTCGGCTGTCCAGAATGTGCTTGGCGAGGCGGTACACTATCCGGCGGACTCGAGACTCGCGGTTGAATTGTCAAAGATAATTGAAGTCGAGCGCAACGTCAAAAGTGCCATCTAGCCTTATTCGTTATGGTTGTAAACGTGCCCAGTTTATCAATGATTAGAGACTAATCGGTCTTCGAGCTTCCGGTACTAATGTCCATAGTTGCACTTATCCTGTAGTTCCTTACACAATGGCGCTGACAATTGCAGCAAAACTTTACTTTGTAAGTAATCAGGTATCTGTAACGACTACAATTCAGGTACGCATTGCACTGTCAATCATGCGCAGTTGCGATGGATAAACTATTTCACAGGATCAAGTCATGCACGCCACTCTGCCTTTGCTACAAGCTACTGAATTCCCCGCCTTGTGTCGCCGCACGCTGGAAATTCTACAAGTCAATCTGGGTTACAAGTGCAACCAGACTTGCGTGCATTGCCATGTGAATGCCGGGCCGAATCGTACCGAGATGATGGATAGTGAAACGCTGGCGCTGATTCCACAGGTGTTGGCGGCGCGCGACTTGCACACGCTCGATCTGACTGGCGGTGCACCGGAATTGCATGAGGGCTTTCGTGATCTGGTGCGCGCCGCTCGCGCGCAAGGCCGCAAGGTGATTGACCGTTGCAATCTCACTATTCTGTTCGAGCCGGGACAGGAAGATCTCGCTGAATTTCTCGCCGCGCAACAGGTCGAAATTGTTGCCTCGCTGCCCTGTTACTCGCTGGACAATGTGGACAAGCAGCGCGGCAAAGGTACGTTCGACAAGAGTATCGACGCACTGCAAAAGCTCAATGTGCTGGGTTACGGGCAGCCTGACAGCGGTCTGACGCTGAACCTGGTGTTCAATCCGCAGGGCGCTTCGCTGCCGCCAGATCAAGCTGCGTTGCAAGCAGATTATCAGCGCGAGTTGTTCGAGCATTTTGGCATCGTGTTCAACCAGCTGTTCGCCATCACCAATATGCCGATCCAGCGTTTCGGTTCAACGTTGGTCTCCAAAGGCCAGTTCAACGATTACTTGCGCTTACTGAAAGAAAACTTTGCCGCTGCCAATCTTGATACGGTGATGTGCCGCAATCTGGTTAGCGTAGATTGGCAGGGATTTCTTTACGACTGCGATTTCAACCAGCAGTTGGAACTGGCAATCCCCGGCCAGGGTCGTCCGCATCTGCGTGATTTGTTGTTGCAAGATTTGCAAGATCATCCGATCAATGTTGCCGGCCACTGCTACGGCTGCACCGCCGGGCAGGGCAGCAGTTGCGGCGGCGCATTGAAAGAAGAAGAAAGCCTCGCTACATGAAACGCACGCTGCTCGTTGTGCTGATTCTTGTGCTGGTCGTCAGCTTCTTTGTCTTCGATCTGGGGCATTTTCTGACGCTGGAATCGCTTAAGCAGAGTCAGCATGATTTTGCCGCGCTCAAGGCGCAGTCACCGTGGATGATCGCGGCAGTCGGTTTTGGTTTGTATGTAATCGTTGCTGCGCTTTCCTTGCCGGGCGCGTTGGTTATGACCCTGGCCATGGGTGCGTTGTTTGGTTTGGTGATGGGCACGTTGTTGGTGTCATTCGCTTCCAGCATCGGTGCGACACTGGCTTTCCTCACCTCGCGCTTTGTGTTGCGCGACACCGTGCAGCAACGATTTGGCGACAAGTTGAAAGCGATTAACGACGGGGTGGCCAAGGACGGGGCGTTGTATTTGTTTACGCTGCGTCTGATTCCCGTGTTTCCGTTTTTTATCGTCAACCTGTTGATGGGGCTCACGCCGATGCGCACCCGCACCTTCTATTGGGTCAGCCAGGTGGGGATGCTGGCGGGCACGTTGGTGTTCGTGAATGCGGGGACACAGCTCGCGCAATTGCAAAGCCTGTCCGGCATCCTGTCGCCGGAAATATTATTTTCGTTTGTACTGCTGGGAGTTTTTCCGATGATTGCCAAAAAAATCACGGCCTGGCTGCAACGTCGCCGTGTTTATGCCAAATGGAATCCTCCTGCACGATTCGACCGCAATCTGATCGTGATCGGCGGCGGAGCGGGTGGGCTGGTTTCTGCCTATATTGCGTCGACGGTCAAGGCCAAGGTAACGCTGATCGAGGCGAACAAGATGGGGGGTGATTGCCTCAACTACGGTTGCGTGCCGAGCAAGGCATTGATCAAAAGTGCCAAGATGGCGCATCAGATTCGTCACGCCGATCATTATGGGCTGGAGGCGAACGAAGCGAAATTCAGCTTTCAAAAAGTGATGGCGCGTGTGCATGAGGTGATCCGCACCGTGGCTCCGCACGATAGCGTGGAACGCTATACCGACCTGGGCGTGGAAGTGCTGCAAGGCTATGCGCGCATCACCGACCCGTGGACGGTGGAAATAAAATTAAACGATGGCACCACTCAAGTGCTCACTACTCGCAGCATCATCATTGCCACCGGTGCACAGCCTTTCGTGCCGCCGCTGCCCGGCTTGGATGAGGTGGGCTACGTCACCAGTGACACGCTGTGGGACGAGTTCGCCAAGTTGGATGCTGCCCCTGCGCGCCTGGTCGTTCTGGGCGGCGGGCCGATCGGTTGTGAACTGGCTCAGAGTTTCGCGCGCTTGGGCTCGCACGTTACCCAGATCGAAAAGGGAGCGCGCATCATGGTTCGCGAAGATAGCGAAGTCTCCGAACTGGCACGCGCTTCGCTCAGCGCAGATGGAGTGGACGTGCTGACCGACCATACGGCCGTGCGCTGCGAGCAGGAAGACGGACACAAATACATCGTGGTTGAACAGGATGGCAAATCGCGCCGCATCGAGTTCGACGCGCTGTTGTGCGCGGTAGGCCGCGTGGCGCGGCTGACAGGCTACGGCCTGGAAGAACTGGGGATTGAAACCCAACGCACCGTGGTCACCAATGACTATCTGGAAACTATTTATCCCAACATTTTTGCGGCGGGTGATGTAGCTGGGCCATACCAGTTTACCCATACCGCCGCCCACCAAGGATGGTATGCGACGGTGAACGCGCTGTTTGGTGACTTCTGGAAATTCAAGGCGGATTACTCGGTGGTGCCGTGGTCAACTTTCATTGATCCTGAAATCGCGCGCGTCGGGCTCAACGAACAGGAAGCGCGCGAGCAAGGTATCGCTTATGAAGTCGTGAAATACGGCATAGATGATCTCGATCGTGCCATCGCCGATGGCACAGCGTATGGCTTCGTCAAGGTGCTGACCGTGCCCGGCAAGGACAAGATCCTTGGTGTCACCATCGTTGGCGAGCACGCTGGAGACTTGCTGACCGAGTTCGTATTAGCGATGAAACACGGGCTGGGGCTGAACAAGATACTCAGCACTATCCACATATATCCGACTCTGGCTGAAGCGAACAAATACGCGGCTGGGGAATGGAAACGCGCCCATGCGCCGCAAAAAGTGCTGGCGTGGATGAAGCGTTATCACGCCTGGAAGCGAGGCTGAACAATGCGTCTGTCCATCATCGTGCCGATGCTCAATGAAGCGGAGCAATTACCGGAATTGTTCGCGCACTTGCTGCCATACCAGCGAGCCGGTTGCGAGATCATATTTGTCGACGGCGGTAGTATGGATGGATCAGCCATGCTGTGCGAGGTGGCCGGATTCATTGCGTTGCGCACCGCTCGCGGCAGGGCAAATCAAATGAATGCCGGTGCCTCACAGGCCAGCAGTGATGTGCTGTTGTTTCTGCATGCCGATACGCGCCTGCCACAGGGCGCGATACACCACATTGAACAAGCGTTGGTCCATAATAAGCCTTGCTGGGGGCGTTTCGATGTGTGCATTACTGGCCGACACTTCATGTTGGGCGTGGTTAGTCGCTTGATGAACTGGCGCTCGCGTCTGACCGGAATTGCCACCGGCGACCAGGCCATATTTGTGCGGCATGCCGTGTTCGAACACCTGCATGGATTTCCTGATCAGCCGCTAATGGAAGATGTGGAGCTGAGCAAGCGGCTGCTGGCGTTCTCGCGTCCCGCCTGCATCGCGCATTGTGTGACGACATCCGGTCGGCGTTGGGAGACGCGCGGAGTATGGCGCACCATCCTGCTGATGTGGCGCTTGCGCTGGGCGTATTGGCGCGGCACGGATGCGGGTGAGTTGGCGAGGTTGTATCGATGACATCCACCCGCATCATCATATTTGCCAAAGCCCCGCAGCCCGGTTTCGCCAAGACGCGCCTGATCCCCGCACTGGGTGCAAAAGGTGCGGCCGAATTGGCGCAGCAGATGCTTTTCAATACGTTGCACGAAGCGCAGGCCGCTGGCATTGGCACGGTTGAGTTATGCAGCACGCCCAGGATTGACGATGTCGCTTGGCAAGGCATAACATTTCCGCTTGGCATTGAGATTACCGATCAAGGCGAGGGTGATCTTGGTGCGCGACTGGCGCGTGCATCAGAACGCGCCATTGAAAATGCAGAATTGGTTTTATTGATAGGTACGGACTGCGTAGAAATGTCTGCCACTTTGCTGCGTGATGCCGCTCAGTCATTGCACGAACACGATGCGGTCATCCATTGCGCCGCCGATGGCGGTTATGCGCTACTGGGACTCAAACGCTACAGTGCGGTGCTGTTCAACGCTATGCCGTGGAGCACCGATACAGTTGCCAGCACCACCATCGCTCGCATCGGGCAGCTCGGCTGGTCGCTGCATGTCGGGCAGATGTTGCATGACGTGGATGCGCCGCAGGATTTGAAATACTTGTCACAAAAAATGGTGGATGCATGAAGGGTCGAAATTCACTGTTGCTGATAGGGGCGAGTTTTTCTCTGCTGGTTCAAGCGGGGGATGAAGTCATGCTCGATCATTTCACCAAGGAGTCTGTGGTCGTCCCGTCTCCATGGCAAGTTATACAGCTCAATAAAAAAGTATCGCCCACCCGTTACCGCGTCACCCGATGGGACGATGTGATGGCCATCGAAGCCACCGCCGAGCGCAGTATGTCGCTGCTGGCGCGACCGGTCGAGATCGATTTGAATCGCACGCCGGTGCTGTGCTGGCGCTGGCGCGTGGATGCCCCGCTGGTCACGGCCGACATGGCCACCAAAGAAGGCGACGATTATGCTGCGCGCGTGTATGTTTCGTTTGCCATGCCTAAGTCCGCGCTGAATTTTGTGACGCGCGTCAAGCTTAAGCTGGCACGTAGTATCTATGGCGATGCAGTGCCCGATGCCGCGATTAATTATGTGTGGGACAACCGTTATCCGGTGGGCACGCGCAAGCTCAATGCCTATACTGACCGCATCCACATGATTGTGGCCGAATCCGGTGCTGCAAATGCAGGAAAATGGGTCGTCGCACGACATGATGTGCAAAAAGATATGGTTGCCGAGTTTGGATCAGAGCAAGCACACTTGGTCCAGCTCTCCGTTGCATCCGATACCGACAATACCGGAGAACGCGCTCATGCCGGTTTCGCTGATTTTAACTTTGTACAGAGAAATGCTGCTTGTTTTGCCAACTGAAATGCAAGGAATACTCATCCGAGTGTGACTAACTGTGAATTACGATTCAATCGTTCGAGGAATAACCATGCATGAAATCGTTAAAGACTATTACGGCAAGCAACTGCAAACTTCCGACGACCTGAAGACATCTGCCTGCTGCGATGCGTCGCGCGTGCCGGACTGGCTCAAGCCACTGCTGGCGCGCATCCATCCAGAAGTGATGGCGCGCTACTATGGTTGCGGTTTGATTTGTCCGCCGCTGCTGGAAGGCTGCCGCATTCTCGATCTGGGCAGTGGTTCCGGGCGCGACGTGTATGCGCTGGCACAATTGGTGGGCGCGAGTGGTCAGGTGGTCGGTGTGGACATGACCGATGAGCAGCTTGCCGTTGCAGAAAGTTATCGCGCCCATCACGCCGAGGTGTTCGGTTTTGACAACGTCATTTTCAAACAGGGCTACATCGAAAAGCTCGATGAGCTTGGGCTGGAAAGCGGCAGCTTTGATGTCATCGTGTCGAACTGCGTGATCAATCTTTCGCCGGACAAGGATGCGGTGCTGCGCGAAGTGCATCGCTTGCTCAAACCGGGCGGCGAATTCTATTTCTCGGATGTCTACGCTGACCGCAGAGTGCCGGACGCGGTGCGCAATGACCCGGTGCTTTATGGTGAATGTCTGGGTGGCGCGCTGTACTGGAACGACTTCATTAATCTTGCCAAGCGCCATGACTTTGCCGACCCAAGGCTGGTTGAAGACAAACCGCTCGATATTACCGATGCCAAGCTGGCTAAACGGGTCGGCAACATCCGCTTTTTCTCGGCCACTTACAGGTTGTTCAAGCTGAACGGGCTGGAGCCCGCCTGCGAGGATTACGGCCAGGCGGTGGTTTATCGCGGCACGATACCCGATCATCCGCATCGCTTTGTCCTCGATAGCCATCACGACATCGAAGCCGGGCGAGTATTCCCGGTGTGCGGCAATACCTGGTACATGCTGCATGATTCCCGCTTCAGGGAACACTTTGAGTTCATCGGCAATTTTAATCAGCACTATGGAATTTTTGCCGAATGCGGTAGTGACATACCCTTTGCCCAATATGGAAGCGCACAATATGAAATCTCACAAACTGAAATCGCAGCCACTTCCGGTTGCTGCTAAGTGAGATGGAAAGGGTGGCGGTTTCACCGACATCATTGGTGAACGCGCTTATGTCGGTTTTCTGGAAAGATTTACTCGGCAAGCCAAGCATGATGCGCTTGGCAGTCAACACAAAACCCCATTAAACTCGTTCTCGTCAAAGGTCAAAGGGGGAGTGAAACCCCGAATCCCCATTCCTTCAGCCCGGAAGGTGGCAATCTTGAGGCATATTGATATGAGACTATTCCTGACCGGCGATATCGGCGGTACAAAGACCCGTTTGGCGTTAGTCAAAGTGAACGGTAATCACGTTGAAATTTTGCGCGAACTTGGTTATGCCAGCCAGCGCCATGATGCGTTTGCAACATTGCTGGACGATTTTTTGTCGTCGGGTGATATCGTTGATGATGCGGCTTTCGGCATTGCCGGGCCGGTTCAAGATGGCGTGGTGCAAACGACTAACTTGCCTTGGCGGATTGATGCCGCCGCGCTGTGCCAACGCTTCGGTTTTTTGCGCTGCCATCTGCTGAATGATTTGGAGGCCACGGCTTACGGTTTGCCCGCGCTAGGCGATGCTGATTTTTTGACGCTGCAAGCGGGGACACCCGATGCGCGGGGTAATGCAGCGGTGATCGCTGCAGGGACAGGTTTGGGCGAGGCGGGTTTGTATTGGGACGGCCTATCCCATCGCCCCTTTGCCACGGAAGGTGGACACGCCACGTTCAGTCCGCGCAATGCGCTGGAATTTTCCTTGCTGAATTATTTGCAGCAACGCCATCATCAGCAAAGCAGGGGGCATGTCAGTTGGGAGCGTGTCGTTTCCGGCATGGGGCTGCTTGATCTGTATGCATTCTTGCTCGACTATCGGCAGGCATCGACACCGGCGTGGCTGGCGGATGCGATGCGCGGCACGGATACGGCGGCGGCAATATCCGCTGCGGCACTGGCAGGCAGCGACGCGCTATGCGAGGAAACGATGCAATTGTTCGTCAGTTTGTACGGCGCGGAAGCCGGCAATCTGGCACTCAAGGTGATGAGCCGTGGCGGCCTGTATATTGGCGGTGGCATTGCGCCGAAAATATTGCCGTTGTTGCAAACGGGTGCTTTCCTTGATGCCTTTCTCGACAAAGGACGGAGGCGGCCACTACTGGAGGCGATGCCGGTCAAGGTGATCCTGAATGATCGCGCGGCACTGTATGGCCCGGCCTTGTTCGCCGCCCATCATGCAGGAAGGAGTGTTTGAACGCTTTCACCGTACGCAAAAATAAATACTTGGTTTAATTCACCACTTTAAGTTGCCAAGCTGAGTGGCAGGCGACACACTTTGTTAATGTATTAGACAGCATCTTCATAATTTCTGGCGCTGGCGTTTTACTTTCGGCAGCTTTGGCTATTGCATCCATGTCGCGATGCACACTCATCCCCAGTGTTTTTAACTCTATCGGCAGTTTAGCCATTAGCGCCGGGCTTGCATCGGCAGCAACGATCATGCCTGCAGCACTTGAAGCCTTGATGACGCGCTGCATGTCGCCTTGATTCACTCCTTCTATAATTCCTTGTGTTGCAGATAATAGGCCACGCATTTCGGATAAGATCAAGTCACGTTCGCCAATTTGCAGAACGACAGCGGTTCTACCATCGGTTCCGGCAGTCGTACTTCCACGAATAAAAAACCATGCGAATACGGCAACAGTGAGAACCCAGAGCAACAAGGCAATTGACGCAAGTTTATTGGATTTCATTTTTAGTTTCTTTTGTGGATTATGAAGGTGTGAAATATAGAGGAAACTTGTGCTTCTGTCTGAGCTAAATGTCACCTATTCACGACCTGTTAATTGCGAAAAATACGTTGCATGGTGTGATGCTAAGTTATGCCAACCCTCTCTCCAACTCTCTCCCACAAGTGGGAGAGAGTTGGAGAGAGGGCAATTAACGCAACTCAACTGCCATGCTTCAGGTAAATCCAAAACAACGCTCTGCTATGGCCGGCTTGTCATTGCAGGAACTGCTGCCGTAAAGATTGGTGCGGATTGGCCGATATAAAAAAGTTGAGTAGTCATATCATTTCCTTTGTTGTTGAGACCCCGCAAGGCGTTCTGTAGACGAAGGATTTATTAGAGGTACGTTTTCCAGGAACGGTGCTATGTCAGATGAAATCAAGCCACAACAAGGTGGTGGCGAAATGCATAACGTGCGCGATGCGCTTGTGCGAAAGCTCAGTAGCGATGTCGGATTGTTTGCGCTCGGCTCCTCTGTATCGCGCGTAGTCCAAGTCACGGCATCCGATGACGAAGCAACCAATAATCTCACGCATTGTGTGTTATCAGATGTGGCGTTAACGCAAAAGGTTTTGCGTCTATCAAACTCGGCGTCCTATCGCCGGGGATCCAACGCACCCGTAACGACCATCTCCCGGGCGATTTTTATGCTCGGGTTTGATACGGTAAAACCAGCGCGCTGGCCATGCTGCTGGTCGATAGCTTGTCTAACCATAAGCATGCGCGGAGCATCCGTGCAGAGCTTGCCGACGCCTTGCGTGCCAGCTTGGTTGGCCGCGAGTTGGCGCGCTACAGCCACTACCAGGGCGCGGAAGAAGCGTCAATCGCGGCCTTGTTCAAAAACCTGGGTCGCTTGCTGGTGGCATCGCACGAACAAGCCTCTCTACAACAAATTGAAGTGCTCGTCGCCGCTGGCAAACACACTCCGGCCCAAGCCTCAGCCCAAGTGCTCGGCTGCAACTATGAAGAGTTGGCCGAAGCGGTGCTGACTGAATGGAATATCCCGGAAACAATAATTAACGCGTTAGGTGCTGTGCCTGCCGGTAGGCAACGGGCAGCGGGAAATCGCCAGGAGTGGATGCGGCAGGTCACCTCATTTAGTGTCGAGGTATCAAAATTGCTCGCGCGCGCAGACATCGAAGTGGAGGCGGATAGCCAGAAACTGCTGGCGCGTTTTGGCACAGCCTTAAATCTTGACACTGAAAAAATGCGCGAGTTGCTTACCTCGGTTGCCGGGGAAATGCGAGTGCTGACCGAGAGTTTTAAACTTGACGTGGCTGAGATCAAGGTCCCCGACACTAAAAGTGTCACACCCGACGTGTTGTTGATGATGACCATGGGCGCAGATGCTAAGACTGAAGGTTTTCATCCCAGTGGCAAGCCGGTCAATGCGCACGAGTTATTGTTGGCCGGCGTGCAGGATGTGATTCAGATGCGGGCGTCGGGTCGCAGCAAAGTCAATGAACTGATCTTGTTGGTGCTTGAGACGCTGTACCGTAGCATGGGCTTTCGTTTTGCGACCATGTGCTTAAAGGATACCAAGTCGGGTCAGTTCCGTGCCCGCGTTGCGCTAGGAGAAGGCCACGCCTCGCGCCAGGAGCGCTTTGTTTTCCAGATGACATCGGAGCGGGATCTATTCCATCTGTCCATGGAAAATAACACCGACCTGATGATAGCGGACGCCAGCAGCGAGAAAATACGCGATCTATTGCCTGCATGGCATCGCGCCTTGTTGCCCGACACACGCAGTTTTATCGTGTTACCGCTGGTGGTGCAAAAAGTGCAGATAGGCTTGTTTTATGCTGACCGCATTTTGCCAGCGCCAGAGGGTATGCCGCCCGATGAGACCGCGCTGATCAAGGCTTTGAAGAACCAAATATTGGCTGCGCTTGGCGGCACTTGAAGAGCAGCCGATTTCTAAACCGTTTCTGCGGCAATCACGCTTCGTGCAGCACTCCATCCATCAGGCGAAGCTGGCGCTGCATTTTTCCCGCTAACTCCATGTCGTGGGTGACTACGATGAAGCTGGTGTTAAGCCTGGAATTGAGTTCTTGCATCAGTTCAAATAATGCTTGCGCACTGGCGCGGTCCAGATTTCCGGTAGGCTCGTCTGCCAATACGCAGGCTGGCTCGGTAACTAGCGCGCGCGCTACGGCGACACGCTGACGTTCACCACCGGAAAGTTCGGCGGGCAGATGCACCGTGCGGTGTGCGAGCCCCACCAGCCCTAGCATGCGTGCGGCAATCGGATCTGTTTCACTTCTCTTCAGGCCACGGATCAGTAATGGCATGGCAACATTTTCCAGTGCAGTGAATTCCGCCAGAAGATGATGAAACTGGTACACAAAACCCAGCGCCCGGTTGCGCAGAGTGCCGCGCTCTGCTTCATTCATGGCTTGCACATCGTGGCCGAGGATGGCGACATTGCCGCCGCTAGCCTTGTCCAATCCACCGAGCAAGTGGAGGAGGGTGCTTTTGCCGGAGCCGGAGCTACCTACGATGGCGATACGTTCGCCGCGCATGACATCAATGTTGACGCCGTTAAGTACAGGTACATTGAGTTTTCCTTGCACAAAGGTTTTGCATAAGTCGCGGCAGGAAATGACCATCTCACTCATAGCGTAGCGCCTCTGCCGGTTGTGTTCTGGATGCGCGCCAACTTGGATATAGCGTGGCGAGCAGGCTGATGAGAAAGGAGAAACATGCCACGACCAGCACATCATCGCGCTGTAAATCGCTGGGAAGTTCGCTGATGAAATACACTTCCTTGGAGAGGAAGTGCATGCCCAGCAGTCGCTCTATAAACGGCACCACACTGTCGATGTTGAGGCTTAGCAGCACGCCTCCTCCAACGCCGAGTGCCGAGCCGATCAGGCCAATCAGGGCGCCTTGCACGATAAATATTTTCATGATGCTGGCGGGCGAAGCACCGAGCGTGCGCAGGATGGCGATGTCGGCTTGTTTGTCGGTAACCGCCATTACCAGCGTGGAGACAATGTTGAATGCAGCTACCGCCACGATGAGTGAAAGAATGATAAACATCATTTTCTTTTCGATCTGTACTGCGCGGAAATAATTGGAGTGCTGGCGCGTCCAGTCGCTAACAATGGTATTGCGCGGCAAGACACGTTGTATCTCGAAGGCCAGGTGCGGAGCCAGATCGAGGTCATGCAGACGTGCGCTGATGCCGCTTACCGCGCTACCCATTTGATAGAGCTTCTGCGCGTCATTAAGGTGTATCAGCGCCAGCGCATTGTCATAGGGCGCCATACCAATTTCAAAAATTCCCACTACGCGGAATTGCTTGAGGCGTGGCACCATTCCAGCAGGCGTGATCTGCCCTTGAGGAGAGATGAGCAACACCTTGTCGTTCAGACGCGCGCCCAGCGTGTGCGCCAAGTCTGAACCCAGCACGATGCCGAAACTACCATCCTGCAAGGCGCCCAGCGAACCGGCTTTCATCTTGTCGGAGAGGTCTATCACCTTGCCTTCATCCTGCGGCAAAATGCCGCGTACCATTATGCCCTGCACGTTTTGATCAAACGACACCATGCCTTGTCCATTCACGAACGGCGCGGCAGCCGCCACTTGCGGATATTTTGTCGTGAGCTGTAAGGTCGGTTTCCAATCGACCATGTTGTTACCCTCTTCACTAATTTGCAGGTGGGGGGCGATACCTAGAATGCGCGTGCGGATTTCTTTTTGGAAACCGTTCATGACCGACAGCACTACAATCAGCGCAGCCACGCCCAAGGCCATGCCCAGCATGGAGATCAGCGAAATAAAGGAAATGAAATGATTGCGCCGCTTGGCACGGGTGTAACGCAGACCGATAAAGAGTTCGTATGGACGCAAAGTGAAGGTGCTCAAAATGAATTGGGCGCTAGTTTGCCATAAGAGCGCTCTCTGCGGGATGGTAAACTGGTAAAGATAAAAATTATTTCACTCCAGTCATGCTTGGCTACCCTATGCGTACAAATTCAACATGAGAAATGTAGACATCGTTATCCTTGATTTATTCTTGCCGCAGGAGATTGCTGTCGGCGCTTGCGCCGATCTATCTGTGCCTGTCCTTGAGAAAATGCTGGCGCGGGCCAAGCCTGCATTGTTACCCTCTGAAATCGGCTCAACAGGCACGTTGGAAGAGTGGCTGTGCCTGACTTTTGGTGTCGCACGTCAGATGGACGAACCCATCGCACCGATTACCTTGATGGCGGACGGGATGCAGCCAGGTACGGGCTATTGGTTACGCGCTGATCCAGTGCATCTGCAAATGCAGCGCACGCAATTGTCATTGCATCCGGATGTGCCATTGAATGCTGATGAAGCGGCGCAGTTGTGCGCCAGTTTGAATACGCATTTTGCCGCTGAAGGCTTGCGTTTTTTTTCGCCCCATCCGCAGCGCTGGTATCTCCAGATGGAGAGCGTTCCAGGCATCGTGACACATTCCTTGGCGCAGGTGGCAGGCAGGAACGTGCAATCGTATTTGCCGAAAGGCCAGAATGCCTTGCGTTGGCATAAAGTCTTCAATGAAATCCAAATGCTCTTTTTCGAACATGCTGTTAATCAGGCGCGCGAGGCACATGGTGATTTGCCCATAAACAGTATCTGGCTGTGGGGAGGAGGGCAGGCGGTGGAACATTTGGCACGGCCATATACGAAGGTTTATGGCGACAGTTTTCTGGCCGGGGCGTTCGCGCAGGCGGCAGGTATTCCTTATCAAATATCGCCGGATGATTTAACCCGCTGTGTTGATGATAATGAAGGCGATGTGCTAATCGTCTGGGAAGGTTTGCGCCGCCCACTTCAGCAAGGTGACCTGCATGCCTGGCGCGATTCAGTGCAGCGCCTGGAGCAAAATTATATTGCACCATTGTGGGTAGCATTGCGTAACGGGCGCATCAAACAGCTTAGCTTGTATGGTCTTAATGCGGGCGTTGCACAGCGATTTGTGTTGACACGCAGTGCGGTGTGGAAGCCGTGGCGCTTGACCAAATCTTTGACGCGATATGCGTTGGTGTAGAAAAAAACAGCCGAAATTTTCAGCAGCACAGCAAAATTCTATCCGTGCTTCTTTGGTCTAGCTAGTCGAATACTGTATCATTTGAATACGCAAATAAATACGAAATTTATGAAAGCTATCTTCTTGGATTTTGAGCAGCCCATCGCCGAATTGGCAGGCAAAATTGAGCAACTTCGCTTTGTGCAGAATGATTCTGCACTTGATATTTCCGATGAGATTAATCGTCTGCAAATAAAAAGCCAGGCGTTAGCCAAGGATATTTACGCCAAGCTCACGCCGTGGCAAATCTCACAAGTGTCACGTCATCCTCAGCGACCCTACACGCTGGATTACATTCAGAATCTATTTACTGATTTTGAGGAGCTGCATGGAGATCGCTCCTATGCCGATGATCCGGCTATCGTCGGTGGATTAGCGCGTTTTAATGGCCAAAGTGTGATGGTAATCGGACATCAAAAAGGGCGGGATACCAAGGAGCGACAGTATCGCAACTTTGGCATGCCTCGCCCCGAAGGCTACCGCAAGGCAATGCGCTTGATGCGGCTGGCGGAGAAATTCGATATTCCGATTATGACTTTCATCGATACGCCGGGTGCGTATCCCGGAATTGGCGCCGAAGAACGGGGGCAGTCCGAAGCCATCGGCAAAAGCTTGTATGTGATGGCAGAACTGCGCGTGCCATTGGTCTGTACGGTGATTGGTGAGGGCGGCTCTGGTGGCGCGTTGGCCATTGCAGTAGGTGACGCGTTGTTGATGCTGCAATACGCCACCTACTCGGTCATCTCGCCAGAAGGCTGCGCTGCCATCCTTTGGAAAAATGCGGACAAGTCGGCTGATGCGGCGGAAACGTTGGGTATCACCGCTACCAGATTGAAGGCGTTGGGGTTGATCGACAAGATCATTAGCGAACCGCCGGGCGGTGCCCACCGAGATTATCAGGCAATGATGCTAACCCTGAAAAAATGCTTACAGGATACCCTTAAACAGGTGCAATCTAACTCCATAGACAAGCTGTTGCAGATCCGTTTCAGCCGCGTAATGGGCTATGGCAAGTACAAGGAAGTCGAGCTTTGATTTAGCAGAGCGCGTTGCCGACGCGCTCTCGCCCTTGCTTCCTGCGGGCAGCTCCATCCTGCTTGGATTGAGCGGTGGTGTAGATTCGGTTGTCCTGCTGCATCTGCTACAAAAACTTTCCCTCCGTTATTCATGGCGTCTAAGCGCATTGCATGTACATCATGGTATCAGCCCGCAAGCGGACACTTGGACGGCTTTCTGTACTGATTTGTGCGCGCTCCATAATGTCTCCCTGCATGTCGAATATGTAAATATCGCACCATTACGCTCGTTAGGTATTGAAGCGGCGGCGCGCAAACTTCGTCACGCCGCGCTTGCACGACAGCCGGTGGATTTTATAGCGCTGGCGCATCATCTTGACGATCAGGCTGAAACGTTGCTGCTGCAATTACTGCGCGGGGCTGGAGTGCGCGGCGCAAGCGCCATGCCAGCCATAAAGCATCGTGCAAACGTCCCGACACTGTTACGCCCTTTGCTCGATGTTCCCCGTTCTGTATTGCTGGAATACGCGCAACAGCAAGCCCTCCAATGGGTGGAAGATGAAAGCAACGCCGACGACACTTATCCACGCAATTTTTTACGCCATCGCATCCTTCCGCTGTTGGAACAACGCTTTCCTGCCTACCGCAAAACCTTGTTGCGCAGCGCGCAGCATTTTGCCGAGGCAACCGAACTGCTGGATGAGATGGCACAGCAGGATGCGGAATTGGCCATGGCGGATAATCGTTTGGATATCAGGCAACTGCGTGTGCTTGGTGTAATACGGGGAAAGAATCTATTGCGTTATTTCCTTGCGGCGCAAGGGGCTCCCATTCCGGATAGCACACGGCTGCAAGAAATGCTGCGCCAACTGTGCAATGCTCGCCCGGATGCGCAGGTGTGTATCGACTGGCAGGACTGGCAAATGCGTCGATATCGCGATCATGCTTACACCATGCCTGTGTTGCCGCCACCGGTTGATTTCACTGTTATGTGGCAGGGTGAAGCAGAAATATTGTTGCCTCCGCCACACGGCGTTCTTCTTTTTAAACATGCCATCGGGCAGGGTGTCAGTTTGGCAAAGTTACAACTCGGCATTGCCAAAATTCGTTCGCGTCATGGCGGCGAAAGCATTCGGGTGGATGCTGCGCGACCGCAGCGAGGCTTGAAAAATCTATTGCAAGAATATGAGATGCTGCCGTGGCAACGCGACTCACTACCCTTGCTTTTTTGCGATGCTGATTTGGTGTGTGTTCCGGGTATAGCTATAGCCAATACATATCGGGCTCAGCCGGATGAAGCGGGTGTGGTGGTTGTTTGGCGCGCAGTTCTCAATTTGGATTTTCCGGATTATCTATAGCTAATTGCAGGATAGCCTTCCTCATTAAAATCCTGACGTTACATCCAGAAATCATGTTTAACAGATGCTCGCGTATTGCATCATGCTTTATTTTAATTTTATTATGCCGAGAGCTGAGTCCTCGATGAACTGAGTTATTAACCTTTAGAGCCGAAGGTGCGAACAATATAGTTTTTATAATTTCTTGTAATTAATACCATGACTTGGTAAAGTTCACCGTCTTTTCAACCACACGGGAGTCAACATCATGAATAAATCAGAACTGATTGATGCAATAGCCAAATCCACCAAGAAGACAAAGTCCAGTATAGAAGATACCTTGAATGCTCTTACGGCGGCTATTCAAACTTCTTTAACAAAAGGCAATAACGTTCAACTAATAGGTTTTGGTACGTTTGCCGTCGAAGCACGCGCCGCACGAATAGGTCGCAATC
The DNA here is from genome assembly GCA_945874105.1 of Candidatus Nitrotoga sp. CP45. Lineage (GTDB taxonomy): Bacteria > Pseudomonadota > Gammaproteobacteria > Burkholderiales > Gallionellaceae > Nitrotoga. Next base: position 38,663 of record CAMCFJ010000004.1, on the reverse strand, counting down.
CAGCCACAGGCAAAGAATTAAAAATTCCAGCCAAAAAAGTTGTTAAATTCAAAGTCGGCAGTAAGTTGAAAGAAGCAGTTGCTGGCGCAAAAACCAAGAAGAAATAACACGATATTCTATAAAATTGCCAAGATCTGCGGGGGGTGGATACGTTAACCAGCTGCAGAGTTATTCTTTATAATTTCAATATTATCAAGGAGTAAAATTATGAGTAAAGGTCAAGAAAGTAAAAAGACAGTCAAGAAGGAACCGGCCAAAACAATGAAGGAAAAAAAGGCTGCAAAGAAGATCAAAAAAGATGAAAAGACGCGTCAAGGATAAGTCCAGCATCAGCGTATTTTTAGAAAATCTGCTATTTTTTGACATTGCCACAATCTGCAATTGAATCTTTAAAAGTGTTGCGTAATAAAATTCCGCAACACTTTATTTATTTGGCGACCTCAAGAGTCTGATAGCGCTTCTAAAATAAAAATAGCCTGCATCTCTGCGGGCTATTTATTTGTTTGGCGTCCCCAACGAGATTCGAACTCGTGTTACCGCCGTGAAAGGGCGGTGTCCTAGGCCTCTAGACGATGGGGACTAAAGGGCTTGGTGATGCCATTTTGGTGGAGATAAGCGGGATCGAACCGCTGACCTCTTGCATGCCATGCAAGCGCTCTCCCAGCTGAGCTATACCCCCAAAATGTGCGCGCATTATAATGATCGAGCCTATCCTTGTAAAGCTGAATACCCGGTAAGTCTTAAAGATGCCGTGCCATACGAGCCAATACGACCTCGCGCGAAAACAGCGTTAATACTGCATCTACCGAGGGAGTCTGGGTTTGCCCAGTGAGCATTACGCGCAACGGCATCGCCAACTTGGGCATTTTCAAGCCATGCTTGCTTACTATTTCCTTGATCGTCGCTCCAATCGCCGTAGCTTCCCATGCTACATCTTTTAGGCGCTCCGCCAGCTCCTGCAAAGCAGGTATCGCTTCAGCCGATAGCTGGGCATTCAGCAATTCCTGATTGGGATGCAAGTCGATATAAAACACTTCTGCTGCATCCGCCAATTCATTGAGGGTTACGACTCGCTCTTTATAAAGGGTAATGATGGCTTCCAATGCTGGTTCGGCGCCCACTAACACGCCCCGTGCTTCCAAGCGCGGACGTATTAGTGCAACAAGCCGCGCATTATCGGCCTGCTTTAAGTAATGCTGGTTGAGCCAGTTTAATTTCTCTGTATTAAATTGTGCTGCAGATGGCGTGATATGGTCGAGGTCGAACCAGGTGCAAAACTGCTCCACCGAAAAAACCTCATCATTACCGTGCGACCATCCCAGTCTTGCCAGGTAATTAATCACTGCTTCCGGCAGATAACCCTCTTCATCATATTGCATCACGCTAACCGCGCCATGGCGCTTGGACAGCTTCTGCCCGTCGTCACCTAATATCATCGACAGATGCGCGTACTGAGGCACATTGGCGCCCAATGCCTTGAGTATGTTGATCTGACGTGGCGTATTGTTGACATGGTCATCGCCGCGTATCACGTGCGTAATGCCCATATCCCAATCATCCACGACTACGCAAAAATTATAGGTAGGCGTGCCATCGGCTCGGGCAATGATGAGATCGTCCAACTCTCCATTGTCAAATTCAATAAGCCCTTTCACCAAATCTACCCACGCTACCACTCCCTTGGCAGGATTCTTGAAGCGCACCACTGGCATCGTTTCAGCGGGTGGTTCAGGCAATGCCTTGTCGGATTCTGGACGCCAGCGACCGTCGTAACGTGGTTTTTCACCACTTGCACGTTGGGCTTCACGCATAGCATCCAGTTCACTTGGCGAGGCGTAGCAGTAATAGGCTAACCCCCGCGCCAGCATATGCTGGATAACCTCTTTATATCGCGCCATACACTGCATTTGATAGAACGGGCCTTCGTCATAGCTCAGATTAAGCCAAGCCATGCCATCCAGAATGGCTTGCACAGCCTCAGGTGTGGAACGTTCTACATCAGTATCTTCTATGCGCAGAATAAAAGTGCCACCATGCTTGCGGGCGTAAGCCCAAGAGAACAGTGCAGTGCGGGCGCCGCCGATATGCAGATAACCCGTGGGGCTAGGCGCGAAACGAGTACGTATGGTCATAATTATTAATCAGTAATTTTTAGTCAAAAAACAGAGTGCATATTTTACGCCACCTTGCCGCTCGTGCGACTAATAATGTGAGCAACAAATAGATTTGCCCGGTCTTGGAGAAAGGGGACATTACTACTTTGGGCTATCACTTTGGGCGCAAAATTTGAACCGGGTTTGAAATTCAGTTACAATGCTACGCCTTGCACAGGCGCGTAGCTCAGCTGGTTAGAGCACCACCTTGACATGGTGGGGGTCGTTGGTTCGAGTCCAATCGCGCCTACCAAACAAACAAAAACAATGCCTCTCTACAATTCCCTAAGCCGCCTGCTAGCGGCTTTTTTATTTGCATAAATAATTTAAATTTTTTTAGTTCTGTTGTGAGTTTGGTTTTGTTCCATAACAAAAGCTGCAAAGCCTGTTAAAATCCGTAACTTGATTGTTAATTACCATTGGAGAAAGTAGCATGGCTGTTGAACGTACCTTGTCAATAATTAAACCTGATGCCGTTGCTAAAAATGTTATTGGTCAGATTTACACCCGTTTTGAAAATGCTGGATTAAAAGTGATTGCAGCACGCATGGTTCAGATGTCGCGTACCGAAGCAGAAAATTTTTATGCCGTACATCGCGAGCGTCCATTCTTTAAGGATTTGGTGGATTTCATGATTTCTGGTTCAGTGATGGTGCAGGCATTAAAAGGCGAAAATGCGATTGCAAAAAATCGCGATTTAATGGGAGCCACGGATCCAAAAAAAGCTGAGAAGGGTAGCATTCGCGCCGATTTTGCTGACAGCATTGACGCAAATGCAGTACATGGTTCGGATTCAGCGGAGGCTGCTGCAGTAGAAATTGCTTATTTTTTTCCTGATCTGAAAGCTTCATAAGTTAACTCGCTCTTCTGCAAGCCATTTAGGTTTGCTCTGTAATGTTTTATCTAGGCTGCTCCTTCAGATTATCGTTTGCCAAGTAATAGCCTGCGCGATCAATACGCGAATTTATGAAGCGTTCAGGCTATTATGGACGTGAACCCGCGCTAAATTGAGAGCCCCTATAAAAAATACAGAATTTGTATTCTCGCCGTCGCGGGGATGGCGTAATTTTTAAAGGTCATCTGATGTCCGAAAACCTTCTTGACTTTGATGGTCAGCAACTTACCGCCTGGTTTGCTTCGATGGGTGAGAAGCCCTTCCGTGCTCGCCAGATATTGCGTTGGGTGCACAAAGTGGGAGAGCCGGATTTTTCAGCGATGACCGACATCGCTGTTTTGTTGCGCGAGAAGCTGCAGCAGCAAGCTTATGTGGCTGCACCACAGGTGATGCGCGACGAAATTTCTGCTGATGGAACGCGTAAATGGTTGTTGGACGTTGGTACGGGCAATGCAGTGGAATCGGTTTTTATTCCAGAGGCAGGTCGCGGCACACTGTGCGTCTCAACGCAGGCGGGTTGCGCGCTTAACTGCTCGTTCTGTTCGACCGGCAAACAAGGTTTCAACCGAAATTTGAGCGTGGCCGAAATTATTGGTCAATTGTGGTGGGCCAACCGTCAGATTGGCAAAGATTTTGATGGCAAGTGGCCAGTCACTAATGTAGTGATGATGGGTATGGGCGAGCCGTTGCTGAATTTCGATAATACGGTAAGCGCCTTGCGTCTGATGCTGGACGATAATGCTTATGGCTTGTCTCGACGTCGTGTGACTTTGTCCACTTCCGGCATCGTACCGGCGATGGACAGGCTGCGTGAGGAATGCCCAGTAGCGCTGGCGGTGTCGTTGCATGCATCCAACGACAGTTTGCGCGATGTGCTGGTGCCGATCAACCAGAAGTACCCTTTGCGCGTATTATTGGCAGCATGCCAACGTTATCTGGAACGCGCTCCACGTGATTTTGTCACTTTCGAATATGTGATGCTGGAAGGTGTGAACGACAGCGTACAGCAAGCGCATGAACTGGTTGCGTTGGTGCGTGATGTGCCGTGCAAATTTAATCTGATACCGTTCAATCCCTTTCCGCAGACGCATTACCGCCGTTCCAATGCTGATGCCATAGCCAGGTTTCGTGATGTGCTGGTGCAGGCCGATATCGTTACTACTATACGAAAAACACGGGGTGATGATATTGCCGCAGCCTGCGGACAACTGGCCGGGCAGGTCCAGGATAAAACCAAGAGAACGCAGCAATTACTAGAGGTCCGCACATGAAATTTTTTTCACGCATGAGAGGGTTGAGCTTTTTTCTGCTTGCCTCAAGTATGGCAGGATGTGTTGCGCCCCCTGATGGTGGATACGGCAGTACGCCGCAGCATAATGTTTCGCGGGAAGAGTCCAGCGCCAGAATACATACTGAACTGGCTGCACAATATTATGACCGTGGACAACTCGGGGTGGCATTGGAAGAGCTATCTTTAGCGCTACGGTATAAACCCGACTATGCACAGGCTTACAGCGTGCGCGGCCTTGTGCGCATGGCTTTGCATGACGATCAGCAGGCAGACGAGGATTTTCAGCACAGCTTGCGTTTGAATAGCACCGATCCAGGCGCACATAACAATTATGGCTGGTTTCTTTGTAAGCGAGGCAAGGAACTGGATTCCATTAAACACTTCATGGCCGCGCTAAAGAATCCACTTTACTCTACTCCGGAGAGAGCTTATGTGAATGCAGGCTCGTGTTCCATGAAGGCTGGCAATGCGAAAGACGCTGAAGAGTTTTTTAAAAAAGCGCTAATTGCCCAACCCAATATGCCGGAAGCACTGCTGGGACTGGCCAATTTGAACTTTATTAAGGAGGATTATGCGGGGGCGAAATCCTATTTCATGCTCTATAAACGGAATAACGTATCCCCTTTGACAGCTGAAAACCTATGGCTCGCATTACGCATTGAACGTAAGCTGGGTGATAGAGTCGCGGAAAATAGCTATGCGATGCAATTGCGTAAAAACTTTCCTGATGCACGTGAAACTCAGCTAATGCTGTATAGGCAATAGTGGATAATTCATCGGAAAATAGTTTAAGTGATGCTTCCAGCAGTGTTGAGGCGCGGCCGTTCAGCGTGGGTGCGGCGCTGCGTGAGGCACGCGAACAACTTGGGCTGAGCGTTGCCGATGTGGGAAGTCGTCTCAAGTTTGCATCACGCCAAATTGAGACACTGGAGGCGGACAATTTTACTTGTCTGCCGGAAATTTCCTTTGTTCGCCGCTTCGTACGCAGTTATGCCAAGCTATTGAAATTGGATCCTGAGCCCTTGCTGGCGGCACTGCCAATAGCGCCTGCGCAGTCCTCTATACCTACTGCAAGCATTGCGATTGAAGTACCATTTCCAAATACCTACGCAATGCGCAGGCTCAAGATCGTCTGGTTGGCGATCGGTCTTGTTGTCGTCGCGATCATATGGGGACTCTTTGTCTGGTTGAACCAAAGCAAACCGATTACGCCGCATGCTTCGGTGGAAACATTAGAGTTGCCAGGTGGCATGCCTACCCCCGCTTCTGTGGTGATAGCAGTGCCGCCGTCTACAAAATCAAACGATGTATCCAAGCAATCCGGCTCTATCCGACTGACTTTTGATGCAGATTCCTGGGTGAAAGTGACTGACAATGAAGGCAAGATATTGCTGTCACAACTTAATTCGAGCGGCAGCGAACAACATCTGAAAGGCAAGCCACCGTTTTCCGTGGTTATTGGTAATATCGATGGAGTGCATCTATATTATCAGGGGAAGCTCGTTGAACTCACGCCTTTTTACAATGGCGAAACCGCGCACCTCACGTTGGAGTAGATATGAGCCAGCATCCCATTCCGCGTCGTAGTACGCAGCGTGTCATGGTGGGTAATGTCGCCATAGGTGGCGGTGCCCCTATCGTGGTGCAGTCCATGACCAATACTGATACTGTCGATGCCATAGGTACCGCGCGCCAAGTGTTTGAGCTTGCACAAGCGGGTTCCGAGTTGGTGCGAATTACTGTCAATACCGCCGAAGCAGCCGCACAGGTGCCTCGCATTCGCGAGCTGCTCGACCAAATGAATTGTAATGTGCCCTTGGTGGGCGATTTTCACTACAACGGCCATCGTCTGTTAACAGACTTTCCTGAATGTGCCCAAACACTGGGCGGATATCGGATTAACCCGGGCAATGTCGGTCGCAACCGCAAGGGTGAAGACCAATTCGCCATGATGATAGACGCTGCCTGTCGTTATTCCAAGCCGGTGCGTATCGGGGTGAACTGGGGTAGCCTGGATGCTGATTTGATCGTGCGCATGATGGATGAAAACGCTAAATCACTACAGCCCAAAGAGGCTGCTGAGGTAATGCGAGAGGCGCTCATTGTGTCTGCACTGGATAGCGCTCAGCGCGCCGAGAAACTTGGTTTGCCGCATGATCGAATTGTGCTGTCATGCAAGGTGAGTGAGGTACAAGCTTTAATCGCGGTATACCGTGAACTGGCACTGCGCTGTGATTATCCGCTGCACTTGGGGTTGACCGAAGCTGGTATGGGATCCAAGGGTATTGTCGCCTCCACCGCCGCGCTTGCCGTGCTGCTACAGGAAGGAATAGGGGATACCATACGTATTTCTCTGACACCGGAACCGGGTGGTGACCGTACGCAGGAGGTAATCGTGGCACAGGAAATTTTGCAAACGATGGGTTTGCGCTCCTTTACGCCTATGGTGATTGCCTGCCCCGGTTGTGGGCGTACCACCAGCACGGTTTTTCAAGAGTTGGCGCAAAGTATTCAGTCTTATTTGCGCGAGCAAATGCCGGTGTGGCGCGAGCTCTACAGCGGCGCTGAGGAAATGACAGTGGCGGTAATGGGTTGCATCGTGAATGGTCCCGGAGAAAGCAAGATGGCCAACATTGGCATCAGTCTGCCGGGCAGTAACGAGCATCCTGCAGCGCCGGTATATGTGGATGGTCAAAAAGTGGTTACTTTGCGTGGCGACAATATTGCCAACGAGTTCAAGCAGATCGTGGATGATTACGTGGCGCGCAACTACGCGCGGCGTGAAACTGGTAGCCCCCATCCTGAAACCATACCGATCCAGGTAATAAATTGAGCATCAAATAATTGAAAGCAGCGCTCAGACATTGCTGCTTTAATCATATTCAGTCATAAGTGAAGTAAAGGTTAATCGTTTTATGAGTAGCAATTCCCCGTTGCAGGCCGTGCGCGGCATGAATGACATCTTGCCGGAAGAGGCGGGCCTTTGGCTATGGTTCGAGGATACTGTGCGCGATTGGCTGGAAGGTTATGGTTACCGTAACATTCGCATGCCGTTGCTGGAACATACGGCGCTATTCAAACGTGCGATAGGCGAAGTGACCGATATTGTAGAAAAAGAAATGTACAGCTTTGAAGATAGTCTCAATGGCGATCAACTTACACTTCGCCCGGAAGGTACGGCTTCATGCGTGCGCGCCGCGTTACAGCACAGCCTGCTGTACAATGCGCCGCAGCGTTTGTACTACAGCGGTGCCATGTTCCGCCACGAACGCCCGCAGAAGGGGCGTTACCGCCAGTTTCACCAGATCGGTGTGGAAGCATTAGGCTTCGCTGGCCCGGATATTGATGCCGAACAGATTCTGATGTGCGCTCGCCTGTGGCGCAAACTGGGCTTGCGCGATATCACATTGCAACTTAATACGCTGGGTGATAGTGCTGCACGGCAACGGCATCGCACCAAGTTGATCGCCTATTTCGAGCAGCACAGCGGCGTGCTGGATGCTGATGCCACGCGTCGTTTGCACAGTAATCCGCTACGCATCCTTGATAGCAAGAATCCGGCTATGCAAGAATTAATCATGGCTGCGCCCAATCTGATGGAGGAACTGGAAGAAGATGCGCTCAAGCATTTCGAGGCGATACAAAAAATTCTACACCGCCATGAAGTGGCGTTTGAGATAAATCCACGCTTGGTGCGCGGGCTGGATTATTATAATCGCACGGTATTCGAATGGGTTGCCACTCGTCTCGGCGCTCAGGGCACTGTCTGTGCCGGCGGTCGTTTTGACGGCTTGATTGAGCAAATCGGCGGAAAATCTTCACCGGCCTCTGGTTTTGCCATGGGTATTGAACGCTTGTTGGCACTGTTGCAGGAAGATGGTATGCAGACTCCGCCGGCACCACTAGATGTCTATGTGGTGCATCAAGGCGAGATGGCGGAAAGCATGGCGAGCTTGGTGGCAGAGCGCTTGAGGGATTTTGGGCTGCGCGTTTTGTTGCATTGCAGTGGCGGAAGCTTTAAGTCGCAGATGAAAAAGGCAGATTCCAGCAATGCAAGCTTTGCAGTTATCCTCGGCGACAATGAGGTGAGTACCGGGCTGGCTACGCTCAAGCCGTTACGAGGTGGCGAACAAATGCATGTAGCATTTGACGAATTGTCGACCAAAATTAATGAACTGATAAAACAAGGATAGAGAAAATGGCAGTACTCGATACGCAGGAACAGGAACAAGTAGATGCGTTTAAGGCATGGTGGAAAGACAATGGCAAGTGGCTGTTGATTGCATTGGCCGTGGCTGCAAGCGGTTTTGCTGCGACGCAGGGCTGGCAGCAATATAAAAATAAGAAGATGGATGAAGCCAGTACATTATATGCAGAACTGGACAAACAGCTTGCCAGCAACGATCCCAAGCGCATAAATGATGCCGCGCAAGCAGTGACCGACAAGTTCGGTTCTACCGCTTACGCGCCGCGAGCGGCTCTGCAGGCGGCACAGGTTAATATTCAAAATAAAGATGTGGTGCGCGCAAAATCGCAATTGGAGTGGGTGATCAAACATGCTGACGAGACCGGACTACAGAATGTAGCGCGCCTCAAGCTGGCTAGTTTATTACTGGATGAAAAAAATTATGCTGATGCACTCAAGCTGCTGGACGAAAAGCATGCTGAATCTTTCGTTGGCTTGTATGCCGACCTTAAGGGCGACGTGTTGAACGCACAGGGTAAAGCTGACGAAGCACGTCTCTCTTACCAGCTTGCGTTCAATAAAACTGATGCCAAAAGTAATTATCGCAAGCTGATCCAAATGAAATTGGATGCGCTTGGAGGCGCTAAATGATTCTACGCATTGCCACGTTGCTGTTACTTGTAATGTTGGCAGGCTGCTCCACTGTGTCTGGCTGGTTCGGTAGCGGTGGCGATAAGACCGGCAAGGAGCCGGCAAAACTGGTTGAATTCAAGCAAACTGCCACGTTTGATGTGCGCTGGCATCACAAAATCGGTGGGGGCGGCAATTATATTCTGCAGCCAGCCGTAACGAGTGATGCAGTGTATGCCGCAAATGCTAAGGGAGAGTTATTCCGACTCGATCCTGCAACAGGAAATGAAGTGTGGCGTGTCGACAGCGGCTTCACCATTTCTGCTGGGGTAGGGGCGGGAGAGGGTTTAGTGCTGGTCGGGGGTGGAAAGGGTCAATTGGCTGCCTTTGCGTCGGACGGTAAATTACGTTGGAAAACCAAAGTGTCCAGCGAAGTGTTGAATATCGCAAAAATTGTCGATGGCATTGTGGTGGTGCGCACTGCCGATGGCCGCCTCTCTGGCCTGGACGTTACCGATGGCAAGCGTCTATGGTTGTATGAGCAAGCCATACCACCGCTGATTGTGCGCAGCCATGCGGGAGTGGTAATTGAACGTGGCACAGTATTCGCAGGATTCGCCGCTGGCAAATTAGCGGCTATCAGCTTGGGTTCTGGCATAGTGATATGGGAAACAGTAGTCTCTCAACCGCGTGGTAACACTGAGCTGGAGCGCATCAGCGACATCATCAGTTCCCCGGCACTAGATGACGAACAGGTTTGTGCAGTGGCATTTCAAGGGCGTGTGGCATGTTATGGCTTGGCACAAGGCAATTTGCTTTGGAGCCGGGATCTATCAAGCGATAAGGGCATGACTCTATTTCATAATTTTCTTTATCTTACGAATACCAGTGGCGCCGTATTGGCGATGGATAAAAGTAGTGGAAGTTCTTTTTGGAAAAATGAGCAGCTATCCATGCGCCAAACTTCGGCACCCTATGCATTCGGGGATCGTCTGATGGTTGGCGATTATGAAGGTTATCTGCATGCTCTAAGCCGCGAAGATGGCAGCATGGCGGCAAGACTCAAGACCGATGGTAGCGCCATCGTGACAGCTCCAATGGAGTTGGAGGGCGGAGTGCTGGTGCAAACACGAAATGGTGGTTTGTATTCGGTTACCCTCCATTAAGTTTGTCCCTAATTGAAAGTCTGAAATGTTACCCACACTCGTTTTAGTTGGTCGTCCCAATGTGGGGAAATCCACTTTATTCAACCGTCTTACGCGTAGCCGTGATGCTCTGGTAGCTGATCTGCCAGGGTTAACGCGTGACCGTCACTATGGTCGCGGGCGTGTTGGCGAACGGCCATTTCTAGTGGTGGATACCGGCGGTTTAGAGCCGGTCGCCAAAGAAGGTATTCTGTATGAAATGGCTAAGCAAACGCGGCAAGCTGTAGCCGAAGCCGATCTAGTGTTGTTCCTGGTTGATGGACGCCAAGGATTGACCCCGCAGGACAGGATTATTGCCGAGCAATTGCGCAAAACCGGGCGTCCCCTGATGCTCTTGGTCAACAAGGCTGAAGGCATGCAGCGTGCTGCTGTTACCAATGAATTTTTCGAATTGGGAATAGGCCAGCCGTTGCCGATTTCTTCGGCGCATGGTGACAATGTCACTGAAATGGTGGAGCTTGCACTGGAAGAATTACCACCTCAGGCTGAAGGTGTAGAAAATCATTCTGATCACCCGAAGATGGCTATTGTCGGCCGCCCCAACGTGGGTAAATCCACCTTGGTCAATGCGATTCTAGGTGAGGAACGGGTAATTGCCTTTGACCAACCCGGCACCACACGCGACAGTATTTATATTGACTTTGAACGTGATGGCAAGCAATACACCATCATCGACACCGCCGGGGTTCGTCGCCGTGGCAAAGTCGACGAAGCAGTCGAGAAATTTTCCGTAATCAAAACCTTGCAGGCGGTAGAAGACGCCAATGTCGTAGTTCTCGTGGTAGATGCGCAACAAACCATTACCGAGCAGGATGCGCATATCGCAGATTTCGTTTTGCAAGCGGGGCGGGCACTGGTACTAGCGGTCAACAAGTGGGACGGGCTGGACGACTACCAACGTGAGACGACTAAACGCGATATCGATCGCAAGCTGCATTTCCTCAGTTTCGCCAAATTGCATTTCATCTCTGCACTGCTTGGCAATGGCGTGCCCGCCATATTGAAATCGGTGGATGAGGCTTATGCCGCCGCCATGGCCAAGCTGCCTACGCCTCAGCTCACACGGGTACTTATAGCCGCAGTGGAAAAGCAGCAGCCTCCGCGTTCCCTGTTTCGCCCCAAGATGCGTTACGCTCACCAAGGTGGCAGCAATCCGCCGCTAATCGTGATTCATGGCAGCGCGCTGGACAAAATACCGGACAGTTACCGCCGTTATCTAGAGCGCACCTTCTGTACTGCCTTCAAACTGCAAGGAACTCCGCTCAGGATCGAATTCAAGGCAGGCAAAAATCCATTCGCCAATAAGACTCCCAAGCCGATGACCGAAAGCGAAGAGCGCAGTGCACACCGCGCCCGCATCCGTGGGCGCAGGCTATACGGGCGTTAATCCAAGCTTGATTACATTTTATATATTTATTGTTATCAATCAATTACACTTCTTTTTTAAAGTCATTATGTAACTTTGATCCTGGGATATAGACTTTAGCAAGCTCAAGTGGAATGATCATTCCCGTGGGGTGTACGGCGGAGAGGGCATTAACCCTGGCCGGTTACCGCAAATAAAACAGAAGCCAAAATGCGCCTGAAATACTTTAAACGGCTGAGCGATTATTAAAAATGATACTTCGCATAATGTATATTATGTTAAATCACATATTTTTAGCAGGTGGTTAAAGCAGCGGTTTTTGATGGCTTTAAAGATGCGCATTACAGAACCGCTCTGCTGCTTCCGGGTTCCCAGGGTTCACCCTATGTCGAAATGAGCATGTGCCATGTGCCAGTCGACTACGCGACTCCATGAATCAACTGTTCCAGCCTTCTGCGCCCGTTCGGAGTTGTCATCACCATCAATATATCGCCGTTATGGACTGAGTGTTGCATGGATGGATTAAACGCCCACTTTCCACCTTGCTTGATGGCCAGCAAAATGCAATCACTTAAGGCAGGATTGAACAAAGTAAGCAATTCGCTGGAAAAATTAGATGGAATCAACACTTCTTCCATGCGCAAGTTTTCATCCGACTTGATCATGTCATCGAGAAAAGACACGACATTTGGGCGCACCATTGCCGACACAATGCGCAGTCCGCCGATGTAATCCGGAGACACGATTTCGTCTGCCCCGGCGCGACGTGTCTTATCAATATTTTTCACTTCATGGCAACGCGCCACAACACGCAACGCAGGATTGATTTGCTTGGCGCTGAGGCTAATCACCAAGTTTTGACTATCATCCGCGGCCACGGCAAATATCCCGATCGCACGTTCGACACTAGCCGCAAGCAGGACATCATTGTCGGTGGCATCACCGTGCAAATATAACTGTTCCGGATGCTGGAATACATAGTTCTCGATTTTCTGAATATCCTGATCAACAATTACGCTAGTTCGATTGGTTGATTCCAGTTCATGCGCCACGTTGATACCCACGCGCCCTATGCCGCAAACAATATAATGACCTTTAAGTTTTGCAATTTTGCTTTGCATCTTCCTCCTCCGCCATGCCTCGTTAATGTCACCTTCCAGGATAAAGGCCGTTAAGGTGGATAACAAATAGGTCATCGCACCAATACCGAATAAGGCAATAAATACTGTAAACAATCTCCCCGCTGGGTTATTCGAGAGGTCGATCACTTCATTGAAGCCTATAGTGGCAACGGTGATGAACGTCATGTAAAAGCAGTCTACCCAGCTATATTGCGGACCACCTATGATGCGGTACCCCAACGTTCCGGTCACCATGATCAACACCAAAACTGAGAACGCCCAAGCAAAGCTGCGATAGACGTGGGATTTGGATATTTTAGCCAGAATCATCATAAAGTTACGTTCTATCATTCTTCCAAGGTTTTGTGCACTAAATATTTTCTGCCTCGACAACGCATTAGCGATGCCCCTACGGGTCACTTCAAGTGATTGACCAAAATACTCACCATTTATCCGCTGTGTTCTTCCCCGCCAAGTGTATCCATGAGATCAGCCAACAAATGCGCTAACTCACCAGTCATAATTGCAAAATCAGTGTCAAATATATCATCTGCTTCACTGGCATCAAGTTGTTCCTTGATAAAATCAAGTGGAGCAATGCATTTAAGCTGCATGTTTTCATTTAAAGCAAATGAAATTTTGTCTCGCCATGTAATGGCTAGTCTTGTTGCTTTCTTGCCCTCTTTGACATGCCTGATTATTTCCGCTGAATCGAGAGCGTGACGTACATAACGCACCGTCGCTTTTTCATCGCCCGTGGCGCATAGCTCACAATCGCGATCCATGGTAAATGCAGCGGGTACATCATTTCCAGCAAGCCAATCGGTCATCACTGAAGCGGGTGACTTCCGGGTTTTAACCAGTGCAAGTGAACATCCCTCAATTGATTTATGTAACAACTCAATCAACTCATCGGCCTTTGCCGTATTGGAAGTATCGATGACAAACCAGCCGTTGACTGGATCAATCCATGCATAGGTCTTGCGTCGGAGTGCGAATGCGCGTGGCAAAAGCTCGCTAGTGACGAACTCCTTTATTTCCTTCATTTGCTTGCGGCCAGGCTTGTATCCTTGCTGCTCTTCTATTTCAGCAGCACGCAATTTCGCAAATTGATTGATAACGGAAACGGGGAGCAATTTTTTTTCTACACCCAGAGCGATTAGCATTTGCTGCCCCAGAGTATGCACAAAAGGCTCATCTTCTTCTTTCGGGGAAACCCAGCCACGACTTTGCATTTCCATGCTAAGACAACTATGTAGCGTATGTTTTGAAAGTGCTGCTTCAAGTTCAGCAGGTGAAACATTCCAATTGGTGATGCGATATATCTGAAGGTTCTTGAACCACATATTTAGCACTCAAATTGTTAATTGTACTAAATAAATACCACTTAGATTTAAACGCCGTGATTATTCTTGATCATAGAGATGTGCCCTCCAAAGGGTTCATTTGTTCAAGTTCCTTGCGGGGGATCTTCACCTCCCCAGCACGCTATTTGACCAATTCAGTGGAAATTACATCATGGAACACTGAGATAACCGACCGTGCTGCCATCTGTTCGGCCAAGATGTCTTCAGTGCTGATTCGCCGCCGACGTTAAACTCCGCCAGTTCCTCTGGACTCGGCACCGCCTTGAGCTTGGAAACTGCCTCGAGTGCTGGCAAATCTCGGTTTCGAAGCTGATTTCTTTGTGGATGCTCATGGGTTCAAAGTCAGGTGAACCACCAATTCGGAGTATTGGAGCAACAAGCCATCGGTGGTGAGCAAATAGGCGGGCAACGATAGCGCCTGTGCGACCAGCAGACGATCAAACGGATCGCGGTGATGCCAGGGCAAATTCACTAACGGGTAACAATCCTCCCCTTTCACCCGCAACTCGGTAAAGCCCGTATCCAATGCCAGCCTATGAATATCCTCGGGAAAAAAATCAAAATTTGACCGATTCAACGAACGCTTGATAGCCACCTCCCAGATGCTCGCGGCACTGAAATATACCGTATTGGACGCACCCGTTAAACCTGCCACCACCTCTGGCGGCAAGCGTTCCGGTGCCAGTAATGCCGCCAGCAATACATTGGTATCCAGCAAATAAACATGCCCGGTCATTTACTTGCCTTGCTCAAACATCTCGACTATTTCGCTGGCATTCAAGCGGCCGAATTGTTCGGGGAAGGTAAAGTTTTTCTTGCCCAGCCCCAGCTTGCGCGGCTTGCTGGTGACTGTATCCAACGCCACCAGGCGCGCCACCGGCTTACCCGCGCGTGCGATGATTATTTCCTCGCCCGCTTCGGCTTGATCGACATAACGGGAGAATTGAGTCTTGGCTTCATGGATGTTGACGGTTTGCATGGCACACCTCGGATTAATTGGATGGACTAATATTAGTCCGAATCGGACCATTTAACAAGCGCGACTTGCAGTATGATTTTTGAGAAACCTCTGTCAGACAGTCTGAGCTTGCAGATAGTTTTCTTGGGTTATTTCTTGATCGCCGCATGAAGTTTTATTCGGGGTAGATATGCGCTACACCGAGCCAGCATTAACTGTTGCACTTCAAACTCGAATCCGCCAAATAGTCAATTAGCGATAAGCGCTGTTATCGCTATTCAGGATTCGGTGCTGTTGTTGCCATTATCAAGTGCTGCTTTTGGCGGCCTTGAGCAATTGAGATGCTCAAGGTCGCCAAAAGAATGGCTGCTTCTCGGCCATTGCGGAAGCTGGTGATTTTATAAAATGCTGTTTGTTCGGCCTGCCGGTATGTCTGCTTCGAAATTTTGAATAATCAATTTTGAGTGCCAGACATAGCCAGCATTTGGTTCATTAAGAAATCTAATGCGAAGCTGCCCCCTTTAGTTGCGTTATGTCTAAGCCGCGCTTTGAGCTACGCCGCAACCGGCTACACCACCGCTCCAAGCTCATCCTCTACTTCATATTGTGACAGGTAGTTCTGATGAATGAGTACCTCGCGGATTTGATCAGCGTCGTCGGGGTATTCGCGCTCCTCGGGGTCGTGGCTATCTAGGAGAAACTGGCGGTAACAGTCTTCGATGATGCACTTGGAGTGCCTCTGGATTTCGTCCACCACGCGCAGGATTTCGCTGATTTTTCTCTCAAGCGCGCTGGGCTCGCTGTAGAAAATGTTGCCGTTGGGGTGAGCGCTGGCGTTGCGGTCATCCACGAGCTTGGCGTAACTGCCAATCATGCCGTTGTCGCACTCGATAAGCTTGAGCAGCCGCAGGATGCTGCGCTCGTTCACGATGCTGAAGACAAAGGGCGAACTCGCTTCAAGGAGATCCTTCTCGATGTCTTTGCCGAAACCGATGAGCCCTTTCCCGAAGTCATTCGGCTTGTTCTGCTTGATCTGCCAGATGTTGAAATAGACGAAGCTCATCGTGAGCATGTGGTAGGCGAGAAAGGCGAACTGGTATTTCTGGTTCTCGTAGTTCGATGTGTAGGCACCCACAGAAATGCCACGTATTCCTGCTCCTTCGGCGTCCTGAACGAAAGCTGCAGGTAGTTGCCGAGTTCGGCGGGTTCTTCCATGGCTCAGGGTTGCGGGGCGGCGGGTTCTTCTTCGCCCCAGATGCGGGCCAGGGTAACCTGGATTTTTTTCTCGAAGCGCGCGATCAGTTCGCGGTTGACGGCGACCAATGCTTGCTCGGCTTCGATCTCGGCGACGATGGCTTGCTGAGTGGCGAGGGGTGGGAGAGGGATTTGAATCGAGGAAAGAATTCCTTGATTCAGGTTCTTCATGGTAACGCCAATCGCCTGCTCTTCGAGATACTGCTTCACCTTCGGAGAAGCTATCTGAAAGAACGCGAAGCGGGCAAAACACTCGACCTTGAGGCGAATGACAAAACTGCCAGTGCCACAAAGCCATCCATTCATCTCTGAAGTAACCACTCCACATCTTCCCATTTCGCCTCGCCGCCCGATGACAATATCATTTGTGCGGATGGTGAACTCTTTGAGGCGGTCTCGGGTAGCGGGGGAAATCATTTTCACACCGTCAGTGCTGATCGTTCCATCGACAATGTTCGCCGGATTAACAACGGGAATGCCGTCATCGACGTAGTCGCTCTGGTGAAGTGCGCTACCGAACGGGCCTGTAACGATTGCCTCGCAGACTTCGCCTAACTCTACCATTGGCCAATCGGGGTGGATGGGGATGTGCGGGTGGTAGTTGTCGAGCACGGCGCGGGCGCCGTCGATGACTTTCTGATAGCCCTCGATCTCCGCGACGATCTCCTTCTGCACCTCCAGCGGCGGCAGTGGGATTTTGAGTTCAGAAAGAAATTTTCTTTTAACTCCGCGAACACCAATTCCCTCGGCGTTGCGCTCAACAACTGTCGCGATGTGAAGTGCGACGACACGAATGAATTCTGATGCGAGACGCTCGCTGTCTTTAGAGACAAGTGCAGTGAGGTCTTGATTTATCGCGTAGTCATCATCTGCAAATGCAAATTTCCCGACTGAAACGCGAGTGATTATAATAGTCGACCCTTTGGATGCAACCCGTGTGGAAGACTCTTCAACGGCCTTCTCGGAAATTAGTTCGTGGCCGGTAATGTGACCACGTTCGTCAATGTGCTTTGAGGAAATCCACTTCACCGAACCATTTGACCAATACGATTCAACCTGTTTTGACGGCGTTCCACCACCAATCAGTTCGCAAACTTCGCCTAGTGGAATGGTTTGGAAAAACGAAGCACGTTCAGTCCCCTCCCGATACCGCTCCCCACTCAGGTTGTACTCGCCATTCGCGGCGATCTTTTCCTTGGGCACGATCAAGCCGAGCGTGGGCTGAAGACCGTCGGTGGGTTGACGGCTGCGCAACGCCTGCAGGTATTCGGCCAGCTCGGCTTGCACCTGTGTGAGTTGTTCGCCCGCGTTGGCGCGGCGTTGCGCGCCGAGGCCGTAGCCATCGTTTTCCACCTTGAAGAAAGCTACGCTATCGCTCTGTCTAGCGATGGATTTATCGAGGATCAGGATCGAGGTCTTCACCCCGGAGTACGGATTGAAACAGCCTGCCGGGAGTGAGACCACGGCGACCAGCGAATTTTCGACCAGCATTTTGCGCAGCTCTTTGTAGGCGGTCTGGCTCTGGAAGATGATGCCTTCGGGTACGATGATGCCCGCGCGCCCGGTGGGTGTGAGGTGTTCGGCCATGTAGTCCACGAACAACACCTCGGAGCGCTTGGCCTGTATCGAAAAACGTTTGTGCGGCTTGATGCCGCCTTTCGGCGACATGAACGGTGGATTGGCGAGGATCACGTCGGCGTATTCGTTCCAGCGTTCATCAGAGGTGAGGGTGTCGTATTCGACGATGTGCGGGTCGGTAAAGCCGTGCAGGTACAGGTTGACCAAGCTGAGGCGCACCATGTCGGGCGAGATGTCGTAGCCCTTGAAGTTTTGCGCGAGCTGGCCTTTTTCTTCGGGGGTGAGCAGGTCGCCTACCCTCCCCGTTCGGGCTGAGCCTGTCGAAGCCTGCATTCCATTTTTGCCCTTCGACTGGCTCAGAGCGAGCGGCGTGGAAGCACCCTCTCCCGCTTGTGGGCGCGGGGAGGAATTTGTGCGCAAAATGTGCTTGTAGGCGGAAATCAAAAAACCCGCCGTGCCGCAGGCGGGGTCGAGGATGGTTTCGCCTTTCTGCGGAGCGAGTATCTCGACGATGAAGTCGATGATGTGGCGCGGGGTGCGGAACTGGCCCGCATCGCCCTGCGAGCCGAGGACGGATAACAGATATTCGAATGCATCGCCGAGGCGCTCGGAATGGTCGTAGCTGAATTCGTTGATGATCTTGAGAAAACTCTTCAGCGTCTCTGGGTCGCGATAGGGGAGGTAGGCATTCTTGAAGATGTCGCGGAACAGCACCGGGATGCCGGGGTTCTGCGGCATGGTGGAAATTCCTTCGCCATACAGCGCAATCAAATCGTGGCCACCGATGCCCGCGCCCATCAGCCTGGCCCAGCCGTAGCGGGCAAATTCGCCGGTGAAAAATGAGCGTTCACCATCAGCCAGTTCCGTAATTGCATCCATGTCGTCCATGAATTTGTAAATCAGGGCGATGGTGATCTGTTCGACCTGCGATTTTGGGTCGGGTACCTTGCCGACGAGAATGTCGCGGGCGGTGTCGATGCGGCGTTTGGTATCGGTGTCGAGCACGGGTTATTCCTTGAGTTGTTTGAGCGCCGGTGCAGCGGTGAGCACCTGCATCTGGCGTATGGCGATCGCGTTGAGACGCTTGAGGCGATCCCCTTGCGTCAGCTTCATGTGGATGAGTTCGGCATTCATGCCCTCGATATTCGCCAGCACCAGCAGTTGTTCGATGGTGGCGTAGTCGCGCATGTTGCCTTCCAGCTTGGGGCTGGCATCGCGCCATTGTTTGGCCGTATGGCCGAACAGGGCGACATTGAGCATGTCCGCCTCGCTGGCGTAGGTAATGGCGGCCTGCGAGGATGTTACTGCGGCGGGAATCAGATGCGTTTTGATCGCATCGGTGTGGATGCGATAGTTGAGTTTTGAAAGGGTGCGATTCAGGTTCCATGCGAGTGACAGGCGGTGGCTTTCATCCTCCTTGAGACGCTGAAATTCCTTGATGAGGTAGAGCTTGAACTCAACGGAAACCCATGAGGCAAACTCGAAGGCGATGTCCTTGTGAGCAAAGGTGCCGCCGTAACGGCCAGCGCTAGACGTGATGCCAACCGCTCCGGTTTTTTCGATCCACTGCTTCGGCGTGAGGACAAAGCTATTCAAACCCGTCTGTATTTTAATCCCGTCGAATTCGACGGGATTAAAACTCGGGTTGTTGAGCCGCTCCCAGAGACCGAGAAACTCCACCGTGCTGCGGCTGCGCAACCAGTTGCGGATCACATCATCCGGGTGATCCGGGTTTTTGAATTTGGCGATGTCGGTCAGGCAGATGCTGTCTTGTTGGTTGTGCGAAAGCACAGTGACGGAGCTGCCCTGAACTTCGATGGTGCTCTTGGTTGTTTTGCTCATGGCATAGACCTCTTGGCTGGAGTGAATTTAATTCCCTCGAATTCGAGGGAATTAAAACTAGGCAAAAGACTGAAGGCCTCGAATTCGAGGGGTTTAACTATGGCAGATTCGCCGTAATTAAATCGAAGCATAGTCGGATTCATGGTTCAGGCTGTGAACTGATTCAAGGGCACGTAGTCCTTGATGTAATTCGGGATGAGCGCGCGGTATTCATCCGGCACGGCAAGATATTCGCGCATGTTAAACGCAGAAGAGGTATGCAACTGCCCACGTTTTGAACGATCATCAATCATGTCTCGGACATATGGGTCGGTGGCGTAGGCCTTGAAGTAGTTCTTGAGCGCGGGCATGGCTTCGGCATCCTGCGGTTTATAGTCGGCGACAAATTTCGAGAATTCTTCTTCCAGCAGTTCATCTTTGGATTTGAAGCGCGGGATCAGGCCGAATATTTTTTCGAGAATTTCGCGCAGGCCGAGGCGGCGATCCACGGCAGCCGCCTTGCGCAGCTTGTCGAGATTGTAATACTCGGCGGGCTTGTCGAAGACTTCACGGTTGACGTAATCGATCACCTTGTCCCACTGCCCTGCCTCAACGGCCTCGACGATGGTTGCGTTTTCGCGCACGGTGTCTTCGAAGCGCTGGTAGAGCATGCGGTCGATCCTCATGCCTTCGGCAGTGACCTGCTCAACCTTGAGCGAGGCGACGATGTCGCCGCCGAGGTGCTCGTAGCTTTCTATCTCGCCGCCCTCACCTTCACCCTCGCCATCCGCACCCTTGCTGCCTTTGCTCTTAGGTTTGGGTAGTTTGAGAATCTCGTCGTAGTTAAATTCCTCCTCGAAGTATTCGCAGTTGGCGAAAAAGTCGAACAGTTTGTAGGAGGTCTTGCGCGCATCCTTGATGCTTTCCTTGTGGTCTTTATCGTGCAGCTCTTCGAGGAAATTGTGTTTGCGCGTGCCGCGCCCTTTGATCTGAATGAAATCGGTTGGAGAGAAGATTGGCCGGAACAGGCCCAGATTGAGCAGATCAGGGCAATCATAGCCCGTGGTCATCATGCCGACCGTGACGCAGATACGCGCCTTGCTGGTTTTGTAGGCGGGCAGGAAGTTGCCCGAACCGAGCAGCTTGTTGTTGGTGAAGTTGATGGTGAATTGCTGGGCATCGGTGATTTGCGAGGTGACTTGCACGGCAAAGTCGGACTGGTATTTGCCGGGGAACATCACGTCCGCCATCAGGTTCAGAATCTGCACCAGTTTGGCGGCATGGTGCTGACTCACCGCAAAGATGATGGATTTGCCGATCTCGCCGCTGATGGGATCGCGGTGCGCATGTTCCAGAAAGGTTTTGCAGAAAAGCTGGTTGGTGGCATCGGAGAAAAAACGCTTCTCAAATTCGCGCTGCTTGAACGTTTCTTTCTGGTCTTCGCCCTGATCGTCCTTGAAGTCCACTACAAACCCGTCTTCCGACAGTAGCTGTGTGGTGACTTCGCTGCGGGCATCCACGACGGTCGGGTTGATGAGAAACCCGTCCTTTACGCCATCGAGCAGGGAATAGCGGTAGGTGGGCTGGCCATCCTCGCAGCCGAAAGTGCGGTAGGTGTCGAGCAATAAACGGCGCTCTAATTCACGCGGATCTTTGCTGGTGGATTTAGCTTTATCGAATTTCTTCAGGTAGTCACGCGGCGTGGCGGTAAGGCCGAGTTTGTAACCGATGAAGTAATCGAAGACGGCGCGTGCATTGCCACCTATTGAGCGGTGCGCTTCGTCGGAGATTACCAGATCAAAATCGGTCGGCGAGAAGAGTTGCTGATATTTGTTGTTGAAGAGCAGCGACTGGACGGTGGTGACCACGATCTCGGCGTGCCGCCAGTCGTCGCGATTATCTTTGTAGATGACAGTTTTGTAATCGTTGGAGAGTGCTTTTTTGAAAGCTTTCGAGGCTTGGTCTTCCAGTTCCAGGCGATCCACGAGGAAGAGCACGCGCTGCGCATTGCCGGTGCGCAAGAAGAGTTTGATAACGGCGGCAGCGGTGAGCGTCTTGCCCGTGCCGGTGGCCATTTCGAAGAGAAAGCGCTCTTTACCGGCTTTGATGGCGCTTTGCAGTGCGGTTATGGCTTTCCTTTGATAGAGGCGGAGGAAACGCAGGCTGTTGGCAACGATAAAGCCATCGCGCTCTGCCTCGTTCTTCCATGCCGCCTCGGCTGCATAGCCGGGGCGTTGCGTAAGAGCAACGTAATCGTCGCCAATCGTTTCTTCGATCAGGCGCTTGGGGTCGGGCGCAGTTTTCTGATAACCCATCACCGATGCGGGTGACGGGAAGCTGGTGATTAGGTACGGGTTGCCGCGCTCAAGATCCCAGAAGTAATGCAGGTTGCCGTTGGAAAGAATGACAAAGCGGCAGTTCTGGGAGGCGGCATATTTGCGCGCCTGTTCCTTGCCAACGAGCGGATTTTTGTCTTCTGACTTGGCTTCGAGAACAATGAAAGGAAAACCTCTTTCGTTGAGCAAAAGGAAATCAATAAATCCCTTTAAGGATTTTTCAAAGTTTTCGCCGAAGGCATCAAGGTCTGGTGTCTTGATCGTGATGCCGGGTTCGAGCTGAATATTTGGGGGTGATTTACCTTCGGCGAAGAAGCGCCAGCCAGCCGCTTCGAGCAGCTTGTTGATCTTGATGCGGGCTGTGGCTTCTTTGTTTGCCATTCGGGTTTAATATCACTGCGGTTGCGCAAGCGCCCAGATTTTCACCAGGCCGGATGATCAAGGCTGTTGAGATGCTCGGCAACAGATTGATTTCTTATTTAGGCTTTAAGGTCGCCTTTCCGTATGTGCAATAGTAATACGGATTGATGGTCGAGTGACTTCCATGAGGGAAATACTCGGCTGCCTCGTTTGGACAAACGCGCCTTTCGGCACAATAAAGCAGACACTCGCAGCAAACGGAATCAGAAAATCACCACAGTCCGCAATGGTTTAGGGTTGTCAGACGCCTGCCCCACTGAGGGTCGTTGCATCTTGCTCAGGCTGCGACTAAGGGCAGTCATCTGACAACCCTAAACCTCTGCGGACATTCGTAGCTTGCTGCACGCACATCCGCTTACCAGTAGCGGTCATTCGACTTCAGGTATCAATTGATACTGTCAGCAAGCGTAGCCTGAACTTACGTTGATAACTTCTTTACTGTCTTCCGAACCGAAATCAGGCATCGCTTTCGATGTTGCCGTCCACGAGCGTGATTGTGCGGTCGCATTGCTCGGACATGCGCGAGTCGTGGGTGACTAGCAGCACGGCGCAGCCGAACTCGCGGTTGAAATTGCGGAACAGTTGAAACACTTCGGTGGCGGATTTGCTATCGAGGTTGCCGGTGGGTTCGTCGGCCAGCAGCAGTGCCGGGTGGGTGATAAGGGCGCGAGCCACGGCCACGCGCTGCTGCTGGCCACCGGAAAGCTGGTCGGGCTTGCGCTGCTCGAGCCCCTCCAGGCCCACCTGGGCAAGCAAACCGCGGCCGCGGTCGATCTGTTCGCGCGTGGGTTTGCCGGTTGCTACCATGAGCGGCATCAGCACGTTCTCCAGAGTGGTGAAGGCCTGGATCAGATGGTGAAACTGAAACACAAAGCCGATCGCGCTGCCACGCACCTCCGTGCGCCGGGCGTCATCCATGCTCCGGGTGGGCTCGGCGAGCAGAAACAGTTCGCCCGCTGTGGGTCTGTCCAGCAGGCCGATTAAGTTGAGCAGCGTACTCTTGCCCGAGCCCGAGGCGCCCACGAGCGCGGCGAAGTCGCGGCGTTGCAGGCGCAGGTCTAGCCCGTGCAGCACTTCCACTTCGGTAGGCTTGCCGACGTTGTAGCTTATTCGAAGGCCCTCCATGCGCAGTACCTCTTGGCTGGCGTCGTGCTCAGACATGGCGGATTGCCTCCACCGGGTCGAGGGAAGCGGCGCGTCGTGCAGGCACGGCTGCCGAAATGATGCCGGTGACCATTGCCAATCCAGCAGCGGCCACCAGCAGCCACGGATTCACCGGGATGTAGAACAGTTTTGGCCCGAAGGTATTGAACGCGCCCACCAGGCCATAACCCGCCAGACCACCCAGTAGCGAACCGGCCAGGCCGAACAGTGCACCCTGGATCAGGAACACTCGCAGCATCTGATGCCGTGAGGTGCCCATTGCGCGGAGGATGCCGATCTCGCGCGTGCGCTGAATCACACTCACCGACAGCACGCTGGCGATGCCAAGCGCCACGCTCAATGCTACGAACGCGCTGATCATCTGCGTGGAAAGGCTTTGTGAGCGCAAGGCGTTCATCAGCTGGGCGTTGGTTTCCATCCAGCTTTCTGCCTTCAGTCCTGTGAGGCGGGTGATGCGCGCGGCTACTGTCTGCGCGTCGAAAATGTCATCCACCGTAACGTCGATGATCGTCGCGGCGCCGGGCAGGTTGAGCAACGACTGCACTTGCTTCATTTCCAGGTACACATAGCGCGAGTCCAGTTCGCGCACCCCCAGTTCGAAGATCCCGGCCACGTTCACCACGCTCTCCCGTTTCTGGCCACCGTCCAGCCGTAGCTTGTCGCCCGCGCGCAGGCCGAGGTCGGTGGCCAGCTGCTTGCCGATTACGGCGTCGCCGGCACCGATGCGGAACACGCCGGCAACAATGTCGTTCTGGATCGGGATGATGCGCTGGTAGCGCGGCGCATCGATGCCGACCAGCGCCACCGACTGCAGTGCCTCGCCGCGGCGTGCGAACGCCGGCCCCGTGATCACCGGTGATACGGCCGTGACTCGCGGCAGCGTATCTAGCATGTCGCGCACCTGCTGCCAGTTGTTGATCGAGCGCAGGCGCTGGGCGCGCTTGTCCTCCAGCACCAGCTGCACACTTCCTGCGGCGGGCGGCAAGATGCGGTTGCGCTCTTCTGTAGGTTGAACCTTGATGTGGGCCTGGGTACCCAGAGTGCGGTTGATGATATTACTCTGCAGCCCGGTGATCAGCGCTGTGAGGAAGACGATTACCGCGACGCCCACGGCGATGCCGACCAGGATCAACGTACTCTGCACCTTGCCTTCATACAGGAACTTGGTGGCGATGGTCCACTCGATCCACATCGGCATCAGTCCAGCTTGACTGGCAATTCCTTGCGCGTGGCAATGTTCGCGGCACCGGCGGACAGGCCGCTGGACACCACGCGTACCCGATCGCCTTGAGCAACCGCGGCCTGCGCATCCGCCAAGATCCAGTCGCCGACCCGCAAACCGGCCGTGACTTCGGTTTGGGTCAGGCCACGCAGGCCCAACTGCACCTGGCGCCGAGTGGCGCGCCCATCGGAGACCAGCCACAGCTCCGCGTGGTTGCCGTTCTTGGCACCCAGCGCATCGTTAGGCACTACGATGGCACTGTCCCGTCGACCCGTTTCCACGTTCACTGAGATGGTCATGTCCTGGCGCAAAAAATCAGGAACCGGCTTCACAGTGAGGCGTATGTCCACCGTGCCGCGCTGTGGATCGACGCTGGGCGCGATAAAGCTGACCTTTGCCGGGAATTGCCGTGCAGGGTAGGCGTCGGCGATGCACATGGCCGCCTGGCCGATCGCGAGCACTTCGAGGTTTTTTTCATCCAGCGGTACCAGCACTTCGGTGTCGTCGTTGCGGGCGATTTCGAACAGGACGCGGCCGGGCTGCACCAGGTCGCCCGGCTCGGCATTGCGGGTGAGCACGGTTCCGGCGACTTCAGCGCGGATCGTTGTCTTGGCCAACAGTGCCTTGGCGCTGGCCACTCGGGCGCGCGCCGCGGCCTCGTTGGAATTGCCGGCCACTAGCGAACGGACGACCAGCCGCGCTTGCTCGGCGGCGGTGCGGGCGATGGTCTCGGCCTGTATCGCCTTTTCCATTTCTTCGCGGGAGATTGCCTTCCGCTCGAACAAATAACGACGACGCTGAGCTTCGCGACTGGCCTGAGCCAACCTCGCCTCCGCCTCGCGCAGTGCGGCTTGGGCTTGCGGACGCGTCGACTGCTGCAACTGGGTTAGGGCGGCCTCCGCTTCGCGAACGGCCGCCTCAAGATCGTCGGCACGCAGCACCGCCAACACGTCGCCAGGCTGCACCGCGTCACCTTCACGCACGCGCCGCGTGATCACCACGCCAGTCACCGGACTGCCGACCTGCGCCCGCGAAACGGCCACCACCCGGCCGGTCGCTACAACCGTCTGCACCAGCGGCTGCGCTACCACTTCATAACCGACCAAGGCCGGCCCTCGCATTTTTTGCACCAGTCCCCATGCAAAGGCACCTAAGATTAGGCAGGCGACAGCGATGAGGAACAGATGGCGTTTTATGGTGTCACTCCGGAATATGCATGGTGGCCAACATGATACACGAGGAGAGGTGCGCCGTTGGGGCTCTGGAGGCGATGGGAATTAAAGTTACATCCGCAAGCACTCTATAGGCAGATTTTGTCACTCGTGCTCGGTTAAAATTACAATTCAGCGCAACCAATGACTCACTGCTACCATTAACGAACAGCTGCAATCGGATAAGCTAATTCAGCTTTCGCTCTGATCTTTAAGGTGTGGCACGTCTGTTATCATTACACCATGCTAAACATTCAAAATATGACGTACCTGCAAGGCGGCACGACGCTATTGCAGCAAGTAAATTTTCAGGCTTACGCCAGCCAACGTATCGGGTTGGTAGGCAAAAATGGCTGCGGTAAATCCACGCTATTTCGCCTGATTCGTGGCGAAGTTTTTCCGGACAGCGGCGAAATATCGCTGCAATCCGGCAAGACAATCGCTTTTGTTGAGCAGGAAATCGCCAACTCGGATCAGCCCGCTTTGGAGTTCGTGCTCGATGGCGACGTGGAGTTGCGTGAGCTGGAAAAAAACCTGGCTCGAGATCAGCATGATCCAGCCTGGTTCGAGGCTCAGCACCGCTACGAGGCAATTAATGGCTACGTGGCCAAAGCCCGTGCTGCTCAACTGCTGAATGGATTAGGTTTTGCCAACGACACACTGGAGCGCCCGGTAAGCAGCTTTTCCGGAGGGTGGCGCATGCGTTTGAATCTAGCCCGCGCGCTAATGCACAGAGCCGATTTACTGTTGCTGGACGAACCCACCAATCACCTCGACCTGGAGGCGATCCTCTGGCTTGAACAATACCTTGCTCGCTACCCCGGCAGCCTTATTCTGGTTTCGCATGATCGCGAATTTCTCAATGCCTGCGTCAACCGCATCGCCCATGTTAACAACCAGGTGATTGATTGTTACAGCGGAAACTACGACGATTTCGAGCGCGCCCGCGCTGAGCGCATAGCACAGCAAAATCAGGCTTTTCACCAGCAGCAGGAAAAAATCGCGCACTTGGAAGACTTTGTGCGCCGCTTCAGTGCCAAGGCAACCAAGGCCAAGCAGGCACAGAGCCGCGTTAAAGCGCTGGAGAGGCTCACGCGCATCGCCCCAGCCCATATTACAGACGGCCATTTTGAGCTAGAAATCGAGGCGCCGGAACGTAGCCCCGACTTATTACTGCGTGCCGATAAAATGGGCTTTAGCTATGGTGACAAGGCCCTGTTTCATAACGTCGACCTGGTGCTGCGGGCGGGCGCGCGCATCGCCCTACTGGGGCCGAACGGCGCCGGCAAATCCACTCTGATTAAACTGTTGGTGGGCGAGCTTAAACCGACCGCAGGCAAGCTGGAAATTACGCCCGATATCCGCATCGGTTACTTCGCCCAACATCAGCTGGAAAACCTGGACAGCGCGGCTACGCCTTTGCAACACATGGAAAAGCTGGCGCCCAAAACAACAACACTGGCACTGCGCACTTTTCTCGGCCGCTTTGGTCTGGCTGGAGATAGCGAAGATCGCCCGGTGGCCAGCTTTTCCGGTGGCGAAAAAAGCCGTTTGGCGCTGGCCCTGCTTGCTTGGCAAAAGCCACATTTATTGTTGCTCGACGAACCAACCAACCATCTTGATCTGGACATGCGCGACGCCCTCACGCTGGCGCTTGAGGAATACACCGGCGCAGTGGTATTGGTGTCCCATGATCGCAGCCTAATCCGAGCCGTAGCCGATGAGTTATGGCTGGTTGCGGATGGCAATGCCAAGCTGTTTGATGGCGATTTGGAAGACTACAAAAATTGGATTGAAACACGCCGCCCGCGCGAAACGACTCAAGCTCAACCAGAAAAATCACGCCAGCCAACCGTATCCAAGCCAAATAAGAAGGTGCTTCTATCGAAACAATCCAAACTCGAAGCCGCGCTGTCAAAAGCTCAGGCGGAACTGGCCGAAGTCAACCGCCAGTTGGCCGATCCAGCTATCTATGCTAATCCTGACCGAAATGAAATCATCAAGCTGAACGCCCTGCATACAAGCTTTGAACAAAAAGTGGCCGAATTGGAGGAAAGCTGGTTGGAACTTGAAATGGCTATGGAAGAAGGAATTTAGCTCCGAGGATCCTGGATCCTTAGGGCCACGCTGAACATGTCCCTCCGTTCGCGTTGAGCTGGTCAAAACGAGCTGGTCGAAAAGTACGCCTTGCTAATCAATAAGTTGCCAATGGCTTCGACAGGCTCAGCCCGAACGGAGCTGGGGCTGCCCTGTTTCTTGCCTACGCCTTTCGGCTTGCGGACGAATATTAAACTCAGCCCGATCGGAGGGACTTGTTCAGCATTGCCTTAATTTCAAAAGCAAGCAGATCACGCTGGAAACACACCTGTACTCAAATAGCGATCTCCCCGATCACACACAATGAACACGATGGTTGCGTTCTGCACCGTCTGCGCTATGCGTAGCGCCACTGCCAGCGCGCCGCCGGATGAGATTCCGCAGAAGATGCCTTCTTCGCTCGCCAGACGACGAGTCATTTCTTCCGCCTCTTGCTGACCTACGTTCACCAGCTTATCTACACGTTGGGTATCATAAATTTTTGGAAGGTAAGCTTCAGGCCATTTGCGAATTCCGGGGATTTGCGCGCCCTCCTCCGGTTGTGCGCCGATGATTTGAATGTGGGGATTTTTTTCCTTGAAGAAGCGCGAGCAACCCATGATTGTGCCGGTGGTGCCCATGCTGCTAATGAAATGAGTGATGCTGCCCTGCGTGTCTCGCCAAATTTCCGGTGCGGTGCCCTGATAATGAGCTAGAGGATTGTCCGCGTTAGCAAATTGGTCGAGGATGATCCCGCGCCCTTCGTCGCGCATTTTCTCCGCCACATCACGCGCCAATTCCATGCTGCCCTCCTTTGATGTCAGCACCAATTCCGCGCCATATGCGCGCATGCTCTGGCGGCGCTCGATGCTCTGGTTTTCAGGCATCACCAGTATCATCTTGTAGCCTCGCATGGCCGCCACCATTGCAAGCGCAATGCCAGTATTGCCACTGGTAGCTTCTATTAACGTGTCACCCGGTTTAATATCACCGCGTTTTTCGGCTTGCATGATCATTGAGAGTGCCGGACGATCTTTCACCGAGCCGGCAGGATTGTTGCCTTCCAGTTTAGCCAGCAGCACATTGCTTGTCGCACTGGGAATACGTTTTAGCCTGACCAGCGGCGTGTTGCCAACGAAATGTTCAATTGTGTGGTACATCTATGATGTTCCTAAAATTTAATGCACTATTTTACCATTACATACAAGCACAAATAACAACCCCGCCAAGCTTACGCCAGACGGGGTTGTTATTTGTACAACATCGAAAACAGAAATATAACCTTTGCTAGCACAAAGAGAATCTCAGCTATAAACTATTTCTTGACGTCATGTTTTTTGTCGGACGCTTTAACTGCTGCTGGCTTGACGTTGGTAAGACCGTCCACAGTTAATTCGGGACGTACTTTTTTTACCGACTTGCTACCAAAACCTTTAACATTTTCCAATTCGTCCACGCTCTTGAATGGACCATTTTTCTTGCGGTAATCGATGATCGATTGAGCCTTCACCGGGCCTATACCCTTAACTTTATCTAAATCATCCTTTGTGGCCGTATTTAAGTTCACAGTAGCCATCGCAATGCTGGTAGAAATAACAAATGTAATAAATGCCAATAGCAATCTTTTCATTATGGTCCTCTTGCAAAAATGAACGACGAAGCCGCCCTGTCATCAAAAACGCATAACACCATAACAACGTTGACTGACTTAACAAATCTTACATAATCCACCTGATTTTCCATTGCAAAGACAGCGCGTTTAATGCCAATTAAATTTGGCATGTGTAAGTATCAAAACAGAATATCTTAAAGATGTGCAACAATCACCAATGTTCTTCAGAAGAAATCCCATGAACATCAAAAAAATCTCGAGTCTTATCCAAGCCACTTTTTCAGCGTGGATTGACGACCATGCATCAAGCATGGGTGCAGCGCTTGCCTATTACACCGTATTTTCGATTGCACCTCTTCTACTGATTGTTATATCCATAGCTGGGCTTATTTTTGGCGTTGAAGTTGCAAGGGGAGAAATTATTGCTCAGCTTCAGGGCTTAATGGGGAAAACCGGCGCGATGGTAGTGCAAGGTTTGCTCGAAAGCGTTAGCAAACCTACAGAGAGTGTAACTGCCGCTATTATCGGCGTAGTTTTGCTCTTGATTGGTGCAACCACAGTATTCGTTGAGTTGCAGGACGACCTGAACAGGATATGGCGCGTACCAAAAAGAACTGAGGATGCGGGGATATTTGGATTAATTCGCATGCATCTACTTTCTTTTGGAATGATCCTGGGAATAGGTTTTTTATTGATTGTTTCGCTTATATTCAGTGCTGCGTTGGCAGCGCTTGGAAAATGGTGGGGGCCTTTATTTGGCGGGTTTGGGCTTCTCGCACATTTAGTCGATATAACGCTAAGTTTTGTGCTGATTACTATTGCATTCGCAATGATCTACAAATTAATGCCGCGAATGAAGATAGCTTGGCGCGATGTATGGATTGGTGCGGTGGTTACCGCGTTTCTGTTTACCATCGGAAAATTCCTGATCGGTTTTTACATCGGCAGAAGTGGCATTGCTTCAGGGTTCGGAGCGGCAGGTTCGCTCGTTGGTGTGTTGGTGTGGATATATTACTCTGCTCAGATCTTTCTGATGGGCGCTGAATTTACGCGAGTCTACTCGTATACGCTGGGATCACACAAAGATCAGCCTTTCTCAGCCGCAACTATTTTAGCTGAATCTGTTTACACAAAATCCAGATAGCTTCCCCCCTGTTTATTATTTACTGATCAATGGAATAAATATCATATTGCCCTCACGCTGAACGAGCAAAGCGGCACGCATGCCAACTTCAGCCATCACAGTACGGAACTGCTTAACGCTGGAGATGCGTTGGCTATTGATCGCGATAATAATATCTCCAGGGTGAATGCCTGACTCTGCTGAAATGCCATCAACCGCATCAACCACTACATAGCCTTCTGTACGCAGCATCTGCCGCTCATCAGGACTCAGCTCATGCATAGTCAAGCCAACTCTGTCCGGTGTCATCCCCTTATCCATTGGTTTTGATTTGGGCGTTCTGAGGTCAGTATCTGCGTTTCCGAGGGTGGCTACTACTTCCTTTGCTGCCCTGCGACGCCAAACGCTAAGTCGTGCAATTGATTCAGGCGCGGCGTCGCCAACTATGCGAGCCAAATCAGCTGCATCCGTTAGTTCTTTACCATTAAATTTCAGGATAATATCCCCGATCTCAAGGTTGGCCCGGGCTGCCGGTGTATCCTTCCCTACCGTAGTAATCAGCGCACCCCCAGCCTTTGTCAAGCCAAATGAACTGGCATGTTCAGCGCTTACGTCCTGTATGGTTACCCCAAGCCAACCACGTTTGACCGAGCCATGCTTCAATAGCTCATTCTTTACCTTTATTGCAAGGTCGATCGGAATCGCAAATGACAAACCCATATAGCCTCCGCTGCGGCTATATATCTGTGAATTAATACCGATGACTTCACCATTCAAATTAAACAACGGCCCCCCAGAATTCCCTGGATTGATTGGAACGTCAGTCTGAATAAATGGAGTGGTATTCTCGCCGGGCAGGCTGCGTCCCATGGCACTTACGATACCCTGAGAAACAGAGTTGGTGAAGCCGAATGGCGATCCAATCGCAACGACCCATTCGCCAACCTCAAGCTTTGAGGCATCACCAATACTAACAACAGGAAGATCCTTGGCTGAAATTTTCAATAGTGCAATATCACTGCGTTTATCCGCACCTATTACCTTCGCCTTGAACTCTCGTTTATCAGTCAGTCGCACCGTCACTTCATCCGCATTTTCGACGACATGAGCGTTGGTAAGGATATAGCCGTCCTGGCTAACGATGAAACCGGAACCCAGCGACTGACTTTGAAATTCATGCGGAAGTTTCTCGCCAGGGGCAAATCGACGAAAGAACTCATAGAGTGGATCATCTTGCTTGGTGCCGGGAAATGCCGGAAATGGAATATGCTCCCGGCGAATCTTCTGTGTAGTGCTTATATTGACAACTGCTGGTCCTTTCTTCTTGACCAGAACAGTGAAATTCGGGAGTGCAACAACCGCCGATGCAGTGCCTACAGCGCCACTGCTAGTCACCGGAGGGGGTGTCGGCTGTGGTTTTTTTCCACAACCATATAATGCAAGCAAGATAATCAATAGAACGACTGTGAGTACAGGTTTTTTCATGGTTCGCATCATATTTATCCTTAGTGCGTCCAACTCACTAGTATCAAGACCTGTTAATTGCGAAACATACGTTGCATGGAGTGGTGCTCAGTTCCTCTAACCCTCTCTCCAACTCTCTCCCGCAAGCGGGAGAGAGGATGATCGTCCCCTCCCCCGCTTGCGGGGGAGGGTTAGGGAGAGGGTAATTACCGCAACTCAACTGCCATGCTGCGAGTAAATCCAAAACAATATGTTTCGTTATTTACGATTTGCGATACCAGGTTAAATTTTCCATCGTTAAGTGCTCAAAGAAAAATTTTTCCTGACAACCAATTCAACTATATTGCCTCTCCCCTCTTTCCACAAGCTGGGAATGTTTCCTGTCTCTGCTAAACTTATCTTACCCAATCCACACACCACCAAGCTGCATGATACAAATAAGCCAACGTCCCTACCCGACTGATACTGCACAGCAGCTTATCGACACGGGCATCGCACCGCTTTTAGCACGTGTTTATGCGGCGCGCGGCATTTGTAATGTGACGCAATTGGACACCGGCCTGCAATATCTGTTGCCCTTCACGCAACTAAAAAATGCCCAAAAAATGGCATGCTTATTGGCTGACGCCATCGCCGCACAACACAAATTGCTGATCGTGGCGGATTATGATGCAGACGGCGCGACCGCCTGTGCTGTAGGGCTGCGTGGCTTGCGTATGTTGGGTGCGCAAGTGGATTTCATCGTACCAAACCGATTCGAATATGGTTATGGTTTAACACCGGAGATCGTGCGTCTGGCGGCACAATCCACACCTGACATATTGATCACCGTGGATAACGGCATCGCCAGCGTGGAAGGTGTAGCTGAGGCCAACCGATTGGGCATGCAAGTGTTGGTCACCGACCACCATCTGCCTGGCGATGCTTTGCCGGACGCACTTTGCATTGTCAATCCAAACCAACCGGGCTGCGATTTTCCCAGCAAAAATTTGGCGGGGGTTGGTGTCATGTTCTATGTGTTACTCGCGTTACGCGCCGAACTACGGGCTCGCGGCACATACACAGAACATGCAGAACCCAATCTAGGCAATCTACTCGATCTGGTTGCCTTGGGAACAGTTGCAGATGTTGTAAAGCTGGAT
Organism: Candidatus Nitrotoga sp. CP45; assembly: GCA_945874105.1. Taxonomy (GTDB): domain Bacteria; phylum Pseudomonadota; class Gammaproteobacteria; order Burkholderiales; family Gallionellaceae; genus Nitrotoga. The sequence continues at coordinate 5,068 of CAMCFJ010000004.1, read as the reverse complement.
GAAAACAATCGTATTTTGGTACAACAAGGACTACAGCGCATCCGCACCATGCGCGCTTGTTGCGGCATCAAAGCATTGTTGCAGGTAGCCACTAAAAATTATGCACAGGTTTCCAGTTATGAATTGGGCTTTGTTGTGGGGCCACGGCTGAATGCAGCTGGACGGCTGGAAGATATGAGCCTGGGTATCACATGTTTGATGAGCGATGATGTCACTGAAGCCGCCAGAATCGCGGCGCAACTTGATACACTAAATCATACACGGCGCAACATAGAAGCTGACATGCAGCAAGCGGCGCTGGCCACGCTGGAGCACATTACTCCAACCGACAGCTACAGCCTCGCGCTGTTCGACGAAACTTGGCACCAGGGTGTTATCGGCATTCTCGCTTCGCGTCTGAAAGACCGCTACCATCGTCCCGTCATCGCTTTTGCACGATCACTAAATGGTGAAATAAAAGGCTCTGGACGCAGCATCCACGCCCTGCATCTGCGCGACGCACTTGATCTTGTATCCAAACGCCATCCGCATCTGCTACAAAAATTCGGCGGTCATGCCATGGCGGCTGGCCTTAGCCTGCGCGAGGAACATTTCGATGAATTCAAGATCGCCTTTGAAGCCGTAGCACAAAGCCTGCTTTCCCCAGCCGATCTAACCAGGATTATTGAAACAGATGGTCTACTCGCTCCTTCCGAATTCACATTAAGCATTGCACGCAGCCTGGAACAGCAGGTTTGGGGACAAGGTTTCCCGCAGCCATTCTTTGAAGGCGAGTTCACCGTAAAAAGCCAGCGCGTGGTTGGCGAAAAACATCTCAAACTGAAACTCTCTACAGCAAGCGCAGCATATGATGCCATTCACTTTTTTTGCGTCGATCCCATGCCAGCCTGCATTCGTGCAGTTTTCAATCTGGCTATCAACGAATACAATGGCAGCGTCAATTTGCAACTTATCGTCCGGCACTGGCAAAAATCAGATATATGAAGCCGTAAGGAACACCAAGCCAAACAAAAAATATAGTCCAATTTTTTTACATTATCTTCGTTTAACTTATTTCAAGGCGGCCAAGCGATGAATCATCAAATCTGGCAAAACAATGGCGTTGAATTCCTGCCACAGTTCCTCGCTAGCCTCGCGATCGGCCTGCTGATTGGCCTGGAACGTGAGCGCAGACCTTCGTCCAAAGCCGGACTGAGAACCTTTGCGCTGGTTGCGCTAATTGGCACTCTCACCGCCATGCTCTCAAGCAAAATTGGCTCTCCCTGGCTTCTGGTTGCAGGCTTCTGCATTGTGGGCGTTATGATCATAGCTGCCTATCTCACCAGCCCCACCGAAGAAAGCGATCCGGGCACCACCACGGTTGCTGCTTTGCTGTTGTGTTATGCGCTCGGCGCACTAATCTGGTATGGACAAACAACATTGGCCGTCATGCTAGCCATAGTCACCACTACCCTGCTCTACTTCAAACCCGAACTACGCGGCATGACGAAACGTTTGACCCGGCGTGACCTGGTTTCCATCCTACAATTTTTGGTGCTGACCTTCGTCATCCTGCCGATTCTGCCGGATCAGAACTATGGCCCTTATGACGCATTCAATCCGCATCAGATATGGATGATGGTAGTGCTGATTTCCGGGCTAAGCCTGGCTGGTTATGTCGCTCTGCACTGGACGGGCCAGCGCTATGGCGCACCACTTCTCGGCTTGCTCGGCGGTCTGGTATCCAGCACCGCAACCACATTGGTTTACGCGCGCCACGGCAAAACCAGTGAAGCCATGGCACGCCTGTCAGCTGTGGTCATCCTGCTTGCCAGCCAAGTCGTATTGATGCGCTTGACAGTGTTAAGTGCAATAGTGTCGCCCAACTTACTCGCCAAACTATTACCTGTGATGGGGCTCGGCCTCTTGTTTGGACTTGTCGTTACCCTTCTCGACTGGCGCAAACTGCATACCTCTTCAGATTTACCCATGCCAAAAACTTCCAACCCAACCGAGATCCCTGCCGCTCTGAGCTTCGGCCTAATCTATGCATTAGTACTGTTTTTTTCTTCCTGGCTTTCGGATATTGCCGGCAGCGGCGGCCTATATGTGGTCGCCTTGATCTCCGGACTCACCGACGTGGATGCCATCACACTCTCCAGCCTGCGTTTATTTGATTTGGATAAATTGAACCATCATCAGGCAGTAACAGCCATCGCCATCGCGTTCCTGTCCAATTTGGTATTCAAATTTGGGCTGGTGATATTCATCGGCGGCATGACCTTGGCAAAGCACATCGCAGCAGGATTTTTGGCGATGGGGGCCGGTGTTGCGCTTGGCCTGTTTATGTTTTAATCGGATTAACCAATTGACTTGCATGAGCGACCATCAGTAGGTAATCGCACTTGTCTCAATAGCTTCCTCCTTAAACTCAGGGCTGAGCTTTCAGCTATAATCGCCTCCTTTCCCGCACTCGACAATATTAATGGAAGCCGAACAACTCAACGCCCTCACCCACCAGTTACAGGATCTCCGGGTTCGTATCGCTGAATTACGGAGGTATCTTTGACTTCGATGGCAAACAAGAGCGACTGGCCGAAGTCGTAATCCTCGCCGAAGACCCAGCCATCTGGCAAGACAACAAGCGCTCTCAAGAATTGGGGCGTGAGCGCAAGATGCTTGAAGGCATCGTTCTCACCTTGAATCAGCTCAATCAAGATCTCGATGATACAGCCGAGCTATTTGAAATGGCGTTGGCGGAAAATGACGATGCCAGCCTCGACAGCATCGTGCAGGATGTTCAAAAAATGGAGAGCACAGTTGCGGCCATGGAATTCCGCCGCATGTTTTCCAAGCCCATGGATTCCAACAACTGCTTCCTCGACATCCAGGCAGGCTCGGGTGGTACCGAGGCGCAAGACTGGGCTTCGATGCTGCTGCGCATGTACCTGCGCTATTGTGAAAAGAAGGGCTTTCAGGTGGAAGTGCTGGAACAATCCGATGGCGAAGTTGCAGGTGTTAAAGGTGCCGTACTCAAGGTAACTGGCGACTATGCTCATGGCCATTTGCGCACCGAGACTGGCGTACACCGACTGGTGCGCAAGTCCCCTTTCGATTCCGGCAATCGCCGCCACACCTCTTTTTCAAGCGTTTTTGTCTATCCTGAGGTGGATGAATCCATCGAAATCGAAATCAATCCGGCAGACCTGCGCGTAGATACCTACCGCGCAAGCGGTGCGGGCGGACAGCACATCAACAAGACCGATTCAGCGGTGCGCATCACCCACGCACCCACCGGCATAGTGGTGCAATGCCAGAGCGACCGCTCGCAGCACCGCAACCGCGCCGAAGCGATGGCAATGCTCAAGTCGCGCATGTATGAAGCCGAACTACGCAAACGCAATGCCGAAAAAAAGGAAATGGAAGATGGGAAAACAGACATCGGCTGGGGACATCAAATCCGCTCTTACGTTCTGGATCAATCGCGCATCAAGGATCTGCGCACCAATGTGGAAATTGGCAACACTCAGGGTGTGCTGGATGGCGACCTGGATGAATTTATTAGTGCCAGTTTGAAGCAAGGGGGGTAATCATTACTTTTCAAACAATGGATACGATAAGTTTGTTTTTCCTGCTGCTGATAGCCGCGCTGGGGTGGTTCTGGTTCGACAGTCTGCGCGCCCTTGAGGTCGCCCGAAAAATGGGAAAACATATCTGCGACAATGAGAATTTGCAATTCCTCGACGACACGGTTGCCAACATCGGACTGGCTCTGGCTCGCGACAAGACTGGGCGAAGAGTGTTGCGACGCACCTATCGTTTCTTGTTCAGCGAAACTGGTAACACCCGGCTTGAAGGTCAACTGGTCTTGCTCGGTGACAAAGTCGAATCAGTGACGATGGAGCCCTATCAAATAATGTCCTGAACAGATAGCTTTCAAGTGAACTAATACCCTCTTCCGCTTCTGGCAGATTCGCACACCGCATGATGAATCTGCATACCTCAATACCATCCTCATTGCATGAAGCATGCCTTCAACATATTCCAATTTCTATTTAAAACTCAACACTAACTTCATTTATTTGATTAGTATTGTTCGTTTGCATAACTTTTGACCCCTGCTAATCGTCCTAATCGTCGTTTTAGCTCTACGATACCAACTTTAAAGCTGAGATGAAGCGAAGCTAAAAAAATGAATTCAAAATCAAATAATAGAGATGTAGCTTCAAATATTTTGCTGACGGTGATCTCCTTCTTTACGCTTGCAATTGTTTTCAGTATCTACGTCGTTGCCGAAAAAAAAATTGATCGTGCAAATGAACAGAGACTAATCTCCTTTCAGTTGATGGATCAATTGCTCCAGAGTTCAGATGACTTAACGCGCATGGCCAGAGCCTTCGTGGTGACCAGCGATCCACGCTACATGAATTACTATCAAGACATACTGGATATTCGTGACGGCAAAATGTCACGGCCGTATGGATATTTTTTCGGCTACTGGGATATGGTGTTGGCAAATTCTCAATTACTACATCTGGAAAAATTACTACCTCTGGAAAATGGACAGGCCATTGCTTTACTCGAATTGATACGTCAGTCTGGATTTACCGATGAAGAGCTTGGCAAGCTGGCTGAAGCTAAAGCGAATTCTGATCGTTTGGCCGCCTTGGGATTTGTGGCCATGAAACTGGTTAACTCCACCCGACTGGGTAGGGAAGTTAACCGGCAGAGAGCAAATATGATGCTGCATAGTGACGAGTACTACCAAGGCAAGGCAACGATCATGAGGCCCATCAATGAGGTTCATATGTTGATGGAAAGAAGAACGCTTGATGCAGTCCATGATGCTGAGAACATCGCATTATCGTTGCGGCTGATATTCATCGCGACCACTCTTGGGGCGTTCTTCTTGCTCTGGCGAACTTATTCTTCCCTGCGTACAACACTGGGTGGCACTGCTGACGAAATCCACAAAAATTTAGTTAGAATCGGCAGTGGTGATTTTTCTACCGACATAGCGGTTAAACCCGGCATGGGAAACAGCGTACTTGCTGGCCTGTCCGAAATGCAGATCAAGTTATATGTCCAT
>CAMCFJ010000003.1 GCA_945874105.1 Candidatus Nitrotoga sp. CP45 | reverse complement strand
CCAAACTTAGAAAAAGTTGGCGTGCCATGACGTTGTTGCTGAATTTGTTAATGTCGCGGATCAGTTCGGCCAATGGTGCGGAATGGTGCGTGGCGAACAGGGTCGCGCTACCTAGAACTATACCCTCACGCAATCTACCCTGTAGCAGGCCACCCATTTCCTGCCATAACGCACGAAACACGGCATCCAGATAGAGTGGGGGGGACAGCAGGCTGACATGCCGCTCACGTTCACCACACTGGAGCGGGTAAACACCTTGTAGACGTAATATATCGCCCTGCAATTGCAGGGAAATCGCATCATCCCAGTCGCTGCAACTTCCTGGTACGGTCGCTACCGTCACACGGTTATCCAGCCTGATGCCGGCCAGCTCCGGCATGCTGATAATCTTGATTTTTTCGCCCTCTGGAATAAAACGCAGGCGTATCGAGTTAAAATTAAGCAGCAACGCATCCGGCCCCGTATTGTAGGGACGCATCGGCTCATTATCGAATTCTGCGGGATCGTGCGGGGCAAGCTGGAATGCACTACGGTCGAGCACCAGATCGCCGCGAATCTCACGCAAACCGCGACTGCGTAGCTCATGCAGCCACAGCCATAATTGTTCCAGCGTCAATTTGGGATCGCCGTAACCCTTCAGGATCAGGTCGCCGTGCAGCACATCTTGTTCCAGCTTGCCATCGAGATAAGCCTCGGTCTTCCAGCTATATGAAGGGCCTAGCAATTCCAGCCCGGCATAGGTGGTCAGCAGCTTCATGGTTGAAGCCGGACTCAACGACTGCTTCGCATTCACGCTAATGAGCGGTGTGCGCGCATTTACTTCACGTACTTCCACGCCAATACTGCCCAGCGGAATACGCGCCAGCTGCAGCGCTTTCAGCACTGGTGGCGGCAATGTGGCGGCGTGAGTACTGGGGATGAGGCAAAGGATGAGTAGCAAGGTGTGCAGCAGCTTCATGAAAACCTCTATACAGTGGCCAGCTCCGGACCGGGATATGATCACACGGGGCGGGACAGTTACATTAGTTGATCGCCGCAATGATTGCCAGTGTACGCTCAACCAGCATATCCATTTCAGCCTCGCTGATGATATAGGGTGGCATGAAATATATCGTATTGCCCATCGGCCTCAGCAGCAGCTCTTTCTCCAGCGCGAGACTGAAACAGCGTTGCGCGAAATCGTCGTACAAACTATCCACCTCAAATGCCCAGATCATGCCGGTGTTGCGGAAATTTTTTACGCGGGGGTGGTTACGTAAGGGTTCAGCAATGCGGTTAAGATAAATGGCTTTGTTGCGGTTGCTTGCGATAACATCATCTTGCTCAAAGATTTCCAAAGTAGCCAATGCCGCACGACAGGCCAACGGATTGCCCGTATAGGAATGTGAATGCAAAAATCCACGCGTTACTTTGTCAGCATAAAATGCCTGATAGATGGTATCCGTGGTCATCACCACGGATAGCGGCAGATAGCCACCGCTGAGACCCTTGGACAAACACAAAAAATCCGGCGAAATGCCCTCTTCTGCCCTATCCCGGCTGAGGGACTTTTCTGCCTGCTCACAGGCAAACATCGTTCCCGTCCGCCCCATCCCCACTGCAATTTCATCGGCAATGAAATGCACATCATATTGATCGCATAACTCGCGCGCACGAGTCAAGTAAACCGGGTGATGCATCACCATGCCCGCAGCCCCCTGCACTAAAGGCTCGATAATGAACGCGGCAATATTGTGATGATGCTGCTGCAAATGTGTTTCAAGCTGCGCAGCACAGCGCACAGCATAGTCACGTGCGCTCTCGCCTGGTTCTGCATTGCGCCAATCAGGGCTTAATACCGTGGCATTCTGTTTGACCAGCGCACCATATGCGCCCTTGAATAGGGCCACATCGGTCACTGACAATGCACCCAGTGTTTCGCCGTGATAGCTGTTTCGCAGGCTGATGAAATCGCACTTGAGTGGCTGACCACTGTTGCGCCAAAAATGTACGCTCATCTTTAGCGCAATTTCAATAGCCGACGCGCCGTCTGAAGCATAAAAACAATGACCCAGCCCGGCAGGAGCCAGTTGCGCCAATCGCTCGGAAAGCTGCACCACCGGCTCATGAGTAAAGCCAGCCAGCATCACATGCTCCAGCTGCCCTAACTGTTGGGTAATGGCGGCATTAATGCGCGGGTTGCAATGCCCGAACAAATTCACCCACCACGAACTCACCGCATCCATATAGCGCTTGCCATCGAAATCATATAGCCACATACCCTGTCCACGCTGGATAGGTATTAGCGGTAACGTCTCATGGTGCTTCATCTGCGTGCAGGGGTGCCACACAGCGGAACGAGAACGAGCAAGCAAGTTAATGTTCGGCATGGCAGGTCTCAAAAGTTATCCAGCAGGCTTAGCATCTTGCTCTTATTGGTTTATATCATCCTGGTTGCGACTACCTACCAATTGATCGAGGAGCTTTTGTACCGGGTAAAAGCGTTTACGCACCTGCAGGATACTGTGCATTGAAAGGATCCCGCTTTACCATCCGCCTTAGCCCCTACTTTTGCACCTCATCAATTTTTTCTCCGATACCCACAGTCACGCGCAAATGAAATATCATTCAAAAATATGACCTTCACGCTTCATTAGCACTTCATCGTGATGCATCCATGCCGATTATCGAATTATGGAGCTGGGAAAACCCTACCTTCACGTTTCATTAGCACTTCATCTGTCACACCTACCTCCGCTATACCGCTGAAATCAATATCGACATGGGACTTACCACCGAAACCGGAGCCGGTTTTACCCTTGGTAAAATTATCCAGTGCCAGCTTGTAGGCGGCATCTGGCAGTGGTATGTACTTCACTTCCTCAACCAGTTTCGGTGCTTGCTTGAGATAGAACTCGACAAACTCCTTGACCTCAGGTTTTTGTGCGGCGTTGGCGCTAACGTAGATGAAGATTGGGCGCGCAAGAGGCCGATAGCTACTGTTTTTAACCGTTTCCAAGCTAGGCAGAACTTGCGGCTTACCTTCCCCAACGCTAATCGGTACCGCCTTCAGTTTATAGGCGTTTTCAGCGTAGTAGGCGTAGCCGAAGTAGCCAATGGCATTTTTATCACCAGAGACACCCTTCACCAGTAATTTGTCGTCATCAGATGCAGTGTAATCGAGGCGACTGGACTTGGCCTTGCCAACAATAACTTCAGTGAAAAAATCAAATGTGCCTGAGTCAGAATCCGGACCAAATAATTTCAGGGGGGCATTTGGCCAGAGAGGATTAATCTGATTCCAATTAGTAATTCTTCCTTGAGCTAAAGGTTCCCACATTTTTTTTAGCTCGGCTACGGTCATGCCGCTCACCCAAGTGTTTTGAGGATTGACCACCACGGTCAGCGCATCATAAGCCACAGGCAACTCAATATATTGGATGCCGTGCTTGTTGCATTCCTTCATTTCCTCATTCAGGATCGGGCGAGAGGCGTTCGCGATATCGATCTCTCCACGGCAAAGCTTCTTGAGTCCACCGCTGGTGCCGGATATGCCGACGGTCACTTTAATTGCGTCTTTTTTGCTTTTCTGGAACTCTTCTGTCACCGCTTCGGTGACAGGATAGACCGTACTTGAGCCATCAATCTTGATGATCGCGACGGCGCCCGCAAAGTTTGTGGCGCTCATTAACATACTCAATGCAGCGGTCACACCAAGTACTTTAAGACTGTGCGATTTCAACATTTTTCTCTCCATTCGGTTAATTGGGTCACCACCATTTGGCAGCGTCGCCATATTAAGCTCCCAATGTTGCAGAATTGTGACATCTATAACTCACCAAATTCAAATTATCCATGAACTTGAGGCTCATGCAAAATGACCAATCAAACATTCACAATTTTTTCTATTGATTGCTTTCTTTCGATTGTCTATTAGTTGACAGAATGCGCATTCTGTTTGATATCCCAATAACCTGCTCTTCAATCACGGAATGCCAATGAGACGTGGCTCGCGCACAGCGCAGGGCGTAAACGTTAAATTAAATTTTCATACGTTGGCATGTCATAAAACTGTCATGTTCATTCATTAGAATGCTTGCGCGACTCAAGAATGACCTTGAGCTGGTGAAGTTTTTATTTTTCCTGGAGAAAAGAATGCAAGCATCCAAAAGCCATGTAGCTAAGACTAACCTTGGTAGCAGATTAAGACCAACCACATTATCAGTCGCCTTGCTGGCTCTGCTGGGCGGCGCTACGATTCCGGCACAGGCTACCCAGCTGTATGTGGACACACAGACCCAACAAGTATTTACTTCACCGGGCATCAACAGAGTCAAGCTCAGCGAATTTGAAGAAGTCAATGAGGCTGTGGGCAAGGTTCCCCCTGAGGAACTTAAAACACTGGAAACCCGGCTTCGTCAAAAGAAAAAGAAGGAGGAGCTTAAAGCGGCTGAGGAACTGGCAGCAACCTTCAAGCCCAAGGAAAGCTGGAGCGACAGGCTCAGCCTGCGTGGCTACACCCAGTTGCGTTACAGCCAACCTATATCTGGAGATAGAGCCCACATTGCATCTCCCGGTGATAAATTTATCTCGAATAACCAAAGTTTCGGAATTCGACGCGCCCGTATAATTCTCTCGGGCCAAGCTGCCGACCATCTATACATCTACAATCAACTGGACGCCAATACCGGCCCAGACGCAGGCGATTCGCTGGGTGGAAAGGTTCAGATTCGAGATTTCTACGGCGATATTTCTTTCGACGATAAAAGGGAATATCGCGTCCGTGCCGGTATCTCCAAAGTTCCATACGGCTTTGAAATTCTGCAGTCGAGCCAGAACCGCTTAGCGATGGATCGTGCTGATGCCGTCAACATCGCATCCCGTGACGAACGTGAAATGGGTGCGATATTCTACTGGGCGCCCGCGCACATCCGTGATCGCTTCAGGGATCTGATACGCAGTGGTCTCAAAGGCTCGGGCGATTACGGGGTATTGGGCCTGGGCGTTTACAACGGCCAGGGTCTGAACCGTGTTGAACTCAATGATAACCTTCATAAAGTAGCCCGCCTGACCTATCCGTTCAAGTTCGACAGCGGCCAGTTTTTCGAGGCTGGTATATCTGCATTGTCCGGCAAATATGTTCCGAAGGCCAGCGAGATTACAGTCGGCGGGGTCAAAACAACCCCTACGTTTGATAGCAGAGGCTTGCGGGACGAGCGCGTAGGCTTGCATGCTGTGTTGTATCCGCAACCCTTCGGCTTGCAAGGTGAGTGGAACTGGGGCAATTCCCCCCAGTTGAGCGCAGATCGCAAACAGCTCAAATCTGCCAGCCTCAATGGCGGATACGTTCAGGCCATGTACAAACTGAACAATGCTCACGGCGGCTGGATGCCCTATATCAAATGGCAGCGTTACGATGGCTCCGAAAAATTCTCGACAAACACACCTAACTCACACGTGCGGGAAACAGAGGCCGGCGTTGAATGGCAGCCCTGGCCTGAAGTGGAGTTGGTCGTAGCCTACGCCAACATGGATAGAACCAATGTAGGCACGTTCGTTCCAGCTTTGAATGGCTACAGACAGGTTAAAGCCGATATGCTTCGCGCACAGTTGCAGTGGAATTTCTGATTCACGTCATGTGGCTCTATCGCCATTGAAAAGCAGGGATAGAGCCACATTGTGTGTGCGGCCTCGTAATATGAGGCCAATTGGCAATCGTGGAGCTCAACGGGTTAAGCAGCGAACTGCTTTTCACAATATCGCTGCATTCGAACGCCAGTCCTGCGTAAAAAGATTAGCGGCATGAATTCATGGTGTCCATTACTGACAACCCATCTCAAATGTTCGGGTATGAAACTAAGGCTGTGTGATCACTGGCCTTTGTGCAATTGGTTCGATGCGTTGGTACAAACGGAAAGGTTTCGATTTAACCCCTTTGCGGTTGCCTTCCCATAGCTTGACCCAAGTTGTTTCTTTTTCCACTAAGCTGGCGGCACGTTCTCCATGCACCAGCAGCAGATCGCAAGCGAGTTGTGCTTGGGTGTGCGTGGTGATATTTCCCAGGTATTGCAACATGGCGCGCTGGGTATCGCCTACGTCCAGGCTCGCAATGCAACCATGTTTTTTTGGCATGGCCTGCTTAAGAGAAACGACCATGCCGCGATAGCTCTTGCCGTTGTCCAGCCATGGTAGCCATAGTGTCATGGCAAGCACCCACAACAACGTCACGCCGCCAGCCCAGTTAAGCACGGCGCGGCGCATGGAGCGTCCAACGCGCCACACCAGCAGCACCCACAGCACGGTGAAGATCAATGCAACCCAGAATGTTGTTGCATTGAACGCTGGTTCAAAACCAGGCTGATAGTCTTTCAACCAAAGCGTGATTTTGGCATGATTGTTCCGTAACAGCCCAGCCCAGCCCCACCACATCAAAATGGCGACAAAACCGAAAGTCATGATGCCGAACCAATCCAGCGCATTGGCAGCCCCCCGGCGCAGGGTGGGAAGCGCTGCATTAGCAAGCAAAGCTAGCGGCAATAGTATGGGCAACGCGAACACTTCCTTGATATTGGGCACCACACTCAGCGTAAGCAACATCACAAAAAAACTCACCAGCAGCAGCTGGAACTCCGCTTCATGCAGTACTCTTCTCCGCGCCTCCCACACTGCCCAAGCCGCCAATGGCAAAGCAGGCCAGGCAAACCAAGGCAATATCTTTACGTAATATAACGCTTCTGCATAATCACCACCTTGAATATAGCCAAACCAATGGCCGATGTTAAGCGTCCAAAACCATTCCATAAATAGCTCTGGCGAACGTTGGTACAACAAGAAAGGCCAGACTGTTAGCCAGGGCAACGCAAACAGCAATGCGATGGCCAAGCTGGAAAGAAAAGAACGCATGCGCCACGTGCGGAACAGCAGCAGCGCAGCGCTGATAAGCACAAACAGCGTGGGCGCGATAAAACCCTTGGACATAAAGCCAATGCCGATGCCATTGCCAATGAGCATGCCGGCCAATAAAGTTCGGCGCAAGCTTAACGTGTAGCCATATAACATCATGGCGCAGCCCGTGAGCAAAGCAAGGTCGGTTATAAGCTCATGTGAGCGTACCAGCATGCCGAGGCAACCAATCAGAATGATCGCCGCAGTCCAACCGCGGCCCCTCCCGAATAGTTCACGCCCAGACAGCCCTATGAACAAAAGCGTAAGAGCAGTGAAAAAACCGCTTGCTAGGCGCGCGCCGTCATGTAGCTCAAGCAAGGGGGAGAATAGTTTGGCAAAAAGCGCGGCTGTCATGTAGAACAGCGGCGGCTTGTCCATGTAAGGCACGCCAGCCAAGGTGGGAACTAGCCAATCACCGCTTTGCAGGATGTGATAGACCAACCCAAAACTATAAGCGTCGTCTGATTGCCACGGGTCATGCCCTACCAACCCTGTGCCCAACCACACCGCACACAGCAGAGCCAGCAACCAGGCTTTGGCTGTCGTGATAGGGTGTTCTTGTGTCGGCGGATAGGAAAACATGAGCTTGTGCGCTTACTCCAAGACCTTGATGCACTGTCCGGGTGTGGGTTTATGAAACATTCGGGTAGCCACTACCCAGCTTGAAATTAAAAACAAAAAAGGCAGCGTCCGCTGCCTTTCAATTGTTGCTTATCGTTCAGTTTCATTATGCTGCAGGTTTTGCACCTGGCTTGCTATATTTTTGGCGGAACCTTTCCACTCGACCAGCCGTATCCACGATTTTTTGTGTGCCGGTATAGAAGGGGTGGCAGTCCGAGCAGACTTCTACATGCAGTGATTTGCCCATTGTGGACTTGGTTTTGAAAGCGTTGCCACAACTGCAAGTAACTGCGATCTCATCGTATTGCGGATGAATGTCGGTTTTCATTTTGACTTCCTTAAACATGAAAATTGAGGACTTAAAAAACTTATTGAGAGCTTAAATAAATTAAAGCAGCATGCGCTAGCGCACGTATAAGGGCACGGATTATCCCTGAAATGAATCTCCCACGCAAATTTATGTGCATCGTTTGCCGTCCACCCCCTTATTCCGGTATAGTTCTACCTGCCGTTTAAACCAATGGAAGAACATGCTGCCTGGTAAGTAGTAATTACAGGCGCATTGCCGAAGGCGCAACACCCGTAACCGCTCAGGCTCAAGAACTGTTGGCACAGGCAAATCTGGAGAGTGCTGTTTACACAGCCACCGAAGGGGCACACGGATTTATTCGTAATCTCTCAGGTAAAGAGGACAGATGGGGCGAGGTAGATTTTTTCTGCCTCGCCTTTTTTATTTTTTTTGAAAGATTACTCATGACACTCAAACAAACTCCTCTGAATACAGCGCACCGCGCAATGGGCGCAAAGATGGTCGATTTCGGCGGCTGGGATATGCCGTTGCATTACGGTTCACAACTTGACGAACACCATCAAGTACGTCGCGATGCCGGCATGTTTGATGTCTCTCATATGCGAACGGTCGATATAAGAGGCGAGGGGGTGCGCGATTTCTTGCGCTATCTGTTGGCCAACAACGTGGACAAACTGCAATCTTCCGGAAAGGCGCTGTATTCCTGCCTGTTGCGTCCTGATGGTGGTGTGATCGACGACCTCATCGTGTATTTCATGAATGAAATGTGGTTTCGCATCGTAGTGAATGCGGGTACTGCCGATAAGGATATTGCATGGATGATTGAGCAGGCTACCGTCCGCGCGCCACAATTGCAGATCACGTCACGCAATGAGCTGGCGATGATTGCCGTGCAAGGACCTAATGCAGCGGCAAAGCTATGGCTGGCCTTGCCCGGATCACAGAAATTGGCGGAAGGACTCAAGCCCTTCAATGCCGTAGAGTGGGATTCGATGTTTATCGCCCGGACTGGCTATACCGGCGAAGATGGCTTCGAGATAATATTGCCGGCCACGGCTGCTCCCTCCGTCTGGCAATCACTGAATGACGCGGGGGTGAAGCCTATCGGGCTAGGCGCACGTGACACGTTGCGTCTGGAAGCAGGCATGAACCTGTACGGACATGACATGGATGAGACCATAAACCCGCTGGAAGCCGGGCTGGCGTGGACGGTAGATTTGGTGAGTGAGCGCGACTTTATCGGCAAAGCTGCACTCGTCACCAATCCTCGAACGCGAAAGTTGGTCGGCCTTGTCTTGCAGGATCGCGGGGTGCTGCGTGATCACCAAGTGGTGCACTGCAGCCATGGCGATGGCGAAATTACCAGCGGCAGTTTTTCGCCCACGCTGAATCAGTCAATCGCCTTGGCACGCGTGCCCTCCGCAGTACAAGTTGGCGATACGGCACAGGTGGCAATTCGCGATAAGATGCTGGCGGCTAAGGTAGTGAAATACCCGTTCGTACGTAACGGCAAGGGCTTAATCTAATTTTTACTTTTTAAGGATATAACCATGAGCAATTCAAACAGTCTGCCAGGTAATCTGAAGTACACCGCATCCCACGAGTGGGTCAAGAAAGAGACCGATGGCACTATCACTATCGGCATTACCCAACACGCACAAGAGCTGCTGGGCGACATGGTATTCGTGGAAAATCCAGCGGTTGGCCGCCAACTAAAAGCCAAGGAAGAATGTGCAGTAGCGGAGTCGGTGAAGGCTGCGGCTGACATTTATGCGCCTGTTACCGGTGTCGTGGTAGCGGTTAATCCTGAACTCGATAATGCGCCAGAAAAAATCAATACTGAACCTTATTCCGCATGGATGTTCAAAATGAAACCAGATAATGCCGCCGACGTAGACGCGTTAATGGATGCGGCGGCGTATCAGTCACTGGTCGATAATGAAGCACATTAAGACATTGTCACGGAAGACATAATTTCCGCTTCCAATACCTATTTACACTCCTTTAAAAAATAAAACCAGCAATGATTACAACCGATAAATTTGTAAACCGTCATAACGGTCCGCGCGAGAATGATATTAAGGCAATGCTCAAAACAATTGGCGCAGGCTCTGTAGACGAGTTAATTGATCAAACAATTCCCGCTGCAATCCGTTTAAAAAAACCTTTGAACTTGCCATCCGGGATGACTGAATATCAATACCACAAGCATTTACGTGGTGTTGCTGCAAAAAATAAAATTTTTAAAACTCATATTGGTTTAGGTTATTACAACACCATAGTTCCTCCTGTTATCCAGCGAAATATTTTAGAAAATCCAGGTTGGTATACCGCTTACACTCCTTATCAGGCTGAGATTTCACAAGGTCGTTTAGAGGCGTTGTTGAATTTCCAAACCATGATTATGGATTTAACAGGAATGGGGATTGCGAACGCATCATTGCTGGATGAATCCACTGCAGCAGCAGAAGCAATGGCAATGTTGTTCAATAATCGCACGCATGAAGCAACTGAAAATGGAGCGAACAAGTTTTTCGTTTCCAACGAATGTTATCCGCAAACTATCGATTTATTAAAAACACGTTCAACTCCAATGGGAATTGAATTAGTGATTGGTGACTTTAAAACGGGAACGTTGGACAGCAGTATTTACGGTGCATTACTTCAATATCCATCCGCTGATGGCAAAATTCACGATTACGCCGACTTTGTAAAAAGAGCAAAGGAAAATGGAACCACTATTGCTGTAGCAGCCGACATACTGAGTTTGGTATTACTAACCCCTCCAGGCGAATGGGGAGCCGATGTAGTTGTTGGTTCCACACAGCGCCTTGGTGTCCCTATGGGTTATGGCGGCCCGCACGCGGCATATTTTGCTTGCCGTGAAGAATATAAACGATCTATTCCTGGCCGCATCATTGGTGTTTCGATTGACGCAGACGGAAATCAAGCATTACGTATGGCATTACAAACGCGCGAGCAACATATACGCAGAGATAAAGCCACTTCCAACATATGCACGGCACAAGCATTATTAGCCATTATGGCCGGCATGTATGCGGTATACCACGGGCCAGAAGGCCTCAAAGGAATTGCACAGCAAGTGCATTGCACCGCTATAGCTTTGGCAACCGAGTTAAAAAAATTAGGCTACATTATTAAAGATGGGATTTACTTTGATACCATCAAAATCAATGGAACAGACAACGCGAAAATTAAACAATTAGCGGAAGCAGCACAAATTAATTTACGCTATATCGATGATGCGATTACTATTTCTGTTGACCAAACTACCGATGCCGATGACTTGAATGCACTTATTAATGTGTTCGCAAAAGCAGCCGGAAAATCCACTTCTGCAATTACTGAAGAACAGATTTTTAATCAAAAATCTTTAATCAAAAATCGTCAATCTTTAATTCTTCAACATCCAATATTTAATATGTATCACTCTGAATCCGAGATGATGCGTTATATCAAGCGCTTGGAAAACAAGGATTTATCTTTGACGCATTCAATGATTTCGTTAGGTTCTTGCACCATGAAATTAAATGCCGCATCTGAATTAATTCCTATTACCTGGCCAGAATTTGTACATATTCACCCCTTTGTACCCGTTGAACAAGCGGCGGGTTACCATGAAATTATTAATGATCTGGATAAATCATTAAGTGAAATTACCGGTTTCGCAAAAATGAGTTTTCAGCCCAACAGCGGCGCTCAGGGCGAATATGCCGGGTTATTGGTCATTCAGGCATACCATCAATCACGTGGTGATGCGCACCGGAATATCGCGTTGATTCCCACATCGGCACATGGCACCAATCCTGCCAGCGCAGCAATGTGTGGCTTAAAGATAGTCTTGGTGAAATGCGACAAAATAGGAAATATTGATGTAGCCGAATTGCGTGAAAAAGCAGTTCAGCATAAAGATAACCTGGCATGTTTAATGGTGACTTACCCCAGCACGCATGGTGTTTACGAAGAAAGTATTATCGAGATTACCAATATCATCCATGAAAATGGCGGTCAAGTTTATATGGATGGCGCCAACATGAATGCACAAGTGGGCTTAACCAGCCCCGGAAATATTGGCGCTGATGTTTGCCACTTGAACTTACATAAAACTTTTGCAATTCCTCACGGTGGTGGCGGTCCAGGCATGGGGCCAATAGGCGTTGCAAAACACCTGGCTCCTTTTTTGCCTTCGCATTCATTAGTAAAAACCGGGGGCGGCAACGGCATACACGCAGTATCCGCAGCGCCTTACGGCAGTGCTTTAATTTTATTGGTATCTTATGGATATATAAAAATGTTGGGTGGCGATGGCGTTACGGAAGCAACGCGCATCGCAATTTTAAATGCCAACTACATTAAGGAGTCATTAAAAAATCATTTCCCGACTTTATATAGTGGGGCAAATGGGCGTTGCGCGCACGAAATGATTTTAGCTTGCGTTGCGTTTAAACGAGATGCTGGAATAGAAGTCGGTGATATTGCAAAGCGATTAATGGATTATGGATATCATGCACCGACTGTTTCATTCCCGGTAGCCGATACATTAATGATTGAACCAACCGAAAGTGAATCCAAGGAAGAATTGGATCGTTTTTGCTCCGCCATGATTTCTATTCGTAAAGAAATTGATGAAATAATTTCAGGTGTAGCGGATAAAGAAGATAACGTAATTAAAAATGCACCGCATACAGCAAAATCAGTTCTCACGAGCAATTGGAAACACAGCTACTCACGCGAAAAAGCCGTTTATCCATTAAAGTGGGTACGAGACAACAAATTCTGGCCAAGCGTTGCCCGTATAGACAATGTCCGTGGCGATAAAAACCTGATTTGTTCTTGTCCGCCAATAAACGCGTATGCAGACGATACGCTGTAACACTCCCTAACAAAAAAATAAATCATGACAAAAGAAACCTTAAATAAATCTGCTGTTACCTTGGATGGTACGCCCATTACCTTGTTCGGCACCTTCCCAACCGTTGGTCAAACTGCCCCTGAATTCACGCTAGTGGATAAGGATCTGAAAGATGTGGCGTTAAAAGACTTTGTCGGCAAGCGCAAAGTACTCAACATTGTGCCTAGTTTGGATACCGCTGTGTGCGCCACTTCTACGCGCAAGTTCAACGAAGCGGCAAGCAAACTCGACAACACAGTAGTGCTGGTGATTTCCGCCGATTTGCCATTTGCCATGAGCCGCTTTTGCGTAGCTGAAGGATTAGATAATGTCACCCCGCTGTCCCTGATGCGCGGGCGCGATTTCATGCGGAACTACGGCGTAAAGATTGCTGATTCCGTATTACGAGGCTTAACCGCACGCGCTGTGCTGGTACTGGATGAAAATAACCAAGTGTTACACGCAGAACTGGTGGACGACATCACGCATGAACCTGACTACCAAGCAGCAATAAGTGCACTAACTCAACAGGATTAAAATAATCAAGCAACCCTCCCATCTTCCAGCCGGGACAGGGTTGCCTTCCAGCTGCTGGAGAGCGCTGGGCACTCAGCCAAAGCTTGTGTAGCCACATAATTCTCCTTGCGGTGGAGCATTATTTTGTTCGCGATGGCGACTGTCCATTCAGGATAAGGACGTTCCACCAATACCAGTGCCGCTCCGGCTTGAACGTTTCCCTCGCGCAGAACACGGAAATACCAGCCTGTCTTGCCCGTGCGCACGACTTGCGCCACTAAATCCTGAATCCTCCATCGGCGAGAAAGTTTCCAGCATGGCTGGCGCGGTTGAGAAATCTGAACCAATGCGTCACCCAGCTCGAAAATATCACCGATGCAAGCCTCCGTTTCCAGTATCCCCGCCACAGTAAAGTTTTCTCCGAACGAGCCATTTGGCAACTCTTTAAAACCAAGCTCGGCAAGCCAAAATGCGTAGTGTTCAAACGGGTAGGCATTGATCGCTTTATCCGGCCCACCATGGACGCGAAGATCGGCTTGCTCGTCGCCAGCCAAGTTAGTTGTTCTGGCCCAAACTGGACCAGACACAGGCTCCTTGAAAAAGCCGGTCGTCCACTCCTGATCCATGGTCTCTGAGGCGCCAGGTGACCCCAGTGTTTTAGGCAGGCCGACCTGAACGGAGAGGAGTTGTATGCCTGTATTATTCATTGAGAATATCCTTGTATGAAAATCAATCGGCGGACTCGGCTTTATCGCAACAATTTAGTGTTATACCAGCCACGTTACCGCCATGGCCATCACTGCGAGTGCCATCACAGCCGTCGCAAGCCAACCGATAATTCGAAGACGAGGCGTGATCACGAATTGTCCCATGACATCCGGTCTTGCCACCATTAGCATTATCACTACCATGATGGGCACCGCAATGACGCCATTGATGACTGCGCTCCAGAATAATGCCTTGATAGGATCAATGGGTGTGAAGTTAAGCGCTACGCCCAAGAGAGTCGCGATAATCAGGATCATATAAAAGCCTCGCGCCTCCAACAGCTTGCGACCTAACCCGATGCGCCAATCGAATGACTCTGCCATGGCGTAAGCGGCCGAACCTGCCAGGACAGGCACAGCGAGTAATCCTGTACCAACTATTCCGGCGGTAAATAATAGGAACGCGAATTCTCCGGCCACGGGGCGCAACGCCTCCGCTGCCTGTGCAGAGGTTTGGATGTCCGTAATGCCATGCACGTGCAAAGTCACCGCTGCCGTCAAAATTATAAAAAAAGCGATCAGGTTGGAAAATCCCATCCCGATATAAGTGTCGATCTTGATACGCTGCAAGTGACTTTGGGCTTGCTCTGGCGCCTCTCTAAGCGGCGCATCACCTTCAGTCGCTCGCAGCTCCTCAACTTCCTGAGAGGCTTGCCAGAAAAACAAATACGGGCTGATTGTGGTGCCAAATACGGCAACCACTGCCATCACGTAATCCGCTTTGAATGATATGGACGGCATGATTGTGCGATAGAACACCTCGCCCCACGGCACCTTGACGACGAACACAGTGGCGACATAAGCGAAAAGCGATAATGTCAGCATTTTCAGAATGGGTGCATAACGTGGAAAAGGTATGAAGATTTGCAGCACCAGCGATACCGTGGCAAAAGCTATTGCATACCAGTGAGCAGGCCCACCGATGAGAAGTTTGAGCGCTGCAGCCATTGCGCCGATATCTGCAGCGATGTTAATCGTATTTGCAATCAGCAGCAGTCCAACGAGTACATAGAGCAGCGCTGGCGAGTAATGCAGACGGATATTGGCGGCAAGGCCGTGCCCAGTCACCCGGCCAATACGGGCGCTTACCATCTGAATGCCGACCATAAGGGGAAAAGTTAAAAATGCCGTCCACAGCATTGCATAGCCGAACCCGGCTCCGGCTTGCGAATAGGTCGCAATGCCGCTCGGATCATCATCCGCAGCTCCCGTTATAAGACCGGGCCCCAGTTTTTTCCAGAATAAGCTGGTTTGCGGCAGGAGCGCCTTGTATTTATTCATGGATGCCTATCATCAGATGTCCGGCAGAGGCGGCTCCGCGTAACTGGACAATATTTCCTATTTCTTGAGTGGAAATATTGCGGTTAATGCCTACGCAGCTTTGGGCAGTACAGGCAGGTTGTCAAAGTAGAGCTCATCTGGCGTTTTGTCGTCAAGCGATGAATGCGGCCTCTCATGGTTGTAGAACTTGAAATATGTTACAAAGTCCTGCTTTGCATCCTTTATGCAATCGTTGCGCTGGCGATTGATCGGACATACAGCGCGCTTACCGAACGGGCTCAACTCCAGTGCCTGTTCGACCAGCATACTCAGCCCGGCGATTGATTTGCGAAAATCGACGGGTACCCGACACAAATAGACTTATTTGATATCACAGCCCAGATGCATCAGCGCAATCCTGGTATGGCTTGAGCAGCACCGTGTGCAACATTTTCTTTCAAAAATATTGCACTTGGATTTTGAGCCGTCCTACTTGAACTTGGCGGAATTTTTTACAACTGGCGGGCATACACTTAAATTTTCTTGGCAATCAAAATCTTTCTACACATCAAGATTTTTAACTCCCAGAGCATTTTGTTCAATAAAGGCACGGCGAGGCTCCACGACATCTCCCATCAACGTTGTGAAAGTTTCGTCTGCTGTAATCATGTCTTCAATCTGTACGCGTAACAAGATGCGGTTTGTTATGTCCATGGTGGTTTCCCACAACTGCTCTGGATTCATTTCTCCCAACCCTTTATAACGCTGAATACTAACGCCACGTTTAGCCTCTTCCAACAACCATTCGATGGTCTGTTTGAAATCGGTTACAGGTTTGCGCTGTTCCCCACGCTTGATGTATGCACTTTTGCTCAACAATCCATCCAAGGCATGTGCTGTTTGCTTAAGCTGGGTGTAATCACCGCTTTGCAGAAAGCTCGGCTCAACGTAGCTTATAGAGTAATTACCATGCAAATATTTTTCCAAGCGTAAGCGGTTTTCATCATTAGCTGGATTAATATCCGCCTTCACAATTATTTCCGGGCCACAAACCTGTTGCAGGTTTATCGCGCTTTGTTCTGCTTGTTCTGCGCTACCCAATTGAATATCTGGCTGCTTGAGCATTGCATGCAGGGCTTCCTTCGCGATAACCCGGGATAAACGATCTATTATGGCTTCCGCCAGGAAATACTCTTTTGCCAGATATTCGAGTGTTTCAATTTTCAATGCTGGTGAATCTTTATCTGTATGTAGCTCGGCGTTAACCAAGGCTGAACGAAGCATGAATGTTTTCATTTCATGATCATCTTTTAAATACCGCTCTTCCTTGCCTTGTTTGACTTTATATAGTGGCGGCTGTGCAATATAAACATGGCCGCGCTCGACCAACTCTGGCATTTGGCGGTAGAAAAACGTTAGCAACAAGGTGCGTATATGTGAGCCATCTACGTCAGCGTCTGTCATTATTATAATGCGGTGATAACGCAACTTGTCCGGGTTATATTCATCGCGGCCAATGCCAGTACCCAAAACTGTGATCAGCGTGGCAATTTCCTGTGATGAAATAATTTTTTCAAAACGTGCTCTCTCAACATTTAAAATTTTACCTTTAAGCGGCAAGATGGCTTGAAACTTGCGGTCGCGTCCTTGTTTTGCCGAGCCTCCGGCAGAATCACCCTCAACCAGATATAACTCTGATTGTGCAGGGTCTTTTTCTTGGCAATCGGCTAACTTACCCGGCAACCCCATGCCATCCAACACCCCTTTGCGACGAGTCAATTCACGAGCTTTACGTGCCGCCTCCCTGGCACGCGCAGCGTCTACAATTTTCCCGACAATTACTTTAGCGTCATTTGGGTTTTCTAGCAGAAATGCCATTAATTGTTGGCTAACTACCTCTTCGACAACAGGGCGAATTTCAGAAGAAACCAGCTTATCCTTGGTTTGCGAAGAAAACTTGGGGTCAGGAAGTTTTACCGAAAGTATCGCAGTTAATCCTTCACGCATATCATCGCCTGTTGTTTCAACTTTGGCTTTTTTTGCAATCTCTTCAGATTCGATGTATTGATTCAAGGTACGAGTCATTGCTGTGCGCATAGCTGTCAAATGCGTACCGCCATCGCGCTGCGGGATATTATTAGTAAAGCATTGCACCGTTTCCTGATAAGAGTCATTCCATTGCATGGCAATTTCGGCTGTTATTCCATCTCTTTCAACCAGCGTATAAAAGATATTTTTATGAAGCACGTTCTTGTTTCTATTCATGTATTCTACAAAACCTTTTACGCCTCCTGTGAATGCAAAAAGCTCTTCCTTGCCGTTTCGCTTGTCTATCAATGAAACCTTAACACCATTATTTAAAAATGAAAGTTCGCGCAGGCGTTTAGCCAACATATCAAAATGAAATTCGACTAGTCCGAACACTTCCTTGCTCGGCAGAAAATGTACTTCTGTGCCGCGCTTAGTTGTCTCGCCTATTACTTTAAGCGGTGCAACTGGTTCTCCCAAACGGAATTCCATAAAATGGATTTTATTGTCTCTGTAAATTGTCAATCGTAACCATTCGGACAAGGCATTCACTACCGAAACCCCCACCCCATGCAAGCCGCCTGAAACCTTATAAGAGTTTCCATCGAACTTACCTCCGGCATGTAACACCGTCATGATTACCTCTGCTGCAGAACGATTTTCTTCCTCATGAATATCTGTCGGAATACCACGTCCATTATCAGTCACGCTAATCGAATTATCTGGATGAATAATCACTGATATTTCGTTGCAATGACCTGCCAATGCTTCATCCACGGCATTATCAACTGCCTCAAAGACCATGTGGTGCAAGCCACTGCCATCATTAGTGTCGCCAATATACATACCTGGACGTTTTCTAACTGCTTCTAGTCCCTTGAGAACTATAATGCTGGTGGAATTATATTCATTCATTTTATTCTTTCATTTGTTTCACGTGAAACCTTAAGAATGCATTCGTAAATATTACTTACTTCGAATGACATTTTTATATGGGTGGATACCTTAAATATTTTTTTTATGGGCTATTAAATACGCATTGGCATTACAACGTACTTAAATTCTTCATTACCTGGAATGGTGAGCAAAATACTACTATTTGCATCGCCAAATGAGAACGTCACTGTTTGCGTGGCAGAATTATTTAACCCATCCATTAAATAATTAACATTAAAACCAACATCAAGTGCAATCCCTTGATAGTCTATTTCCATATCTTCCTGCGCTTCTTCTTGCTCGCTGTTATTACTTATAATGCGAAGATTTTTTTCTGTCAGGACAAAACGTACACCCCTGAATTTTTCATTAGATAAAATTGCTGCACGTTGCAATGCTTGTAATATTTCGATTCTATTTAACGTAAGTTGGTTAGTGTAATTAGGTATCACACGTTCATAATCTGGAAATTTTCCCTCTATTACCTTGGAAGTTAAAATGATATCTGAAAAAGTCATGCGGACTTGATTTGCAGCTAATTCAAATGTAATTTTTTCTTCTGTCTCAGCTAAAAGTTTAATTAGTTCATTAACTGTTTTTCTAGGCAGGATTACTTCTATTTTAGGATATTCCTGGGCTAGCTTGGTACTAATATAAGCAAGTCGATGCCCATCTGTTGCTATTAATTTTAAAAAGTTTCCGTTAATAACTAATAAAACACCATTTAAATAATAGCGAATATCTTGCTGCGCCATGGCATATTGAACCATACCTAACAACTTTTTAAGCTTTCCTTGTTCAATTTGAACTTTTACGGCTTGTTCTAATTGCTCCGAAATTTTGGGGAAATCTTGAGCAGGTAATGTTTGTAACGTAAATTTACTTTTATTCACTTTCACTAAAAGGCGATTCTGATGAATATCTAATGTAACAAGACTTCCTTCAGGTAAAACCTTAATGATTTCTTGCAATTTCTTAGCAGCTACAGTAATTGCTGTATCAGGACTTATTTGATTTATATCGGTAAATTGCGTTGCGATTTGAATTTCAAGATCCGTCGCTACAAAACGTATATTTGATCCGAATTTTTCAATTAATACATTTGACAGAATTGGGAGAGGTTGTTTACGCTCCACTATTCCAATAATTTTCTGAAGGGGATTTAGTAAACTGTTTTTTTCAATCTTTTCAATTAACATTCTTATATATCCTTAATAATAACAATAATCGGTATTATATATAGTGAATAACTCGGTATTTCTCTTTGTTTATAACGTATTAGAGTTTATAAAAAGATGTGGATAATTATTATTTTTGACGAGTAATTTTTGTGTATAGTTTTAATAAAATTATTTTTCAAGATGGTTATACACAAAATAAATTCAATATTAACCAAGAATATTAATTTCGTAATGTTTGATTAAGTAAATTGAAATCTGCATTTAGAGGGGGATTCGAATTGCGTAAGCTTTCAATAGTCTTGCATGCATACATAACCGTTGTATGATCACGTCCTCCAAAAGCGGCTCCAATTTCCGGTAAGCTTAATTGTGTCAATTCCCTTGCTAAACACATTGCAATTTGTCTAGGCCTGGCAATTAAGCGTGTCCTTTTCTTGGAAAGAAGATCAGCAACCTTGATGCGGTAAAAATCAGCCACTGTTTTTTGTATATTCTCTATGGAAATTTGTTTATTTTGAGAAGCTAGTAAATCTTTAAGTGCTTCTTTTGCAAGCTCTACAGAGATGCTACGTTTGTGAAATCTGGAATAAGCGTCAATACGTTTAAGTGCTCCTTCTAATTCACGGATATTAGAACGAATGTGCTTGGCAATAAAAAAAGCAACATCTTCATTTATTGGATTATTAGAAAGTGCAGCTTTCTGTAACAGGATTGCTACGCGCATTTCCAAACCAGGTGGTTCAACAGCGACTGTTAACCCCCAGCTGAATCGTGAAGTAAGTCGTGGCGTCATTCCAGAAATTTCTTTGGGGAAAGAATCGCATGTAATTACAACTTGTTTATGTCCATCAATCAATGAATTAAGCGTATAGAAAAATTCTTGTTGGGTTCCAGTTTTATCAGCGATGAATTGAATGTCATCAATCAATAGCAAATCTAATGAGTTGTAGAATTGTTTGAATTCATCAAATTTTTTAGTTTGAAAAGCGCGGACTACATCTGAAATATAATTAGTAGCATGAACATAGCAAACTTTTGCCTGTGCATTATCAAGTTTTATATGATTCCCAATAGCCTGAATTAAGTGAGTTTTCCCTAATCCGACCCCGCCGTAAATAAATAATGGGTTGTACGTTGTACCCGGAGTTTCAGCAACTTGTATTGCTGCTGCATGAGCCAATTGATTTGCTTTACCAGTAACAAAGTTTTCAAAAGATAACAAAGGATTAAGTTTGTTTTGATTTGTGTGCTTGTTGAGGGCGAGTTGGGATATGGACGGGACAATATTAGTTAAAGCAACTGGTAATTTTTTGGGGGGCAAATTGAGAGGTTTTTCTCCTATACGCAACTCGAAAGTTGGCGGGCAAGCAAGAAATAACGCTGCTTGCTTGGAAATTTCTGGTAAAAATCTATCCTGTACAACTTTCAATATAAAACTATTCGGTGCAGTCAAGGTAATCAAATTACCTTGAATTTCAAAAATTAGAGGTTTAATCCATGAGTTAAATTGTAGTGAGGTAAGCGTACCTTCAAAAAAATGAAGACAGGAATTCCATAATGTTTTGTCTCGCATAATTTTCAGATGGCAATGCAAAAAAAGCTTTATACATTCTACTACATGCAAGGCAAAAAGTTATTTATAGCAGATAAACTATTAAGGACCCTTGCAATTCGCCATTTATTATTTTTGTGGACTGATTTTACTCCACACAAATAATGTGTCATAAGTTTGGATAATTGACTTGTTCGTTACAGAACAGATTAACTCGGATTATTCATTAAAGCAGCACTGCATTGAATAGTATTGAAAATTTTTAATAGATACCATTTGAATTCTTATTAATTAGAGTGGATTCGTGCATCCAATGGGCAATATGGGATAAAATAAGCTTGACAGAAAGCCCCGTAAATAATGTAATAGCGGGTTTTCAAGTATTAATTATTAATTAGGGGTATTAAACAATGAAACGTACATATCAACCATCCGTCACTAAAAGGAAGCGGACACATGGATTTCTGGTTCGCATGAGAACCAAGGGAGGAAGAGCCGTTATAGCCGCTCGTAGAGCTAAAGGCCGTGTACGCCTTGCCGTTTAAGGCCGACCAAACTTTACCACCGTACCGCCGGATTAAGCAGCCGATAGAGTTTGAGTTGGCGCTTCGTGCCGAGTGTTTGAGTAATAAATGGTTTACAGTCTATATACGAAAAAATGAGAGCGGCTATTCCCGTCTTGGGGTAATAGCCAGCAAAAGAAGCATGCCAAAGGCAGTATCCAGAAATTTTGCAAAGCGCATGATTCGAAATATATTTCGGCTTAATTTCTCGGCCGCATCCTCGGTGGATGTAGTGGTGCGGGCCAAGCGGCAATTTAATTCTGAAACTTCGGCTGAAGGACGGTTGGCCTTGGTACAGTTATTTCAATCTGTCCGCATGTGATGCGACAACTCTTAATCAGGTTGATAGGTTTATATCAATATTTATTGAGCCCGCTCATGCCATCGACTTGTCGCTTTACTCCAAGTTGTTCTCAATATGCTCGTGAGGCTATCTCTAAACATGGTGCTTGGTGTGGTACTTGGTTGAGCATAAAGCGGGTGATTCGATGCAACCCCTGGAATCCAGGTGGTTATGATCCCGCCCCATAGATTTACATAGGCGAAACCATATGGATTTTCACAAGCTGTTCAGGTTGTTCTTTTTTTTGTCGTTCGCAATATCAATAATGTTGTTGTGGGAAAGTTGGCAACGCACGCAGCAACCAATAGCTCAAACAGCTGCTGTGGTCGCTCCGAAAGTTGTCGCGCCTACAACGGGTAGCGCACCCGATAGAGCGGCTACGGTTAGCCCTGAGGCAATTGCGGTTGTTACCCAACAAAAGACTCAGGCCGGGCAAAAAATTACTGTAAAAACAGATTATCTAACCGCAGTTATTAATACTGTAGGCGGGGATTTGCGTCGCTTGGAATTTTTGCAGCAGCGGGATAGCAAAAACAAGAATAAGCCATTCGTATTGCTGCAGGAACAAGGAGTGCACACCTATATCGCCCAGACGGGTTTGCTTGGCACTGGATTACCCACTCACAATACGACATTCACGGCTCAAGCTAACGAATATCTCTTAACTGAAGGCAAAGACACAATCGAGGTGCGATTACTTGCTACAAATGTTGTTGGTGCAAAAGTAACTAAATTTTATGTGTTCCATCGAGGCGGCTACTTGGTAGATGTGGGCTACGAAATCGAAAATATTGGAACCAGTCCGCTTTCCCCATCTGCTTATTTCCAGTTGGTGCGTGACAAATCCTCACCTGAAGGTGCGTCAATGTTTTTGCCCACTTACACGGGTACTGCTGTTTATACAGAGAAGGAAAAATTTCAGAAGGTGGGCTTTCCCGATATTGAGAAGGGAAATGCCAAGCATTCTCAAAGCGCTGACAATGGTTGGGTGGGTATGTTGCAACATTACTTTGTCGCAGCATGGTTGCCTAAGGATAAAGTACAACGCGAGTTTTACACCAGAAGGCTGGAAAACGAGCTTTATTCGGTAGGCGTCATTTTACCAGTGGCGGCCATTGCACCAGGTCATATTGCAAAGATTAGCGTGCCACTTTATGCCGGACCGGCGCAAACCTCGCTGGATGAAATTGCACCAGGGTTGGGCTTAACAGTAGATTATGGCTGGTTGACAATCATTTCCACCCCCTTGTTCTGGTTGCTTTCCTACCTGTATGGCTGGGTATACAACTGGGGTTTAGCCATTATCCTATTGACGTTCTTTATTAAGTTGTTATTTTTCCCATTGTCTGCGGCCAGTTATCGCTCCATGGGGAAAATGCGTGTAGTGGCTCCCAAGCTGGAGAAAATCAAGCAGCAATTTGGAGATGACCGGGAGCGCCTGCATAAAGCGATGATGGAATTGTACAAGACGGAGAAAATTAATCCGCTTGGGGGTTGTTTGCCGATGCTCGTTCAGATACCAGTATTTATTGCTTTATACTGGGCTATTCTTGCGAGTGTCGAATTACGTTACGCCCCGTTTTTTGGCTGGATTACCGATTTGTCGGTGCCCGATCCTTATTATGTTTTACCGTTAATCATGGGATCCACCATGATAATTCAAAGTAAGTTAAACCCTGTTCCCCCCGATCCGTTACAAGCCAAGCTTATGAAAACATTGCCCATTGTATTTAGTGTGGTATTTTTCTTCTTTCCGGCCGGGCTGGTGCTGTATTCCATTGTAAACAATATACTTTCTATTGTTCAGCAGTGGTACATTACACGTGGACTGGAGGCTAATGTCAAAGGCGCTACTAAAGCCTGATGTTATTGCCGCAATCGCTACTCCTCATGGACAAGGTGGAATTGGCGTGGTCAGGCTCTCCGGGCATGACCTTAGCCTATTGGCACAAACCCTGTTAGGGAAAGTACCCGAGCCGCGGCGCGCGACTTACGCTTCTTTTCTGGATGCACAAGGGCAGGTTATGGATCAGGGTATCGCTCTGTTCTTCCCCGCCCCACATTCTTACACTGGCGAGGACATTTTAGAATTGCAGGGGCATGGCGGCACAGCCATACTGCAGTTGGTGTTGCAACGCTGTCTTGAAATTGGTGCTCGCCTCGCTCAGCCGGGCGAGTTTACGCAGCGCGCATTCCTTAATGAAAAACTTGATTTGGCGCAAGCAGAAAGCGTAGCCGACTTGATAGCTGCGACCACCAGTCAGGCTGCGCGCAGTGCCATGCGCTCGCTACAAGGCGAATTTTCCCAGGCTATCCATCGCTTAGTGGACGGATTGATTTCGTTACGCATGTTGGTCGAAGCCATGTTGGATTTTCCGGAAGAAGAGCTTGATTCTCCAGATGTCACGCAACGTGATACACAGCTAGTCACGTTACGTGCAGAATTAGAAAAGATTTTAAGTTTGGCACAACAGGGAAGCCTGTTGCGAGAAGGTGCGCATATTGTGCTGGTCGGCCAGCCTAACGTCGGCAAGTCAAGTCTACTCAATCGATTGAGCGGGGAGGATATCGCTTTAGTGAGTGAGTTCCCGGGCACCACGCGCGACCTTATTAGCCAATCTATTCAGATCAGTGGTGTGCCGTTGCATATTATTGATACGGCTGGATTACGAGAGGCAGGTGATGCCGTGGAGCAAATGGGGATAGCACGAACATATGGAGCGCTAAAAAAAGCTGATGCCATCCTGGTTCTGTTGGATGCCAGTCACGGCATGACTGAAAGTGACCAGAAAATTTTAGACGAATTACCACTTGAAATTCCGCGATTACATGTCTTTAATAAAGTTGATTTGCTTGCTCAGCATGCATATATAGATGAGCATAATGGCGAATGCCACATTTATCTATCTGCCAAAACAGGCGAGGGGCTAGAATTCCTGCGTAATAAATTGCTGTCTCTGCTTGGCTGGCACCAAGAATCAGGCATATTTATGGCACGTGAACGCCATATTCATGCATTATTGGATGCGCGAGACCATTTGCTGCGTGCTGCAGAGGAAATAAAACGTCCAGAGCTTTGCGCGGAAGAGCTGCGACTTGCTCAAGAAGGACTAAATTCTATTACGGGTGAGTTTAGTGCGGATGATCTGCTCGGTGAAATATTCAGCCGGTTTTGTATCGGAAAATAATCGCTGAAGATTAACATTGTAAGTATGGCGAAATCTATGAAGGTATATTATTTTTCTTGCTTGGCCTCTGCCATCCCGGCACAGTAATTTGTTTGGCACGTGACAGGGTTAACTCACCTTCCGGTGCATCGCGGGTAATGGTGGAGCCCGCGCCTATGGTGGCACCGCGTCCGATTTTTACTGGCGCGACCAGTTGCGTATTTGAGCCGATAAAAACATCATCCTCGATGATAGTGCGATGTTTGTTTGCGCCATCATAATTGCAGGTGATTGTGCCTGCGCCTATGTTGACGCGGCTACCGATGCTGCTGTCGCCAATATAGCTTAAGTGGTTAGCCTTGCTACTGGCGGCAATTTCACTGTTTTTCACCTCGACAAAGTTTCCAATGTGCACCTCGTTATGTAATTTGCTGCCGGGTCGTAGGCGGGCATACGGACCTATACGGCAGCTGTCGCCGATATTCACTTGATCAATATGGCTGAATGGTTCGATGTAAGTATGGGTGCCAATGCGAGTGTTTTTTATAACGCTGTAAGCGCCTACGCGCACGCCATTTCCTAGGGAAACATCGCCTTCGAAGATGCAGCCAACATCAATTTCAACATCACGCCCGCATACCAGTTTGCCGCGCACATCGAGGCGTGCAGGATCAGCCAAGGTAACCCCCTTCACCAATAACTGGTGTGCTTCTTCAAGTTGCCAGAGTCGTTCCAGTTCGGCCAGTTGTACTTTGCTGTTGACCCCTGCCACCTCCCACGCATGAGCAGGTTGTACCGTATGCACTTCAACCCCCTGCGCCACGGCCATGCCGACTATGTCAGTCAGGTAGTACTCACCTTGTGCATTTTCATTGCGCAATTTCGACAGCCAGTTACGTAGCAAATGGGTGGGAACGGCAAGGATGCCTGTATTTACTTCGCGTATGGCGCGCTGCTCGGCAGTTGCATCCTTTTCCTCTACTATGCAGTTTACGTTGCCTGCGCTATCGCGCACGATACGTCCGTAGCCGGCGGGGTTGTCAAGATGAATGGTGAGCAGGGTGAGTGCTTGCCGAGCAAGCAACATTTTTTCCAATGTTCCAGGCTGAATAAGTGGCACGTCGGCATACAGCACCAGCGTAAGCGCGTCATCAATCAAGTGTGGAAGTGCTTGCTGTACCGCATGACCAGTTCCGAGCTGCGGTTCTTGCAAAATAAAATTAGCCCCATACTTTGCCATCGCCTGCGGCACCGCTTCGCCTCCATGGCCATACACCACGCAGCTTATGCCGGTAGCAAATTGGGCAGCGGTATCGAGTACATGTTGCAACAATGGACGACCAGCCAAGGAATGCAGCACCTTTGGCTTATTTGAATGCATGCGCTGTCCCCTGCCAGCAGCAAGAATAACGATATTGAGCGTATTCATGGTATATGCGATTTAAAATTTGATTAAGAAGTATAAACAAAAAAACGGCCTAAGCCGCTTTCATTGCAAATCACAATAATCCAATAGACTTAGTGTGGTTGTTGCTTGCGCATCTTCTCAATTGCTTGCAACTGGGCAAGCGCTTCAGATAGCTCAGCTTGCGCGGTAGCGTAGTCAATATCAGAAACACGGTTTTTCATTGCTTCTTCCGCCGCGCGCTTAGCTTCGAGTGAGCGCACTTCATCCAAGTCTGCACCGCGAATGGCGGTATCAGCTAATATCGTAACTACGCTGGGCTGAACTTCCAGCATTCCACCAGAAACGTAAATCAGCACAAATTCGTTTTGATCCGGCAGTTTGAGGCGTACCGAACCCGGTTTAATGCGCGTTAGTAGTGGTGCATGACGTGGGTAAATCCCTAGTTCACCCATTTCACCCGGAACGACGACCATTTCTACAAGGCCAGAGAAAATGGACGCTTCTGCGCTCACCACGTCAACATGAACAGTCATTGCCATAAATTTCCTTATTACTACGACACTTGGCTCAATTAAAGCATTAAATCTTACTAAAGAGTTTTGGCTTTTTCAATTGCTTCATCAATAGTGCCGACCATATAGAACGCCTGCTCGGGCAAGTGGTCGTAATCGCCATTGACAATGCCTTTAAAGCCCTTGATGGTCTCCTTTAGCGTCACATACTTCCCAGGGCTGCCGGTAAATACTTCGGCTACGTGAAAAGGCTGTGACAGGAAACGTTGAATCTTACGTGCACGAGCTACTGCCAGCTTGTCTTCGGGTGCCAGTTCGTCCATGCCTAGAATCGCGATAATATCGCGCAATTCCTTGTAGCGTTGTAACGTCTGCTGCACGCTACGGGCAACGTTGTAATGTTCTTCACCTACTACCAAGGGGTCAAGCTGGCGCGAGGTTGAGTCCAAAGGATCTACAGCGGGGTAAATACCCAACGAAGCGATGTCGCGTGACAGCACCACTGTGGAATCCAAGTGAAGGAAGGTAGTCGCAGGGGATGGGTCGGTCAAGTCATCTGCCGGTACATACACAGCCTGTATCGAGGTAATCGAGCCAGTTTTAGTTGAGGTAATACGTTCTTGCAAACGCCCCATTTCTTCAGCCAGCGTTGGCTGGTATCCTACCGCTGAAGGCATACGTCCCAGTAAAGCAGAGACTTCGGTACCCGCTAGCGTGAAACGGTAGATGTTATCTACGAAAAACAGGACGTCGCGGCCTTCATCGCGGAAATATTCGGCCATAGTCAGCCCGGATAACGCCACGCGTAGACGATTGCCTGGCGGTTCGTTCATCTGGCCGAATACCATTGCTACTTTGGACTCTGGCAGATTGTCTAGCTGGATTACACCCGCTTCCGACATTTCATGATAGAAGTCATTTCCTTCGCGGGTACGTTCCCCCACGCCGGCAAACACGGATAAACCGGAATGTTGTTTGGCAATGTTATTAATGAGTTCCAGCATATTCACGGTCTTGCCAACACCTGCGCCACCGAATAGACCCACCTTACCGCCCTTGGCAAAAGGGCACACCAAGTCAATTACCTTAATCCCGGTTTCCAGTAAGTCGACCGATGGAGACAATTCATCGAACTTTGGTGCTTTCTGGTGAATAGAGCGACGTTCCTCGCACTTAATTTCACCCACCTCATCGATAGGCCGTCCCAATACATCCATGATGCGGCCTAACGTACCATGGCCAACTGGC
Organism: Candidatus Nitrotoga sp. CP45; assembly: GCA_945874105.1. Lineage (GTDB taxonomy): Bacteria > Pseudomonadota > Gammaproteobacteria > Burkholderiales > Gallionellaceae > Nitrotoga. The sequence continues at coordinate 127,628 of CAMCFJ010000003.1, read as the reverse complement.
ACAGTAATCTGGTTACCCGTATTGACCACTCCCATTCCTCGACGCAGGCCGTCGGAGGAACCCATCGCAATGGTACGCACCACGCCGTCACCAATCTGCTGCTGAACTTCCAAGGTCAGGCCTTTTTCAGCAACAGAGCTTCCATCGTCCTGTACTACCAGCGCATCGTAGACTTTAGGTATATGATCGCGCGGAAACTCAACGTCCACCACCGCACCAATACACTGAACAATTTTTCCTTGACTCATCTTGAGGTTCCCCACTTTATATTGATTCTGTACTCGTTGTCGCAAACAGGAGAGCACTTCTCTAATTCAAATTCTATCGCGATATGATTTTGCTCAACAAATTTACATATACCGTTAATTATTTGCACAGAATAAAGACCCAGCCAATTGCGTGCATTAACTTACAGCTGCTGCGCCACCTACAATTTCTGATATTTCCTTGGTAATCGCTGCTTGACGCGCTTTATTGTAAATTAGCTTAAGTTCGCCTATTACTTCCTTCGCATTATCGGATGCAGCCTTCATTGCCACCATGCGTGCACTCTGTTCGGACGCCTGATTTTCGGTTACCGCGTTATAAACCAATGATTCAATATAGCGTACCAGCAATTCATCCACTACGACCTTGGCATCAGGTTCATAAATGTAATCCCATGTACTGCCATTCGCAGGTTCCAGATTTTCACTCGAGAGCGGCAGTAATTGCTCCATTCTGGGCTCTTGCTTCATGGTGTTAACGAAGCCGTTATAACTAAGGTAAATTGCATCAATCTCGCCGGCATTGTAAGCATCCAGCATAACCTTGACCGCTCCAATTAGTTTCTCGATGTGCGGAATGTCACCCAGTCCGATCATATGCGATTTCACTTTCGCACCGATACGGGACATAAAGCTAAATCCTTTATTACCAATAGCGCAGATGCTGATGCCTTTGTTTTCGCCTTCCAATTCCTTCATCCGCGCCACCACCAGACGCAGGATGTTGGTATTGAGACCACCGCATAATCCTTTGTCAGATGTGATAATAATCACACCGACATTTTTGATGGCATCGCGTTTGACCAGAAATGGATGCTTATATTCCGGATTGGCGCGCGACAAATGCGCTGCAACCTGACGAATTTTTTCCGCATAAGGGCGAGCGGCACGCATACGTTCCTGAGCCTTACGCATCTTGGAAGCCGCCACCATTTCCATGGCCCGCGTGATCTTGCGCGTATTTTCAACGCTCTTGATTTTGGTTCGTATTTCTTTGCTGCCAGCCATTATCTTGTCCCCAGCTTAGTAAACTGCAGTGGACTTGAATTTTTCAATGGCGGCAATCAAGATTTTTTCGTTGTCGGCAGACAAATCTTTACTGGATTCGATGGCCTCATCTAAGGCCTTATATTGGGATTTCACGAACGTGTGCAGCCCGATTTCGAATGCCAGTACCTTGTTCATCGGCACATCATCGAAGGAGCCCTTGTTGATCGCGAACAGCGTTATTGCCATTTCTGCTACGGATAATGGAGCATATTGCGGCTGCTTCATCAATTCCATTACCAGACGGCCACGTTCCAGTTGTTTGCGAGTGGCTTCGTCCAAATCAGAAGCGAATTGTGCGAATGCGGCCAATTCACGGTACTGTGCCAATGCCAAACGAACGCCGCCACCTAGTTTTTTAATGACTTTGGTCTGCGCCGCGCCGCCCACGCGAGACACTGAAATGCCTGCGTTAATCGCAGGACGAATACCCGCGTTGAATAAATCCGTTTCCAAGAAAATCTGACCATCGGTAATTGAAATTACGTTGGTGGGCACAAAAGCGGACACGTCGCCTGCAGCAGTTTCGATTACTGGCAGCGCGGTTAGCGAGCCAGTCTTGCCTTTGACCTCGCCATTGGTAAACTTTTCAACATATTCTTCATTCACTCGTGCACTGCGCTCCAGCAAACGGGAGTGCAAGTAGAACACGTCACCAGGGTAGGCTTCACGTCCCGGTGGTCGGCGCAATAGCAATGATATCTGGCGATAAGCCCAAGCTTGTTTGGTTAAGTCGTCATAAACAATTAGCGCATCTTGGCCGCGATCGCGATAGTACTCGCCCATTGTGCAGCCGGCGTATGGTGCCAGAAATTGCATCGCCGCAGAATCAGAGGCGGTTGCCACAACCACAATGGTGTATTCCATCGCGCCGTGTTCTTCCAGCTTGCGCACTACGTTGGCGACAGTAGAAGCCTTTTGGCCGATCGCAACGTAGATACAGGTCATATTCTGACCCTTCTGGTTGATGATGGCATCTATCGCTACGGCAGTCTTTCCGGTCTGGCGATCACCAATGATCAGCTCGCGCTGTCCGCGACCAACCGGAACCATTGAGTCAATGGCCTTGAGGCCGGTCTGCACGGGTTGTGACACCGACTTGCGGTCAATTACACCAGGCGCAACCTTCTCTATCTTATCGGTCATCTTGGCGTTGATCGGACCCTTGCCGTCAATGGGTTGCCCGAGGGCATTCACTACGCGACCGATCAGTTCAGGGCCGACAGGCACTTCCAGAATGCGGCCAGTGCACTTGACAGTGTCACCCTCAGTAATATGCTCATAGTCACCCAGTACCACTGAGCCAACGGAGTCGCGCTCCAGATTGAGAGCCAGACCGAAGGTGTTGCCGGGAAACTCCAGCATTTCGCCCTGCATCACGTCGGATAGGCCGTGAATACGTACGATACCATCGGTTACGCTAACCACCGTACCTTCCGTGCGCGCTTGGGATAATGCCTCGAAATTCTCGATGCGGCTACGAATCAAATTACTAATTTCAGAAGGGTTGAGCTTCATCTACTTTTCCTTAATTTCAATATATCTGTCATCAAGCCAAGGCGTTGGCCAACTCGGAAAGGTGTGTGCGCGCAGAACCATCTATCACCTTGTCACCGGCGCGGATAATTACTCCGCCTAATAATTTGCGGTCAGTTTCACAGCTAAGCCTGATCTCACGGCCCATGCGCTTTTGTAGCGCTTCAGCAATTTTTTGCTTTTGCGCGTCGCTTAAATCGAAGGCGGAAGTCACCACAACGTCCACATTTTTTTCTGCCTCAGCGCGCATTATCTCGAACAGCATTACGATTTCAGGCAACAAAATGAGGCGCTGGCCTTCTATCAGCAACTTGATAAAGTTACGTTGTATTTCGCTTGCCTTGTCGCCGGAAAGTGCCAGCATCAACTCGACTAGCTGGCTTTTGATTATGCGCGGGCTGGTAATAATTGCACGAACTTCCGGGTTAATAACTGCTTGAGCTACAGATTGCAGTATGTCCGACCAACTCTTCAATTCGCCAAGCTCGCGTGCTTCATCGAATGCAGCTTGAGCATAGGGGCGTGCGACAGTTATAGCTTCAGCCATGATATTTAAATTTCCGCGACTAGCTTATCAAGCAAGTCGTTATGTGCCTTGGCGTCAATTTCACGGCCCAGAATTTTGCCTGCACCAGCCAATGCAATAGCGGACACCTGTGTACGCAATTGCTCTTTGGCGCGGAATATCTCCTGCTCAATTTCAGCCTTGGCCGCCGTAACTATGCGCTCACCTTCGATTTTGGCTTGTGCTTTTGCTTCTTCGACTATTTCGCTCGCTCGCTTGTCACCTAGCGCAATGACCTCAGCTACTTTTTCCTTTGCCTCGCGGAGAAGTTCAGTGGAGCGCTTGGCAGCCAACGCCAAGTCATTCTTGCCTCGCTCCGCCGCAGCCAAGCCATCTGCAATCCGCTTACTGCGAGCATCCAGCGCTGCCATAATGGGTGGCCACACAAACTTCATGCAAAACCATACGAACAATGCAAACATGATCGTTTGGCCGATAAGGGTCGCATTAATGTTCATGCAAAAACCTTTCCTTGATTAAACGCACGCACGCAGGCTTACTGACCTGCCACTGCGAACAGAACATACATGGCAATACCGACCGCAATCATCGGAACGGCATCTACCAAGCCCATGACCACGAAGAACTGGGTACGTAGCATCGGAATTAGTTCAGGTTGACGAGCCGCGCCCTCAAGGAAGCGGCCACCCAGAATGCCAATACCTACTGCGGCACCCAATGCTCCGAGCCCCATCATGATCGCGCCGGCGATATAAAGCAGTGCTTGTGCCGTATCCATTTGTTTCTTCTCCTGTTAGTAAAAGTAAGTGTTTAAGAAAATAATTTTTTAATGGTGTTCCTGATGCGCCATGTCCAAATATACGATAGTCAACGTCATGAAAATAAAGGCTTGTAGTGTGACAATCAGGATATGGAAAATCGCCCATCCCAATGATAGAATAACCTGTGAACTGAACAACAGCGTGCTGGCAAAAGAAAAGCTCATCCAGGATGCGCCCATGATCGCAATCAAGATGAATATCATTTCGCCGGCATACATATTCCCGAACAAACGCAAAGCCAATGAAACCGGCTTGGCAATCAGGTTGACCCCTTCCAGAAACAGATTGACTGGCAGACCAAATTTACCAAACGGTTGCAGCGTCAATTCACCGACAAAGCCACCCAGACCCTTAACCTTAATGCTGTAAAAAAGCACCAGCAGGAATACGCCAATGGCCATACCTATCGTAGCGTTCGGATCCGTGGTGGGAACCAGCTTAAAATGACCAATGCCAAGTGGTTGGGTAATCAACGAAATATAGTCGATAGGCACCAGATCCATAAGGTTCATCAGGAAAATCCAGGCGAAAATGGATAGCGCCAGCGGAGCAACCAGGGCGCTGCGCCCGTTAAATGAGCCGCGTACGCTGCTGTCAATAAATTCGACCACCCATTCCACGAAGTTCTGCATGCCACTTGGTACGCCGGTGCTTATGTTCTTTGCTACCCTGCTGAAAATAAACAAGAACATTAGTCCTAGCAACAGCGACACCAAAATGGTATCCATGTTGATTGCCCAGAACCCCATTGCTTTAGCTTCCTCGGCTGTATGGGCACAATGGAAATAACCTTCCTGAAAGGAGCAGGTCAGATTTTGAAGATGGTGCTTAATATAAGCGGATGTTGTCAGACCTTCAGTGCTCATAAACTTTACACAAAAATTAATGCTACCCAGTAAACCATCAACGTTGCAATGTATGCCATAAACAGCGGCAACACATGCACTTCCTTAAATTGCGTGAAGACCAAAGAGAACAATAGAATTGTAAATACCAGCTTGTAAGCTTCGGCGCGGTAATGCGCCACAATTATTGTTTTAGGTTCGCTGCCCAGTGGCGCGAACATTTTTTTAGCGTAAACCAAGCTGGTTAGAAAGCCTACCGCTCCCCCAACAAAAGCCGAGGCTGCGGCAACAGCGTTCTGGTACATCAGCATCAGAAATGCCATCGCTACGGTTACAGCTAGCTGAATCAAAATAATTCGGCGAACCTCACTGCCCACAAGCGCCCCTAAATTCTTCGAAGCCCGGCATTCTACTCAATCTCGCTTGCTGGCGTCAACGATTTATTTTCAGGGAGTTATTTCCAGCGTGCGATCAGCTCAGCTAAATGATCATGACTGGTGTAGCTGATAACCAGTTTGCCCGTGCCTTTTTTGCCGGCCTTGATTTGTACGTTGGTGCCGAGATGCTGGGCAATATCTTCTTGCAATTGCAGGATATCGCGGCTGGGTTTGACCTTTTTGTGTTGCAGTACGGGGCTCAGCAAATCCTGCACCAGTTTTTCTGCTTCGCGCACTGACAGCCCGTCCGCCACAATTTTGGTGGCGGCAGTGATCTGCCGTGCGGCGTCCAGCGCCAGTAGCGCCCGGGCGTGGCCCATATCGAGGCCGCCCCCGGTCAACATGCCCTGTACTAACTGGGGCAGCTTGAGCAGTCGCAACAGATTGCTGGTCCCGCTGCGCGAACGCCCCACCGCATCGGCGGCCGCCATGTGTGTCATCTTGAATTCATCAATCAGGCGCTGAATGCCGACCGCTTCTTCCAATGGATTGAGATCCTCACGTTGAATGTTCTCGATCAACGCCATGGCCAGTGCGGCGTTGTCCGCCACCTTGCGCACCAATACCGGCACCTGGATCAGACCGGCCAGCTGAGCGGCGCGCCAGCGGCGTTCCCCGGCAATAATCTCGTGGCTACCATTGGGTAACAGTCGCGCCAGGATCGGCTGCATAACGCCCTGCACTTTGATCGAAGCGGCCAGTTCATTGAGTGAGGCTTCATCCATATGGCTGCGCGGCTGATATTTGCCGGGTATGAGATCCTCAATCTTCATCTCACTTAATACGTCTCCCTGCTCTTTGCCGTTGCCGGACAACAAAACGTCCAAGCCGCGCCCCAATCCTTTGTTTGGTTTTGCCAAGTCAATTCCTTCCAGATTAAGCCTGTGCTGATTGTGCCGCCTTATTGAGCAATTCGCCTGCCAGAGCCAGGTAGGCCTGAGCGCCTTTTGAAGATTTGTCGTGGTGAAGTACCGGCACGCCGTAGCTAGGCGCTTCCGCCAACCGCACATTACGCGGGATGATAGTACGATAAACTTTCTCGCCAAAGTGTTGTTGCAATTGTTCCGATACCTGTAAAGCCAATGTATTACGTGGATCGAACATGGTGCGCAGCAAACCCTCGATTTCAAGATCCGGATTAAGGTTTGCCCGCACCTTTCGGATGGTATTGACCAAGTCGCTTAGCCCTTCCAAGGCATAATACTCGCATTGCACCGGAATCATGACTGACCTTGCGGCACACAACCCGTTGAGGGTAAGCAGATTTAAAGCGGGAGGACAGTCTATCAATGCATAATCATATTCAGCTGTCACGGTTTGCAGAGCTTGCTTAAGCCGGGTTTCTCGCTGTGGTAAATCAACTAGTTCAATTTCGGCGCCGGCCAGATCACGGCTTGCCGGTAGCACGTCATACTTTCCGGCTTCCGAATGAAGACGAACTTCCTGCAGGGTTTTGCTTCCCAACAACACGTGGTAAATGGTTGCCGACAAATCACGCTTGTTAATACCGCTGCCCATAGTGGCATTGCCTTGAGGGTCAAGATCAATCAGCAATACACGCTGCTTTGCGGCTGCCAGACTTGCAGCCAGATTAATGGTTGTGGTGGTTTTACCCACCCCCCCTTTTTGATTGGTAATCGCTAGTATCTTGGCCATATTCAAGTGAATTTCAACATAATCAGACAGCGTGCGGCGGCTAGCCCCGGCACCTGCAGAGGAATAACCCGCTCCACGCTGACATCGCTCGGCAACCGTTCCAACTCCTGCTGCGAAACGCCCTTCATGGCGACCCAGCTCCCTTCTTGCTTCAGCAAATGACGCGTTAGCATAACAAATTTAGCAGTCTCGGCGAAAGCTCGGGAAATGATGCCATCGAATTTCTCCTCCGTCTGCCAGCCTTCCACACGTGTGCAGCAAATGCTTACGTTGCGCAATTCCAGTTCAATTTTCGCTTGCTGCACAAAACTGGTTTTCTTGCTGTTGCTATCCAGAAGGACGAATGTCCATTCCGGACGCATTAGCGCCAGTATCAAACCGGGCAGACCGGCACCGCAACCCACGTCCAGCCAACGACCGGGCCATAAATGCGGCAACACGGCAAGGCTGTCGAGTAAATGACTCATTACCATCTGCTCCGGTTGACGAATTGCCGTCAAGTTATAAACCCGGTTCCATTTTTGCAATAATTCAAGGTAAGTCAACAGCTTGTACTGCACTTCTGGCGTGACATCCAGCCCCAGTTGCGTGATACCAAGCGCCAGATCGTTAGCCTGATTCACGCGCTTTTCTGCACTTTCTCGCCTTCGGGTGGTTCTTTTACTTCTGGCGCCATTGCAACACTCCGAAAACCGCGTTTCAGATGTACTAATAACAGGGAGACTGCCGCCGGTGTTATCCCGGAAATACGTGCCGCTTCTCCTACTGTCTCTGGCATATGTTGATTAAGTTTTTGTTGTACCTCAATTGACAGGCCGATCACTGTACGATAATCCATTACGCCAGGTAAACGCGTGTTTTCATTGTGCTCATTGCGCGCTATCTCGTCGCGCTGCCGCTCAATGTAGCCGTGATATTTGGCTTGAATTTCCACCTGTTCTGCCACTTTTTCATCGGCCACCGGTTCACCCGCCCCAGGCAAAGTCATGAGGCTGGCATAGCTCACATCGGGACGGCGCAAAAGTTCATGCAGCGCATATTCGCGCTCTATCCCTTTGCCCAGCACGCGTTCCGCATCTTCCTGTGGCAACAGCTTGGGGTTAACCCAAATGGATTTCAGCCGTTCTTGTTCGCGTGTAATTGCATCACGCTTCAGTTCAAACGCCTCCCACTGGGCATCACCTACCACACCCAGACTGCGACCGATTTCAGTTAAACGCAGGTCTGCATTGTCTTCGCGCAGTTGCAGGCGATACTCCGCCCGACTGGTAAACATACGGTATGGTTCAGACACGCCACGCGTAATCAAGTCATCTACCAACACGCCCAGATAGGCCTCATCGCGACGCGGGCACCAACTTTCCTTGCCAAGCGAACGCAATGCGGCATTAATACCCGCCAGCAAACCTTGGGCGGCCGCTTCCTCGTATCCCGTGGTGCCATTAATTTGCCCGGCGAAGAACAGGTCAGTGATAGCTTTGGTTTCCAACGAATGCTTCAAACCGCGCGGATCAAAATAATCATATTCAATTGCATAGCCGGGGCGTGTGATATGCGCATTCTCCAAGCCCTTGATGGAAAGCACTAATGCCAGCTGTATATCGAAAGGCAGGCTGGTGGAAATCCCGTTTGGATATATTTCGTGAGTAGTCAACCCTTCCGGTTCCAGAAAAATCTGGTGCGACTCTTTGTCGGCAAAGCGTGTGATCTTGTCTTCGATAGACGGGCAATAGCGTGGCCCCACACCCTCGATGACTCCGGTGAACATCGGTGAACGATCTAACCCACTACGGATAATGTCATGCGTGCGTTGATTAGTATGGGTAATCCAGCAAGATAATTGTTTTGGATGCTGTTGCACCCGTCCCATGAATGAAAATACCGGCACCGGCATATCGCCAGGTTGCTCGGTCATCACGGAATAATCAATACTGCGCCCGTCAATGCGCGGTGGCGTGCCAGTCTTCAGTCGGCCCATGGGTAAATCAAGTTCGCGCAAACATTGCGCCAAGCTGAAAGAGGGCGGATCGCCCGCCCGTCCTGCTTGGTAAGAAGTCTGTCCAATGTGAATCAGGCCGGAAAGGAAAGTCCCGGTTGTAAGCACAACGGTTTTTGCAGCAAAACGCAAGCCCAGTTGGGTAGAAACCCCGCATACCTTATTATTTTCTACCAGTAAATCATCTACCGCTTGCTGAAACAACCAAAGGTTAGGGGCATTTTCTAATTGCTTGCGAATGGCCTGTTTGTATAGCACCCGATCAGCCTGAGCGCGTGTAGCGCGCACTGCTGGACCTTTGGAGGAATTGAGGATGCGAAACTGGATGCCTGATTCATCCGCGGCCGCCGCCATAGCGCCACCCAAGGCATCTATTTCCTTGACTAAATGACCCTTTCCGATGCCGCCAATGGAGGGGTTGCACGACATTATCCCAAGCGTTTCAATGTTATGCGTGAGTAACAACGTGGAGCAACCCATACGCGCACTGGCAAGCGCAGCCTCTGTCCCGGCGTGACCACCGCCCACAACAATTACATCGAATTTTTTCGGAAAATCCATTTTTGTGCTTTTTATCTGTTTATTCCAGAAATGGTAATTTGCTTGATTAAACGAAGGCGCGAATCATACATCAAAATGATACGAACGCAGAAAACCTCGTAATAATTGTTCCACGTGAAACAATTATTGCTGAATTTATGAAGATGCCTCTGGGTTATTCTCGATGCAACGTGGCAAGCCATTCATAATCAAAGACATGGTGAGATTGAAAGTGGCATTCGGACGCAACTAATTGGAACAAGCATCAGTAAGTTTTTACGGAATACCAAAAAACTAGTCGATCTTGCCCGGAATTTTCGGTGTGGTGCATACCACGTCTGCGTTCTGAGCCCGGTGGCGCAGAGCATGGTCGATCAGTACCAAGGCCAGCATGGCCTCGGCGATGGGTGTGGCGCGAATACCTACGCACGGGTCATGCCGACCATGGGTTTCCACTAGCGTTGGTTCACCCGCTATATTGATGGAGCGGCGCGGAAGGCGGATGCTGGAAGTGGGTTTTATGGCGATATGCGCCACAATATCCTGCCCCGTTGAAATGCCTCCCAGTATGCCGCCAGCGTTGTTGGATAAAAAACCTTGTGGAGTGATTTCGTCGCCATGCTCACTGCCCTTCTGCGTAACTGAAGCAAAGCCGGCACCAATCTCTACTCCTTTTACAGCATTAATGCTCATCATGGCGTAGCCAATGTCGGCATCGAGACGGTCATACACCGGCTCGCCCCAGCCTACGGGCGTATGTTCGGCAACGACAGTAAGCTTTGCACCGATGGAGTCGCCGGATTTGCGCAACGCATCCATGTACGCTTCCAGTTGCTCAACATAGCTGTCATCGGCGACAAAGAAGGGATTGCAGTTGACGTCATCCCAGCTCTTGAATGGCACCACCACTTCACCCAATTGCGATAAATAGCCACGTATCACAACACCATAACGCTCGTTCAGCCATTTTTTCGCAATCGCTCCAGCTGCTACTCGCACGGCGGTCTCGCGTGCCGACGCTCGACCGCCACCGCGATGGTCGCGGATACCGTATTTCTGCCAATAAGTGTAGTCGGCATGGCCGGGACGAAAGCTTTCGGCGATGTTGCCGTAGTCTTTGCTACGTTGGTCTTCATTGCGGATCAACAACGCAATCGGCGTGCCGGTGGTCTTGCCTTCAAAGATGCCGGATAAAATTTCTACCGTGTCTGTCTCGCGCCGTTGGGTGACATGGCGCGAAGTGCCGGGTTTACGGCGATCCAGTTCGCGTTGAATGTCGGCTGTGCTCAACGCCATCCCAGGCGGGCAACCATCCACCACGCAACCGATGGCAGCACCATGCGATTCGCCGAAAGATGTAACGCAGAATAAAGTACCAATTGTATTTCCAGACATGGCTAAACTCGCTAAATTTATGAAGCGAGTTTAACATACCAAAACTCTCTCAAGTCGCTCCAACCAGGCAGTTGATGTTCGATGAGCTTTTTTGAGAGACTTTCGGGCATTTGCGGCATCGATCCGATTGCCCCGCCAACCATCCATTCCCGGTTAAGTAAATGAAAGCAATTTTAATGACCACAGCTGGCAGCCCCGATGTGCTGCAGCTATGTGAAATCCCCCTACCCGAACTACCCTCACAACACCATGTACGGGTCAAGCTGGCCGCCGCGGGCATCAATCCGCTGGATACCAAGCTGCGCACCAAGCCAGCCTATTACCCCGACAAACTTCCCGCCATCCTGGGCTGCGATGGTGCCGGTATCGTCGATGCCATCGGCACGGCCGTGACGCGTTTTACAGTCGGTGATGCGGTCTATTTCTGCAGCGGTGGTATTGGCGACGAGCCCGGCTGCTATGCCGAATACACCAACGTGCATGAAGACTACTGCGCGTTCAAACCAGCCAACCTCAGCCTGCATGAAAGTGCCGCGTTGCCACTGGTGCTGATCACCGTGTGGGAGGCGCTAGTCGAACGCGTTAATCTGCAAGCCAACCAAACTATCCTCATCCATGCTGCGGCTGGGGGTGTCGGTCATATCGCCGTGCAATTAGCCCACCATCTGGGTGCGCATGTCGCGGTAACGGTAAGCGATGACAAGAAAGCCGGACTGGTGCAGGGGCTCGGTGCAGAAAAAATCATTAATTACCGTGAGCAGGATTTTGTGCGGGAAGTGCTTGTCTGGACCGCTGATAAGGGCGTAGACGTGGTATTTGACACGGTAGGTGGCGAGGTTTTCCTGCGCTCGCTCAATGTGGCGCGCATTGGCGGCAAAGTGGTCAGCCTGTTGACCACCCCACTGTCATTGGCTGATACCAAACTGGCGCGATTGCGCAATCTGTCGCTGTGCTACGAACTGATGCTCACGCCGCAAGTGATGCATTTGCATGACGAGCGTATCCGCCAGCGCAAAATATTGGAACAGGGCGCACAGCTAATTGAAGCAGGTAAGCTTGGCGTGCTGGTGAACAGGATGCTGCCATTGAAAGATGCTGCCCAAGCACACCGTCTCATTGAACAAGGCGGCATTACCGGCAAGGTTGTGCTGGTAATGGATTAAGGACACCTCTAAAAATCCAATTTTTGTCACAATACGGCGTTACTCGAAAAAAATTATCGCTTACATATCAACTATATGCCGCGCTCAAATTTTTTACTCGTGCCTTGTCTTGCCTAAAAACTTGAATTTTTAGAGGCGCCCTTAACACGGACAACTACAAGCCAAGTTCCGCCCACATTGCATCTACACGGCGTTTGGTCACGTCGTCCATCGCAATTGGCGTGCCCCACTCGCGTTGCGTTTCACCCGGCCATTTGTTGGTCGCATCCAGTCCCATCTTGCTGCCTAAGCCGGATACCGGGCTAGCGAAGTCCAGATAATCAATGGGCGTGTTGTCCACCAGCAGTGTGTCGCGTGTGGGATCGACGCGAGTGGTGATCGCCCAGATTACTTCCTGCCATTTACGGATATCGATGTCGTCATCCACCACGATGATGAACTTGGTGTACATGAACTGGCGCAGATAGGACCAGATGCCGAACATCACGCGTTTGGCATGTCCCGGGTACTGTTTCTTCATGGATACAATCGCCAAACGATAAGAACAGCCTTCCGGCGGCAGGTAGAAATCCGAAATCTCGGGAAATTGCTTCTGCAGAAGTGGCACGAACACTTCGTTCAGCGCCACGCCCAAAATGGCTGGCTCATCGGGCGGTTTGCCGGTATAGGTGGAGTGATAAATGGGATTGTGGCGCATGGTAATGCGCTCAATGGTGAATACCGGAAATTTTTCCTGCTCATTGTAATAACCGGTATGGTCACCAAATGGGCCTTCCAACGCGATTTCATTTGGGTGAATCAATCCCTCCAGCACGATCTCGGCGCTGGCTGGCACGTGCAAATCGCTACCAATACATTTAACCAGCTCTGTTTTCGATCCACGCAACAAGCCGGCAAATTGATATTCAGACAGGCTGTCCGGCACCGGCGTGACCGCGCCCAAAATGGTAGCCGGGTCAGCACCGATCACCACTGCCAGTGGGAACGGCTGGCCCGGGTACGCTTTGCACCACTCCTGATAATCCAGCGCTCCGCCGCGATGCGCCAGCCAGCGCATAATGACTTTGTTGGGCGCGATCACCTGCTGGCGGTAAATGCCAAGATTCTGGCGCGGCTTGTTAGGGCCGCGCGTAACCACCAGCCCCCAACTAATAAGTGGTGCTACATCCCCCGGCCAGCAAGTTTGTATGGGCAGCCTGCTCAAGTCTACTTCGCTGCCTTCCCATACTACTTCCTGACAGGCAGCGCTCGAAACCACCTTTGGCGTCATATTCAACACCTGCTTCAATACCGGCCACTTGTCCCAGGCATCCCTCAACCCTTTGGGCGGTTCGGGTTCTTTCAGGTAAGCCAGCAATTTTCCCACTTGGCGTAATGCCGATACGTTTTCCTCGCCCATGCCCAATGCCACGCGGTGCGGCGTGCCAAACAAGTTCGCCAGAACCGGCATATTGTGTCCTGCAGGATTTTCAAACAGCACAGCAGGGCCTTGTGCGTGCAAAACGCGGTCGCAGATTTCCGTCATATCCAAATTGGGAGAAACTGGCGTAATCACGCGCTTGAGTTCACCAAGCTTTTCTAGTTGCGAGATAAAGTCGCGCAGGTCACGATATTTCATTTGTAAAAACTTTCTTCGCCCTCGGGCCGAGTTTTAAATCGTCTGTGCAGCCAAAAATATTGTTCCGGCATTTCCCGCACGCGCTGTTCTATGAATTCGTTGATGCGGCGGGTATCAGCTATCAAATCATGGGTAGGATAGTTTTCCCACGCTGGATAGAAATGTACCTCATACCCCTTGTAATTCGGCAATACACGCGTGATACACGGTACAACCTTTGCGTTCGTCATGGTTACCAGGCGAGGTAAAGTCGCCAACGTAGCTGCGGGTATGCCAAAGAATGGAACGAACACACCATCCTTGGTAGTCCAATCTTGATCGGTAAAATAATAAAATGGCCGGCATTCGCGTAAGGATTTTATTACCGGGCGCATCCCCGCTTGTCGCGCATATAACGATTGTTTGCCAAAACGCGCGCGTTTCTGCAACACCAAGTTTTGCATGTAAGTATTCTTTTGTCTGGAGTACACGCTAACCCCATCAGTATGCTGGGTAATCCAGGATCCACCGACATCCAGAGCGACAAAATGAGCTGTCAGCAAAATCACTGGACTGCCAAGTGCATTGTGAAAATGCTCTGCGCCTTCAACCCGTATCAACTTCTGGATGCGCTCGCGGCTGCCCCACCATAAAATACCCCGTTCCACAATGCTGCGTCCGAAGGCGATAAAATTTTGTCGCACTAACCGCGACCGCCGTGCCTCGCTCAATTCGGGGAAACATAAACGCAAATTGATGCTGGCCACGCGACGCCGCCTGGCTGAAATCAGATAAAGCAGCATTCCCAGGACATTACCAATCCACGCTTGCAGTCGGTATGGAAGGAAATGCAGCAGCCACAGCAGAAAAATACCAAAACGCACCATCATGTTGGCCGGTCTTCTTGTTTGGTGGCGGGCTTAATGCCTGCTGGAATCTTGTAACGATTGTAACTCCACAGATATTGCGCAGGATTCATGAGCACCCATTTTTCAAGCGCTGCATTAACCTGTCTGCTTATGGGCAAATCAACAACGAATTCCAGCGGAGTGAAGCGCAGGATATATCCTGACCCATGTGCTAATCGTTCGACGGATGTCATTACAACCGATGCGCCGCTGGATTTCACCAGGCGGCCAATCAGCGTCATGGTGTAGGCTGGTCGCCCGAAGAAATCCGCCCATTCACCCTCTCCATTGCCGGGCACCTGGTCTGGCAAAAGCCCTATTGCTTCAGCCCGCTTGAGTGCTTTATACATCTGGCGCACCCCGCCCACATCGGTACGCGCTAGCTGCACTTGGGCTCGCTCGCGACCGCTGCGCATTACACGTTCCAGCCAAGTTAACTTGGGTGGGCGATACAGCACGGTGAGTGGCATGTGCTCGGCAACATATAAGGCTGACACATCGAAACACCCCAAGTGAGGCGTTAAAAATATTATCCCCTTGCCACGCGCACGTGCCGCCTCGATATGCTCCCAGCCGTAGCATGCTTTGACGCTGGCGGTCACCTCTACTAGAGGTCGGCACCAAACCCACATCAGCTCGACCGCTCCCTTGCCTGCTTCAACTATGCTGGCGTTTAGCACATTGTTAAAATCTGCTTCGGGATGTTCTTTCAAGGCATAACCGAGATTTTCGCGCATCCGTTCGGCATACTTGCCGGACAGACGATAAGTCAATGTTCCCACTACGGCGCCTAGACGGTGTAACACACGTAGCGGCAAGCGCGCTGCCAAATTGAATAACCAGGCTACTAGGGAAGATATCATGGGGGTAGTTACAACCGAGTTATTGCTATAATGAATTGTTTTGTCAACTAACCCTATCGCGGAGCGCCATGAGTGAATTTCTGTTTACATCCGAATCAGTATCTGAGGGTCATCCCGACAAAGTTGCGGATCAAATTTCCGATTCCATTCTGGACGCTATTCTAGCGCAAGACCCCTATGCGCGAGTAGCCGCCGAGACATTAGTGAACACTGGCCTCGTGGTGCTTGCCGGTGAAATAACCACCAGCGCTAATGTGGACTATATCAAAGTGGCACGCGATTGCATCAAGCGCATCGGCTATGATAATACCGAATATGGCATAGACTACAAAGGTTGTGCCGTGCTTGTTGCTTATGACAAGCAAAGTCCGGACATCGCTCAAGGCGTTGATCGCTCATCTCATGAGTACATGGATCAGGGTGCAGGCGATCAAGGCCTGATGTTCGGCTATGCCTGCGATGAAACACCCACGTTGATGCCGCTGCCGATTTATTTGGCGCACCGCGTGGTCGAGCGTCAGTCGCAACTGCGCCGCGATGGTCGCCTTAATTGGCTGCGTCCGGATGCTAAATCGCAAGTCACCATCCGTTATGTGGATGGCAAACCACATTCCATCGACACGGTATTGTTATCTACTCAGCACGCCCCCGAGATGTTGCTGGAGACCATTCGTGAAGCCGTCATTGAAGACATTATCAAGCCTGTGCTACCACAGGAGTTTATCAAAGGCGACATCAAGTATTTGGTAAATCCCACTGGCCGTTTCGTTATCGGTGGCCCGCAAGGCGATTGCGGCCTGACCGGGCGCAAGATTATTGTGGACACCTATGGTGGTTCAGCTCCGCATGGAGGCGGTGCATTTTCCGGCAAGGATCCATCCAAGGTAGACCGTTCTGCGGCCTACGCTGGCCGTTATATCGCCAAGAACATCGTAGCTGCTGGCTTGGCCAGCAAGTGCCTGATCCAGATTTCTTACGCGATTGGCGTGGCTTTACCCACCAGTGTGTGGGTCACCAGTTATGGCACTGGCAAAATTCCCGATGAAAAGATTGCGGAGTTGGTTAAGAAACATTTCGACTTGCGGCCAAAAGGCATTGTGCAAATGCTCGAGCTATTGCGCCCAATTTATACCAGCACTGCTGCCTACGGCCACTTTGGCCGCGAAGAACCAGAGTTTACCTGGGAAGCAACAGACAAGGCATCTGCCCTGCGCGCTGACGCCGGGCTATAAATCTCTGCGAAAGATATAACCCATAAGCTCAATACCCCGCTGCTTGCGGCGGGGCGCGTTATTACCGTGATACTAAAATGGCAACGATGGATAATCGATATAGCCAGCGGCATCGCCGCCATAGAACGTTGCCGTATCTGCTGGGTTGTAATCTCTGCGTTCCCGCAACCGCAATAGTAAATCCGGGTTGGAAATAAAGAGCGCGCCAAATGATACGAAGTCAGCGGTCTTTTCAACAATCGCTGCCTCGGCACGTGCCGCATCGTAACCGCCATTTGCTATGTATTTGCCCCTGAATAAGGTGCGTAAGCGCTTAAAATCGAATGTTGAAGGATGTTCCTCGACTACATGTATATAAGCCAGATTGAAACGATTCAAATGTTCGGCGACGTATTCGAAGGTCTCTTGCGGTGTTGAGTCGGAAATGTCGTTTAACGGATTGACTGGAGACAGACGGACGCCGACTTTTTGCGATGGATACACACTGCATACCGCCTGAATTACTTCAAACAGCAAGCGACAGCGATTCTCGATTGAGCCACCGTACTCATCCGTCCGTTGATTCGTGCTATCCCGCAAAAACTGGTCGAGCAGATATCCATTCGCGGCATCAATTTCTATGCCGTCCAGCCATGCTTCCTCGGCATTAAGCGCAGCTTGCCTGTATTGCTCGACAATGCCCGCCATCTCGGCAACTTCAAGCGCACGGGGTGCAACGTAAGACACCATACCTTGTGGTGTGAAAACCTCCCCTGCCGGTTGAATAGCAGAGGGTGCGACTGGCAAACTCTGGAATGGCTGCAATGATGGATGCGAGATTCGGCCAACATGTGATAGGTTCATAAAAAGCTTGCCCCCCGTTCTGCGAACGTGGGCAGTCACCAATTTCCAGCCGTCTATTTGTTCGCGGGTGGATATGCCCGGTGTACCCGGATAACCAATTCCTTGGGCAGAAACTTGAGTGGGCTCGGAAATCATCAGGCCAGCACAACTGCGTTGAGAGTAGTACATCGCATTCATCGCATTCGGCACGTTGCCTATCCCCGCCCGGCTGCGGGTCATTGGCGCCATAACAACGCGATTATTCAGCTCAAGCGCGCCGAGCCACCCTTTTCTATACAAGGGGTGTATTTCCGGCGGCAGAATATGTGACATATCCGTCCACCCGGAAGGGCTGGTTTCACGCTTGACCGGCTTTTTCTTGGGATAATTTCTGGGGTCAGCGATCGGATTGGGGTTCTCATTGAGAGCCTTGGGAACATCGGGATAAGCGGGAACCAGGGGAGGATTGTCATCAATATCCCAGTCTTCCATCGGAATCATGGGGATGTCTTTTTTAGACGATGGCTTAGCGACAACAGGCATAGGCGTGTCGGTACTAGGTGTGAGTTTATCGTCACTAGGTGTGAGTTTGTTGTCGTTAGTCATGAGTTTGTCGTTCGGTTAGATACTAAGAATCGGCCATTATAGCTTGTTCCATTGGCTCATCAAACCGAACGTTTATAAATTGGCTAAACGGCTTAATATTCGATGAACTAAACCGTTATCGCGGTGGCGCTCCAATTCAATCACCTCCTCATTCAGTTGCCTCAGATGCACCACCCCTCTTATCTGGATTATGTTCATCGCCCTTGTCGTCCTACTTAACTTTCGGCTCTGCGAAAACCAGGATGGCGGACTTTTTGAGATGCCTTTGAGCTTGCAACCCATGTTTTTGAATGCTGTCCGTGGTTAATTGAATGTTCATGCTGACGTGTTGATTTCCAATGACAATGACAATTTCTAAGAACCTGGAGCGCTGTATTAAGAAAATACAGTCCATCCCTTCCGTCAATAACGAGACAGCTTCGTTGCTCGCAAAATCTATAGTCGCTAATGTTGCGATTAAGCGATGGCATGGTTTAGAATGCCCCTCTAGCGGACAATCAAGGTGTTAATACGTGTCATCTCAAGCGCTGGTCGAAATTCGCGACGTCAATTTTGCCTATGACAGCCGCCCCATACTAAAAGGTGTCAATCTCACTTTCCCCAAGGGCAAGGTGATTGCGGTTATGGGCGGCAGCGGCTGCGGCAAGACTACATTGCTGCAGCTTATCGGTGGTGCGCTCAAGCCAAGCAGCGGCTATGTGAAAGTAGATGGGCAGGTGATACATGAGCTTGATCATAAAGGTTTGTATGACATGCGCCGCCGGATGGGCATGCTGTTCCAGTTTGGGGCGTTATTCACGGATATGTCCGTGTATGACAATGTGGCGTTTCAGATGCGTGAGCATACTGATTTGCCGGAAGAGATCATCCGGGATTTAGTGCTGATGAAGCTGCATGCGGTTGGCTTGCGCGGCACGCATAATTTGATGCCTGCGGAGCTTTCAGGTGGCATGGCGCGGCGCGTGGCGCTGGCGCGTACGGTGGCGCTGGATCCGATGTTGATAATGTACGACGAGCCGTTTGCCGGACTGGATCCCATCTCACTTACCGTGGTGGGTAATCTGATTCGTCGCCTGAACGATGCGCTGGGCGCGACTTCGGTAGTGGTCACGCATGACGTGCAGGAATCGCTCAAGATCGTTGACTATATTTATTTTATTGCCGATGGGGTGGTGGTTGCGGAGGGGACTCCGGCTGAAATCAGCTCTTCCGATAAGCCGTTCGTGCATCAATTCGTGCATGGCGAAATGGATGGTCCGGTTCCCTTCCATTATCCCTGCGGCGACTATAGGCAGGATTTGAATTTGCGGCCCGAGCGATGATGATCGTTGAAAATCTAAGGTCCTTGGGACATCGTATTGTGAGTGCGGTATGGCGTATTGGATATGCCTCCCGCTTCTTCATGATGATCCTGTTTTATTCCGGAACCAGCTTCCGGCGCTTTCACTTGACCATCAAGGAGCTGTTCTCCAGTGGGGTGATGTCGCTTATTATAATTTTGGTGGCCGGCACGTTTGTCGGCATGGTGTTGGGGTTGCAGGGCTATGAGACACTCAAACGCTACGGCGCTGAATCTGCACTGGGATCACTTGTAGCGCTAAGCCTGGTACGCGAATTGGGGCCGGTGTTGGCTGCCCTGCTGTTTGCGAGTCGCGCTGGTTCGGCGATGACGGCAGAGATTGGTTTGATGAAGGCCACCGAACAGATTTCCGCGATGGAGATGATGGCAATCAACCCGTTGGCGCGCGTGGTGGCACCTCGTTTTTGGGCTGGGGTTATCTCTATGCCGCTGCTGTCGGCGTTATTTTCCGCCATGGGCGTATTTGGTGGATATGTGGTGGGGGTGGTGCTGATCGGCGTGGATGAAGGTTCGTTCTGGTCGCAAATGCAGGCTGGGGTGGATTTCCAGCACGACATCGTGAACGGCATGATTAAGAGCTTCGTGTTTGGAGTGGCAGTGACTGCCATAGCATTGTTCGAAGGCTATGATGCACCACCCACCGCAGAAGGGGTGTCCGGTGCAACCACGCGTACAGTAGTCGAGTCGTCGTTGACCATTTTGTTTTTGGATTTTATTTTGACCGCATTCATGTTTCAAGGGGAGTAGTATGAAACGCACCACGCTGGATTTATGGGTCGGCATATTTGTCGTGGCAGGCTTGGGGGCATTGGCAGTGCTTGCGCTCAAGGTGGGGAATTTGAGTACATACAATATGTCCGAGACATATCAGTTGCAGGCTCATTTTTCCAACATCGGTGGACTAAAGTCCCAGGCATCCATCAAAAGTTCTGGAGTACTCGTTGGACGGGTGGCGCAGATCAGCCTCGATCCCGAGCGCTATGAAGCTAAAGTGACGATGACGATAGACAAGCGCTACAAGTTCCCCAAAGATACCTTCGCCAATATCCTGACTTCGGGATTGTTAGGCGAACAGTACATCGGCCTGATTCCGGGTGGCGATGAAGCATTTCTGAAGGCTGGCGACGAAATCAAGAAAACTCAGTCTGCCGTGGTGCTGGAGGATTTAATCAGCAGGTTCTTATATAGCAAGGCTGAAGACTCCAAGCAGCCTAATAAATAACGTACGGATAGATATAAATATGAAAAAAATAATTGCATTGTGGGTGGGGGTATTGCTGGCGTGTGTGTCACTGGGCGTGCGGGCGAATATGCCAGAACCGGAAGCGCTAATTAAAAATACGGTGGATGAAGTCCTTGCCATCGTTAAGCAGGACAAGGATATTCAGACCGGTAACAAGAAAAAAGTTACTGAGCTGGTGGATGCAAAGGTGCTGCCACATTTTAATTTTACGCATATGACCAGGCTCGCCGTAGGCAAGAACTGGCGTAATGCTACGCCGGAGCAGAAGAAAAACCTGGAAATTGAGTTTCGCAATTTGCTGGTACGCACCTACACCACCGCATTCACTACCTACAAGGATCAGGGGGTGGAAGTGAAGCCGCTAAAAATGACAAATGATGCCACTGAAGTGACTGTGAAAACTTTAATTCTTAACAAAGGCAAACCACCTCTGCCTGTAAATTATGATATGGAAAAGACGGCTAATGGCTGGAAGGTATACGACCTGTCGATCGAAGGCGTGAGTTTGGTAACCAACTATCGCGGTACCTTTGCCGAGGAGATTCAAAAGAATGGCATTGATGGATTGATTCAAACGCTTGTGGATAATAACCAGGCAAAGACCGGCACAATACTGCCTAAGGCAGCGTCCAAGTGATCAGCCGTGACGAAGGCCGTGTGCAAGTACCGAGCCATCTGACCATTGCAACGGTTACACCCTTGTTCAAAAATGGCTTGCAGGCCGCTGGTGAAACACCGCTGGTGATTGACCTGGCCCAGGTAGAGACGGTGGATTCTGCCGCAGTCAGCTTGATGCTGGCTTGGCTACGCGAGGCGCAGCGTAGCAGTGTGAAACTGTGTTTCGCTCATGTTCCCGAGAATTTGTTAAGTTTGGCCCGTTTGTATGGCGTTGTGGACATGCTGCCGTTATGCGGTAACGATTCCGCTCAGTCTTGAGTTATTCAATTTGATTCCACCTGCCATTGATGTGCGCCAAGCACGCAAGCGCTATGGCCAATTACAAGCGCTGGATGGCGTGGATTTGCGTATCGAGCAGGGCGAGTTTTTCGGTTTGCTTGGCCCCAACGGTGCGGGCAAAACCACTCTGATTAACCTGCTGGCCGGACTTGCATTGCCAGATGATGGGCAGCTGTCCGTACTGGGGCACGATGTAGTCAAGCAATATCGCGCTAGTCGTCGCCTGTTGGGTGTGGTGCCGCAAGAGTTGGCGTTTGATCCTTTTTTCACAGTGCGCGAAACGTTGCGTTTACAGTCCGGCTTTTTTGGATTCCGTCGTAACGACACCTGGATCGATGAGGTGATGCACCACTTGGATTTGACCGATAAGGCCGATACCAATATGCGCCGCCTGTCCGGTGGGATGAAGCGCCGTGTGTTGGTGGCGCAGGCTCTGGTGCATAAGCCGCCAGTTATCGTGTTGGATGAACCGACGGCCGGGGTGGACGTGGAGTTGCGTCAATCGTTATGGCGCTTCATTCAGCAGCTAAACCGCGATGGGCACACCATTCTGTTAACGACCCATTATCTGGAAGAAGCGGAAGCCTTATGCACACGAATTGCCATGCTCAAACACGGCCGGATTGTCGCGCTGGATAGCACACAAAATCTACTTAGCAGCCTGGCCGGTTGTCGCGTCCGGCTGAAGCTTGCGGGTGATTTGCCGGCCACATTGCTGCCGCAAGTGGTCGAACAGACGGATGGTGATTACCTGCTGACATTGCCATCCTATCAAGCATTGGAGTCTATGCTGGCGGAACTGCGTTTGGCTGGAGTTGCGGTGCAGGAGATGACCTTGCAGCAGCCTGATTTGGAAGAAGTCTTCCTGCGTTTGGTGGGGCGGACCGTGCAGTGAGGCGGGCGTTGAGTTTTTACAGCCTGCTCTACAAGGAGGTATTCCGGGTGTGGAAGGTGGGCTTCCAGACCGTGCTGGCTCCAGTGTTGACCGCATTGCTCTATCTGCTGATTTTTTCGCATGTGCTGGCACAGCATGTCGAGGTGTATCTGGGGGTGCATTACACTGCCTTCCTTGTCCCGGGACTGATGATGATGGCAATGTTGCAGAACGCTTTTGCCAACAGCTCTTCCAGCCTGATTCAGTCCAAGATTACTGGCAATATCGTGTTCGTGCTGCTGGCGCCGATTGCCTATTGGGAATTCTTTGCGGCATATGTGCTCGCTTCCATGCTGCGCGGCTTGGTGGTCGGCATAGGCGTATATTTGGCCGCACTGTGGTTTGCCCAGCCGCCGTTGTTGTTTCCAATCTGGATTATATTGTTCGCCGTTCTGGGTAGCGCGATGCTTGGCTCACTGGGGGTGGTGGCCGGGATGTGGGCAGAAAAATTCGATCAACTCGCAGGGTTCCAGAATTTCATTATCATGCCGTTGACTTTTTTGTCCGGCGTATTCTATTCCATTCACTCGCTGCCGCCTTTTTGGCAGGCGTTGTCGCGCTTTAACCCATTTTTTTATATGATAGATGGCTTTCGTTATGGATTTTTCGGCGTGTCGGACGTTTCTCCCTGGGCAAGTTTGATGGTGGCGGGCGGGTGTATGCTTGGTCTGACGCTGTTGTCTTTGGGGTTGTTAAAGTCCGGATATAAATTGCGCTACTGAGATTAAGATGAAATCGAGTTTTTTAAAGATACCAACATGCAAAAATTAGTTGTACAAGGCGGCATTCCATTGCGCGGCGAAGTGCGTATTTCCGGTGCCAAGAACGCGGCGTTGCCCATTATGTGCGCCAGCTTGCTGACAAGTGATGTCTTGCAGTTAAGCAACATGCCGGATTTGCACGATGTCGCAACCATGCGTAAATTGTTGGAGCAGATGGGCGTGAAGGCTGCTGTACAAGGTGACGAGATGGCTTTGCACGGTGCGCAAGTGGATAAGCTGGAAGCGCCTTATGACATGGTAAAGACCATGCGTGCTTCAGTGCTAGTGTTAGGTCCTCTGGTGGCGCGCTTCGGTGAGGCGCGCGTATCCATGCCGGGTGGTTGCGCCATCGGTTCGCGTCCCGTCGATATTCACATCAAGGGTTTGCAGGCAATGGGCGCTACAGTTTTCATTGAACATGGCTACATTCATGCACAGGCAAAACGCCTCAAGGGCGCACGAATTTTATTCGACATCGTCAGTGTCACCAGCACAGAAAATCTGATGATGGCTGCTGCTTTGGCAGAAGGAATAACGGTGCTGGAAAATGCTGCGCGCGAACCGGAGGTGGTGGATTTGGCGCATTGCCTGATTGCAATGGGTGCGAAAATAGAGGGAGCCGGCAGCCACACGATTGTCATAACGGGTGTGGACAGATTGCACGGTGCCGCCCATCGCATCATGCCGGATCGTATCGAGAGTGGGACTTTTCTAGTGGCGGCAGCAGCAACGGGTGGTAGCATTGTGTTGCGCGATACACGAGCGGATATCCTCGATTCCGTACTGGAAAAACTTGTTGAAGCCGGCGCGCACATCCGTAGCGATAGCGAGAGTATCCAGTTGAACATGATGGGTCGGCCCATATCGGTGAACGTGCGGACTGCGCCGTATCCAGCATTCCCTACGGACATGCAAGCACAATTTATGGCGCTGAATGTGATTGCCGATAGCAGCGCGATGGTAGTGGAAACGATCTTTGAAAATCGTTTTATGCATGTGCAAGAATTGCGCCGTCTCGGTGCAAGGATAGACGTGGAAGGGAATACTGCCCTGGTTCACGGGGTTGATCATCTGCAAGGCGCAACGGTGATGGCAACGGACTTACGTGCATCGGCTTGCCTGGTTATTGCCGGATTGGTGGCGCAGGGTGAAACCGTGATTGATCGCATTTACCATCTGGACCGTGGTTATGAACATATAGAAATAAAACTGTCGCAACTCGGAGCGAACATATTTCGCATCAATTAAATGAAAGATACCCCCATGATTACCATCGCCTTATCCAAAGGGCGCATTTTTGAAGAGACCTTGCCGTTGTTGCAGGCGGCGGGCATCACGCCGCTGGAAGCCCCGGAGCCTACGCGCAAGTTGATTTTATCCACCAATCGTGCCGACGTACGTCTTATTATCGTGCGTGCTTCCGATGTGCCGACCTATGTGCAATACGGCGCTGCTGATTTGGGGATTGCGGGCAAGGATGTGCTGGACGAGCATGGCGGCATCGGCTTGTATCAACCGCTGGATTTGAACATTGCGCGTTGCCGCATGATGGTGGCAGTAAGGAACGATTTTGATTATGAATCGGCAGTGCGTCAGGGCGCTCGCCTGCGCGTGGCGACCAAATACTTGCAGACTGCGCGCGAGCATTTTGCAGCTAAAGGCGTGCATGTGGATTTGATTAAATTGTATGGTTCGATGGAGCTGGCTCCACTGGTCGGTTTGTCAGATGCAATCGTGGACTTGGTCAGCAGCGGCAACACACTCAAGGCCAATCACCTCAAGGCGGTAGAAGAGATCTCTGCAATTTCCTCGCGTTTGGTGGTGAATCAGGCCTCACTTAAACTCAAACATGCGGCTATTCAGCCTATGCTGGACGCGTTTGCCTCGGCGGTAGTTCAATGAACATCAGACGGTTTTCCACGCGGCAGCCAGATTTCAATACGCAACTGGACCGGCTGCTGGCTTTCGAGGCGACTCAGGATGACCAGCTGGACGCGACTGTGGCGGCTATTCTGGCGGATGTGCGCAGCCGTGGCGATGTGGCCCTGCTCGAATACACTCGGCGCTTCGATCGCATGGAGGTACATGATAGCGCTGCACTGGAACTGCCGCCTGCTGCCTTGCGTGCCGCTTTCGAGGGATTGCCCGCCGCACAGCGCGCCGCTCTGGAGCAGGCCGCACAGCGCGTTACCGCTTACCATCAAAAGCAGTTGCAAGTTTCATGGAGTTATACCGAGACGGACGGCACCCTGCTCGGTCAGCAGATTACGCCATTGGATCGGGTTGGTCTGTATGTACCGGGCGGCAAAGCTGCCTACCCCTCTTCAGTGTTGATGAATGCGCTACCAGCAAAAGTGGCCGGCGTGGGCGAACTCATTATGGTAGTGCCGACCCCGGACGGCGTGCGAAACGCGCTGGTGCTGGCGGCAGCCCATCTGGCTGGAGTGGATCGGGTGTTCACCATTGGCGGGGCGCAAGCGATTGCTGCGCTGGCTTATGGCACGGCAACCGTGCCGCGAGTAGATAAAATCGTCGGCCCCGGCAACGCTTACGTGGCCGCCGCCAAGCGCCGCGTATTCGGCGTAGTGGGCATTGATATGGTGGCCGGGCCATCAGAGATTCTGGTGATCTGCGATGGACAAACCGATCCGGACTGGATTGCGATGGATCTGTTTTCTCAAGCAGAGCACGATGAATTAGCGCAGGCCATCCTGCTGACCCCGGATGCCGCTTTTGCTACAGCCGTGGCGCAAAGTGCAGATCGCCTGCTGGCGCAGATGCCGCGCTGCGACATCATACGCACCGCATTAGAGAACCGCGGTGCCTTGATTGAAGTGGCTGATTTGGATGAGGCTTGTGTTATCAGTAACCGCATAGCACCTGAGCATCTTGAGCTTTCAGTGGACAATCCTCAGCAATGGCTGAAAAAAATCAAGCATGCCGGGGCAATTTTCCTGGGTCGTTACACTTCCGAGTCGCTCGGTGATTATTGCGCCGGCCCCAATCACGTCCTGCCAACTTCCGGCACGGCACGTTTTTCTTCCCCGCTGGGGGTGTATGACTTTCAGAAACGCAGCAGCTTGATTCAAGTATCCGAGCAAGGCGCAGGGATGCTGGGCGAAATTGCAGCAGAGTTGGCCCTCGGTGAGGGCTTGCATGCACATGCGCAGTCCGCCCGGTTCAGAATGGGATCGTGAACTCGTTGAGAGTAAGGCGCCGCAGAAGTCCCAATGGAAGGGCGCCTCTAAAAATTCAAGTTTCTAGGCAAGACAAGGCACGTGTAAAAAATTTGAGCGCAGCATATAGTTGATATGTAAGCGATAATTTTTTTCGAGTAACGCCGTATTGTGACGAAAATTGGATTTTTAGAGGTGCCCTGAAGTGCAGTGGGAATTTCAAATACAACGCCTTTCAGATTGCGTTGGAGCGTATAACAGAGATGTTATTCACGCCCATCCCGATCTTTCAAAAGTGCACTACACCCGAATGGCACTGTTATAATTCGTCACCATGAACAAAGCCATCTTCGCTACCTCGCGCGCACTTGATTTAGCTCGCGAAGTATTACACATTGAAGCTTCAGCCGTATTGGCACTTACGCAACGCATTGATGAAAATTTTCTGCAGGCATTAAATATCATTTTAGCCTGCGAAGGCCGCGTGATTGTAAGCGGCATGGGTAAGTCCGGCCATATTGCACGCAAGATCGCCGCTACACTGTCCAGCACGGGCACCCCAGCGTATTTCGTACATCCCGCCGAAGCGAGCCACGGCGACTTAGGCATGATCACCGCTAAAGATGTGTTTATTGCGTTGTCATATTCCGGAGAAAGCCAGGAATTATTGACTATAGTGCCAGTCATCAAGCGTCAGGGGGCGCGGCTGATTAGCCTGACAGGCAATCCGCGATCCAGCTTGGCCGTGGCGTCGGACGCGCATCTCGATGCTGCGGTGGACAAGGAGGCTTGTCCGCTGGGGCTTGCTCCCACCGCCAGCACCACGGCAGCGCTGGCATTGGGCGATGCACTGGCCGTGGCGCTGCTGGATGCAAAGGGGTTCAGGGAGGAAGATTTTGCTCGTTCGCATCCCGGTGGAAGCCTGGGCCGCCGCCTGCTTACCCATGTGCGCGACATTATGCATTCCGGCAAGGGGATTCCTGCTGTGAATCAAAATGCAACGCTGGCTGAGGCAGTGCTGGAAATCTCGCGCAAAGGGTTAGGCATGACCGCCATCGTAGATGATGCTGGGCAGGTACTGGGCATTTATACTGATGGAGATTTACGCCGCACGTTGGAAAAGCGAGTTGATTTCACCACCACTACAATCAGCTCCGTCATGTCGCGCAATCCGCGCAGTATTATGCCGGATGCACTGGCAGTCGAGGCGGTACAGATCATGGAACAACATAACATCAGCCAGATGCTGGTGATAGATTCAAACAATAAGCTGGTAGGCGCTCTGAATATGCATGATCTGCTGCGTGCGAAAGTAATTTGATGTCGTTAAGTCAAGCGCAATCCATTCGCCTCATCGCCTTTGATGTGGACGGCATCATGACAGATGGTGGCCTCTATTTGACCGACTCGGGTGAAGAATTCAAGCGCTTCAATTCGCTTGACGGACATGGCTTGAAAATGCTCAAAGCATCCGGTGTGGAGCTGGCCATCATTACTGGTCGCACCTCCCGCTGCGTGGAGCTACGCGCGCACCATCTCGGCATCTCGCACCTGCATCAAGGCGTTCACGACAAACTCGCCAGTATGCAAAAAATGCTTGCTCAACTTAAACTGCCATTGGATGCCGTCGCTTTTATGGGTGACGACGTGATGGATCTGCCGGTAATGCTTCGTGTCGGGTTGGCTATCAGCGTGCCGAATGCGCCAAAAGTAGTGCGCGACCGCGCTCACTATGTCACCGAGCGTGATGGCGGCCATGGCGCGGTGCGTGAAGCATGTGAATTGCTGATGTCGGCGCAAGGCACACTGGATGCGCAACTCGCGCCTTATCTGGCATGAATCATTCACTCGTCATTGATCGTTTGCGCGCTTGGCTCGCCGGATTACCGATGCTATTGCTATTGCTGCTGCTGCTGCTGGCAGCGACTTATTGGCTGAATCAGCAAGTGCAGCCGCTGCCGATCATGCCCGACAGCAGCAAGCGCCATGACCCGGATTTTATCGTTAATAAATTTGTCGCTACCACACATAATGAGCAGGGCAAACCGCGCTTCGTGATGGCTGCAAAAAAAATGCTGCATTACCCGGACAACGATAGCACGTACCTGGAAGCCCCCGAACTTACCAGTTTTGATCCAGACCAACCGCCCATGCATACTAGTGCGAATAATGGAATGGTTTCAGGCAAGGGTGAGGAAATATTTTTACGCGACGATGTAAAAGTCGTGCGGTCTGCCAGTGCCACGCAAAGGGAAATTACATTCGCCACTACTTATCTGCATGTTATTCCTGACCGTGGCTGGGCCGAAACAGACCAACCTGTAACCATGATTGATGGACGCAACATTGTGCATGCAGTAGGTATGCAATTTGATAATAAAGCGCGCATAGTAAAATTGCTTGCGCAAGTTAACAGTGAATATGTGCCCGAGAATAAATAAATACACCACGCTGCTCTGCATAGGGCTTGTATGCCATATGCCAATCAGCCAGGCGGAACTTGCTGACCGTGATAAGCCAATGCATTTGGAAGCAAACAAACTCAGCATTGATGATTTCAAACAAATCAGTGTCTTTGAAGGTAAGGTGCAGCTCACTCAGGGCACGATGATCGTTAACGCCGATAAAATTGTAGTGGTACAGGATAAGGAAGGATTCAAGCACGGTACGGCAACCGGACAGCTCGCCAGTTTTCGTCAGAAGCGCGATAATGTTGACGGATATGTGGAGGGGTATGGCGAGCGCATTGAATATGACACCAAGACTTCAGTTATAGACTTTTTCGGTCAGGCGCGCATGAAGCAGGATCAGGATGAAGTGCGTGGGGAACATATTACCTATAACTCAAAAACTGAAATATTTCAGGTGAACGGAGCCCCCAACAAGGGGCGCGTGCGCGCTGTCATCCAACCTAAAAACAAGCGCTCTGCAGTCGGCGAACCCCTGCCCATCAAGCCGACAGCGACGTTAACCAAGCCTAACGAACGTCAATGAGCGAGTTGCGTGCCGTTGCACTGAAAAAGCGCTATCGTTCCCGCACCGTAGTGCAGGATGTTTCCCTGTCGGTACAGAGCGGCGAGGTGGTCGGGCTGCTTGGCCCTAACGGTGCCGGAAAGACCACCTGCTTCTACATGATTGTCGGGCTGGTAGCTGCGGACGGAGGTGACATTTTCATCGATGGACAGAACATTACCCACCTCCCCATCCATCGCCGTGCACGTTTGGGGTTGGGTTATCTGCCACAGGAAGCCTCTATTTTTCGCCGCTTAACGGTCGCGCAAAATATTCAGGCTGTGCTGGAATTGCAAGATTACAGTAACGATGAAATTCAAGCACGGCAGGATGAGTTGATGGAGGATCTGCATATTACTCATATACGTAACAATCCAGCTATCAGCCTGTCCGGGGGCGAGCGACGACGTGTCGAAATTGCTCGTGCGCTGGCCACCAATCCGCGCTTCATTCTGCTGGATGAACCATTTGCAGGGGTGGATCCGATTGCCGTGCTCGACATTCAAAAAATCATTCGTTTTCTTAAAGAACGTGACATTGGCGTGTTGATTACTGACCATAATGTTCGCGAAACATTGGGAATCTGTGACCGCGCCTATATTATTAACGCCGGGTCGGTCATGGCGGAAGGCAAGCCTGACGAAATCATTTATAATGAAGGCGTGAGAAAAGTATATCTAGGCGAGCATTTCAAACTGTAGATGCACTCTATGCGCCACTCTTGTCCGTATATTGCGTAATGAAACCCACATTACAACTTAAGCAATCCCAGCAACTGACGCTTACCCCCCAGTTACAGCAAGCCATACGCCTGTTGCAACTCTCCACGCTGGATGTCAACCAGGAGGTGGCACGCTTGCTGGACGAAAATCCATTGCTCGAACGTGAAGATGAAGACGCTACGCAGCCCTATGCGCATGGAGATGCTGCCTCTACCGCCTCTCTAAATACTACCGAAGTAAAAGATGAAGTGCCACATCAGGCCGATGAAGAATGGATAAAAGAAGACTGGAATGAATCTTCTTTTTCCACAGCAAGCGGGCCGGATGATGAAAAAGAAGCGCGTGCCGAAGTTGTGGCAGATACTCCCAGCCTGCGCGAACATCTCATCTGGCAACTAAATATGAGCCAGCATGATGAGCGCGACCGAAAAATTATCGGTCTGTTGATCGACGCATTGGATGCCAACGGTTACCTGGCGCAGCCGCTGGAAGAAATTGTCGAAATGCTGCCAGAACAACTCGACATAACCTTGGATGACTTGGAAACTGCACTGGTGCAATTGCAGCATCTGGATCAGCCAGGTATCGCTGCACGTACCTTAAGCGAATGCCTGGCTCTACAACTCAAAGCACTCCCGGAAAATACCCCATGCCGTGATCTGGCGCTGCGCTTGGTGACGCATCACCTCAACCTGCTGGGCGCGCACGATTTTGCCAAGCTGAAGAAAGTTCTTCGTTGTGATGATGACGCATTGCGCATCGTGCAATCACTCATCACCCATCTGCAACCAAGACCTGGCGCTGAATATGAACAGCGAGCCGCAGATTATGTGGTTCCTGACGTGGTGGTAGAGTGCCGCCATGGAAAATGGCATGTACGCCTGAATCAGGGCGCTATGCCGCGCCTTCGCGTTAACCAAATGTATGCCGATATTTTGCAGCAGGGCAATGAAAAAAACGCGCAGCAACTGGCCGGGCAATTACAGGAAGCGCGCTGGTTCATCAAAAACCTACAACAGCGTTTCGATACTATTTTGCGTGTGTCGCAAACAATTGTTGATCGCCAACGCAATTTTTTCGAGCACGGCGAAACCGCCATGCGTCCGCTGGTACTGCGCGAAATCGCAGAACAGCTTGATCTGCATGAATCCACCATCTCCCGCGTGACTACGCAAAAATTCATGCTCACCCCGCGTGGCATCTATGAACTCAAGTATTTTTTCTGTAGCGGAATCGCGACAGAAAGTGGCGGTACGTGTGCCTCCACGGCGATCCGCGCACTCATCAAGCAGTTTGTTAACCAGGAAGATGCACGTCATCCCCTAACCGACAGCCGCATGTCTGGAATCCTGGCACAGCAGGGCATATTGGTTGCCCGGCGTACCGTGGCAAAATACCGGGAATTGTTGAATATCCTCCCAGTTAATCTTCGTAAATCACTCTAACCATAAGGAGCAGGCCATGAACCTCAATCTCAGCGGACACCACTTGGAAATCACCCCCGCCATTCGTGAACACGTGGTGAGCAAACTCGACAAAATCGAACGTCACTTCGACAACATGATTGATGTCAATGTCGTCCTTTCGGTGGAAAAACTGAAACAAAAGGCCGAGGCTAACGTCCACCTGAGCGGCAAGACGATTTTTGTGGAATGTGATGACACGAACTTATATGTAGCGATTGATAATCTGATCGACAAACTCGATCGCCAAATTATCAAACATAAAGAAAAAAATGCCGCTCGTCGCCATGATGAATCCGGCAATCCCCCTGCAGTGGAGCAAGAATGATAGCCGGGCGGCTTACGGTTGCCCCTTCCTTTTTTGATGTGCTTGAATTATGAACCTGATCAGTAAAGTGCTGCCCCTTGAGAACGTCATATTGGACGCCGATTCCACCAGTAAAAAACGGGTTTTCGAAAGAGTGGGGGTGCTATTTGAAAACACTCAGAAAATAGCACGTAGCCAAGTATTCGATAGCCTTTTTGAGCGCGAGAAGCTCGGCTCGACTGGTCTGGGACACAGCGTTGCTATCCCGCACGGCCGTATCAAGAGCCTGCGAGATGCGACTGCCGCTTTCGTCAAGACACAGGCATTAATTCCGTTCGACGCACCTGATGGTCAACCGGTTAACCTGATTTTCGTGTTGCTGGTGCCGGAACGGGCCACCGATCTGCACCTGCAACTACTTGGCGAACTGGCGCAAATGTTCAGTGATAAAACCTTCCGCGAACAATTACAGAATAGCAATGATGCAGCGGTAATTCATCAAGCATTTACTGACTGGGTGATGTAACGATAATGGCACAGGTCAACATCCAACAGCTGTTCGAGGACAAACAGGAGCAGCTTGCATTGAGCTGGGTCGCCGGAGCGAATGGTGCTGCGAAAATACTGGATAGTGATTTAGTCAGCGCCTCTAACAAAGGTTTGATTGGTCACCTCAATATGATCCACCCGAATTGGGTGCAGGTATTGAGTGAAATCGAAGTCGACCATCTTCAAGGGCTTTCGTCCGCCGCGTTCACAGAGGCGCTGACGGAGCTTGAGCGCGGCGGTACGCTATGCCTGATCGTGGCCGGCACGGAGAAGATCCCGCAGGAGTTGATCGCTTACGCTAACCGCACACATACACCGCTGTTTCGCTCTCCTCTGCCCAGCGTACATTTGATGTGGCTGGTGCGTCATTACATTGTCAAAGCGCTGGCGGAATCGACCACGCGCCACGGCGTGTTTCTCGATGTGCTGGGGGTGGGGGTGCTGGTGACGGGTGACAGCGGAATAGGCAAGAGTGAACTGGGACTGGAGCTTATCACGCGCGGCAATGGTTTGGTGGCGGACGATATCACCGAGCTATACCGTATTTCTCCGGAAACGCTGGAAGGGCGCTGCCCGGAGCTATTGCGTGATTTCCTCGAAGTGCGGGGGCTGGGTGTGCTTAATATTCGCACCATGTTTGGCGAGACCGCAGTGCGGCGCAAAAAAAGTTTAAAACTCATCGTACATCTGCAGCGCCCTCAACGCGGCGACCTGTCCCATCTGGAACGCTTGCCGCTAGTGGCCAGTCATCAGGAAATCCTTGGCGTGAAGATTACCACGGTGAGCATCCCGGTCATGGCCGGGCGCAACCTTGCGGTGCTGGTAGAAGCGGCAGCACGAAATTTTGTACTACAGCAACGTGGTATCGACAGCATGCAAGAATTTATCAGTCGTCACGAGCAGCAAATGCAGGAACAATAAATCATGCAATTATTTCTGATCAGCGGCCTCTCTGGCTCAGGAAAAAGCGTGGCGCTCAAGGCGCTGGAAGACAGCGGCTACTATTGTGTGGACAATCTGCCCGCTGCGTTGTTGCCTGTCCTCATGGAAAATCTGCGTCAGACCGGTAACACAAGCATTGCGGTCAGCATAGACGTGCGTAGTGGCGACAGCGTGAAACAACTGCCGCACTATATTGAACGACTCAAGCAACAGGGTATAGATGTGCACTTGCTCTTCCTTGACGCGCAGACCGACACGCTGGTGAAACGCTTTTCCGAAACGCGTCGCTGCCATCCGCTGCGTAATACACTACCTTCGGCGCAGACCAATGAAGGGCTTACCCTGCCTGAATGCGTGCAACTCGAGCGCGAAATGCTGGCCGAGATCAGCAACATCGGCCATCGTATTGATACCAGCGAGCTCGGCGCCAATGCCTTGCGTGCCTGGGTCAAAGATTTCAAAGGTGTTGACCGCGCACGCATTACCCTGTTGTTCCAATCGTTTGGTTTCAAGAATGGTGTTCCGCTTGATGCCGACTTGGTGTTCGACGTGCGCTGCCTTCCCAACCCACATTACGATCCCGTGCTGCGGCCACTAACCGGACGCGATGCGGCGGTAATTGAGTTTCTCGAATGCAACCAAAATGTACAAGATATGTGCGAAGACATCCGCAGTTTTGTCGAGAAGTGGCTGCCCTGCTTCATCGCTGATAACCGCAGCTATCTCACCGTCGCCATCGGTTGCACAGGTGGCCAACATCGCTCGGTGTACTTGGTGGAAAAGCTTGCGTCTTATTTTAAATTGCAACAGCAAGTGTTGCTGCGCCACCGCGAACTCGGTAACACTGATTGATTTTTGTATAATCTTTGCTACGGCAGCACTGCTGTTTGGCACAGTAAATGGCCTGATCGCGGCACACTATCTGGATCGACCACACACAGGGTTCGAAGCACCAAAATTGACTGGTTGAAAAGCATATGAAAACTATCGTACTCGCCCTAACTGGCGCATCCGGCTTACCCTACGCCATGCGACTGCTTGAGTGCCTGCTCCAAAGCGGTCAGCGCGTGCACCTGGTTTATTCGCAAGCGGCACAAATAGTCGCCAAACAGGAGTTGGATTTCGTGTTACCCAACCGTCCGCAAGATGCGGAAAAATTCCTGGTGGAACGATTTGGCAAAATGAGCGGCGAACTGCGCGTGTTCGGGCGCGACGACTGGTTCGCACCTATGGCTTCTGGTTCTAACCCTGGCGACGCGATGGTAATTTGCCCCTGCACTATGGGTACGCTGGCGGCGGTGGCGATGGGGCTAAGCGATGACCTCATCACCCGTGCAGCCGATGTCATGCTCAAGGAAAAACGCCCCCTGATATTAGTGCCGCGCGAATCACCGTTTTCCGCCATCCATCTGGAAAACATGCTCAAGCTGAGTCGTGCCGGTGCGGTCATCCTGCCGCCCAATCCGGGCTTTTACTATCATCCACAAAGTGTGCAGGACTTGGTGGATTTTGTGGTGGCAAAGATACTTGATCACTTGGGTGTTGAGCATAGGTTAGTGAAGCGGTGGGGAGAGAATAATAGGTTGAGCTGAGGAGCGAGCACATTAAACAGACCGTTGGCGGTAGAACTAAAAATTATTTTGGTTACTCATTTGACGGGTCAGGTTTCTTTAAACTATAGTTCGCTTCATGCAAGCAGAATTGGACTCATTGGAAAGCAAGTTGGCTCGATTGGTGCATTTGACTAAACATCTGCGCGAAGAAAACCATCACCTGCGTCAAGAGTTGGCTCAAGCGCTGAGTCAAGGTCGTCAAAGCCACGATAAGATTGACTCTGTCAAGGCGCGCCTGGAACGACTGCTGGCGCAATTACCTGAAGAATAATCATGTGCAGAGAAAGTGCAAAATCGCTTGATGTCACAATCTTTGAACAGGAATTCCGCGTCGTCTGTTCGGAAGCAGAACGCCCGGAACTGCTTGATGCGGTCGCTTATCTGGATAAGAAAATGCACGAGATTCGCGATATCGGCAAGGTTGCCACGACCGAGCGCATCGCAATCATGGCTGCCTTGAATATTGCTCATGAACTACTAACCACACGTCTCGGCACTGGTTTTGATATGAGTCAGTTTAAGCGTAGAACGAACAATATGGAGGCAACCATCGACGCGGTACTTGCGGAACAAGATGAGTTGTTTTAGGTTTTTCCCTGCGGTGCTCGTCAGGCTCATAATTCTTTGAACCAATAAGCTCTGCTTAAGTCGCGACCCTTGATGTTACTGTTGTGCGCATCCCTTGCGGATGTACCTGATGTAACAGGGAAACGGCTCTCTTGAACCCAGGTTCAAGATATTGGGTCAACGGCACAGGCGGGGATCTTTATTTAAAATGCGGCTTTACGCCGCATTTTTTTATCGGTGCGCCAGACAGATTATTAGAATTCTAAATGGAATAACGTGCGTTATTGGCTAATGAAATCTGAACCGAGCGACGTCAGCATAGATGACCTCGCTAACCTGCCCGACCAAACCGTGGCATGGTACGGTGTTCGTAACTATCAGGCGCGTAACTTCATGCGCGATCAGATGTGCATAGGCGACGCGGTGCTTTTTTATCATTCCAATTGCGCTGTGCCAGGTATAGCGGGCATCGCACGCGTTTCCAGCACCGCCTATCCAGATGCCACTCAGTTCAAACGCAATAGCAAATATTTCGATCCCAAGGCCACGCAGGAAACGCCCCGGTGGTTTAATGTAGATGTGCAATGGGTAAAGAAAATTGAACACATTTCATTGGCGGAGCTTCGTCGCCATCCACAATTGGAAGGCATGCGCATTTTGCAGCGTGGCAATCGATTGTCCATCACACCGCTTGATCCGGCCGAGTGGAACTTCATTCTGAAACATCTGGTACGCGACTAATATGGAATGGGCGCTCGCCTACCTCGCGCTGGGCGCATTCGTTGGGCTGTTTAGTGGAATGTTCGGCATTGGTGGTGGAACGATTCTGGTACCAGTTTTGTTGATGCTGTTCAAAATGCAGGACTTCCCCGCTCCCCATATCATGCATCTGGCGCTCGGTACCGCTATGGCAACCATTCTGTTCACGTCGCTCGCCAGCATGCGCAAACACCACCAGCATGGTGCGGTGAACTGGGCCGTGGTTCGCACCATGACTCCCGGCATTTTGTTCGGAACAGCGCTGGGCGCTTTATGCGCCGCATCTGTTTCGCCACGTGGACTGGGAATATTTTTTGCTTTGTTCGTGTATTTTGCCGCAATTCAAATTCTGTTTGAGTTACGCCCGCAAGCCTCACGTCAATTGCCCGGTATGGCCGGTATGACGCTGACGGGCACGTTCACAGGCTGGCTCAGCAGCCTGGTGTCCATCGGCGGCGGCACGGTTGTCGTCCCGTTTCTAATTTGGTGCAACGTGCCGCTACGCAATGCAATTGGTACCTCTGCGGCGATCGGCTTCCCGGTCGCCGCAGGTGGCACAATAGGCTATATTGTTACGGGCCTTGGTTTCCATATGCTACCCTCGCCTAATCTGGGTTTCGTGTATCTACCGGCATTGTTGTGGGTCACGCTGGCCAGCGTTATTACCGCGCCGCTAGGCGCAAAAGCTGCACATCGCATGAAGATTGGGCTATTGCGCAAACTTTTCGCAGTGCTGATGCTGGCTCTGGCGACTCATTTGCTAATAAAATTTATTTAGCAAAAAATACTCATGGAATTATCAGAGATGAAGAGATGATATTAAAATTCACCAAGATGCACGGTGCCGGTAATGATTTCGTAGTCCTTAATGGGGTGCGCCAGCACATTCAGCTTACTCCGGAGCAGCTGCGCCTGTTGGCTGACAGGCACTTTGGCGTGGGCTGCGATCAAATCCTGCTAGTGGAAGTTGCACAGCATCCCGATGCGGATTTTCGTTATCGCATCTTCAATGCTGATGGCGACGAGGTGGAGCAATGCGGCAATGGCGCGCGCTGCTTTATGCGCTTTGTGCACGATCAAAAACTGACACTCAAGCGGGAGATCGTGGTAGAAACAAAAAGCGGCCTGATTGCACCGTGCCTTGAGGACAATGGTCAAGTTACGGTAAATATGGGCGCGCCGATTTTCGAGGCGGCACGTATTCCGTTCCTTGGTAGTGGCGATGCTATTATCCAAACGCTGGAAGTGGCGGGCGAGACGGTGCAGATTTCGGCACTATCGATGGGCAATCCACATGCGCTACAGGTGGTGAATGATGTGGAACATGCACCAGTCGCCATGCAGGGGCCGCTCATTGAATATCACCCACAGTTTCCGCAACGAGTGAATGCAGGCTTTATGCAGATAGTGGATCGTAATCACATCAAATTGCGCGTGTATGAACGCGGCACTGGTGAAACCCTGTCTTGCGGCACTGGCGCGTGCGCCGCAGTGGTAGCCGGCATCCGTCGCGATTTGTTGGACGGACGCGTGAATGTTGCCACGCGTGGTGGGGTACTGAACATAGCTTGGGCCGGAAACGACACACCGGTATTTATGACCGGGCCAGCGATTGCTGTATTTGAAGGCGAAATAAATTTATAAGAGGACGACATGAAATCCGCAGATATCGCACTATATTTACAAAATAATCCACAGTTCTTTGAAGATCATGCTGATATGTTAGCGGACGTCACGATCCCCCACCCTTACAGCGGGCGCACCATTTCATTAAGTGAGCGGCAGTTACTGACTTTGCGTGAGCAAAACAAAAGCCTGGAAAAAAAGCTGCACGAGATGGTAGCGTTTGCTCAGGACAATGACGCACTACAGCAAAAAGTGCATCAATTCAATCTGGCGTTATTTGGTGTGCGTGACCTGATGAGTTTGCAGGATGTCATTACGCAGAATTTGCGGGAAATTTTTGCCGTGCCGCATGTTGTGTTGCATATCTGGAAGGGATTGCCGCCCAGCTCGGAAGTGTTGGCCTTCGCTGACCAGCAGCTGCAACCCGTCTGTGTTCATCACGCTCTTCATGGAACGTTGGCCTGGTTTGGCGAAAGCGCGGCTCATTTGCATTCGTTTGCTTATTTACCACTGCGCGCAGATGAACAATCCATCGGCATGTTAATACTGGCTAGTGAGGATGCGCAACGCTTCTATCCCGGCATGGGCACGCTGTTCCTGCAGCGTATTGCGGAAATTTTGAGCAGCGCGCTACGCCCCTCGCTATAAAACGATGTCAAATAGTACCGCGCAGACACCCACTCCCAATCAAGATGCACTGCACGGATTTCTCGGCCATCTGCGCAACGAGCGCCGTTACTCTCCCCTTACTGCGGAAAATTACTCCCGCGATATTTGCCGTTTGTTCAAGCTTGCGGGTGTTACGCCACTAAACGAGTTAAAAAATCATCAAATTCGCCGTTTCATAGCCCAATTGCATGGTGGCGGTTTGGGCGGCAAGAGTTTGGCGCGCATGCTGTCGGCATGGCGTAGTTTTTACTCGTATTTGATACGTGACCACCAGTTCAAAGACAATCCGTGCATCGGGCTGCGAGCGCCCAAATCGGCGCGCAATCTGCCGCATGCACTTTCCCCGGACGAAGCTGTGCGCATGATGGAATTACCTACAGCCGGCGACATTCTGACGGTGCGCGACAAAGCGATGTTTGAGTTATTTTATTCTTCCGGTCTGCGCTTGGCAGAGCTGGTCAGTCTCGATCCTGTCGCGCTTGATTTTGCAGATGCGGCTGTACGCGTTATCGGCAAAGGCACCAAGACACGCATCGTACCGCTGGGCAGTTATGCGATCTCCGCGCTGCAAGCTTGGCTGGCGCTACGCGGACAATTGGCCAAACAGGATGAAACAGCGCTGTTCGTTAATCGCAATGGTAGCCGCATTGGTGCGCGCGCGGTGCAATTACGCATGTCAGGATGGGGCATCAAAC
The DNA here is from genome assembly GCA_945874105.1 of Candidatus Nitrotoga sp. CP45. Lineage (GTDB taxonomy): Bacteria > Pseudomonadota > Gammaproteobacteria > Burkholderiales > Gallionellaceae > Nitrotoga. The sequence goes on along the minus strand of CAMCFJ010000003.1, from coordinate 88,017 downwards.
AGGGCATCACCAGTGGCGTTCACCCACACTTGTTGCGTCATTCGTTCGCTTCACATGTGCTGCAATCCAGTGGAGATCTGCGGGCAGTGCAAGAAATGCTCGGCCATACCAGCATTTCCACTACGCAGGTTTACACTCATCTTGATTTTCAATACCTCAGTAAAATTTACGATGCAGCGCATCCGCGAGCCAAAAAGAAAATCCCATGAATAAAATTATTCTTAATGAGGGAAGGGAGAAATCCCTTCTACGCCGTCACCCCTGGGTATTTTCCGGGGCAATTAAACGTGTGGAAGGCTCGCCTATTGATGGTGACACGGTACAGATATACTCAACACAAGGCGCGTTCCTCGCCCATGCCGCATACAATGCACATTCACAAATTGCTGCGCGAGTGTGGTCATGGGACGCAGAGCAAGGCATCGATGCAGATTTTTTCCGCACGAAAATCACCCATGCACTGGCATTGCGCAAAGATCTCAAATTGGCGCAACACAGCACTGGCCTGCGCCTGATTCATGGCGAATCCGATGGTTTGCCCGGACTGATAGTAGATCAATATGGCGATGTGCTGGTTATGCAGATTGGCAGCGTGGGAGCGGAACGCTGGCGCGACACTTGCGCAGACATACTGCAAGAGATGCGCAATCCGGTTTGTATTTACGAGCGTTCCGATTCTGATTCACGTGCATTGGAAGGCTTGCCGGAACGCAATAACGTACACCATGGCAACTTGCCTGAATCGTTAACCATTGTTGAACACGGGCTGTACTTTGCCGTGGATGTAGCACACGGGCAGAAGACGGGCTTCTATCTCGACCAGCGTGACAACCGCGAACTGATTGGAACCCTGGCGCAAGACAAGGATGTTCTGAACTGCTTTTGCTACAGCGGCGGGTTCTCGCTGTATGCACTGCGCGGCGGCGCGAAATCAGTGCTATCAATTGATTCTTCGAATGAAGCGCTGCAACTGGCACAGCGCAATGTGGAACTTAATGGGCTGGATGCCAGCCGCGCTGAATGGCAATGCATCGACGTGTTCCTGGCACTTCGCAAGCTGCGTGACCAGAACCGCAAATTTGACCTGATCATCCTCGACCCACCCAAATTTGCGCCTACCGCCGCTTTCGCCGAAAAAGCCGCGCGCGGCTACAAGGATATTAACCTGCTAGGCTTCAAGCTGCTCAGGCCGGGAGGAATACTCGCCACCTATTCTTGTTCCGGCGGCATAAACGACGACCTGTTCCAGAAAATTATTGCCGGCGCCGCCTTGGACGCAGGAGTGGATGCGCACATCATACGCAAACTGCAAGCCGCGCCAGATCACCCGATATTATTGAATTTCCCCGAAGGTGCATATCTCAAGGGACTTGTATTGCGCGTGGCCGGTTGAATTGAGGTTTGAGGTTGAAGTGATGTCAGAAAAACGGAGAAGCAATACTATGCGAACAACAGCGAAACTGGATCGTTGAATCTAATTCGTCATATCCAATAGTTTTTTGCATTAAGCAAAATGTCTATTCTATTTCTTAACTTTACCCTCGGTTATTTATTTATAGAAAGCCAGTTCGCAATCATCTTGGCAATTACTATTGCATCGGGCGTAACAGTGGGGCGCCCCGCTGCAACAGAGGGCAAGGGCAGTTGGCGACGATCCCCGATATAGAAACCAAGCGCGGTTTCTAGCGCATCACAGGCATGCTGCAGTGCTTCGTCCTTGTCATCACCTTGGGTAATTGCTTCCGGCACATCGGGAAAAGTCACGATAAATCCGCCTTCCTTGGCAGATATCAATTCCACTGGGTATTCAAACATCGCAAGTCCCCTAATTCAACCCTAGTTGTTTTTTAATGTAGTCGATAGTGCCGATTTTCAGTTCCGTGCCGTGCATCGGCAAAACCGATTGACGGCCATTAAGAAATACCTTGATGTGGGTCCCCTGGCCTGACTGAAATTCAGCGCCTTGCTTGACAAGCCATTGTTTAAATTCATTGCTATCCATATGTTAAATATAACAGAAATACTCCAGATGGTCAAACTCTGGCCTTGTCTATTTTTTCTCCTGTTGCCCTAAACAGGGCAGTGCGGCATAATTACCAACTGCTTGTTGTTTGTTGCAAAAATAATTTATTTATTCTTAGAGATGTTCAGGAGGTTAGTGAGAAATGGCTGCGGCGCGTAAAGTACACCCCCCCAAGTTTAATGACATAACTGGAGCGATCCGCGCTTTGGCAATGGATGCGGTTCAAAAAGCAAACTCTGGTCATCCGGGCGCTCCCATGGGCATGGCAGAAATCGCCGAAGCGCTGTGGATTCACAATTTGCGCCATAATCCGGCTAACCCTAAATGGGCCGATCGTGACCGTTTTGTATTTTCCAACGGCCATGGCTCGATGCTTATTTATGCTTTGCTGCATTTGACCGGTTACGACTTGCCGATTGACGAGTTGAAGCGCTTCCGCCAACTACACTCCCAGACGCCAGGGCACCCTGAATATGGCTACACCGCTGGTGTAGAAACTACTACAGGTCCGCTGGGTCAAGGCATTACCAATGCGGTAGGTTTTGCCCTGGCGGAAAAATTGCTGGCAAATGAATTTAATCGTCCCGGCCACGAAATCGTTAACCACCATACTTATGTCTTCCTCGGCGACGGTTGCATGATGGAAGGCATTTCGCATGAATCCTGCGCACTGGCCGGTACTTGGGGACTAGGCAAGCTGATCGCCTTCTGGGACGACAATGGCATTTCCATTGATGGACATGTTGAAGCCTGGTTTACCGACGACACTGCCAAACGCTTCGAGTCTTATGGTTGGCATGTAATCGCCGATGTGGAAGGCCATGATCCCAAAGCAGTCGATGACGCCATCAAGGCCGCCAAGGAAGTTACCGACAAACCCACTTTGATCTGTTGCAAGACCATCATCGGCGCGGGCTCCCCGAACAAGGCCGGTACGCATGACGTGCATGGCGCTGCATTAGGCGATGCGGAAATCGCGGCTACGCGCGAATATATAGGTTGGAATTACCCGCCGTTCGAAATTCCAGCGCACGTTTACCAAGCGTGGAATGCTCGTACCAAGGGCGAGGGTTTGGAAAAATTGTGGGACAATAAATTTGCAGAATACAGCAAGGTTTTCCCCCAAGAAGCGGCTGAGTTCGAGCGACGAATGAAGGGTGATTTGCCGGCAAGCTGGACGCAGCATGCTGCCGACATGATCGCCAAGACCAATGAGAAGGCGGAAACCATTGCCTCGCGCAAGGCTTCACAGAATGCAATTAACGGTCTGGTGTCGGCACTACCTGAATTTCTTGGCGGTTCGGCTGATCTGACCGGTTCGAACCTGACCAATTGGACGGGCGCCAAGCACATTCATGGAAAATCGACAGGTAACTACATTAGTTACGGGGTACGCGAATTCGGCATGTCAGCCATTATGAATGGCGTGGCGTTGCATGGCGGCCTGCTACCATTTGGCGGCACTTTCCTGATGTTCTCGGAATATGCGCGCAATGCACTGCGCATGGCTGCGCTGATGAAACAACGCGTGATTTTCGTGTACACCCATGACTCCATCGGTCTGGGCGAAGACGGCCCAACTCATCAGCCAGTGGAACAAACTACCACGCTACGCTATATCCCGAACATGGACGTTTGGCGTCCTTGTGATACGGTGGAATCTGCCGTGTCATGGGTTGCAGCGGTTGAGCGCAAAACCGGCCCGAGCAGCCTTATTTTCAGCCGTCAGAACCTGGCATTCCAAAAGCGTGATGGGGCTCAAATCGCCAACATCCGCAAGGGTGGCTATGTGTTGTCGGAAGCCGCCAATGGCAAGCCACAAGCACTCATTATCGCGACGGGTTCCGAGGTGGGTCTGGCAATGGATGCACAAAAATCCTTGGCTCAAGACGGCATTCATGTACGAGTAGTTTCCATGCCCTCAACCAATGTATTTGATCGTCAAGATCAGGCATACAGGGACAGCGTGTTGCCAAAAGGCAGCAAGCGCGTAGCTGTCGAAGCGGGTGTGACGGGATTTTGGTACAAGTATGTTGGTTTGGACGGTGCAGTAATTGGCATGGATACCTTTGGCGAATCTGCCCCGGCAGGCGAATTGTTCAAACACTTCGGCATTACCATAGAAAATGTGGTGAAAGCCGTGAAAAGCATACTCTAAATTTCGGGCGAAGAACGCAGCAAGTGTCCCTCATGACCTTGCTGCGTTGATCATAAGTAAGGCTGTATCAAGCTGGATTCACTGATGCAATTGTATGTGGCTAATGCAAACATTGGAGCCCACATACTGCTCACTTTTGTCGAAGTAGACACTTAGCGTTGCAGCGGCAAGACTGGCGGCACGCTTCAAGGTTATCCTGTCGTCCGGTTATTTGTGGCGGAGCACCGTAACGATGCTTAGAGTTTAACTATTTGATTAATTAAGTTACAACATCAGAACAGTTTCAAGGAATTTGTCTCAACAGTTACAATTTTAGTTATAAAACCAGGAGAGAAACATGACAATCAAAGTTGGTATCAATGGGTTTGGTAGAATTGGCCGTATGGTGTTCCGCGCAGCGGTGAAAAATTTCAAGGATATCGAGATCGTAGGCATTAACGATCTGCTTGAACCCGACTACTTGGCCTATATGCTGAGCTTCGACTCCGTGCATGGCCGCTTTGAAGGCAGTGTTTCCATTGAAGGCAATACCTTGGTCGTCAACGGCAAAAAGATCCGCCTGACTGCCGTCAGGGATCCCGCCGAACTGAAGTGGAATGAAGTGGGCGCTGATGTAGTCGTCGAGTCCACCGGCCTTTTTCTCACCAAGGAAACCTGTGAAAAGCACATCGCCGCTGGTGCCAAAAAAGTCATCATGTCTGCGCCGTCCAAGGATGACACGCCTATGTTTGTGTTCGGCGTGAATGACAAGACTTATGCTAACCAAACTATCATCTCCAACGCTTCCTGCACGACAAATTGCCTCGCCCCGGTTGCCAAGGTGCTGAACGACACCTGGGGCATCAAGCGCGGGCTAATGACCACCATACATGCTGCCACCGCTACCCAGAAGACCGTGGATAGCCCGTCCAGCAAGGATTGGCGTGGTGGCCGCGGCATCCTTGAAAACATCATTCCGTCTTCGACTGGTGCGGCCAAGGCCGTTGGCGTAGTTATTCCCGAACTGAATAAAAAACTCACCGGCATGGCTTTCCGTGTACCCACCTCCGATGTATCCGTGGTTGACCTCACCGTGGAACTGAACAAGGCTGCAACCTACGAGGACATTTGCGCTGCCATGAAGACTGCATCCGAGGGTTCCATGAAGGGCATACTTGGCTATACCAGCGAAAAAGTGGTCTCTACCGACTTCCGCGGCGAGAGCTGCACTTCTGTTTTCGATGCAGAGGCTGGAATGTCGCTGGACAGCACTTTCGTCAAGGTCGTCTCCTGGTACGATAACGAGTGGGGCTATTCCAGCAAGGTTCTGGAGATGGTTCGCGTCATCGCCAAATAAACATGCACCCAAGGTGAGGAACTCCCTCACCTTTTCGCATTTTCTCTATACGTCTCACCTCGAATGCTTAATTGGAGAAAGAATTGTCCGTAATCAAAATGACTGACTTGGATCTCAGGGGCAAACGTGTCCTGATCCGCGAAGACTTGAATGTTCCCCAAGCTGATGACGGCACCATAACCGATGACACCCGCATCCGGGCAAGCATGCCCACCATCCAGCATGCCGTGAAAGCAGGCGCCAAAGTAATGCTCATGTCCCACCTCGGTCGTCCTGAAGAAGGCATCTATTCCGAAGCCGATTCCCTGAAGCCCATAGCCCAGCGTTTGTCTGACTTGTTAGGTACAGAAATACGGGTAATCAAGGATTGGCTGGACGGCGACTTCACCATCGCCGATGGCGAAGTCGTACTATTTGAGAATGTGCGCTTCAATAAAGGCGAAGGTAAAAACAACGACGAGCTTTCCCAAAAAATGGCTAAGCTGTGCGACATCTATGCGATGGATGCATTCGGTACCGCGCATCGCGCGCAGGCTTCCACCCACGGTGTAGCGAAATATGCGTCAGTGGCATGCGCTGGCCCGCTATTGGCGGCAGAGCTGGATGCGTTGGGCAAGGCATTGAAATGCCCGGCTCACCCGCTGATCGCCATCGTGGGAGGCTCTAAGGTTTCATCCAAATTAACCGTACTGGAATCGCTGTCCCACATCGTGGATCAATTGATTGTCGGTGGCGGCATTGCCAATACCTTCATTAAAGCGGCAGGTTATAACGTCGGCAAATCCCTTTATGAACCCGATCTTGTAGCCGAAGCCCAGCGTTTAATGCAAGCCGCCAAGGCCAAGGGCGGATCGATACCGGTACCTACCGATGTAGTCGTGGGCAAGAAGTTCGATGCCAATGAACCTGCGGTGGTCAAGAAAGTGGCTGATATTACCGATGACGATATGATTTTTGATATTGGCCCTGAAACTGCCCGGGCTTATGCAACCTATCTGAAGAACGCGGCAACCATTGTGTGGAATGGCCCGGTAGGTGTATTTGAATTTGACCAGTTTGGCGCTGGCACCAAAACGCTGGGCATGGCGATTGCGGAAAGCCCTGCATTTTCTATCGCCGGCGGTGGGGATACGCTGGCGGCGATTGCCAAATACAAGATCAGTGATCAAGTAAGTTATATTTCAACGGGTGGCGGTGCATTTTTAGAATTCCTTGAAGGCAAAAAATTGCCAGCGGTAGAAATTCTTGAGCAACGTGCCGTGAAATAAATAAGACGAGAAATTTATGTTACGCAGAACCAAGATTGTTGCCACCCTGGGACCAGCCTCCAGCGACCAGAAAGTGCTGGAGCAAATGATACTTGCTGGCGTGGATGTGGTGCGCATGAACTTTTCCCATGGCACAGCGCAGGACCACGTGGAACGTGTTGCAAAAGTACGTGCTGCCGCTGCAGCATGTGGCCGTGTCATAGGAATTCTTGCTGACCTGCAAGGCCCCAAAATTCGTGTGGGAAAACTTGAGAATGACAAGATTATTCTCAAGCAAGGGGATACTTTTATCCTGGATGCAGAATGGACTGGCCTTGGCAATCAGGACCGCGTTGGTCTCGACTACAAGGACTTGCCCAAGGATGTCAGCAAAGGTTCAGTGCTGTTACTGAATGATGGCATGCTGGAATTCGATGTAACCGAAGTTAAGGGCGCGCAAATTATCTGCAAAGTCGTATGCGGCGGAGTGCTGTCAAACAACAAGGGCATCAACCGCAAGGGCGGCGGCTTGACGGCCCCCGCACTTACCGACAAGGACAAGGAGGACATCAAGACCGCCGCCTTGATTAAGGCCGACTATCTGGCGATTTCCTTCCCGCGTTCGGCTGATGACATGAAATTGGCGCGCAAATTGATGCAAGCGGCTGGTGGCAAAAGCTTGTTGATGGCTAAAATTGAGCGTGCCGAAGCCATTGCTGTACTGGACGAAATTATTGATGCATCCGACGCTATTATGGTGGCTAGAGGCGACCTTTCCGTGGAAGTAGGGGATGCAGCCGTGCCCGGCTTGCAAAAACGCATGATCCGTATGGCGCGCGCCAAAAACAAGCTGGTTATCACTGCCACACAGATGATGGAATCCATGATCACTAACCCGATTCCCACCCGTGCGGAAGTATCGGACGTGGCGAATGCGGTGCTGGACGGCACCGATGCGGTAATGCTGTCGGCAGAAACCGCAGTGGGCGACTATCCCATCGAAACCATCAAATCCATGGTGCGCATCTGTATCCAAGCGGAAAGCGAGATAGAAGATATCGCCACCAGTCACCGTCTGCTACAAACGAAATTCACACGCATCGATCAGGCTATCGCCATGTCTGCGCTATATGCGGCTTCTCACTTTACGATCAAAGCGATTGTGGCGTTGACTCAGTCTGGTTCGACCCCTCTGTGGATGTCCCGTGTAAATGCAAGAGTACCAATCTTTGCGTTAACGCCGTCTGAATCAACTTTGAGTAAAGTAACTCTGTTCAGCGGAGTTCATCCGATTGCATTTAACATTACCTCCAAACTTCCATCAGTAGAGTTACGCGCAGCGGAGGATGAGCTGGTACGCTTGGGGTTAGTACAAAAAGGGGACATGATTGTGATGACTATAGGCGAAGCCGTTGGCAAGGCGGGCTATACCAACACCATGCAAATTGTCCGGGTAGGCGATCACCGTAAGAACTAAGGGGTTGAAGCAGTGCCAAGTTTTCCCGTACACTGCCAAGTTCTATTTTTGATTTTGTTTGATAACGTTAAAATTTGCTAGGAGAAAAAAATGGCTCTTGTTTCATTACGCCAGCTGCTGGATCATGCAGCCGAAAACGGATACGGCCTGCCCGCATTCAACGTTAATAATTTGGAGCAGGTTAAAGCAATCATGGAGGCGGCGGATGAAACCAACAGCCCGGTGATTATGCAAGGCTCAGCTGGCGCCCGCAAATATGCGGGCGAACCATTCCTGCGCCACCTGATTCTTGCTGCAGTAGAGGCTTATCCGCACATTCCGGTAGTAATGCACCAAGATCACGGAGCCTCCCCGGCTGTATGTATTAACGCCATTCGTTCCGGATTCTCCAGCGTAATGATGGATGGTTCTTTGAAAGAAGATGCCAAGACTCCATCCTCGTACGAATACAACGTTGAAGTAACAAGTAAAGTTGTTGATATTTCGCACGCAGTGGGCGTATCTGTTGAAGGTGAGCTGGGTTGCCTGGGTTCACTTGAAACCGGCATGGGCGAACAAGAAGATGGCCAAGGCGCGGAAGGCAAGCTAGACCACTCGCAACTACTCACCGATCCAGAAGAAGCAGCCGATTTTGTCCGGAAGACTGGTGTAGATGCGCTGGCGATAGCCATCGGCACCTCGCATGGTGCATACAAATTCACCCGGCCGCCCACTGGCGACACTTTGGATATTAAGCGTATCAAGGCAATCCACGCCCGTATTCCCAATACTCACTTGGTAATGCATGGATCTTCTTCTGTACCGCAAGAATGGTTGAAGATCATTGACCAATTTGGCGGCGACATGGGGGAAACCTACGGCGTGCCAGTTTCGGAGATAGTTGAGGGTATCAAACACGGCGTGCGAAAAGTTAACATCGACACAGATCTGCGCATGGCATCTACCGGCGCGGTACGTCGTTACTTGGCACAAAACCCAAAAAATTTCGATCCACGTAAATTCCTTGCAGAATCGACTATCGCCATGAAGGAAATTTGCAAGGCACGTTATGAAGCTTTCGGTTCTGCTGGTCAAGCCTCGAAAATAATACCGATTTCACTTGACGCCATGGCCATCAGGTACGCCAAAGGTGAGCTCAAGGCTATCGTCAAATAAATTCAATGGTGGCACAATTAAAAAAGCGGTTTTCGAACCGCTTTTTTAATTATTTCGAGAATTAAAGGTTTCTCGTTAAAAACTCCTCACCCCCCGTAAATTTATTTAACTCCCGTCCTGAAACATCCTGCCGTTCATTTCAGCTAAAGACTGGGATGATTGCTTACGCCATCTCTGTGTGCATTATGGGAAAGAATGTGAAGCTGGTAACATTGAAATTCCCGCAAACATGAAATTCAGAATATTTAAAATAGTATGCAACACGTACAGAACCTTCCCCTTCCTCCGTCTTTAAGCGGATTAGAGAATAGCCATGAAGTAAAAAAGTTAACTGAAATCAAGCCAGTTAAACCTGTCTCAGAGCGCATTGAGCCGTCACTGGTGTTTCAGAAAATTATACAATCTGAACATCAGCGAACTCTTGCAAAGCCACTCGAGAGGCGAAATACAGCGCCCTATCATGGTGAACGCCGAACAATTTGCCGTCGCATTAAAATGCAACCTCTGCTGAAAGAACTTCGCTCAAAGGTGGACCGGCGACGCCACAAACAAAGGAAAACAGATATAACAGAGCATGTAGATGAAGAGGCGTAGAGCTGAAAGCTGTTCAAAATAACCGCTTACTCCAATCGTGTAATGGTTACCCATTTGACAGAGTTGCTTCGCGAAGCGTGGGTATAAATTTAGTTTTGTATGGCAGGAATCGGCATATTTTTTGGTGAATATTTGATGAGCAAAAAAAATAATCTCAACCAACCCGCAAAACCAGCTGCACAAATCAGCAAGCATGAATACCGAAAGATGCTTCATGCCCTTCAGATCGAGCTAGTCAAGCTGCAACGACACTTCATTAAATGCAATGACAAAATCCTGATCATTTTTGAAGGCCGGGATGTGTCTGGAAAAGATGGCACCATCAAGCGCATCATCCAGCATTTGAGTCCGCGTGAAACACGCGTCGTGGCGCTCGGTAGACCTTCGGACCGAGATCATACATCCTGGTATTTCCAGCGTTACGTTCCATATCTGCCGGCAGCTCAAGAGCTCGTGCTGTTTAACCGCAGTTGGTACAACCGCGCGGGGGTCGAGCGGGTAATGGGATTTTGTACTGACGCTGAGTATGAAGAATTTATGGACTCAGTACCAGAGTTCGAGCATATGTTGGTCCGTTCAGGTATCAAGCTTCTAAAGTACTACCTTGACATCAGCAAACACATACAGAAGAAACGCCTAAATGAGCGCATGACAGACCCGCTCACTCAATGGAAAGTCAGCGCGCTTGACGACCAGGCAATCAAGAAATGGAAGCCATACAGCTTGGCACGCAACGAAATGTTGGCTCGCTCGCACAACACAATGGCTCCATGGACAATAGTTCGCGCTGATGACAAACATCTGACGCGACTTAATGTTATCAAGGATATGCTGAGCCGCCTTGATTATGCAGATAAGGATGAGCGGCTGGTTCTGCCGGACCCACAGGTCGTATTAACCTACGACGCCACATTTCTCGAAAATGGTGTGCTAGAGCCGTAGCCGGATATTTTTGAGTAGAGAAATCTTCTCGATGACTGCCCCCGCTTGTTTAGCTTGGCGTTCATCCAAGGGTGTCAACTATGAATGCATTCCACAGCTTTGGCCCGTTAGCGGCCTGTTTCCGCGTCATTCAGCTTAACCTTGGTGGGCCGGAATTTTTTAACAAATGGCATGTTCATTTGCTCGCTACAAAGTATCAACAATTTGCTTGACAACATTTCCAAGTAAAGATACATTAAAAATGACTATTACTTAAGATCCTTAGAAGATGAAAACCGCCTTGAATATATCGCGTCTGTCCACTGCGGCCTGCTCTTTCAGGAATATTTTAATATTTTGTTTCCTGGCGGGAACTGCCACTGCAAGCTGGGCTGAGCAGCGCGAATTCAGCCTGAGCATTGATGAAGTTTCAATAGAAGTAGCTCCGGGCTTTACCAATAAAGTTTTCGCGTTCAACGGACAAGTGCCAGGGCCACTCATCCACGTCAAGGAGGGAGATGACGTGATGGTGCATGTAACCAACAACACCACACTTCCCCATACCATCCACTGGCATGGCGTTAATCAGACCGGCAGTTGGCAACAAGATGGCGTGCCCGGTGTCTCACAGGAAGCGATTCAGCCGGGCGAGTCTTATACCTATAAATTCAATGTTGATCGTCCCGGAAGCCTGTGGTACCACTGCCATGTAAATGTCTGGGAGCATGTGGCGATACGCGGGATGTGGGGGCCACTTATCGTCGATCCAAAAAATCCGAGTGCACTCGAAAAGGAAGTTACCCTGGATGCCATTCTGATGATGAGCACTTGGCAATCCCCCTATGCCAACGCTTATGGCAAAGGGGGCAACCCGCAGGATGTTTCTGACTACTTTTCAGTAAACGCAAAATCCTTCCCATTCACCCAACCGATTCGGGTCAAGAAAGGCGATGTGTTGAGAATGCGCTTTATTGGCTCTGGCGATGAAACACACCAAATGCATATGCATGGGCATGACATGCTCATCACCCACAAAGACGGTTATCCACTTGCCAATCCTTACTATGTGGACACTGTTCCGGTAGGGCCTGGTGAACGTTATGACGTGATCGTCAAGATGAACAATCCCGGGCTCTTCGTAATGCATGACCATGTTGACAAACACATGTCAAACAACGGTGCCTCGATGGGTGGGCCAATGACCGTTTTTGAATATGAAGGTATCAAAATGAATGACTGGTACGCATGGAAAGGTAAAGTGTTTGATCCGAATTTCTTCTACAGTGTGTCGCTAACGCAGGGATATGGGCTTTTCAATAGCGCACCGTTCATGGGCAAAATAATCGAACAGGGGAAAAGAAGGCGATAAATATGAAGCATATAGTTCTTATTGTTTTACTTTGTTTTTCTGGAGCAGCCCTCGCCGAGGGAGGAATACTTCAGGGGAATTGTTCCGCCTGCCACAACATCAAGGGGCCGGCAGTACAGGCTTTGAAAGCTGCCTTCGAGAAAAAGGGGCCAGATCTTTTTTACGCGGGCAACAAATATCGCCAGGAATGGCTGGTATCCTGGCTGCAAAAGCCAAGCCGGATACGTCCAGCCGGAATGTACTATGGCGGGCATATCAAGGCTGGGGCCAAAGGTGACGAAATTGATACTTCGACGCTCACGGATCATGTCGCGCTCTCCAAGGCCGATGCCACCTTGGTTGCGGCCGAGCTCATGAAGATGAAGCCGCATGACGATTTGATCGCCAAGGAAAAAATTGAGTCCGGTACGATAGCAAAGCAAATGGGGGAAATGGCCTTCACTAAATTCCTGGGCTGTATGGCCTGTCACTTGATTGAGCCTGAATATGGCGGGTTATCGGGACCGGAGATTTATACGGCGGCCAAGCGCCTGCAACCGCAATATATGGCGAGCTTCATCAGGTCTCCTCAAGCCTGGGAGCCAAAATCCATGATGCCAAACAAAAATTTGTCGGAAGTGAACATACAGAAAATGATCCATTATCTTGAGACATTGAGCAAGGAGGCTACCCATGCCAACTAAATCATTTTTGTTGCTTTTGCTGGCAGCTTTCTCAGTCCAAGCCCAAGCCAAGGAAGTGCCCGCCGACAATTACAAAGCCTATTGCGTTCAATGCCACGGCAGCGAGGGAACCGGAAAAGGCGTGAACGTCCGGGACATGTCGGTCGTGCCGCGTGATCATACCGATGCGAAGTCAATGTCAGGTCGCTCGGACGAAACATTATTCAAGGCGATCAAAGAGGGTGGGCCATCCATTGATAAATCAATACTGATGCCTCCTTGGGGTGCAACCTTAAGTGACGAAGAAATCAATGATTTAGTGCAGCATCTACGCATGTTATGTAAGTGCAAATTCGGTTAGTAAATGTCCGTAGCAAGAAGTGGTAGTAAGAAATAAGCAATTTGTAGTTAACTTTAAATTAAAGAGGGGAATAATATGTTTAAACTTAAAAGTGCAGCAGTTGCTGTAATGCTGGTAACTGGGCTTTTTTCCGCACAGCAAATTTTCGCGAGGACTGTTAAAGTCACGATGACGGCTACGGAAGTTGATCTAGCCGTGAATAACAAGGGCGATGTCAAAATGGCGGCATGGACATTCGATGGCTCCATTCCTGGCAAGCCTGTCCGCGTAGACGAAGGCGATACAGTTGATTTCACGCTGATCAATCCACCTACAAATAAAAATTCACACGCAATGGATTTTCACGCGGCTCAGGTTGACGTGCTGAATGAATTTGGTGAAATCAAGCCAGGACAAAGTAAACATTTCAAATTTGAAGCCAAGGTTCCAGGCGTATTCATGTATCACTGTGGCGCAAGCACGATGGCTCAGCACATTGTCAAGGGAATGTACGGAATGATCATTGTCGATCCAAAAAACAAAAAGAACTATCCAAAAGCCGATCGTGAATACATGCTGATTCAACAGCAGTACTTCCCTGACAGCGAGAACATCACTGGCTTACTTGAGAACACCGGTTGGAAAGGCGCTCTCATCAACGGCAAAATGTTCCATTACGATCCCGTTCATGAGCCAAATGCAACTCAGGTTCTGGAATCCAAACCGGGCGAGCGCGTCCGTATTTTCTTTGTAAATGCGAACATCAACAATCCGGTTGCTTTGCATCCTATCGCCGGGATTTGGGATCGTGTTTATATCAACGGCAACCCGAAGAACACGCTATACGGCATTCAAACATACAACGTGGCGGTAGCTGAAGGCGGTACATTTGACATCGTTTCACCAGCTGACCGTTCGACCAATGTCGCAATCGTCGATCATGCGATGGGAGCGGCATTACGCGGCGCTATCACGGTTTTGATGAACAAGCCCGACGCTGATCCGAAAAAAGGACGCGGCGATCAAATCCTGATCAGATAGTTTTAGTAAAGTTATTCTGCTTATAAAGAGGAGGCTTTTGCCTCCTCTTTATATTTAAACCGGGCATATGCACTTCACGTTGACCTTAAACTGCTACAGGCGTAAAGTTGAACTTCCTGTTGACCCGTCTTTTCACTCAGTGCGTCACCGCACATACGTGCCACGATAGAAGATGTATAAGATGGGGTTCCCTGCGTATCGAACTGTAATGGGGATGTTGAAATGTTTATTTTTACAAAATGGGATCAGCGCCCACAAGTGATAATAAATAGGCATGGAACGTATAGCAATCATCCAAACTTTAACAATAAAAATTCACAAGGAGATTCAATTATGAAAATCAGCAAAGTCTGCGTTCTTGTTTCCTCATTAATCACGGCTGGCTTCTTGTCTGCTCCAGCTTTTGCTGCGGATAAAAATCCTCTGACCGGTTATACAATTCATGTTACGGCGCCACACGTCATGGACGGGGAGATAATCGGACCATTCCATCATTACTGCAAACCAATCAGTGACGACGTTATTCAATGCATCTTGTTCGAATCAACTGATCCGAATGCTCGCCTGACCGAAATCGAATATATGGTTTCCAAAAAGCTTACCGGATCGGCCATACCGAAATGGCAGCATACGCAAAACTGGCACGATCACAAGCAAGAGATAGAAACCGGTCGCGTTGCCATAGTAAATCCATCTGACCCGAAAGAGCAAAAAGGGTTGGCGGATTATGTTGGTGGAACCGATGGCATCATTTTCCATCTGTGGCCTAAAGATGCGCCCATTCCAGACGGTACTGTCGGCATTCCTCAATCAGTTGGACATTGGGAAGAGCTACATGGAAAAATTGGTAAAAAATAGTTATATTTGATTTATTCAAGAGACACGGGGTTTGTCCATTGTGGGATGAGCACTGTGTCTTTTGATTTTATATGTGAGGTGATGTCATGTTTTTTTTAAAGAAAAATAGGTGGGCATGGGTTGCTATCTTTATGAGCATCGTCTCGCAAAGCACATTAGCTTTTCACAAGGACGTGTATGAGCCGCGTGTACCCAAGGCAATTCTTACGCAGGAACAGCTCGTAAAAAGCCCTTATTCCGTAACACCAGAGCGAATTGAAGCAGGCCGTAAAATTTATTTTGGAGAAGGTTTTTGCGTAACGTGTCATAGCAATGATGGCACGGGTGTCAATCTACCCGGACATGCTCCGCGTGATTTTACCGATGCGAAATGGCAGAAACTTCGCACGGACGGGGAATTAATGTGGGTTTTAAAACATGGTAGCCCGGGAACCGGGATGCCGATTCGTGTAGGAACGGATATAAACGAGGAAGATGGTTGGAATGTGATTCAATTCATACGTACCTTCGAGGGCAAGTAGGCGGTTTTCTTTCAACAACAAGCCCCCTCATCAAGCTTATAAATTCACCCATGTCCACCATGGACATAGAGCGTTCGTATATTATTCATACCTCCAGTGTAATAAACTTTGCATCCTGAATCAGGAAGACGCAGCTTGAGCCTGCGCCGCAAATAACACATCATGATCAGGCATAGACCAGAGGAAATCGGACCATCAATATGGCGAAAAAAATAACGGCAGGGGTAGTGCTGCTAGGAATCGTCATTCTGGCCGGGTATCTCATCAGTCAGCGCATTTCTATTTCATGGCGTGATATTCAAACCACGGCTCAAACCCCAATTCCCGGTATCAAGACCTTATCTTTATCTGACATAGGCAAAGCTGGAAAAGAACAAATCTGGATTTGTCCGATGCACCCGGAGATCATGCAAAACCATCCTGGCACTTGCCCGATTTGCGGCATGGATCTGGTTCAGTCAAAAAATCCCGCAGCTCACAACCACGACCACGGAATTCATATCGATACCGCATCCATCCAGAAGCTGGGTGTCAGGTTGGAGCGTGTAAAAAAAGCCCCGCTCAGCCAGGAAATCCGCACTTATGGCAACGTAATAGTCGATGGGGATACTCTTTATAATGTCCATACCAAGGTCGATGGCTGGATAAAAAAGCTGAATATCAATTCGGTCGGACAGCAGATTCACAAAGGGCAAATAATCTACGAGATCTATTCTCCCGATTTGATTGCACAACAAAAAGAGTATTTGAGGTTTATCGTACGCCGAGATCAAACGTTAAAAACGATCGGCGACATTTCTCCGCTAGTGGAAAACCCCTATGTGATGGATCTGCTGCAAGAGCTTTCCCGAGAAAGAACTAAATTCCTGCATAAAGATTTCGGCATTGAATCCGTTCAACAGATGGAGAACTCCAAACAAGCCATAGAGGTGGTTAAAATACTGGCTGGTCAGGCGGGTGTCGTGACACAAATTAATGCGCGTGAAGGTAACTTCGTCACGCCGTCCGCCACCCTGTTTACGCTGGCCGATGTCTCCAAGGTATGGGTTGATATCACGCTTTATCCCGACCAAGCTGGCCGGATAAAGAATGGCGATGCGGTAACCATAAAAACCCCCGATGGGCAGGAAATCAAAACCAGGCTCGACTTTGTCAATCCACTCGCCGAAAACAACAAAATCAACGCCAGGGTGACGCTTACTAATACCAATCTGCGTTTGCGTCCGGGCAGCTTTGTCGACGTGATC
Organism: Candidatus Nitrotoga sp. CP45; assembly: GCA_945874105.1. Taxonomy (GTDB): domain Bacteria; phylum Pseudomonadota; class Gammaproteobacteria; order Burkholderiales; family Gallionellaceae; genus Nitrotoga. The sequence goes on along the minus strand of CAMCFJ010000003.1, from coordinate 71,068 downwards.
ATTCACGCCCAGCCGCATGAAGCACTCGTTTTGCCGCGCTCGTCAGTCATACATACTGGACAGGGCGACTTGGTAATTTTGTCCAGAGGAGAGGGGCATTTCCTCCCTGTCAATATCGAGACCGGGATCGAAAGCGGGGACTGGATCGAGGTTGTAGATGGCCTGCTGGAAGGCGCAGAAGTGGCAGTAAACGGCCAGTTCCTGCTGGACGCCGCATCGTCGCTGCATGATGCCGCGCAACGCATGCAGGAATCGCACAAGCACCAATGATTGCCCGCGTTATATCCTGGTCATTACGTAACCATCTGCTGGTTTTGCTGCTTGCCGCCTTAATCAGCGCTTGGGGGATTTACTCCTTGCGTCATACCGCACTGGATGCAATCCCTGATCTTTCTGACGTCCAGGTCATCATCAAAACCACTTACCCCGGCCAATCGCCGCAAGCGGTGGAAGACCAGGTGACTTATCCGCTTACCTCGGCGCTACTGTCGGTCCCCGGTTCTACTGCGGTTCGCGGCTTTTCCATGTTCGGCGAGTCGTTTATTTACATCATTTTCAAGGATGGAACCGATCCCTACTGGGCGCGCACGCGTGTGCTCGAATACCTGAGCCAGATGGCGGGAAAGCTGCCGCCCGGCGTCACGCCGGCACTCGGGCCGGATGCATCCGGCGTGGGCTGGATTTTTGAATATGCGTTAACCGATCGTCAGCATCGCCACGACCCTGACCAATTGCGCGCACTACAGGATTTTTTCCTGAAATATGAATTGCAAAGCCTGCCCGGTGTCGCCGAAGTGGCGAGTATTGGTGGCATGGTGCGGCAATACCAGATCGAAGTAAGTCCGACCCGACTGGCCGCGTATAAACTGACACTGGACAAAGTGGCGCAGTCAGTGCGTGACAGCAACCTGTCCGGCGGCGGCTCAGTGGTAGAAATGGGACGTGCCGAATACATGATCCGGGCGCGCGGCTACCTCAAAACGATGGACGATTTCCGGCAAATTCCGCTCGGCACAGACGCACAAGGCATCCCCATCCGCTTGCAGGACGTAGCGCATATCCAGACGGGGCCGGAAGCGCGCCGTGGCGTTGTCGATCTCGATGGCGAGGGCGAGGTAGTAGGCGGGATCGTCGTGATGCGCTACGGCAACAACGCACTGGAAACCATAGAGCGGGTCAAGACACGCTTGCAAGAACTGAAAGCAGGATTGCCCCAAGGGGTGGAATTAGTCGTCACCTACGACCGCTCCGGCCTGATCAAACGAGCCATCAGCACCCTACGCGAGAAACTGGTCGAGGAATCACTAGCAGTCGCTCTGGTCTGCCTGCTATTCCTGTTTCACCTGCGTTCATCACTGGTGGCAGTTGTAACATTGCCCATCGGCATCCTGGCCGCTTTCATCATCATGCAACAACAGGGCGTCAGCGCCAACATCATGTCGCTGGGCGGCATCGCCATCGCCATCGGCGCAATGGTCGACGCTGCCATTGTGATGATCGAAAACATGCATAAGCATCTGGAGCGTGCCGGAGCCAACCCCGATTACTGGCAGGTGGTGAAAGCAAGTTCACTGGAAGTCGGCCCAGCCCTGTTCTTCTCGCTACTGGTAATCACCATCTCCTTCCTGCCGGTATTAACGCTGGACGGGCAAGAAGGCAGGCTATTCGCACCCCTTGCATACACAAAAACTTATGCAATGGCCGCCAGCGCGTTTCTGGCGATAACGCTCACACCGGTGCTGATGGGTTATTTCATTCGCGGACGTATTCGCCCGGAACAACGCAATCCGTTGAACCGCGCATTACAAGCCCTGTACCGGCCAGTGCTGCTGGTCGCCTTAAGCAAACGCAAGTTAACCATACTCGCCACACTTCTGTTATTAACCACCGTGGCGTGGCCGCTGGCCAAACTGGGTAGCGAATTCATGCCACCACTGTATGAAGGTGATCTGCTGTATATGCCAACAACCTTGCCCGGATTGTCCGTAGACGAGGCGGCCAATATTTTGCAAATCACGGATCGATTGATCCGCGCCCTGCCGGAAGTCGAGCGCGTATTCGGCAAGGCCGGACGCGCCGATACGGCGACTGATCCGGCACCGCTTTCGATGCTGGAAACCACCATTCTGATCAAGCCGCGTGACCAATGGCCGCCGGGAGAAACGGTGGAGCAATTGATACATAAGCTCGATGACCAAGTGCGCCTGCCAGGGCTCACCAACTCCTGGGGCTACCCGATCCGCACCCGCATAGACATGCTTTCCACAGGCATCAGAACGCCGCTGGGGATCAAAGTCACCGGCCCGGATCTGGCTGGCATCGCTGAACTGGCTCAGCAAATCGCAGCGGCGATCAAGAACGTGCCGGGCACGCGCACCGTATTCGCTGAGCGTGCCACCGGCGGGCGCTATCTGGACATCGACATTGACCGGGCTCAAGCCGCACGTTATGGCGTTACCGTAGCCGATGTGCAGCGCCTGGTGCAAGGCGCAATCGGTGGCGAAAACATCGGCACGGTGATTGACGGACGCGAACGCTTCCAGATTAATCTGCGCTATCCACGCGCCCTGCGCGATTCCCTGCCGGCACTGGCAGCAAGCCGAATCACCCTGCCTTCCGGGGCGCAAGTGCCGTTGGGCGAATTGGCGCATTTGCACTTCAGTGAGGGGGCTTCGGAAATCAAAAGTGAAAATGCGCGTTTGTCCGCTTATGTATATATCGACATCGCCGGGCGCGATCTCGGCGGTTATGTGAACGAAGCCAAGCGCGCACTGGAAAAATCGGTGACATTGCCGCCCGGTTACGCCATTGCCTGGTCGGGACAGTACGTGAATTTGCAACACGCCAAAGAACGCATGCAGTGGGTCATCCCGCTGACGCTGATATTGGCCATCTTGTTGCTATACATGCATTTCCGCCATTTCGGCAAAGTGCTGCTGGTGCTGCTGTGCCTGCCATTCTCCCTGATCGGCGGCTTCTGGCTGGTATACGTGCTGGGATATAACTTATCGGTGGCAGTAGCGGTGGGCTTCATTGCGCTGGCTGGCGTAGCCGCTGAATTTGGCGTAGTCATGCTGCTGTATCTTGATAATGCCATCGAAGATTTACGCCGCGCCGGGCGCTTGAACAACCGTCATGATTTGCACCAAGCCATCATCCAGGGAGCACTGCTACGCATCCGCCCAAAAATGATGACCGTCTCGGTAATCGTGGCGGGCTTGTTGCCGGTAATGTTCAGCCAAGGTGCCGGTGCAGAAGTCATGAAACGCATTGCCGCACCGTTAGTAGGCGGCATGCTTACGGCACCGCTGTTGTCGCTAATCGTGATTCCGGTGCTGTACTCGTGGTGGCAAGGGCGGGGTCTGGCAAAGGGCTGATGAAGAGTAATGAGTTTATTGAAAGAAAGATATCCGCATGACAAGTTTCGCCAAAAGCTCATAGCAAACGTAGTAACTTGCCTGCAATCCAGCGATGCCAGGCAAGTAATCCAACGGCCATTCGAGGATGCCATTTAAAATTCCGGTAGGGGCTGCAATCACCAGCAACCCCGCCTTAGTGAATTCCTCTTTTGCCCGTGGCATGTCAAAGCTGTGCGTGACGAGCACGACTTGTCGAATGTTCTCTTTTGCCAGTATCGCAGCAGAGAATTCCGCATTCTCGCGCGTGTTTCGTGATTTATCATCGCTCCAACGAACTTTGATACCGTACTCATTTTCCAGCGCTTCCCGCATCAACTTTGCTTCCGTTTCACCCCCCAGTACCGACCCACCGGCGACGAGCACCGGCAACCCGGTATTCCTCGCGACCCGCGCACCGTAGCGCACACGCTCGAGGGTCAGCCGCCCCAATGTGTCCCCACCGTACTCCACCGCATTGTTGCGAATTCCGCCACCGAGAATCACGATGGCTTGGGCGTGCCGCGCTTCTTTGAGATCGAGCGGAGGCGATGTGTCGAGAAAATGCATCAGTTGATACGAAGCAAAGGGGGTAGACAGCGCAAGCAAGTAGACCGTTGCAATGATTGCGATCGCTCTGCCCGTGCGCGGAAATCTATGTAGCAGAAACAGGCCAGCGAGAATGATTAATAGCAACCCGGTAGGGGGCAGAATAATCGTCTTGGCGATTGCCTTGAGCATAAAAATATCGGGCATGTTTTATAGTATTGTGGTTGAGATAAATTGTAAGAATCGATATTGCTTTTTTCTCTTTAGAGGCTGGTGATGCTGCTAAATAGTTAAGGTGAGGTCAGCTCATAGCGGTTCACACACATAACAAATTTGCCACATCGCCAGTAGCGGAAGATTGATCTGTGTCACGCCCAATATTCGCAAGAAATTCTTGACATCCTCTGACCCTGAAATCAGTGTGCTGAACGCAGATAGCACAGGTTGCGGGTTTTCCTCCATGATTTGTACCTTGCGCATGATCTTGTACCCAGCCTGCTGGCAGGCGTCTTCAAATGATCCCGGCGTAAAAAAGCGGATATGCGTTACATCCAGCAAACCCATCAACGCATAATCGAATCGATTCGAAAGTAGTCCGCCAATAATGGAACGATGCCCCATATTTGGAATTTGAAACACACACTTTCCACGCTCGGATATCAGTTCCTTCGCCAACACCATGGCTTCCCACGGGTCGTACGTGTGTTCAAGCACATCAGCAAATGAAATTACATCGAAACCGCCCGGGTAGTCTGCCTTGAGTCCGCCGATTGCCGCATCAAAGGTGCTTGAATAAACGCGGTCACAAACCTGTTCTGCGTCCTTTGCGGCAAACGCATTCATTTCAACACCAACACAAACGGCACGGTTGTTAAGACCTTTCTTGACCGCAGCAATCAATTGTCCGCGATTGCATCCCACGTCCAGATAGGTCGATGGCGCCAACTCGACACATATTTTTCTGACATCTTCAGGAACAAAATGTGCCTGGTAGGGCGCATCGCCAGAGTCATGGGTTCGGAGCATCTCATAGGGGCTGAGTTTCTTGTTCATAACAAAATAGCACTCGTATGCGGCAAGGTTGTCATTGTCCCTTGAACCATCCATCCGGTAAACAGCCAGGCCGAGCCATCTTATGTCTTTTGTTTGCCTCCGAAGCATTCATCGAATCGCCAATACTTACCGCCGTTGGTGTGGATAAATAAAACCACTCTTTATCAACTCCTGGATTCCACCGGTGACACAGGTGATGCCCTCCTGTAAAGTGAGAACAACTTATACGAGAGACCTCGTATCGCACTTGAATTTCCTATCCTTATCACCCAATTCCAGCAGGCAAATAATGAAAAGAATACTTGTAACCGGTGGGGCTGGATTTTTAGGGTCACACCTATGTGAGCGGCTGGTGGCTAGCGGTTCAGATGTATTATGCGTTGACAATTTTTTCACGGGTAACAAGGAAAATATCAAACATCTGCTGGGACATCCCCATTTTGAATTGATGCGGCACGATGTCACTTTTCCGCTGTACGTGGAAGTTGACGAAATTTACAATCTGGCCTGCCCTGCATCACCGGTGCATTACCAATTTGACCCGGTACAAACCACCAAGACAAGTGTGCATGGCGCTATCAACATGCTGGGCCTGGCCAAGCGGGTAAAGGCGAAAATCCTCCAGGCAAGCACGAGTGAGGTGTATGGCGACCCGGAAGTTCAACCCCAGTCGGAGGCGTATTGGGGCAGGGTCAATCCGATTGGTATTCGCAGTTGCTACGATGAAGGCAAGCGCTGCGCCGAAACGCTTTTCTTTGACTACTGGCGACAGCACCATGTGCGGATCAAAGTGGCACGAATCTTCAACACTTACGGGCCGAAGATGCAGCCCGGTGATGGCCGTGTGGTCAGCAATTTCATTGTTCAGGCTCTCAACGGGGATGACATCACAATTTATGGTGATGGCGGCCAGACCAGAAGTTTTTGCTACGTTGACGATTTGATTGATGCGTTGATACTAACCATGGGTACCGGCGATGAATTTACCGGGCCTGTCAATATTGGAAACCCTTCTGAAATTTCGATTCTGGAGTTTGCCAAAATAGTGATTGAGCTGACGGGCTCAAAGAGCAAATTGGTTTTCAAACCTCTGCCCCAGGACGATCCCAAACAAAGGCAACCCGACATCGACCTGGCAAAAAGCCAGCTGGATTGGTACCCAAGGGTTGACCTGATCAATGGCTTGAAAAAAACAATCGCTTATTTCAAAATTTAAATTCCCATTCAAAGGTGGCCACCAAATGAAGGTTGCGATTATTACCCCTTACTACAAAGAGCCGGATGCAATCCTGCGGCGATGCATCGAAAGTGTATTGGCGCAGACACATCAAGATATCAAGCATTACCTCATTTCTGACGGATATCCCAAGCCAGATATCACTTCAGGCGTCAAGAATCTGTTTTCCATCAATCTGCCGGTTGCTCATGGCGACTATGGAAATACGCCCAGAAGTGTGGGTGCCATCTGCGCCTTGAACGAAGGCGCCGATGTCATATGTTTCCTGGATGCGGATAACTTGTATGAACCCAATCATGTGACGAGCTTGGTGAATGTTTATGAACAAGCGCAGGCGAAGGGAGAAGTTCTGGATGCCGTATTTTCTTACCGACATGTTTTTATGCCTGGCCATGAGCACCTGCGCCTTGAAGATGCGGAGGAGTTGCAGCATACCCATGTGGACACAAACTGCATGTCGTTTGCCCGGTCGGCAGCATTTATGTGGACCATGTGGGGCATGATTCCAAATGCTTGGGTATCCATATGTGACCGTGTGATGTTTGACATGTTCAAGCTCAATCAACTCAAAAGTGCATGGACTGGACTGCACACGGTCTTGTACGAATCCAACTGGAGTGCCCACTACGCGCAGGCCGGGTTGCCGATTCCTACTCATGGATTGCACGATGGCACGGTTAAAAACATCGTTAGCCCCTCAGCCGAGGAAGTGTTCGCGCGACTGCGGGTGAAGTAGCTGCACCCTGCATGGAGACCCGTTTGACGGAATGCGGTCCATGGAATTTTGTTGGATGAAGCCTTGAGTTGTAGCGGATTTAGTGAACGTGGATGGATGGTAAAACACAGCGAGGTGGAGCGGGCGATGGGAATCGAACCCACGGCTCTAGCTTGGGAAGCTAGGGTATTACCATTATACGACGCCCGCATGTAGAATGGATGTTACCTCAACGCGGCCAAAATTTGAAAGTGATTTCAGTCTCAATTAACGGCGAAGTTCGCCAATTCGATAACTCCATTTCCGTTGCTACGCTCCTCGAACAGATGCAACTGACTGGCAAGCGTATTGCGCTGGAACGCAACGGTGAAATTTTGCCGCGCGGACAATTCAACCAACAACTGCTGGCAGATGGCGACCGACTTGAAATCGTTGTCGCAGTCGGTGGCGGTTAATCACGGAACACATTAATGAACAAAGACACATTGCTCATCGCGGGCAAAAGCTATAACTCGCGCCTGTTAATCGGCACCGGCAAATACAAGGATTTTTCCGAGACGCAGGCGGCGGTGGAGGCCAGTGGCGCAGAGATCATCACCATCGCCATCCGTCGCAGCAACATCGGGCAAAACCCGAACGAGCCGAATTTGCTGGACGTTCTTCCGCCATCGAAATATACCTTGCTGCCCAACACGGCGGGGTGCTACAGCGCGGACGACGCCGTGCGCACGCTGCGACTCGCACGCGAGTTGCTGAACGGGCATAGTCTGGTCAAGCTGGAGGTGCTGGGTGATCCACAATCGCTTTATCCGAATGTGGTGGAGACTCTCGCCGCTGCAAAAACGCTGGTGGCGGATGGCTTTCAGGTGATGGTGTATACCTCGGATGACCCCATCATCGCAAAGCAACTGGAAGATATTGGCTGTGTCGCCATCATGCCGCTGGCTTCGCTGATCGGCTCCGGCATGGGCATCCTCAATCCGTGGAATTTGCAGCTCATCATGGATCGCGTGCAGGTGCCCGTTATTGTGGATGCCGGAGTGGGCACTGCTTCAGACGCGGCCATCGCCATGGAGCTCGGTTGCCATGGGGTGCTGATGAATACCGCCATTGCCGCCGCACAGCAGCCGGTATTGATGGCCTCTGCCATGAAGCAGGCCGTGGAGGCTGGCCGCATGGCCTTCCTGGCCGGGCGCATGCCAAAAAAATTGTATAGCGCTTCGCCTAGCTCACCTACCAGCGGATTAATAAATTGATACCTCAGCGCTCGTCACACATTCGCAGCTATGTGCTGCGACAAGGGCGCATCTCCAATGCGCAACAGCGTTGCCTCGATGCGCTCCTGCCGATTTATGGCATTCCCTACCTCCCTCAACCGCTGAACTTGGAAAATGCCTTCGGCAGAACGGTGCCTAAAATTCTTGAGATCGGCTCCGGCATGGGTGAGACCACTGCCGCCATCGCCCAGTCGCATCCGCAAAACGACTATCTTGCCCTTGAGGTGCACACCCCCGGTGTGGGCAGTTTGCTCAAACAGATTGAAGAATCGGGCTTGAAAAATATCCGCATCATCCAGCATGATGCAGTTGAGGTGCTGCGCGACATGCTGGCCGATGACGTGCTGGACGGCGTCCATATTTTTTTCCCCGACCCTTGGCACAAGACACGCCACAACAAGCGTCGCCTGATTCAGGCTTCGTTTGTGGCGCAACTGGTGAAGAAAATAAAGCCGGGCGGGTATCTTCATGTCGCCACTGATTGGCAGGATTACGCTGAACAGGTGCTCGCCGTGTTGAGCGGCGAAAAATCACTGGAAAATACTGCGGCGGATTATGCTCCGCGCCCGGCTTATCGCCCGCTTACTAAATTTGAGCAGCGCGGGCTGCGTCTGGGGCATGGCGTTTGGGATTTGGTGTTCAAGAAACTTTAACCCGGATAATCCATTAGGAAATTTAACCAGCCTCCCCCTTTGAAAAAGGGGGGCAAATGCGTCGTCATCGCGTGAATCAGGTCTAATGGACTATCTGGGTTTAATCAAAATCCATGGGCTGGAAAACCCACCAAAACCTTACTTGCGCAAAAATATCTGTAGCAAGTCATTCAAAAAGCGCCGCCCCAACTCGGTCGGTGCGATGCGCTGCAGGCCACGTTCAAGCAGGCCGCGTTGCTCGGCCTGCTCTAGTTCGCGGCGGATCAGCAGCAACGACAAGCTGGTGCGCTCGGCAAATAGCGCGTCAGCAAAACCTTGATTCAAGCGCAATGCATTCATCATGAATTCAAACGGCAAATCCTCGCGCTTCACTGCATGTTCGGTCTGCACCGGCACACCCTGCGCTACCTGTTGCAGATAGGCTTGCGGCTGTTTATAACGTACCTGTCGCAGCACCTTGTCCGGAAAACTCAGCTTGCTGTGCGCGCCCGCGCCTATGCCCAGATAATCACCAAATTGCCAGTAATTCAAGTTATGGCGTGCCTGTTTTTTTGGCTGTGCAAAAGCTGATGTTTCGTAATGTTGATAGCCGTGCACGCTGAGTATTTGTTCAATATCCTGCTGCATGGCGCTGCACAGATCATCGTCAGGCAAGGCTGGCGGATAACGGTGAAAAAGTGTATTCGGTTCCAGCGTAAGGTTGTAGCAGGACAAATGTTGCGGTGCAAATTCCAGTGCGGCATGCACATCCTGTGCCGCTTCTGCCTGCGTTTGCTGCGGCAAACCGTACATTAAATCCAGATTAATGTTGTCAAAATGCTGCTGCGCGATTTCTACTGCGCGCCGCGCCTCGGCCGCATCGTGGATACGTCCCAGCGCCTTGAGATGAGCATCGTTGAAACTCTGAATGCCGAGCGATAGCCGAGTTACACCTGCATCACGGAAGCCCGCAAACTTGTTTGCCTCCACTGTGCCTGGATTGGCTTCCAGCGTGATTTCCGCGCCATGATCCAGCGGCAACAACATGCGCACTGAAGTGAGAATTTGTTCCATAGCCTGAGCAGAAAGCAGGCTGGGCGTGCCGCCGCCGATGAATACGGTATACACCTTGCGTCCCCAGATTTGCGGCAGAGCCAGCTCCAGATCGCGCACTAACGCAGCCACGTATTCCTGCTCTGGCAGAGACTCGCGCACCTCGTGCGAATTAAAATCGCAATAAGGGCATTTACGCACACACCACGGAATGTGGATGTACAGAGACAACGGCGGCAAAGCCTTAAAACTGACCTCTTGCGTCGTGGAGTCGAGTGGGTGTAAAAGGTGAATATTCATAAGTACGATAAGCTCAACTGAGAGGATAAATATGGAACAGGCAACTTTTGCAGCAGGGTGTTTCTGGGGCGTGGAAGCCGCATTTCGGCAGACTCCAGGCGTGCATGAAACGAGCGTTGGATATACTGGCGGCAATACGCTCAACCCAACTTATCCGGAAGTGTGCAATGGCATCACTGGCCACGCCGAAGCGGTACAAATCACCTTCGATCCGGCACAGGTCAGCTACACGCAACTACTGGAAATTTTCTGGCAATGCCACGATCCAACACAGCGCAATCGACAAGGGCCGGATGTCGGCACGCAATACCGCTCTGCAATTTTCTTTCATTCACCACAACAAGAGGCCGCTGCAAACGCCTCAAAAATACAACAGGAAAAAAGTGGACGATACGACAAACCAATAGCCACTGAAATCGTGGCTGCCACCACTTACTATCTCGCCGAGGAATACCACCAGCAGTATCTGGAAAAACGCGGACAAGGTCACTGCCATTAGCAATGACGGCGCGGGCGACTTCGCCTGCTACTGTGCGCAGTCGTAATGCCCGAGAGTTGTTTGCAATTCCATGACTCTCAATGCTCCGCAATTTGCAGCCGTTGTAGCAGAATATGCAGTGCCTTTGCACGGTGGCTGATCTGTGCTTTCTCGTCGCGGCTTAATTCCGCGCTCATCTTGTTGAGTTGCGGCAACCAGAATATCGGGTCGTAACCGAACCCTCCTTCACCGAGCATCTGCTGCGCAATTTCGCCATGCCATTCGCCTTCTGCAATCAGCGGCTGCGGATCGTCAGCATGGCGCACCAGCACTAGCACGCAATAATAATGCGCACGCCGGTCAGCCACTCCTTCCATCGCTTGCAACAATTTTTCATTGTTGCGCGAATCCGATTTCGGTTCGCCAGCATAACGCGCGGACTGCACACCCGGTGCCCCGCCTAAAGCTGCTACGCATAGTCCAGAATCATCCGCCAGGGCAGGCAGGCCACTGATACGGCTGACATGACGCGCCTTGGCCAGCGCATTCTCAATGAAAGTGCAGTGGGGTTCTTCAGCCTCGTCAATGCCAAGTTGCGCCTGCGTCAGTATCTCAATGGTGAGTGACGCAAGTGTTAACTGCAACTCGCGCAACTTTCCCGGATTGTTGGAGGCAATAACCAGCTTATGCATGGTGCGTTATTTCGCCAGCGCCGCGCGCTGCATCTCAATTAATTGCGCGATACCGGATTGCGCCAAATTGAGCATGGCATCCATCTCAGTGCGGCTGAAAGCATGACCCTCTGCCGTACCCTGCACCTCTATGAAATGCCCCGCACTGGTCATCACCACATTCATATCGGTATCGCATAAAGAATCTTCGGCGTAGTCAAGATCAAGCACCGGCATACCCTGATAAATACCCACCGAAATCGCAGCGACGAAATCGCGCAATGCGTTCTCCTGGATCAACCCTTGCTTGACCAATCCACTAACGGCGTCGTGCAAGGCGACAAAAGCACCGGTAATACTGGCGGTGCGCGTACCGCCATCGGCCTGAATCACGTCGCAATCCACTTGGATGGTGCGTTCGCCCAATTGTTTCAAATCCACCACAGAGCGCAAACTGCGTCCGATCAGACGCTGGATTTCCTGCGTGCGTCCAGACTGTTTGCCCTTGGCTGCTTCGCGCCCCATGCGGCTACCGGTAGAACGCGGCAGCATGCCGTATTCCGCCGTAACCCACCCCTCACCGGAGCCCTTTTTATGAGGCGGTACACGCTCCTCCACGCTGGCGGTACAAATTATTTTTGTGTCGCCGCATTCGATCAGCACCGAACCTTCGGCATGCTTGGTGTAATGACGCGTGATTTGAATGGAACGAAGCTGATCGGATTGCCGCTGACTGGGACGCATAAAATAATCCAAAAATGAAATGGCACGCATTATAGCTTGCGCCACTAAGGCTATCAGAATTAGTCCAATATGATTGTTGCAGACTCGTTTGGAATTTTATATAACAAATTTCACACTATCCAATCGTCATATAATGCACATGCTGTAGTCCAATTTATAAGCAAGGCATAAATAAATCAGGCCCTTGTTTAACATTGAAATCGGGTTGAGTAGTCACCTAAACCATATTATCTGGAGTCCCAATGATTTTTAGCATGACCGGCTTTGCCACTGCCGCAACAGAACTCGATACCGGATCGCTTGCAGTGGAACTGCGTGCGGTCAATCACCGTTACCTCGATCTCCAATTACGCATGCCCGACGAACTGCGCATGCTGGAGCCCCTGTTGCGCGAGATCCTTGCTGCGCAACTGACGCGCGGCAAGGTGGAATGCCGCATCGGATTCGCCGCGAGGGCATCGGTACAAAATCCAGCGCAGCTGAATCAGCCCCTTGTACAACAACTGGCTCAATGGAGCGACGAAGTGCAAGCCATCTTGCCCGAAGCGGATGGCTTGAGTGTCGCCGATGTGTTGCGTTGGAATGGTGTATTGCAAAGTGCAGCTATACCGACCGACACACTGCAAACTATAGTGCCCGAACTAGTGCATCAAGTATTGCGCGAATTCACCGCAGCACGTGGACGCGAAGGCGAAAAGCTACAAGAATTTCTGTCGCAGCGCATAGAGCAAATCGAAACCTTATGCACCCTGGTTGCACCGCGCATCCCGACGGCCATTGCGGCGTATGAAGAAAGACTGGCCGGGCGTTTGCGCATAGCGCTGCAAGCGGGTGATGATGAACGCCTGCGGCAGGAAATCACATTATTCGCCAGCAAGATTGATGTGGATGAAGAGCTGTCGCGTCTGCAAACTCATCTGGTCGAAATGAAACGAGTGCTGGTCAAAGGCGGCACAGTAGGCAAGCGGCTGGATTTTCTGATGCAGGAACTGCACCGCGAGGCAAACACGCTAGGCTCGAAGTCCGTCGATGCAGAAGTATCGCGTGCGTCCATGGAAATGAAGCTATTGATTGAACAGATGCGTGAACAGATACAGAACCTGGAGTAATGTTTAATTTTACGCACACCACCGCAACAACCTATGAGAAAGCCGGGATAAATACGGCTTTCTCATATCGTTCATGGCGTGCTGGAATTGCGCATTCCGAAGGCCGAGCATGCCCAGCCGCGCCGGATCGTAGTGCAGGCTACCTGATCTCATCACCCGGCGGTGGATTCACTCCACTGCCGGATATTGATAGGAGGTTCATCATGCAAATTGAAAGAATTTAAGAGAACATGGGGGCTGCTAGCCCCTTTGATTTCCCTCACCCCAACGTCTTGAATACCACCTCCTGCACATCCTTGGACAGGCCTTTGGTTGCGGTGACTTTCTGCAACGCGGCCTGCATCTGTTGTTTCAGCGCGGGCTGGTATTTTTTCCAGTGATCCAGCGTGCGTACCAAACGTGCGGCCACCTGCGGATTGAGCTTGTTCAACGCGATCACCTGTTCTGTCCAGAAGGCATAGCCGCTGCCATCCGCTGCATGGAACTGTGACGGATTGCCGTTGCAGAAACTGGAGATCAGGCTGCGTGCGCGGTTGGGATTTTTCAGCGTGAACGCGGGATGGGTCATCAGCTTGCGCACCGATGTTACATCGGTATGCATCGCGATCGCCTGCAGGCTGAACCATTTGTCCACCACCAGCGCCTCGTTTTTGAAATCCCGATAGAAGTTTTTCAATGGCTGCTGTGCCGTCTTGCTGCCGGTATTCACCAGCGCCATCAGCGCGGCCAGGCGGTCGGTCATGTTGTCGGCTGCGTCGATCTGCGCGTGGGCCAGTTGCAGCGTGGACTCATCTTCCCAACCTAAAAGATAAGTCAGGCACAGGTTCTTTAAGCCGCGTTTGCCGGCCGATTTTGCATCGGGGCTGTATTTGCCGGGTGTCAGGTTGGCTGCATAGACGGCGATGAAATCGGCTTTTAGTTTTTCAGAGATTGTCTTGCGCATGAACTGGCGCGCAGTGTGGATCGCCTGCGGGTCGATCACTTCGCACTGTTCGGCCAGCATCAATTCCGAAGGCAGCGTCAGCACCACTTCACGGAAAGACGGATCCAGCGACGTGTCGTTGAGCGTGATGCGCAAGGCGTTGATGAACAGCTCATCCAGCGTCAGCGCTTCACCCGCCTGCACCTGTTTGATCAGATTCAACAGACGTTGCATCGCCAGGCGTTGCCCGGCCTCCCAACGGTTGAAGGCATCGCTGTCATGCGCCATCAGCTGCGCCAGCTCCTGGTCGGTATAGTTGTATTCCATCACCACCGGCGCAGAGAAGTTGCGCAGTAATGATGGCGTGGGTTTTGTGGTGACGCGGTTAAAGATGAAAGTCTGTTTTGCCTTGGTCAGCTCCAGCACGCAGGTGGTGGCAGGTTTATTGATCCGGCTCGATTTGAACGGGACTCCCGTTCGTGCTGAGCTTGTCGAAGCACGAGCATCCAACCGCATTTCGACAGGCTCAATGCGAACGGATTCCTGAATAAACGGAGCCGGATCAATAGTAGCATCGTCAAGAGTCAGCGCCATGTCGCGGCCCCGGTCATCGAGCAGGCCAACCGCAACGGAGATATGGAAAGGCAGCGGCTTCTTTTGTCCAGCTGCGGGCTTGCAGCGCTGGCTGAGCGTAAGTGCATAGGTCTGTTTGGCGGCGTCGTAATGGCTTTGCACCTTGAGCTGCGGCGTGCCGGGCTGGCTATACCAGCGCTCAAACTGGGCGAGGTCGCGCCCGCTGCTGTGTGCCATCGCCGCGCGGAAATCGTCGCAGCTAACCGCCTGCCCGTCATGCCGTGCAAAGTACAGGTCCATGCCCTTACGGAAGCCGTCACGCCCCAGCAGGGTCTGGTACATGCGCACCACCTCGGCACCTTTTTCATAGATCGTAACCGTGTAGAAATTGCTGATCTCCACAAAGCTGTCCGGCCGCACCGCATGGGCCATCGGCCCCGCATCTTCGGAAAACTGCACCTGGCGCAGCATGCGCACGTTTTCGATGCGACTCACCGCGCGACCACTTTCCGTGCCGATCATGTCGGCAGAGAATTCCTGATCGCGGAACACGGTGAGGCCTTCTTTCAACGACAACTGAAACCAGTCGCGGCAGGTCACGCGGTTACCGGTCCAGTTATGAAAGTATTCATGGCCGACCACCGCCTCGATATTGGCGTAATCGGTATCGGTGGCGATACTGGGGTTGGCCAACACATATTTGGTGTTGAAGATATTCAGGCCCTTGTTTTCCATCGCGCCCATGTTGAAGTCGCCCACCGCGACGATCATGAAGCGGTCCAGATCCAGCTCCAGCCCGTAACGCTCCTGATCCCAGCGGATGCTGTGCTTGAGCGAATCCATCGCATGCTGCGTCTTGTCCAGATTGCCCGGCTCCACCCACACTTGCAGCAGCACTTTTCGTCCACTATTTAATTTGAATTTTTCTTCCTGGCACACCAGCTTGCCTGCCACCAGCGCAAACAGATAAGAAGGTTTTTTGAACGGGTCTTCCCACTTGGCATAGTGGCGGCCTTTGGGAAGGTCTCCCTGTTCGATCAGGTTGCCATTGGACAGCAACACCGGATACTTTTTCTTGTCGCCGCGCAGCATCACCGTGTATTTCGCCATCACATCCGGGCGATCGGGGAACCAGGTGATCTTGCGAAAACCTTCCGCCTCGCATTGGGTAAAGAAATTGCCGTTGGAGACATACAGACCCATCATCGAGGTATTCTTCTCCGGCTCAACTAGGGTCTCGATCTCCAGCGTGATCTCGTCCGGTGCGTTGGCGATGCGCAATTTCCCGTCGGCTATTGAGTAGCCCTTAACTCCTTTGCGCAGCGTCTTGCCGTTCATGCGCAAGGCCACCAGCTTCACGCCGTCGCCCAGCAGTTCCACATCCTTGTTGGGCGATGCGCTATTGCGCTGCAGCGTGATACACGTGGACACACGCGTTGCTGCGGGGTCGAGATCGAAACCGATTTCAACGGTATCCACCCAATAGGCCGGGGCAGTGTAGTCTTTGCGATGGATGGTGACGGGTGATTGCTTGGTCGATTTTTGGGTCATGAGCGGCAGGAAAAGAAGTATTTTGAAGGAGCGGATTTTAACAGAGTCGGCTTTTATTCTTGGCCTGCCGCCGATTGTTATAGACGTCGGATTCAACCCGACATGTTGGCATAGCCCGACCTATGCTATCTCCTCATTGCTATTGACCAGTGAAGCGTAGCAACATCCAGAGTCCGCTCAATTCAAGCGCAATGTCTCAATGTGACTGTAAGCTAGAATTTTTGTATCTGCTGTCGCCAATGGAATATTGTGAATACGGGCGGTAGCGACAATCATTTGATCGGCTGGGTCGCGATGAAAATCTCCCGGCAGAGAGGTTGATTCGAATGCAATCGCGGGAGTCAGTTCAAGCAGACGAACACCGGGATAATTCAACGCCTGCTCGAACCATTCAGGAACCGGACAAGGCAACTCAAGCCGACCATGCTCAACCAGCTTTGCCACCTCCCAACAGGAAATGACGCTGACCCCCAACCCTTGGCTTTCACCTTGACTCAACCGATTCGCAAGCCGCGCATCCAAACGCTCATCACCATGCACCCACCAAATCCAGATGTGGGTATCCAGCAGAATCATTTTTGCGCATCCCAATCGTTTTGGGCAACAGGTTCAAGAGGGTCAGTATAGACAACAGGCTTACCGCGTAGCGTATAGGATTTAACGGTATTGGTGCGGGGCAGCACAATCACCTCCACCGTCTCTCCGGCGTGAAAAGGCAAATTGGTCAGCACTAGAGACCCTTCCCGATTAAGCGTGGCATCGACACGATGAGCAAACATGATTAACCTCCCAAAGCTCTATAAAGTCATCACATTATAGCGGATACGCAAGCCCACATTCATTTTCTGTCGGGCGTGTTTTAATCTGGTAAAACATTGCGATGCTGACCCTATTGGTTTCTGCTATTGGTTTCTTTGCTTCTCCAAATGTTGCAATGCCAACAACCCAAGCATCGTGATATACTAATTCTAATATGTATATCCACAAGGAGTAAATCATGCAAGTTGCAAAATGGGGAAACTCATTGGCGGTCAGGTTGCCCGCCGTGCTGGTGCAGGCGCTGGATTTGAAAGAGGGCGAGGAGATTTCTTTGCATGCCGTCGATTCCAGAACTTTTGAAGTTTCGAAGAAGAAAGAGGTAAAGGAATTGCTGGCGCGCTTGCGGCAGTTTCGCGGTCGGCTGCCTGCCGATTTTCACTTTGACCGGCTTGAAGCCAACGAGCGGACACCTGCCAAGTGAGCACGGTTTTTATCGACAGTAATGTAGTTTTGTATTTGCTGTCCGGCGATGCCGCCAAGGCCGACCGCGCCGAAGCCATGCTGAACAAGGGCGGCATCATCAGCGTGCAGGTGCTCAACGAAGTGACTTCCGTTTGTCTACGCAAACTCAAAATGAGCTGGGAAGAAATTGATGCGGTGTTGTTGGCAATTAAGGCCGCGTGCGACGTCGTCCCGCTCACTGTCGAATCGCATGAAAGGGCGGTGCAAATTGCCAAGCGTTTTCAGCTTTCGATTTATGACGCGCACATTTGCGCGGCAGCAATTTTGTCCGGAGCAAAAACGTTGCTGTCTGAGGACATGCAAAGCGGGATGAAGATTGACGGCTTGGCGGTCAAAAATCCATTTTCCTGATTGCCGACTGATGTCCGTCAACAAAACAAAAAGAACCGGGGTCGAATTGTTTATTACTTAGGTTGGCATGATGAAAATTGAACTTGACGCCGGTACCAGTTCTTGCCGCTGGTCGATGCCGTAAAGACATTAAAGAAATAACCGATTTAAAGGGGTCCGATTTAAAGGGGTCAGCTTCCCATGGCACTCGGTTAAGAAAAACACATGCAAAATCATTGTGATACATGTTACATGCTGCTGGGCAGTTCGGTCCAACCTGCGGGAGTCGTGTTCTACATCCACGACAAAGTGTTGTCATCGAAGAAGGTTGGAGGGGAGCGCGAATTATATCATCATGATTATATGACTGTTTATTCTTAACCGAGTGCCATGGGGGTCAGCTTCACATTACTTATTCG
Organism: Candidatus Nitrotoga sp. CP45; assembly: GCA_945874105.1. Classification (GTDB taxonomy): domain Bacteria; phylum Pseudomonadota; class Gammaproteobacteria; order Burkholderiales; family Gallionellaceae; genus Nitrotoga. The sequence continues at coordinate 52,779 of CAMCFJ010000003.1, read as the reverse complement.
GTGACGTGGGTTGCAAGTGCTTCATAAAGTAATTCGATGCTGCCCCATTAGCTGCTACCCAACTACAGTGTCCAACTGCTCAAGAGCCGCCACAATTTGCTGAACTGATTGCCGATCAAATTCGGCTCGATCTGCCTCTTCGTGCGTGCCTTTATTCAGGTAGCGCCACTCACGCGATTCCCCATTAATACCCAAAAGTATGTCGAGTTGCGTAAGCACAGTGTTTTTATTAGCGTCGCTAAAATCGGGCTTTGCAATCTTCGATTTTATCTGTTCAGTCAAATTGCGCAGTTCGATTGACGCAGTTGATGAACGCAATTTAATGCTAAGGTTTCCATCACCATGTTTATTTACATAAGGCCATAGCTTGTTCTTGGTGAGCGATTCCATGGCTTGTCTTGCTTTAGCGAGCGCATCTCTTATTTCGCCATTATTGAAATGCTTCTTAGCTAAAATTATGTAGTTTCGAGGTGCGCAGTTGAAGTCAACGCGTATATGCGATTCGCCCAGTCTTGGCAAAAAAGTATATGCTTTCGATTGGGAGGCGCGCCCAACAGGAAGCATGTTTTGTATGTCTTTAAAAAACTCTTCACCATGGCAAGTAAGAATAATTTGTTTACCCATAAAAAAAGTATCTTCAAATAGTGTTCGTCTTATGGATTCCCTATGATCATCATCAATAGCGTTTACAGGGTCGTCAAAAATCAAAAATGGGCAATTTTCCTTTATGTTTTTCGCCATCAGTATTGCCAGGCCTATACAACGAATATGGCCCTCGCTCAAAACATGCAGGGCATCAAAGAAGCGAGTTGGTTCAGCTTGAAAGGAAATTTTTAAGCGCTCATTTTGCGATAAAGGCAGTCGAACAGATGTCAACTTTTCACTGGGTACGTCGTTCCGATTAAAAGCGTTGTAAAGCTCGACAACTTTATCGCCCAAATCAGCAACCAACCGCGCAGGTAAATTGTTTTTATAGTCGTTTAATTTGGCAACAAAGCTGGCATAGGCATTGGCAATTGCTTTATTTTTTGTAACTACCGTAGCCTCTGCCGCTGCATCGATAATCAGTTGCGCGTTTGATGTTTCAAAATTGGCAATGGCCTGATTCGCCACAGTGATGGCGGTGTTTGCAGTGGCTCGGCGTGTCTGCAACTGCGTAATGTTCGTATCAAATTCACGTAGTCTTGTAAGTTGTTGCTGCTTAATTGCGCGTTGTTGCGTGGCTTGCACTATCGCCTGATCGGCTTCTTCGAGTTGTTTAACTTGGCTCTCCAAGTATTGCCATGGCGTAAAATCATCATTCAAGGTTTTGAACAGAGAATTCCACCATCCGGCATTGGCAGCACCAACGTAAGCGGATAGCGCGTTATTTGACGGGAAGCGCGTAGTACAGGTGGCCACCACTTGTGCAAGTGAATTTAACGATTGATTGAACGAGTTGTTTAGGTGTTGCAGTTCTTGTTGCAATTGCGCCAAATGCTGAAGTTTATTCAGCTCATCGCTGGCGTGCGTATAAGGGTTCACCGAAACTTGCTGCAAAGAGGTTTTACAAGCGGGGCAATGCGCTGGGCTGCTGGGTTGTACTTGGCTAACCGCCTCGTACAGCTGCTTGAACGAAACTTGTTGGCCAGCTTCTGCCAGCATCTGCTGTTTCGCGCTGATGTTCGTTAGATCGTTGCGAATGCTTTGTTGAAGCGATTGCAAGTTTGCCATGGATAATCCACTTTTAGTGCCTAGTGGCTGCTGTAACTCGGCTTCAATGGCTTTAATTAGGCCAGCATTTTCATCATCGCCACGCAGCTCGATCACCATTTGCGCAAATGAGATACCCTCACGATGTTGGTTCGCTAACGCGATTTCTTCGACATCCAACCTGCCTAATTCTTCAGTGTTAGTTTTTCGTTGTTGCTCAGTACCCGCAAGAGATAGGCGTTTTTGGGCCAACATGGTCGTCTTTACGCCAATCAAATCGATATATCTGCCATCAATCTCAGTGCTAAAGTTACGTACAAATTCATTAAAGAAATCCAATCCAAAAAGAGTGGAAATTAGCTCGGTTTGTTTTGCGGGCGTTTGGGCGGCAATCCGCGAAAAATCATCAATACGATTTTTTTCTACAAAACAGAAGCGATACAGTGCTTCGTTGCTCTGCACCGCCACTTCCTGCCCTTGATTATCTGTTGCCCTAATTTTTGGTGCGGAAAACGTGTTGGTGTGGGCATTCTTCATGTAGTCGTTTTTCTCACGGAAGCGTTTGCTTTCGGCATCGGCAACACTACCCAATAAACCGTATTCCAATGCCTCACAAAAGCTCGATTTTCCAGTGCCGTTGGGACCATAAATCAGTACTAGACTAGATAGATCGAAATCTTCTGGCTTGGCAAAACCCCGAAATGGTCCAACGTGAAGGCTTTTTAACTGGCGAATCTGATTGCCGATAGTTCCAGCTTGCGCAGCCATCGGTTGAATGTCATCACTGACGATTTCCCAATTAGCTTGCGCCAACTCAGCCAACTTCTTAACTCGATGCCCTTGTGCCGTGGTTAGTGGCAGCAAAACATCCCAATGCGCCAATACAAGGTTCGCTACTTTGCTCAAATCTTGAGAGCCAGCGTGAGCCAAGGTCTGCAGAAAACGGTGGTACTCAGATAGGATCATGGCTCAACCTCTGCTTTGACGAGTTAGCATCGAATTGCTTAACGATGGGGCTGCCATCTTTACTACGCCACCATCTCTTCCACTTCGCGCTCGATGCGATCTTTCAGTTCCGCTTCTGCAATCTTCAAATCATAGCTCAGTTGCAAATTAAGCCAGGACTGTGCATCCGTACCGAAGTAGCGCGCCAACCGCAATGCAGTGTCGGGCGTGATCGAGCGGCGCTCCTTGACTATCTCGTGCAGCCGCGTAGCGGGCACGCGCAATGCCTGCGACAGCGCATGAACACTCATGCCCATCGGCACGATGTATTCTTCGCGCAATATTTCTCCCGGATGTACCGGGCGCATTTTATTTTTCACCATATTGATCTCCTTAGTGATAATCGACTATCTCGACATCGGACACGTCGCCATTCTTGAACTTGAAACATATACGCCATTGGTCGTTTACTCGGATGCTCCATTGCCCTTTGCGATCTCCCCGCAAGGCTTCAAGGCGATTGCCCGGTGGCGCGCGGAGAAAATCCAGCGTGGCTGCTGCGTCGAGTTGCGTCAGCTTGCGTTCGGCTACTGCCTGAATCGTGCGGAAGCGCCGCGGACTGCCACCCTCAAACAGCGCCTGAGTATCTTTGCAGTTAAACGACTTAATCATAACGTTCAGGATATTACGCCAGGCGTTATATGTCAATGAGCTCGGTAGGTTGGGTTGAATGAAATGAAGCCCAACATTTCACCGCTCACCTTAACCATCTTCTCCATCACTCATTTGACCAGCCTAATTATTCTTACCAATTATTTTTGCAATAATTTTAAACATGTTTGCCTTAACCGCCACATTCAACCTGCAAACGCTCTCGGGGCCAGGTCTATATTCATAGCATGATTCATCACACGGTCAGCTTTTTCCTTATCCAGCTTGGGTTGCGTCGGCAATCCAGTTTGGCGAATACGGTAACTTCGTCGTTAGAGACTCGATAATAAACAGCGAATGGAAAGCGTTTGGAGAGTAGCCGATGGTAGCCCAGCACTATGCGGTGTATGCCCGCAAAGTAGGCGAGTGAATCAATGTCGGAGTAGAGCGTGTCCAGAAAAATTGGTGCCGAGGCCGTCGGCTTGTGCTTCATAGAGACGGTGGCCTTGTTTGAGATCGCTCTCTGCGGCGCTGAGGATTGTTATCCTCATGAGACGTTTATCTTGATTCTTTCTTTAGCTTCTTCCCAGCTTGATACGGTTACTTTTTCCGCATTCAGGGCAGTTTCGCGCTCATTGAGTATCTCGCCATGCCATTCCGGAGATTCGAGTTTTTCTTCGTTGCCAGCCATGTCCGCCCAGAGCATTTCCATCAAATCCAGTTTCTGGGTGAACGAAAGCTGTGCAATGGGAACGTTTATTCTGTTCATCATATTTCCTTTCGTATGGCGCTGCGTATCTGAGGTTTGAGAATAGGGCACCTCTAAAAAACCAATTTTCGTCACAATACTTCGTTACTCGAAAAAAATTATCGCTTACATATAAAACATATGCTGCGCTCAAATTTTTTACTCGCGCCTTGTCTTGCATAGAAAATTGAGTTTTTAGAGGAGCCCAATAGCTAGTTGCCCGGCTGCAAATGTGCCCACGCTGCGTCCTCCTCGGGATTGTACCAAAGGTACCGGAGTCGATTTCCTTTTTCAACATGCCTACCTTGTAATAAACAATTCGACTCCCAATTAAACAAAGATCGACAGGTCTGACTCGATTGATCCTTACCTCAAGCCGCCTTGAGCATGAAGTCCACGTGGATGGCATCAAACGGAAACACGATCATGCCATCGTCTGTTTTTGACAGCAGCCCGGCGTTGAGCAATGCGGTTACGTCGCCATGCACGGCTTTTACGTCGCGCTCGACGCGACGCGACGCCTCGCGGATGGACATCGCGCCTGCACCAGTCATTGTGTTCAATAGTTCCCAGCGTTTGCCGGACAACACTTTGAACAGCAGTTCGGGCGATTCAAAGCTGATGCGCGGCGCGGTAGGCTTGCCGCTCTTCCATGTCTTGGTGAAATCGCCCAGCGTGTCCTTCAATGGTCGTACATCAATCGTTACTGTTTTCATCGCGCCACCTCTTCACATCTTCAAAAAAATCCGCCACCAGCTTGTCAGCCGAAACAAAGCGGTATTTCACTTCCTTGCCACTCACGTGTTTATGATCGCCCTTGCCTGATTCTTTGTCATAACGCAGCACACACTTTCCGGCAACGACGAATGCCAGACGATATTTGTAGCGATGCTTGCTGCCGGAAAGCGGCTCGGGCACTTCCCACAGCACCGTCTCCGCAAAGGCCTGCTCCGCAACAGGAACGCGTCTGTTGAATAATTCGCGGGCTTTCATGTTGGAGACAATAACAACAGGTAGGCGTGTTGTCAAATTGAACAACACATGGGGTGCTTATTGACTCGGCCAGATTAAGTTTGAAGTCCGTTCGCCTAGAGCCTGTCGAAAGGTGAATGGAGTTAACACTTCACCGTTCCGGATCAATAGATATAAACTGAATTAAACAGGCTCATCTTCGAATTGTTTTTGCACGTACCTCATAGGTTGGCATGATGAAAATTGAAACCGACGCCGAAGAAGATAGCGCGGGGAGCAGTTCTAACATTCAATCAAAATGCTGGAATGTTAGAACTGACTTCGTTGACCTTTTTCGTCTCTGCCTACCAACACACTGCAAACCATGGTGCCCGAACTGTTGCATCAAGTGAAACGAGTGCTGGTCAAAGGCGGGACAGTAGGCAAGGGCTGGATTTCTGATGCAGGAACTTCACCGCGAGGCGAATACGCTAGGGTCAAAGTCGGTCGATGCAGAAGTATCGCGTGCGTCCATGGAAATGAAGCTATTGATTGAACAGATGCGTGAACAGATTCAGAATTTGGAGTAGTGTTTCATTCTGTTGCACGTCGTGCGATGTATTTATAACCCACGTTACTTGAACTGGGGGGCGGATCGCTCAATTAAGCCTCCATAAAGCCGAATCTGGCGAATAGCGGGGCTTGACAACTACTTATAACAAAAAGTATTAGCAGTAACTTCGACAACATCTCTTTAAGTTGCAGCTGCTTTGCAATATCAATATATTGACAATTAAGTTTTACATATTTTTAACTAACTGGAATTTACAAATGAAATTTTATTCCCAGCTATCCCAGGATAAATTACTTTTCGAAAGATTTTTTTTGGCAAGCGGAACGGTGTATTTGTTGATATCGGGGCTTATGATGGCGAGAAATTTAGTAACTCTTTATTTTTTGAACAATCAATGGGCTGGCGCGGTCTTTGCATTGAGCCGCAGTCAGTTCCGTTCAGCAAATTAGTAACGACAAGAACTGCTCATTGCGAACAAGTTTGCGTTTCGGATTTTGAAGGCGAGGCTGACTTTGTCGAAAGCACAGCTGGTATCGACGAGACTATGCTAAGTGGCTTGACATTAAACTTCGACCCACGTCATGTTGAACGGCTAAAAACCGTTTCGACTGAAAATGTCGTGAAAAAAATGCGTGTCGTCAAACTGTCTACACTTCTGGAAAAATATGGGCTATATGACATCGATTATTGCTCTATTGATGTTGAGGGTTCAGAGCTGAGCATTATTTCAGAGTTGGATCTTAATATATTCAAGATATCCGTTTTTACAATCGAGAACAACTACGATGATGAGCGGATTACAAAGCTGATGAACACTAAGGGTTATGACTTCGTCTCCAAGATTGAGCAGGACTATGTTTTCAAGCGTCGCGACGTAAAACAACTACCCATGACCACAGTATTCTGTGCCGTATGGCATGGCGACCCGCGTCGCGGGGAGTTGCTACGAGGTCATTCGGAAAACCTCAAGCGCCAGACAGTTCCTGTCCAGGTCATTTATGTTTTCGACGGCGGAGATATACCACCCACATGGCTCGAAGGCAACGCTGTGACAGTGAGAGAACCACTTACTATCTATCAGGCGTGGAATGTCGCGTTGTCCTTAGTTCGAACACCCCTGACAATGAATCTCAACCTGGATGACAGACTCGCTGCCGATGCAGTGGAGTTAATGCAAAATTCTTTATTGAGGACCGGTGCAACGATTATTGGTGGAGACTGGAACATCTGCTATACGCAAGCTGATACTGATGAGATCAAGAATTGCTATAACGCAACTAGTGTACCTTTTAATCCAGATTCCTGGCCGCCGACACCAGGTACCGTTACACGACTAGGAAGCGGTACTGGTGAGCGTGGCACTTTTGGTCCTGCCACAATGTGGCGAATGGATGCTCACATTGGCGTACCACACTACCCTTGGCGTTTCTCAGATGGAAGCCTTATTTTCTCTGTTGCCGATTCCGCGTGGTGGGGTGTCCTTGAACTTCAACAGAAGAAACTGGTTCGCATACCTGTAATTATTGGCAATTACATTAGCGATCCAGCTACGCAGGCGGAGTTTCGCAAGACGCCTGAGGATGAAAACAGTTTGTTAACCAACGTTGGCGTCTCTTTTTTGTGACAAGACGCCAGAGGATGAAAATAGTTTGTCTTCAGCGCGGTTGGGCTGAATAACGTGTTCCCATTGTTGCCTCTACGCCTCATAGTTAAATTTCGAGGCGACAACTAGTCTGATACGGGGGATCAGAGTCACGGTCCAAGCGGCAAGAAGCGCGCCACCTGGCAAAAGGGCGCCACCCTTTATAACTTATTTAATTCAGCTTCGAGCTACCCGAAAACTGCCACCGATACGTAGCATTTGTGCGCGATCAAGGTTCTTCGCTAATGCCACTTGGCGGTTATTGCATTCTTGAGCTGGCAGGCGGCCTTGATATTTTTTCATAAACCTGTCACTAAATTCTGCGTACTTCTCACAATAATTTCCGCGCGACTGGTGGACAATTAAAATATCGTTGCATACCGCCAATTTGAATCCGGCTAAATAGGCTGCGAAGGTAAAGTCGATGTCATAGATATGAAAGCCATCGAAATTTTGTTCATCGAAGCGTATTTCATTGACCACCCGCCGATTCACGGCAAAGAAAAATCCGTCCAAAGCTTGAATCCCTTCAACGACCACCGAATTTAGCTCGCCCCACACCGACAAGTCGAAGCGATTGCCCGGCCATTCATCATCGGTAACCGGGTAGGCAACAGTGCCGTGCAAGTAGGGGTCTCCCACATACCCCCAGTTGCTGGCGACTAAATGACTTGTGCCGGCGCAACCGACCACATCGTAGACTTGCAGATATTGACGCAACCGGGGATAAAAATCAGGCGAGATTATTTCGATATCATCATGGCAAAAAATCAGGATGTCGCCCCGGCTTTGGGTGATGCCGCGGTTATAGCCTTCGCACAACGACTGTGCGTCATGGATGCCGATGATCTCGAACGGCGCGTCTCCCAGCAGCTCGGTGTAATTTTTCGAGATGAGCTCGAACTTTTCCGGATTGATGCTGCAGATGATAATTGAAAGCATGTTAATGGCTCCGTTTCAATCGAGATGGGGCTACTAGTATCACGACCTGTTAATTGCGAAACATACGTTGCATGGTGTGATGCTCAGTTACGCCAACCCTCTCTCCAACTCTCTCCCGCAAGCGGGAGAGAGGGTGGCCGTCCCCTCCCCCCCTTGCGGGGGAGGGCTAGGGAGAGGGTAATTACCGTAACTCAACTGCCATGCTGCGGCAAAATCCAAAACAATATGTTTCGTTATTTACGATTTGTGATACTAGCCGCCACTTTGCACGTTGAATTCAGAATGATAAAACGATTCCATTTGACGTAATGACGTTTCCATCTCGAAAATTTTATTGCTGCCACTAATGATACGTTGCACAACTTGCTGGCGCCATGCGGTGTCTGTGCCGATCTTGATGGCTATCTCAACATAGTCATCCTGGTCTTTGGCTATCAGTTCATCCAGCTCCATGCATTTCAGCATGCCGTAGCTTTGGCGACCGCGCATGAATTCGCCCGGCAAAGTTACCACTGGCAAGCCGCAGGCGAGCGCATCCAGGGTTGTGTTGCCACCGGACCAATGCAGGGTGTCGAGCATTACATCACACAGCATATTGACGCGTAGGAAATCATCGTGCGCCATTGACGGCAGAATAATACCGCGCCCTTGCGGCTCGAGGCCGCGCGCGCGCAGAGCCTGTGCCAGTCGGGCAAAAATGGCGTTGGTGATGTTGGGGTGGCGGCCGGCAAACAGCACGATGACTCCATCCGGGTCGCGCTCAAGAATGCGCGTCAGCAGGGCATCGTTGTCTGGGTGGATTTTGAATAATGATTGCGGGCACAGATACAGCGTTTTGCCTTCTGGTAACGCAAAGTCGGCGCGGCACGCGGGCGTGGGTAGCGCAGGCTTGCTGTAATAAGTGCCTAGACCCTCGAGCAATATTAATTTTTCTGAATAATGAAGCTCGGCGTTATCGGGCTCCATTGCGGCGCTGGAAAAATAGTAGTCGATATTTGCGTGGCCGCTGGTCACGGGGTGTCCCCAGCCGGCGCATTGCACTGGTGCCAGTCGCATGGCAGCCAGCAGGAAACTGGTGTTGTCCATGCCGAGCTCCGGGTAAACCAGAATATCCAGGTCATCTGCCAGCACGGATGCGGCGATGCTGTCAGGCGAAACAGGGCCCGCGATAAGGTGGCGGAAATGGTCGCAAGCGTCGACAATTTCCTGGGTGACAGGGTCTGTTTCCGGGCGGGTATGGTAGACAAAAATTTCAAATTGCTCGCGATTGAGCTGCATGATCCAGCTACGAAAATACATCCCGACCGTGCAATCCCTGAAAAAACTGGACAGATAACCGATGCGCAAGCGGCGTCCCGCTGCATCTTTTTTTGCGCGCGCTTGCATGAATTGCGGCGCGATTTTATCCAGCATGGAAGCGACGAAATGCGCAAAGTCAATTTGCAGTTGCTTGTCGTCAAGACCTTGGTAGGCCAGGTAAAAATTGCTCCAGCGCAGTTCGTCCAATAGCTGCTCGGGCGGGTTGTGGGAAATAAAATTTGGAATATTTGCGTGCAGGATTTTCAGGCCGTTAGCGAATCGCTGTCGTGCTTCCAGCAAATCATTCTGATTGCCATATACGGCGGGCAACGATAGCACGGCGCCGAGTGCGGATTTCAGTTCATGAGGATTCAGCGTTTGCGCTTGCCGATAGGCCGCCAGAGTGTGTTCGATGCGGCCTTGCTCCCAGAACACGCGGGCAAGTTTGTTGAGTTCCGCGCCATTCTTGCCCGGCTTCATTTGCGCAGCATGGGTGAAGCTGGCTTCCGCTTCATCGAGCTTGCCCAGCGCGTGCTGAACAGAACCGAGATAGTTGTACGCTTGAACATGATCCGGCTTCAAGCGTAGCGCTTGGTTGAAGCTGGTTTCCGCCTGATTGAGCTGCCCCATATTCATGTAAGCGATGCCCAAGTTGTAATGGGCCAGCGCGTAATCCGGTTTCAGTTGAACAGCCTGTGCAAACTGCTGCTGCGCGCCAGAGATGTCACCCAGCGCACGAAGCGCGGTGCCCAGGTTGTTATAAGCCCCTGGATAATCAGGCTTGTGACGAATTGCATCTCGGAAATTTGCAGCGGCTTGCTCGAAGTGATTTTGGTCATGCAGAATAATGCCGATAGTGTTGTAGGCCTCGGCATAGTTTGGCTTCACGCGAATTGCATTTCGCAGACTAGCGATGGCTTCGTCTGGCCGGTGCAGATCTTCCAGCGTGAGTCCGCGCAAAAAATGATTGCGCGGCTCTTGCGGGCTGAGGGCGATGGCTTGATCAAGAGTCGCCAGTGCCTGCTGCAATGAATCGAGGCTATCGGTCATGGCTGCGGGGGATATTCATCGTATTTCGATGCCTTTCTGCAGCAACGCCTGTCGATAGGCTTCTTCCAGATGGCGCACATGATCATCCATGTTGACTAGCGGCGAGTCGGCCAAACCGCGCCGGATAGCATCCGTAACACTGGCGTAGAACGTTTGATCGTTAGCGAGGCGTTTGGCGATGTCGATATATTCCTGTTCGTTGCAGGCAATCGTCGCCGTTACGCCGAGGTTCGTCAGTATGCTGAAGCCGGTGCGTTCGCCATGCCGTTCCCCGCGCAGCGTGACCACCGGCACGCCCATGTCGAGCGCTTCCAGCGTGCCATTGACACCGCCAAACGGCAGTGTATCCAGCACCATGTCGACCAGGGTATAGCGCACCTGGTTGTGGGCTTCGTCCTTGCCGGGCGGGATGAAGACGACGCGGGTTGCTGCTATGCCAGCGGCCTTGAGTCGTTGCAGGTAGCCGGCTTTAGTTTCAATGTTGTGCGGCGAGAACGCGAGTACCGCGTTCGGCAATGCTTCCAGCACCCGGCGCCACAATGCGAGACAGCGCGGACTTAGCTTCATCAAGGTGACAAAAGCACCCAGCACGATAGCGTTCTTTTTTATGCCGAGTTTTGTGCGCTGATAGTTGTGCTGGCTGGCTGGCACGATGTGGCGATAAGGAAAGACGCAGCCCTGCATCGGCAACAGGCGCTCCAGCAGATACGCCTGATTTTCTGTCGTGTCGGCGTATTGATCGGTTAACTTGAAGTCGATGCTATCCAGCCCCACTGCCCCGGCGCTGGCAATGTGGGTGATCTGCAGGCGCGCTGGTTTGTACGCCAGAATCGCTGGCAGGCTTCCCTTGGTGTGGGTGGACAGATCCACCAGGATATCCAGGTTGTCCTCGGCAATGCGATTGGCCGCACTGAGCGCGTCGAGATTTGCGATGCTGACAAGCCGATGGCTGCAGGCACGGAAGCGCTCGGTCCAGGCATCTTGCTGCGATGACAGCGAATAACAGTACACCTCGAATTGCCCGGCATCATGGCGGGAAATGGCCTGATATATCATTTTCCCCATCACGTGATCGCGCAGGTCGGCGGACAAATAGCCCAGCCGGATCTTGCCGCCAGCAGCGCGAGCGGGCAACGACAATTGCGGCGTATACGTCTGCTTGTTCAACTGGTTGTAGCGCTGATACAGGGCAAACAGACGCTCTGGAGGAACGTCGAAAAACAATAGCAGATACAGCATTTCCTCCAGCCGGTCGAGTGCATCGGCGGCATTGAAGAACGCATATTTATCGCTAAGCAAGTCGTCCAGATACGCCTGTTGCTGTTCGACTTCACCCAGATACTGGCAGACTTGCAGGCCATACACCTCGAGCATGACGGAGGGCGGTGCGTGGCGGCGGAACTGTTTAAAATTTTCCAGCCACGGATTGATTTTGCCGGCATCGAGCAACACATCGCCCAGATGGTAATAAGCCAGCGCATGATCCGGCTGAATACGCAGGATTTGTTGGTAGCAGGCTGCAGCGCGTTCGGCCTTGCCTTGCTGCTGGAACAGTACGCCAAGGTTGAATAAGGCCTCGGTGTTATTCGGTTCCAGCGCCAGCGCACGATGATAGGTGGCCATAGCCGCGTCTGCCATGCCTTGCTTTTGATATGCCACGCCAAGATTGAAATATGCGGATGGTTCCTGCGGCTGAATTTGGATCGCCTGTTGCAAGGTGGTGACGGCTTGCGGCAGATGGCCAGCCCCGGTCAGGGCGCGGCCCAGCCCGTTCAGCGCTGCAAAATGGCCGGGCTTGATTTGCAGCGCCTTGTTAAAACCGGCGACCGCATCTTCCATTAGTCCCTGCTTCAAATAAAGATTGCTTAGTGCCAGATGCGCATCAAGATAGCTCGGGCTAATCGCAATTGCACGTTGAAGTTGCACGATGGCGTCATCTTCCTGGCCGGTTTGTTCCAGTAGTACGCCGTATAAATAGAGGGCGGCGGCATGGTCTGGCTCATGCAATAGTAGCTGCCGGTAATGGTCTGCGGCTTCCGTCAAGTTGTTGGCCTGATGTTGCCGCACTGCTTTCTGGAACAGCGCTTTATTATCGTCGTTTGCGACTGAATCATTTAGCGGACATTGGGTGATAGCATGACGATAGGCATCTTCCAGATGCCGGGTATAAACATCCATGTCAACCAGCGGCGAATCGACCAGACCGCGCCGAATCTTTTCCACCACCGTGCCGCGCCAGCCTGCATCAGTCGCCAGACGGCAAGCGAGATCGATATATTCGGCTTCGCTGTGAGCGATTGTTTCAGGCACGCCGAGGTTCATCAGAATGCTGTAGGAGGTGCGCTCACTATGGCGCTGGCCGCACAATGTGATCACCGGGACCCCCATATCCAGCGCTGCCAGCGTCGTATCACCACCGCTGTAGGGAAAAGTATCGAGCGCTATATCGAGCAGTGCGTAACGTGCGCGGTTAAACGTCTCGTCCTTTGCCGCAGGGATGAATTTAACTCGCGCCGGATCAAGTCCGGCCGCTGCAATTTGACGTAAATAGCTGGCTTTTTCGTTTTCTTTCAGCGGCGAAAATGCCAGCACGGCCTGTTCGACCCTCGTCATGATGGCAGCCCAAGTCTGAAGGCTACGCGGGCTGAATTTCATTATGTTGGCGAATACGCCAAATACCACTGCATTTTCGGCAATGCCTAACTCGGCCCGACTTAATTGGATATCCGAAGCAGGTTCAACATGGTGAAAGGGGAAAAGACAGCCTTCCATTGGCAACAGTTTTTCGATCAAATATGCCGCATTTTCCGGCACGTCGGCATAATGGTCGGTCAGCTTGTAATCAACCGTATCCAGGCCTACGCCACCGTGAGAGCCAAGATGGGTGATCAGCACCCGTGCCGGTTTGTAGGCGAGGATCAATGCATTGGAATAGGAGGTGTGGTTGCACAAGTCGATCAATATATCGAGGTCATCTTCGGCGATCATCTTGGCGGCTTGCCGCGCGGACAGTGTGTGCAGATCAACGAATTTATCGCTGATCGTGACAAATTGCTTGGTGAGCGCATCTTCCTGGCTCGCCAGTGAATACAGATACAACTCAAACTCGCTGCGATCATGGCGCGTCAGCACTTCATACATAAGCTTGCCCATCACATGTACGCGAAAATCCGCCGACAAATAGCCAATGCGCAATTTTGTGCGCTGCGTCCGATAGGGAGAAACCAGCGGGAATTCGGAGAAATGTTGGCGTTTAACTGCCTCGTTGTAAGCATGGTACAGACGCAGTAGCTGCGCTTGTGGCAGATCGAAGTACTGCGCCACGCCTAAAATGTTATCCAGCACCCCGATGTCGCCATCTTTGAGCGGATGTGCCGACAAGGCTTGCAGGTAGTTCTGTTCGCGGGTGAAATCGCCCAGATAGCGACAAGCGGAAAGTCCGGCAACAAAAAACCAGTCGGTTTTTTTGTCCAGGCGCTCATATTTCCTGAATGCATCCAGCCATTCCTCGGTGCGGTCGAGAAATTTCAGCAGTGAACAGAGATTGTCATACGCTTCCTCATAGCCCGGCGCAATTTTTAGCGCCGCCTGGAAGTGCTCCACCGCCAAACTGAACCGTTTCTGTTTTTTAAGTATCAGGCCTAAATTGAATTGCGCCTGGGGCAGGCTGGAATTGCTTGCCAAGGCACGGCCGTAGGATTGCCGAGCATCCTCCAGACGCTCCAGATTTTGAAAAATATTGCCCAGATTGTTGTGTGCTTCGGCAAAATTTGGATTGATTTCGATGGCGCGTTGGTAGCTGGCAATTGCCGCATCGGTTTGATTCAGGAATTGCAGCGCCAGTGCCAAATTGTAATGACATTGTGGGTGCCTGGGCTGCAGCGCCAGAACTTGCCGGTAGACCATCATGGCGTCCACTAGCCGTCCTGCTTGATGATGCTGCACTGCCAGTTGAAACAATTGGTCGGGATTATTCATGGATGATTAATTACAATTGGTATCAGTAGCTGAAATTAATGGTCGAACATTTAATGCCGCTGCAAAAAATTGCTCCATCTGACGCAAGGGCGTCTCCACCGCAAAGATGGCGTAGCTACTTGTGGTTATTTGTTGCACAACTTGCTGATGCCAAGCCCTGTCTGTACCAAGTCTGGTAGCTATCGCTATATAATCTTTGTGATCGTGCGCGATCAGCTCATTCAAGCCCATGCACTTCAACATACCGTAGCTTTGCCGCCCGCGCATGAATTTTCCTGGCATCGTTACCACTGGTAAACCGCAGGCCAGCGCATCCAGCGTTGTATTGCCGCCGGACCAATGCAGGGTATCGAGCATTACGTCGCACAGCATATTGACCCGCAAATAATTTTCATGGCCCATGCGCGGCAAAATTTTAATTTGACCGATTTTCTCCATCCCGCTTTCATCCAATGCACTTTCAAGTCGCTTCATAAAAGCACGGGTGATTGAAATATCAGTGGCCTGAAAAAACACCAGCACAGCATTTTTATTCCGTGCCAAAATTTCCAGCAGCAGCCTATCGTTATCGGGATGAATTTTATATAACGATTGCGGGCAAAGATAAAGAACACGCTCCTCTGGCAATGAAAAGTCTGAGCGCTCGGCTGGAGAAGGAAGTGCCGGTTTTAAATAGCACGTTCCGATTCCCTCCAGCAATATTAATTGCTCGCTATAGTGATCCTGCGCGTTTTCTGGCTCCATTAAAGCACTGGAAAAGAAATAATCAATATTGGCGAGGCCGGTGGTTACCGGATGTCCCCAGGCAGCACATTGCATTGGCGCCAAGCGCATGGCTGCCAATACAAATGCCCCGGGATCCATTCCAACTTCCGGATAAATCAAAATATCCAGCTGGTCTTTCTTGACCTCCCTGCCAATATAATCAACCTCGCCAACAAGATGTTTATAGCAGTCCGCAGCATTGGTAAATTCTTGAGTTACTTGATCCTGCATATGCCCAATGTAATAGCAATAAATTTCAAACTTTCCCCGGTCAAGAGAAGTAACCCAGCTTTTAAAATAAGACCCTACGGTGCAATCGCGCATAAAACTCGACACGAAGCCGATGCGCAAACGTCGTTGGCTGGCTGCGGGATCCTGCTTTATGGGCTGCATTAAATCTGGCGTTGCAACCTGAAGAATATCCGCCACAAAATGTGCGTATTCCACTTGCAAAGACTTGTCATCTTGGCCTTGATAAGCCAAATAAAAATTTGTCCAGCTCAATCCCGACAACAATTCTTTTGATTCCATTCCAAGAAAATTTTCGGTGTTATCCCGTAAAGTCTTCAGACCCTCAGTGTAACGTTTGCGTACTGCGGACAATTCTGCGGCATTGAAATAAATCGCGGGCAACATCAGATGAGTGCCGATGAATGCCTTCAAATCATTGAGCTTTAATGACAGGGAATGCCGATATACGGATGCTGCTTCGATATTTTTGCTCTGTTCTTTTAGAGAATAGGCCAGGTTGTTTAGCACTTGAATATTATCTGGATCGAGCAAGAGCGCGCGGCGTAATACTTTCTCGGCCTCTTCCATCTTCAACTGCACAAGTAGGGCATGCGCCAAGCCAAAATGGGCATAAATATTATCCGGCTGTAATTCAATGGATTTGCGGAAACAGCTCTCAGCCTCTTCCATTCTTGCTTGTGCTTGATATGCGCTGCCCAAATTGCTGTAGGCGAGCATGTAGTCTGGTTTTAATCTTACAGCTTCGAGAAAAGCAACCGTTGCCTCGTCAATTTTTCCCTGCAAATTAAGTACACTTCCCAAGTTATTCCAAGCTTGGGGGAAGCCGGGAAGAAATTTTAACGCCAGGTTAAAGTTGGCAGCTGCTTCATCGAGTTTCCCTTGCGCCTGCGAGACCAAACCCAAAGCGAGCCAATAATGTGGCTGCTTTGAATCAGCCTGTATTGCCTGATTAAAATAACTTGTTGCTTGTTCGAAATATTTCGAACTAAAAGCTTTCAATCCCAGCTGATAAAGAACCTCTGGGTGAGTAGAAGCGCCAGTAGGAATTGGCTGATTTTCATTTTGCATTTTTGATGCCTTAATGTGACGCGAATCCTGAACTCAAAGTGCAACATCTCACTGCTATCTCAAACAACTGCCTTCACTATTTATCTGACCAGGAGATAGTGCGCGTTATTGAGTATGGACACTCAAATCTCCGGATAGCAGTGATTGCGTATATAATTTGCGGCGGGCGCGAACAAGGGAAAGAAAGTGAAACAGTTTTTTGCAAGCTAAAACGAGACGCGCCTCAGCCCTTACCAGAGCAGACATCAACGCAATGCCAAATGCCAAAAACAAGGACACAGTATAGCAAAAAAGCTGTCCCGTCAGACTTCACAGCTATCTTTGATTTATCTGAGTGTCCCAAAAATAATACCTGTTCTGGCACAAAGAACATTCGGCAAATCGCATTCATCTCTGCCGACCGTGGGTTGGTTGCTATAAAAAAATTCGCGCGTTTCTTGCCGGGAATATGGCCAGAAATTTGCCTTCACAAACTCAGTAAGTTTGAACATAAAGTGGTCATTCAGGTTTCGATGAAATCAATTTCAGACCTTTTAAATATAATTATCAAAGAATCCAAATGAATCAACCAAACAATATTGATCCTGCAGAATTAAATGTCCAGCCTATTGCTAACATTTATCAAGAAGGGCAGATCATAAAAGTTCAGATGAGGCTTCAAATTCTGGACATATGTGTTTTTGATCCGGTAATGCGCTTGTTCATTCGTCATGAGGGGGCTGACACCTATTTGGTGGCTTCTGATACGCATCAAGGAGGAATATTTCTGCCTTGGTTGCCATGCGGCGAGTTCTGCTTCAACTTTGAATGGCCAGTATCACTTCCTCCGGGCAATTATGAACTTGGAGTTTCATGGGGAACGGTCAGCCAGGTTCGCGCACCGGATTCATTACAATTGTTTTCCATTCACGGGACTAAGTCCGCACAGCAGGTTTTGTTGGGTACGTGGAGCATTAACCCGGAAACGGACACTCTTTTAAATCAGCTGTCATGGCGTCAAGGCATGACTAATTGGTTTCATCGTCATTTTTGTCATGCCGCAAAAGTCATTGGCGAGCTTTGTCTCGCTAATTCTGAAAAGCTCCATGGCAGAATTCTGGATATCGGTGCGGGCGAAGGAATTACTGACTTGAGCATTGTTCTGCGCTATCAGCCGCAAGAACTCGTCGCCTTGGATATTGTGGATTACATAAAAGAATTACCTAGAGTCGCACGGGAAAATGGATTGCCTTTGCAAAAAATGCCTGACAACTTTACTTTTTTACAGCATAGCTGCGAGGAAATCCCCTATGCCGATGAGAGTTTTGACGTGGTGATCTCTTGGGGCTCGCTCGAACATATTGCAGGGGGATATCGAAAAACGCTGGATGAGGTTTATCGGGTGCTGAAACCGGGTGGCTTGTTTTTCGTCGCCCCCGGCTTGTACTATTCGGCGATAGGAAGCCACTTGGGCGAATTCGATTCTACTCCCCATCTACATCTGCGCATTCCAGAAGCTGATTTGAAGGAAATGGTAATGACCACCAAACCTACGATAATGGATCGTTCAGGTTTTAATGTCACCAATGAAGATTATTGGCGTTTTTATAAAGAACTTAATCCTATTCGTCTGGCTGATTTTGAAAATGAATTGCGTAGCTATGGCTACATACTACTTCGCGCAGCAATCAGAACCAGCGAAGTGGTTGAGTATGATGCAGCGTTACAGCCGTACAGTATTCTGGATTTGGCTGTAGAAGAACCCTACATAACGGTTCAAAAACCGGAGAAAAATCTCAATTCTTAGAAAAATGGGCATCCTGAAGAAGTTTATTCGAGGATGTTGCAAGTTTGTACAAATCAAGTCAACGATGTTCAACCAGCTTAAGCGCTACGTCACTTATCTTGACACCCGCCTTTTGCTGCGCCGCTGGTAGCTGCCACTGTAGCGTCAAGCGCGTCATCTGCTGTTTTTCAGATGCGGGGAAAAGGCAACGCGCCCTGTTTTGCCCGGTTGACTGAAGCAAGCAGGACAGCTTTTCGCCATTCTCCAGCAACAACACGGCTGATGCTCTGGTTTGCTGCGGCCAGCTCCCGGTTACGACAAGTTCAGTCGGCGCCGTCAAATAGCGCATTTCCCACTGCGGTGAAACCAGACCGATGTGCTCTCCTTCGCCCGTCAGGCGCAGCTCGCCATAACCGCTTGTCAGATGTGTTCCTGCTGCCGGAATCCAGCCATCATTGCTTTTCACCAAATCATTGCCAAACGGATAAAACAGGCTGCCGACCGGCCACGCTTGCATTTCGCGCAGCCACCAGACAAATTGGTACTCATAGGCCGAGCCTTCCATCACATCATAGGCCTTGAAGTTATTTGGGTGCACCATGCGATCCCCCACGTAACTGCCCCACATCGGTGACAGGAAATGCGCACCGCCGTTTATTAGCGCCTGCATGGTGGCATAGGATTCAGCGTGATCCGGCAATTTTTCTGGAAACGCAATCGTGGCGGGATGGAATTCCACCACGCCCCATTCAGGATCAACGCGCCGGATGTTGTCGATCAGGCTGCTACCGCTGCGCGGCTTGCCAACGTTGCGACTGCCTGGACCATACAAAATCACGCCCAAATGACCCTGGCGTGGCTTGGCACCTTCTATCGACACCCCAGCCTGGTCGTTCCAGCCATTGGCATGATCGGTGATGCTTACTGCGACATCCGCCTGGATAAAGGTTTGGCTGGTATAGATGCGCGCTGGCGGCAAGCCTGCCTCTACTGCCCAGGCAGCGAGGTCGTCATAATGGCGTGCCACTAAATGACGCCTGAATTGCGTCCATAATTGCTGCCATTGATCGTCGTAATCGATGGATAGGCGTGGCGGTTCAATGGCGCTAACGTTCTTCCAGGATTGCTTGGCGAGCCGGTTTGCATCGGCCAACGTCAACCCCGGTTCGTGTCGCGAGAAGGCTAGTTCGCCGCCATTTGCATAAGGGCCGAGGTGAAGCAGCCATTCGCGGTATTGGCGCAATGTGTCCGGATTGTAGTCGTACCACTGGGTCAAGTAGAACCACGGATTGATATACTCATCCGGGTCGAGGTTGATCATCACATAACTGGCGGGATGCGTCTGGTTGAATTTGACAATTTCGCGCACAGCGGCTTGCAGGTTGCGCTTTTTGTAATCAAGAAAGCGGCGGTTGTAGCGGTTCAGGCTCATCATGCGTGCCAATTCCGGGCTGTCGGTGGCGCCGGCCAAACCTTTCAGGGCACCGTCCGGCTCAGATTTGCCGAACTGGTTCCATTGCACGGCGCGCTCGTCCTGCTCCAGCATATCGACAATATCCAGATCCGGCGCGGCGAACTTGGCATCGGCCCAGACGCCGCCATCCAGCGTGATCATCGACGGTGCGCGGAAGCGTAGCGCAGTATCGAGTAACTCACTCAACGATTCACCGGTCATACCCTTGCCGTTGCGATTGCGCAGGCGCTCAGGAAAATTGGGGTCAAATATATAATCGGCCTGTTCACCTTTGGTGGTACGCATATATTCAACACGACCGCGAAAACCGATTTCGACACAGCCGCCTTGTGCCATGTCGCGTAATTCCTGCAACTGTCGAAAATTATCGCGAAAATTTATCGCCCCGCCGGGATAAAACACGCGCAACTTCTCGCCAGGACAGGCTTGTCTTGCG
The DNA here is from genome assembly GCA_945874105.1 of Candidatus Nitrotoga sp. CP45. Classification (GTDB taxonomy): domain Bacteria; phylum Pseudomonadota; class Gammaproteobacteria; order Burkholderiales; family Gallionellaceae; genus Nitrotoga. The sequence goes on along the minus strand of CAMCFJ010000003.1, from coordinate 32,547 downwards.
GTTGAATTCTTATCGAGCACCAACGGCCCGGGCAATGCAGCAATATGGCCCTCATTATCCTCCACCCGCACCTGCAACCGCTGCAAGCCGGACGGTATGGCGGCGAAGGGCACAGTCAGATCATACAGATCACCTTCCTTAAGCAGCGCATCGCCCGCCTTGTCACCGTTAAAGCGGGGATCTGGAAAAGCGGATAGCAACTGCGCTTTTTTTGTCAGCGTCATTTTTCCGAGTGGCGTACCCGTTTCAGTTTCCACATAGGCAGCCCGGATGCCTTGCTCATCGGCCAACCAGGCGCGCAGCTCTATTGCGCCGGGCGACATCATTTTGTCTTTTTGCGCCAATATTTTGCCGAACGGCAGATCGTTGATCACCTGCGGCCCGACGATTTCGCTGATATGTCCTTTGCCATCTTCGAACAGAATTTTCAGGCGATAGCGGCCGCGCGGCAACTTATGTGTCAACAGCACCCCCTCGAAACCGCTGGTTGCTGCCAGCGGCCAAGCGGGAAACACCTCGGCCACGTCACTTCGCTGTTGACTGGCTAACAACACCAGCATTTCTTTATCCTGCGCCAATACCCGTACTTTTACCGGCGCCCGCCCAGCCACCGCCCAGCCGCTGATCAAATTGCGGCCATCAGCCTTGATCGGCTCGGTTACGTCCAATACCCCAAATGGCTTTGAAAGATCAATGAGCACCCGACCAGCGTTAAATATTTTGCCAACGCCATTTGCCACGCGCACTTCCAACGCTGAGGTATACGGCGGAATAACACCGCGCGCAAGGACAAAAGTATATCCAGAAACGGCCGGGAATTTGCATTGCGGAAAGGCTGAGGTCACATCGGTTCTGACGACGTTCTGTTTGACTCTGGCGAGCAACTTGCCATTCGCCCACATCTCGACACGGCTTATTCCGGCAGCATCGGCTGCCCAGCCCCCAATTTCAATTCTGGCCTGGTTGGTAGCATCGACACTTTTCGGCGTATCAACCGAGCCACGCGCCTCGCAGACTGGCGGTTCCAACGACATTTTTAGTTGCGGCCAGGCAAGACTGGTAGCACCTCCGGCAATAGCCACAACTGACATAGTTACAATTACAGTTAGGAGCAATTTTTTATTAAGGTGGCTAGTCATTACATGGCTTTTGGTAGTGGTATGGCTTCTAAAGGAGCGCTCGAACGAATATTCAGCGATGGATATTGAGGAAAATACATTCCACAAACCAACAGAAAATGATCGAAATGCCCGAGATATACGAGTTACGATTTTTCAAATAGTACCATTTACGGTTCGTAAATAATGTTTGGAGAAAAATAGTTATCAGTATTATTTCAGGGTTTTATAGCTAACGTGTACTTGCGGAAATCGTGTTTTCCAACGAGTCATTTGAGGGGTGTCAGTCCGGGCAACCGTTTGAAATGTATCACCCGCATGTGTCGGAATACGCATAACGCGCACGGACTAAACGATTATTTTCTGCCCGGATACAACGCAGCACACTTTTCGGGGTAAAAGCCACGTATTTTCAATGACAGTAAGGCCGGAAAATCCCGCCTGCCCCTTATTGGACAATGGTTTAACTTGCGCCCGTTCGTTTTATCAAGTACAATTTCGTCAAAATTTACCTTATCATTTTTGCTTGCCGCTGAGGTAGCTACCATGCTCGTCAAGATAACTCCAATCAACCAGGTTACGTCGCCAGATGAAATCGTTTCCCAAGTGGAGGTTGCCAAATATCCCGATGTTGAAGTCGACAATCCCGCCATTGTTCTGTCGCCAGTTTTAACGCAAAGCGTCGAAGACGTGCGTGAAAAATTGATTGCATCGGGTATTTCCGAAAAAGATGTAGCAGACGCCAGTGCTTGGGCACGTCGGCCCAAAGAATAATATGCGCGTTGTTCTCGATACTAATGTAATACTCTCCGCATTATTGTTTGCCAACGGGAATTTGGCGTGGCTGAAAAAGGCTTGGCAGGCGAAGTCTATCCGTCCGGTAATCAGTAACGCAACGAAGGAAGATCTGTTCGAATCATTGAATTACCCAAAATTCAATCTGTCGATCGCTGAGCAGGATCTATTGCTGGAAGATTTTTTTCCATACTGTGAAACAGCTTCCATATCCAACTGGATGCCATCGCATGGTGTATTTAGCCAAGTATTTTTGGCAGTGGCACACAAAGCCAAGGTAGATGCACTGGTGAGCGTTGAAAAAGATTTGCTCGCATTGCGAGGAAGTTTTACCCCCCCGATCCTCACCGTTGAGGAATTACGTAAACGTTTGCAAGAAGAACGCCTCGCATAACTACTCCGCTCAATTTCTTCTAAAAGATAGACAACTTGCCCCAATTTGCGGCAAACTGCGTTCATGAAAACCATTCTGGTTCTACATGGCCCCAATCTGAACTTGCTCGGCAGTCGCGAGCCAGACGTATATGGCCATATTACGTTAGACGAAATTAACAACAAATTGCAGCACTTGGTGCATATGCAAGGTGCAAATTTGTTGTATTTCCAGAGTAACGCTGAATCCGCCTTGGTGGATCGCGTACATTTGGCGCGCCAGGACGGTACCGATTTTATTGTCATCAACCCTGCCGCTTTTACGCATACCAGTGTAGCTTTACGCGATGCACTGGCGGCGGTGGCTATCCCATTTATTGAAGTGCATCTTTCCAATGTGTTTGCACGTGAACCGTTCCGCAAAGAATCATACTTCTCTGATCTCGCTGTCGGCGTTATCAGCGGCCTGGGTGCAACCGGTTACGAACTCGCAGTGCAATACGCGCTGCAATATTCTGTTAGGAGCTAATCATGGATTTACGTAAACTCAAGACCTTGATTGAACTGGTTGAAAACTCCGGTATTGCCGAGCTGGAAATCAGTGAAGGCGAAGAACGCGTGCGCATAGTTCGTTCTGGTGCTGCGGTGCAGCATGTTTATGCTGCGCCGCAGCACATGACCACGCTTGCTCCACAGCTGGCCGAGGCACCTGTTGTACCAACCGAACCCGCAATACCAGATGGCCACATAGTGAAATCGCCGATGGTCGGTAGTTTCTACCGCAGCCCCTCCCCTGGCGCTAAACCCTTTGTGGAGGTGGGTCAGAGCGTGAGCGTGGGAGACACCCTCTGCATCATCGAAGCAATGAAGCTGCTCAACGAAATCGAAGCTGATCAAAGCGGTGTCATTAGTGCGATTCTGGTTGAGAGCGGCCAGCCGGTGGAATACGGTCAACCTCTTTTTGTCATCGGTTAAATAATGTTTGAAAAAATTCTCATCGCAAATCGAGGCGAGATTGCCTTAAGAATTCAGCGCGCCTGTCGTGAGATGGGCATTAAATCCGTAGCAGTGCATTCCGAAGCTGACGCAGATGCCAAGTATGTCAAGCTGGCTGATGAGTCGGTGTGCATAGGCCCGGCTTCCTCGCTTCACAGCTATCTGCACATCCCATCCATTATTAGCGCAGCGGAAGTTACAGATGCACAGGCTATCCATCCTGGCTATGGATTTTTGTCTGAGAGTGCTGACTTCGCCGAGCGTGTGGAAAAGAGCGGGTTTGTATTCATTGGTCCACGGCCGGAGACCATTCGTTTGATGGGCGATAAAGTGTCCGCCAAAAACGCAATGAAAAAAGCGGGTATCCCTTGTGTGCCGGGTGTGGATGGCGCACTGCCGGACAATCCAGCCGAAATTACAAAGATTGCACGCAGTATCGGTTACCCGGTCATTATAAAGGCCGCCGGTGGCGGGGGCGGACGCGGCATGCGCGTGGTACATACCGAAGCTGCGTTGCTAAATGCCGTGGTCATGACGCGTAGCGAGGCGCAGGCGGCGTTTAATAATCCTGTGGTGTATATGGAAAAGTTTTTGCAGAATCCGCGCCACATCGAATTACAAGTACTAGCCGATTCTTATGGTAATACGGTATTTTTAGGCGAGCGCGACTGCTCAATGCAACGCCGTCATCAGAAAATCCTTGAGGAAGCGCCAGCACCTCTGCTGAATACTCGTCTTCGTAATAAAATCGGCGAGCGTTGCGCGGCAGCTTGCCGCAAGATTGGCTATCGCGGCGCGGGAACTTTTGAGTTTCTGTATGAAAATGATGAGTTTTTCTTCATTGAAATGAACACTCGCTTACAGGTAGAACATCCAGTCAGCGAAATGATTACTGGCATAGATATCGTGCAACAGCAGATTCGTATCGCTGCCGGTGAAAAACTAAGTTTCAAGCAAAATGATATCGCACTCAAAGGTCATGCCATCGAATGCCGCATCAATGCCGAACATCCCTACAAGTTCACTCCCTCGGCCGGCCGCATTACTACCTGGCATACTCCTGGCGGGCCTGGCATCCGCGTGGATTCGCATGTGTATGCCAATTACTTCGTGCCGCCGCATTACGATTCCATGATCGGCAAGATTATTGCATATGGTGACAACCGCCAACAGGCAATAGCCCGCATGCGTACTGCCCTATCTGAAATGGCGGTAGAAGGTATCGAGACTAACATTGCGCTGCATCAGGAACTGATGTTGGATGCTGCTTTTCTACGAGGTGGCACCAGCATTCACTATCTGGAACACAAGCTAGCCGAACGCATCAAGGTAAAATAACATGGCTTGGCTTACGCTGACGGTCACTGCATCTGCATCCCATGCGGAGATGCTGAGCGAGGCTCTGCTGACGCTTGGCGCACTATCGGTGGACATACATGATGCAGATGTCGATACACCGAATGAGCAAGCCATGTTTGGCGAACCGGGCGAACCCGCCCCCCATCTTTGGTCACACAATCGCGTGACTGCTCTGTTTGACGAAGAGACGCCAATAGACGCGATCATGCTGAAAGCGGCACACGCCATCGGGCTGAAACAGCCGCCAGCTTATGACATCGCAACCTTGGCGGACAACGACTGGGTGCGCCTGACTCAATTACAGTTTAACCCCATCCGCATTTCGCAACGCCTATGGATCGTGCCGACCTGGCACACTCCGCTTGATCCCGGTGCCATCAACATTACGCTCGATCCCGGCTTGGCTTTTGGAACCGGTAGCCATCCCACTACTCGTTTGTGTTTACGCTGGTTGGATAGTCATTTGCAAGAGGGTGAATACGTGCTGGATTATGGCTGCGGCTCGGGCATCCTGGCCATCGCCGCACTCAAACTTGGCGCTGCCAGCGCCACTGGCGTGGACGTGGATGCACAAGCCGTGCAAGCCAGCCGGCACAATGCAATGGCTAATCAAGTTGACGCGCAGTTCTATCTTCCGGATGCAGCACTGAAACAACAAGCCGACATTGTAATAGCCAATATTCTTACCAATCCTCTCAAAGTGCTCGCCCCATTGCTGGCAGGCTCAACGCGGCAAGGCGGCCAGATTGTGTTATCCGGCGTGCTCAGCGAACAGGCCGAAGACGTTATGGAAATCTATGGTCAATGGTTTGACTTCAGGCCACCGGCTATGGAAGAGGGTTGGGCATGCTTATCCGGGATGAAGCGATGAACGAAGTCACCCAATGCCCGGAGTGTGGCACCCGCTTTAAAGTCTGCCAAGCTCAGCTGGATATGCACCAGGGCACGGTGCGTTGCGGACGATGCCGGGCGATATTTAACGCAACAAAACAATTACATGATAACGAACCCAGCCCGCAACTTGATCTGACCCTGGCTCAGGAAGAAATGCAGCAAGTGCCTGTCGAAAGCCCGGCAGAGCAAATCCCCGCAACCCACGATCAATATGATTTCAGTCATCTCGCTGCGGTCAGTAAAGATGAAGTGCTGGAAACCAGACCCTCAGTCATCCAAAAGAATGTTCACTGGTCATGGGTGACGGTCGCATTATTGTTGTTCATGGTGTTACTGGCACAGGCCACCTATTTTTTTCGTGTCGAACTCGCCGCACATTTGCCAGGCATCAAATCAACAATCACGTCTTATTGCAAGCTGCTCAACTGCAATATTCCATTGCCGAAAAAAATTGACCTGCTGAGCATCGAATCTTCCGACCTGGAGTCCGATCCAAAACAAGCGAGCGCCATCGCTCTCAATGCCATCTTGCGAAACCGTGCGTCTTACGCGCAGACCTATCCCAATCTCGAACTTACACTCACCAACTCGATGGATGAGGTGCTTGCACGCCGCATCTTCTCTCCAGCGGAATATCTCAAACCCAGCGAGGACGAAAAACAAGGGCTACTACCCAACCGTGAGGCGGGCATCAAGCTGCATCTTGATACTGCCGACCTTAGACCAACTGGATATCGCTTGTTTTTGTTTTATCCTTAAATAATGCGCCCATCGTTATATTAAGCGTGCTAACAAACAAAATGCCGCGTTTTTTACACTTGAGACTTGAAATTGTATGTGGTGCTTTATGTTATAGCTCGGTTAAAAGCGAATTCGGGCAGCCCGGCGCGAAAATCCACATGTTCGTGATACCATTCCTGCACTTTTTCGCACAGAAAGCATCAAGTTGAGGAAACGTTTAGGAGAGTGGTTAGTTGAGCAGGGGAAGCTGAGTGCGCTCGAGTTGGAGCGCGCGCTAGACTTGCAGAAAGAAGAAATCGGCGACCATGAGCGTATTGGCGCGCTGCTATTAAAGCTGGGAGTGGTTACCGCCCGGGATGTGGCAGAGGCATTGGCGGCACAACTTGGACTCGCACTGGTAGAGGCGGCTGATTATCCCCAAGTGCCCTTGCTGGAAGAGCGTGTGTCGGTGCGTTTCCTCAAAGAGTCTAAAGCGTTGCCGCTACATGAAGATGAACATGAGCTGGTGCTGGCGCTAGTGGATCCACTTGATCAATACGTCATCAATGCCTTTGGCTTACTAACGCATCGTTCGGTCAGTGTGCGTGTGGCAGTGCAGCAGGATATGGAAAGCGCTTTCGAGCGTCTTTATGGCAGCGGCAAGACGTCGATGGGGGAGATTGTCGGCGACATCGAAACCCTCGAGGAAGAAGGTGCGAGCGACGATGTACAGCATCTTAAGGATCTCGCCAGCGAGGCGCCGGTTATCCGTCTGGTTAACTTGATTATTGGCCATGCACTGGAGGCGCGTGCATCTGATGTTCACATTGAGCCATTCGAAAATCGCCTGATCGTGCGTTACCGGGTAGACGGGGTGATGCACGAGGTAGAGTCACCACCACGGCGCTTGTCCGCTGCCGTCATATCGCGTATTAAAATCATGGCAAGTATGGATATTGCGGAACGGCGTCTGCCGCAAGATGGCCGCATTAAATTGCGAATTCAGAGTAAGGAAATCGATTTGCGTGTTTCCACTGTGCCTACCATGCATGGCGAGAGCGTGGTTATGCGGATTCTCGACAAGAGTGGCACCACCCTGAATTTTGCCGCGCTTGGGTTTGACGATGATGTGCTCAAAGTATTTATAGATGTGTTGCAACAGCCCCATGGCATTATTCTGGCCACCGGCCCAACCGGTAGCGGCAAAACCACCACGCTCTACACTGCATTGCAAATACTGAACAAATCGGATGTCAAGATACTCACTGTGGAAGACCCAGTCGAATACCAGATGGAAGGTGTCAACCAGATTCAGGTCAAAGCGCAGATCGGCCTTACCTTTGCCAACGCCCTTCGCTCCATAGTGCGCCAGGATCCTGACGTTATCATGATCGGCGAAATTCGCGATTTGGAAACCGCGCAAATTGCCGTGCAGGCCGCACTGACCGGTCACTTGGTGCTGTCAACCCTGCACACCAACGATGCTGCCAGCACGATCAACCGTCTGCTCGATATGGGTATGGACGATTACCTTCTGACATCCACTGTTATAGGCATTCTGGCGCAGCGCCTGGTGCGCACACTGTGCGAACAATGCCGTCAATTGCGAGCAGTGCTGCCCGAAGTGGTCGATGAAATGGAGTTGCATCGTTTTACCGAAGCGCGTCCGATTGAGCTTTATCATGCGGTTGGTTGTTCACACTGTGCTCACACGGGCTATATTGGCCGAGTCAGTATTGTGGAAATGCTTCCGATGACTGATGGTATTCGCAGCTTGGTGATGCAGCATGCGACTGCCGGGGAAATACGCAAGCTGGCGATTGAACAAGGCATGCGAACTATGTTTGATAACGGCTTGCGCAAAGTGATGGCAGGGGTTACGACCATTGAAGAAGTATTGCGCGTGACGCGGGAGACTTGATTTTGCCGATGTTTCAATACAACGCGGTTAGTGCAGACGGAGAAGCGCTGGAAGGCGAAATGGAAGCCCGTACTAATGAAGCGGTGGTAGATCGTTTGCAGGCTATGGGCTATATTCCGATTCAGGTTGAACTGGCGCAACTGGAAAAAAATGCAGGAAACGCCTCATTTGGATGGTTACGCTCCAGTCGGGTTACTCAGGCAGAAATTGGCGTATTCACAAGTGAAATTGCAACGTTACTACATGCCGGCCTGCCGCTTGATCGCGCATTGGAAATTCTGGTCGAGCTATCGGAAAACGATAAAGTGCGCAAGCTGCTGACGCAGGTGCGTGACGATGTGCGCGGCGGGGCTTCGCTTTCCTCAGCGATGGAAGCGCAGAAAGGCGTATTTTCCCGTTTCTACCTCAATATGGTGCGTGCTGGCGAGGCTGGTGGTGCACTTGGTCCGGTGCTGACGCGTATCACTGAATTCATGGAACGCGCCAAAGCACTCAAGCAAACTGTCACATCTGCATTAATTTATCCCGCAATTCTGATGGTGGTGGCAGTCAGTTCTGTGATGATGTTGCTGATGTTTGTTGTGCCGCAGTTTTCCCTGATGTTTCAGCAATCCGGTAAAACCCTGCCGCTGCCAACGCAAATCGTCATTGCCGCTGGTGATTTTTTACGTCATGACTGGTGGATGTTGCTGATTGGTGCGTTAGCCATTTATGCGCTGCTGCGACAGCAAATGAACAACCCGGCCAGCCGCTACCGTTGGGATGGCATTTTTCTGCGCCTGCCGCTGGTAGGCGACTTGGTGGCAAAGATCGAAGTGGCTCGCTTTAGTCGTAGCTTGGGCACTTTGCTAGGCAACGGAGTGACTTTATTGAACGCGCTCTTCATTATCAAAGAAACCTTGAATAATAGCGTCATGGCCGAAGGACTCGACAGTGTGGCGAATCAGCTCAAGCAAGGGTTGGGGTTGGGCAAGCCAATGATGGAGACGGGTTTGTTTCCCAAGCTTGCGGTCCACATGGTGGTGGTTGGCGAAGAAACGGGCCAGCTTGAAGAAATGCTGCTGCGCGTTGCAGATGTGTACGACAATGAGGTGCAAACAACGGTCAAGCGCATGTTAAGTCTAATGGAGCCGGTGCTGATTTTGGGGCTGGGGCTGTTGATTGGCGGTATCATTATGTCAATTCTGCTTGCCATCCTTAGTGTCAACGACTTGGCGATGTAATCAGAAATTGAGAGTCCGACTGCATAGGAAAGTAGAAATGGTATATTTTTGGAGAGAGATATTATGAGCAGGATGAGTCAGGTACGGCGGGAAAGGGGATTTACCTTGCTCGAGTTACTGGTTGTGCTGGTAATTCTGGGCCTGTTAGCTGGTTTGGTGGGGCCAAAGGTAATGGATTATCTTGGTACATCGAAAAGCAAAACGGGCAAGCTGCAAATCGAGCAGCTTGGACAGAGCCTGGAATTGTTCAGGCTGGAAGTAGGACGCTATCCCACCTCACAGGAAAGTTTGTCAGCATTGATCGAGGCACCAACTGGTGCGACTGGTTGGAACGGCCCTTATATCAAGGGATCGAAGATGGTGCCAAAAGATCCGTGGGGCAACGATTACCATTACGCCTCGCCGGGGCAGCACAATAAAGATTTTGACATCAGTTCACTTGGCCTTGATAACCGTGAAGGCGGCGATGGCGAAAACAAGGATATCAATAATTGGGGCGAATAAAATCGCGTGCCAGCGCCGGTTTTACCTTACTTGAATTACTGGTAGTGCTGATGCTAATGGCGATGGTATATGCCTTGGCGGTACCGATGATCTCCGCCGGCATGCCCGGCACCGAACTAAAAGGCGCGGCGCGCCAACTGGCGGCTGGCTTACGCCAAGCGCGCAGCCTGGCCGTTACGCGAAAAGAAGAGTCGACATTGACACTGGATGTTGAAAAGCGAAATTTCAAGGTGAGTGGTGACCAGCGTCGCTACGCCTTGCCCGCAAAGGTGGATTTCAGCCTATTCACAGCGCAATCCGAACTGCTGCCCGACAAAGTCGGCGCGATCCGTTTTTACCCGGATGGAAGCTCCACCGGCGGTCGTATCACGGTAACATCTGGTGTCCGCAAGTACGATATCAATGTCGACTGGCTGACCGGCCAAGTCACCATTCTCAATTAAGGGCTGCATGTGAACCTGGTCGTTTTGGAAATATTAGCTGTATATATTGCAAGTGGTAGCGAATATGACATTGCATCAGTTAAGACCCGCGAAAATGTTCAGGTTATTTGCTGACAATCCCCTTGGGCATGCGTAAATTCAGTCGTGGCTTTTCTTTGCTTGAAGTGCTGGTGGCATTTGTAATTCTGGCACTGATATTGGGCGTATTGATGCAGATTTTTTCTGGCGGCTTGCGTAATGCCAGACGTGTTGACGAGTATCAGCAAGCAGTGTTGCTGGGTCAAAGCAAGTTGGCATCGGTTGGCATCGAGACGCCGCTGAAAGTAAGCGAGAGCAATGGCGAATTTGATGCCGTTTACCGCTGGCAAATCAGCATTCGACCCTACTTGGTGCCTCCGACACAGGCTAGCGACCAGACTGGATTGCCAGTGCCGATTTTGCCCGTATCGCTGCTGGAAGTAGAAATCCAGGTGCTATGGGGCGGCAGCGACCAGCCGCGCTCGGCCAGCCTTAAAACGCTGCGACTGGTGAATGGGGTGGCGCTGTGAACCTGAGCAAACATAGGGTCGTCGGCTTCACCTTGCTGGAGCTGCTAATCGCCATGTCTTTGCTCGGTTTTATCCTGGCTTTGTTGTTTGGTGGCATGCGCTTGGGCTCACGCAGCTGGGATGCCGGCGAGATACGCACTGAAAATTCGACACATTTGGCTTTGCTGCAAGGATTTATGCGGCGTGAATTAAGCCAGGTAACGCCATTTCACTGGAAGAAAAAAGCAGATATGAATCTGGCGTTCGTCGGTCAGCCAGACAGTATCAAGCTGGTGGCTCCGGTTGCCGTGCGATTAGGTACGGGTGGTCTGTTTCTGATTAGCCTGGAGCTGGTGCAGGATAATGATGTTGGTCAACTGGTAATGAGGCGCGTTATCCCAGAGGCAGATAGTATTGATTTTAGCGCATTGGAGAATGCCGAAAAAATCGTGCTGGCGGATCATGTGGAGGAATTAAGCTTCGCCTATTTCAGTGCTGAAACCAAAGATGCCGAACCGCAATGGCGGGATCAGTGGGGGGCTCGGGATAGTCAACAGCGGTTACCCTACCTGATCCGTGTTCGGGTCAAGTTCAATAATGGCCGCGTTTGGCCGGATTTGGTAGTGGCGCCGTTGATTGGGCTTGATACCGGCTGTGTGTGGGACAGCGCTGCCAATAAATGCGTGAGTGGATGAAGGCCGTGACCAACAAAAAACATCAACATGGTATTGCGCTGGTATTAGTGCTGTGGGCAACCACATTGTTGACGGTGATTGCGGCCAGCTTTGCTTTCAGCATGCGTACGGATACGCTGCTGGCACAGAACCTGGCAGCATCGGCACGTGCCCAGGCGCTGGCTGATGCTGGCGTGCAGCGCGCGCTCTACGAAATGTTCAAGCCGATCGCCGATCTGCAGCGATGGAAGGGCGATGGCGTGCCGCATCAGTGGGAATTCGGGGGGGGCAAGCTCAGCATCATGGTTCTGGATGTGTCCGGAAAAATTGACCTCAACAGCGCGTCAGACGATTTGCTGAAGGGCTTGTTAAAAAGTGTCGGGCTGACCGTTGAAGAAAGTATTGTCCTGTTGGACGCAATTGTAGATTGGCGCGATGGCGACGATTTGCCACGACCCAAAGGGGCCGAGGTTGCGGAATACAAAGCTGCCGGGTTGAAATATCGCCCGTCCAATGCACCATTTGAAACGGTTAATGAATTGCAGCGGGTATTAGGCATGACACCGGACTTGTACGCTAATCTGGCCGATGCACTGACTGTAGATTCACATCAGGCTGGAATAAATGCAGCCATTGCACCAAGAAAAGTTTTACTGGCATTACCCGGCGCTAATGCAGCGCTGGTTGATGCTTATCTTATAGCGCGTCAGGAGGCCTTGGTAAAAAATTTACCGCCACCGCCGTTTGCGCCAGCAGCCGCTGCCGTAGCGGGTGACGACGGTTCCGTGTATAGTGTCCGTGCCGAAGCGGCGTTGCCGGATGGTACAGTGTTCATACGTGAAACTGTGGTAAAAGTTGATCAAGGCGCTGTTCGCAAGTTCGTTTTTTTTTCCTGGAAGGAAGGGGAGGCGACTCCAAAGCCGATTGTTGGGGAGCAAGCAGCTATAAAGTAAGGATCGTATGCGATTTGTCCTCTTTCCAAAGGAATCGCGCAATCGCCATATTGCAGACGAAAAATACAGATGACAGTGGCTTGGTAGGCGCAGCATCTTATTTTTCGTGGCGAGTATAAAGCTTTGGTAAAACTTAACGATAATAAGCGTACGAGCTAACAAATCTTTTGGATGCGCTATTTCTGTAATTCAGGCAGAACCCAATACTCTTAAGCCCCTCTTCGCCAGAATGAGAGGAACGCCACATGTGTACTTCAGTTTTAGATGACAAATAAAATTCAAGCTGCGCGCCAGTCGCGCTTTACTTTCGACAGAAATTCCCCGCTTGGGCACTTTTGGCGTTGGTGGTCTGGCGAACTCATTGCGCTCGTGCCGCAATGGTTGCGGCAGTCCGGTGCAAATGCTGCTAATGGACTTCTGATAGAAGTGACTCCTCAAGCCGTTGTATTGCACCGCTGGCTGCAAGGCAGCTTGACCGAGCAGGGTCGAGTCGACAGACAGTCTGGCGACCGTGATACTCAAGGCATTGCTTTCCAGGCACTTTTTAGCAAACTACATAAACACGATGAGCAGGTTGCGTTGTGGCTCACTGGTACTCAATGCCTGGTCAAACAGATCGAACTACCTCTGGCAGCAGCCAAAAATCTGCGTCAAGTGCTAGGTTTCGAAATGGATCGTCATACCCCATTCAAAGCTGAACAAGTCTATTTCGATTTTCGTGTGTTGCGTGCGGACAATCAAAAAAACCGGCTTGCCGTCAAGTTGGTGGTTGTACCGCGCTCAGAGATGGATGGTTCACTTGACCTGCTGGAACGTTGGGGTGCGCCGGCCAATGCTGCCTATGTTGCCTTTGCTGTGCCGAACGGCGATGCCATCAATCTGATGCCGGCCGAGCGCAATACTACCCAACCTTCCAAGCTGCGCGGAACCAATCCTGGGTTATTACTACTAACACTGATCCTGGCAATGGCCGCCATATCCATTCCGATCTGGCAGAAGCGACAAGCCGTGATTGCCTTGCTACCGATAGTTGACCGTGCCAAGCAGCAAGCGAGAGAAACTGACGTGTTGCGGCGCGAGCAGGAAAGGCTGGCCGCAGAATATAATTTCATGCTGGACAAAAAGCAGGCAGTCCCGCCACTAGTGGTACTGCTGGATGAGTTGTCTAGTCTGTTGCCGGACGATACCTGGGTGCAACAATTCAATCTCAAAGGCAAAGAACTGCAAATCCAGGGGGAAACCGGCTCCTCGTCGAAATTGATCGCCTTGATTGAGACCGCCAGAATTTTGCATGACGCCAACTTTCGCTCGCCGCTGACCAAGGGGAATATGCCAAACAGCGAGCGTTACCATCTAGTGGCAGAAATAAAGACAGTGCCGCTTGCCGGAATCGTTGCGCCAGCGCCCGGACAATCTGCACTGCAACCCCCCCCCCCCGCTGGCAAGCCTGAATCAGGCAAGCCCGATACTGGCGCCAGTAAGTCAGAGCATGCTATATCCGAGTCAAACAAGATTGAAGCGGAGAAGTTTGATTCGCCATTGCCGCTCCGAGTCCCAGCCGTCAAGCCAGCGCTGCCAGCCTCGAATACGCCAGTTAAAAAAGAGGCAATAAAAGCGGTGCCTCATCCAGAGGCTAAACCCTGATGCGCGCCCTCTCTAAAAATCAAAGTCGTAGCCTGGCCATTGGGCTGTTAATCTTGTTCCTGACTGTAGGCATTTTGCTGCTATTCATCCCGATTAACATGTTGCATCGCCATTACGACCAGTCGCTGGATAGCCTGGCCGATTACTTGGGGCGTTACCGGCACGTTGTATCGACCCATGCCGAAGTCCAGTCGGCACTCGATCAAGTGAAGAATAAAAATGGCCGTCAGCATTTCCTCAGAAACACGGGCGCCGCTTTGGCCGCCTCGGAAATTCAGGAAACCGCAAAAAACCTGATCGAGGCCGATGGCGGTAAGCTGGTCAGCATGCAGGTGGTGCCATTCAAGGATGACGGCGGATATCGCCGTGTTACGGTCAATATCCAATTTATCAGCAACATGCCCACGCTGAGAAAAATTCTTTATGCCATAGAAACAGTGCAGCCCTATCTGCTGCTCGATAATGTCAGCATACGCTCGCAGGCCAACGCTTTGAGCAAAGGCGCGCCCGTGACAGAGCCGGAACTAGTAGCGCAGTTTGATGTATCTGGTTATACACTGGTAGCGGATAAAAAATGAAATTGCCTTTTGAATCTCGCCATTTCACGAACATATTATTGTTGGTGATGATCTTGTTGCTGATCTGGACGATAGGCACCGAACTTGGTTGGGGTGACCGCGTCAATGTACCCCTGCCGCAGCCAAAGCCGCAAAAAATCAGGCCGGCAGTGGTGCCATTGCAGCCGGAGTTCGCTTTACTATCACTGAATCATTCCTATACAGAGATATTGGCACGGCCACTGTTTGTATCAAGCCGCCGCCCACTACCACCCAAATTAGCTCTTCGTCAGCGCTCGGCATCGTCCGCGTCTACTCACCGCTTACCTCCTCCCCCGCCGCCCTTGCCTGTACCGGTAGAGCCTCCCAAGCCAACCATGCGCAAAGGGCAGTTTATTTTGGACGGCATCATTATTACCAAGGACAAAAATATTGCACTGTTGCGTGAAGTCGCCACCCGCAAGATGGTACGCGTCGAGCTGGGCCAAGAAATAAACGGCATGCAAATTGAGAAATTGGAGCGTGATAAAATCACCTTTAAACAGGGCGATGAGCACGAGGAGCTGGTACTGAAAATCAAGACAGGGCCGAGTCAGCCGGGACGGCCTGGCAGCTCAGGTGTGCCAACACAGCATGCCACACCCCCTATGCCACTGCCTAGTGCACCAGTTGCAGCTCCGACGGAGCGCGCTGGTGACCCCCATTCTGTTTTTGAACGCCGCCGCGCGTTGCGCCAACAGCCGCCGGAATAACGAACAAATGCTGTTTCACAGATACATTTAGATGAAATGGAAATTAAAATTGAAGACTCCTGGAAGTCTCAACTAGCTGATGAGTTTTCTAAGGAGTATTTTCTGCAGCTCATTCAGTTTGTAAAAGCTGAATACAAGAGCCATATTATTTTTCCTCCGGGAAGGCAAATATTTAATGCTTTTGACAATTGTCCGTTTGAAGATACGAAGGTTGTCATTATTGGGCAAGATCCTTATCATGGTCCCGCACAAGCCCATGGGTTATGTTTTTCTGTGGCAGACGGAATTCCAAAACCACCTTCCTTGCTAAATATCTTTAAGGAATTAAAACTGGACATTGGAAAGGAAATTCCAATTAATGGTAATTTGATAAATTGGGCTCAACAGGGTGTTTTAATGCTTAATGCAACGCTAACTGTAAGAGCAAATGAGGCTGGCAGTCACCAAAACAAAGGATGGGAAATTTTCACAGATGCAGTAATAAAAAATCTATCGGATCATAAAGAAAATCTGGTTTTTATTTTATGGGGAGCTTATGCTCAAAAGAAAGCAAGCTACATCAATAGAAAAAAACATTTTATTGTAGAGTCAGCTCATCCCTCCCCATTATCTGCTTCAAGAGGATTTTTCGGGCAAAACCATTTCAGCAAAACCAATGCTTTCTTGGAAAGTAAGGGTATAAAACCGATTATATGGTAGCTAGTATCGCAAATCGTAAATAACGAAACATATTGATTTGGATTTACCCGCAGCATGGCAGTTGAGTTGCGGAAATTACCCTCTCCCTAACCCTCCCCCGCAAGCGGGGGAGGGGACGACCACCCTCTCTCCCGCTTGCGGGAGAGAGCTGGAGAGAGGGCTGGCGTAACTGAGCATCACTATATGCAACGTATGTTTAGCAATTAACAGGTCGTGATACTAGTAGATCGTTCCGTTAAAACAATTACAGATAATCCGTTCGGACTGAGCTGATTACAACTCTATTTCACATAGAGCCATTTTATTGAGAAGCCAATATGCTATTACAGAGAAAAGAGAATGGGCATGAATAAAACTTACCTGCGTTTGATACTGGTTATGATCACGCTCCCTTTGATGGGAGGGTGCGCTACTTTTTTCAAAGCGTTCGAAGCAAAGAAGATCGATGAGAAAAAAAGCGATGAAAAAAAGGTCGACGTGGTCGTAGAGCCTGTTATTACGCTGAGCACCAGCGATGCCGAGACCAAGCATAAAAAAGAAGATAAACATGTCGTCGTCGATGGTTCGGAGAAGGTCAAGTTGTATCCCGGCACTGGAGTATTTGTCAAAGCGTCAGCGCCTGTGGCAAGCGTGGCCAAGCCAGCTGCAGGTGAAGAAATGATGCTCAATTTCGAGGGCGCTGACTTGCGCGAGGTAGTCAAAGCAATCGTCGGTGATATATTCAATGAAACGTACATCATTGATCCCAAGGTGCAAGGTGTAATCAACTTGCATACCAGCAGCCCCCTTCAGCGAAAAGATTTGTTGC
Source organism: Candidatus Nitrotoga sp. CP45 (assembly GCA_945874105.1). Lineage (GTDB taxonomy): Bacteria > Pseudomonadota > Gammaproteobacteria > Burkholderiales > Gallionellaceae > Nitrotoga. Next base: position 15,588 of record CAMCFJ010000003.1, on the reverse strand, counting down.
CAACACTGGAAACCATGTTGCGCATGAATGGTGCAGCGATCATCAGGGAAGCGGGCATTTACAAGGTGGTGCCGGCCGCTACCGCCACGCGCGGCTCGATCACGCCGCAATTAGGAGACGATAAGATAGTATTGCAAGGCGGCCGCGGTTACAGCGTTCAGATCGTGCCGTTGAAATTTATCGCAGCCAAGGAAATGGTAAAAATTCTTGAGCCATTTGTTACTGAAGCAAATGCCGTGCGGATTGATGAAGCACGTAACCTGATTATTCTGTCCGGTACTGAGCGCGAATTACGGCATTTGCAGGACTCCATTACCATGTTCGATGTGGATTGGTTGTCCGGAATGTCAGTCGCCCTATTTACATTGCAAAGCGTCGACGTGAAGACCGCTGTAGCAGATCTCAACAAAATTTTTGGCGCCCAGGCGCTAAGCCCGTTAGCCGGAGTGGTAAAGCTGGTGCCGATCGAACGCCTTAATGCCATTCTGGTAATCACGCATCAACCCAAGTATCTGGAGCAGGCAAAAGTCTGGATTGATCGTCTGGATCACACCAGCGGCTCCGCCGGAGGCATGCGCTTGTTCGTTTATCCAGTACAGAATGGACTGGCTGAGAAGCTGGCGACATTGCTCAACAATGTATTTAGTAAATCAACAACCCCAACTTCACTCCCGCCTGCGCTAGCCCCTGGCTTGGCTCCGGCAGAGGTAAAGTCGACAGAGGTAAAGTCGACAGAAAATCATCCGGATGCTACCCCGGAACAGCTAGCGGCTGCTGGCGACAGCGTTGCGGTTAAGGGCGACGTTCGCGTGCTCGCCGACAAGGACAATAATGCGCTGTTGATTCTGGCTTCGCCGGCCAATTATGAAAAAATAGAAACTGCCATTCGCAAGCTTGATGTGCCACCGCGACAGGTTTTAATTGATGTCACCATCGCTGAGGTAACGCTAACGGGTGATTTGAAATTTGGCTTGGAATGGGCTTTTAATAATGGAAGACGGGGCAGTGGAAAGCTCGATACTAATGACCCCGGGATCAGTGCATTAGCGCCCGGTTTTTCCTATATGCTGAGTAATTCCAATGTGGCCGGAGGGGTGGCCGCTGCGCTCAACTTGTTGGCAACCGATTCACGCGTCAAGGTGATTTCCTCGCCGCACATAATGGTCACCGACAACCAGACCGCAAAGATTCAGGTTGGCGATCGGATACCTACCACCAGTCAAACCCAGTCAGTTTTAGGCTCCGTCACAGGGCTGATTGCTTCAATTCAATATATTGATACCGGGATTTTGTTAATGGTTACGCCGCGTATCAATGCCGGTGGCCAGGTTACGATGAATATCGATCAAGAAGTCAGTGCGGCATCCATTACCACAACGTCTTCGATTAATTCGCCTACCATCAGCAAGCGCGCGGTAAAAACCACGGTAGTGGTTAAATCCGGCGATACCATGGTATTGGGCGGATTAATTACAGATAACAAAACCACAGCAAGCAGCGGATTGCCATACCTATCGCAAATTCCATTTATCGGTGGATTGTTCGGCACTCAGACTTTTAATAATACCCGCACTGAATTGGTTCTTATGATAACACCGCATGTGGTGGCCAATAACCAACAGGCAAAGGATGTCAGTACAGAGTTCCGCAAAAAACTCAGCGGATTAGGCGATCTTTTGGAAAATATCGGTAAGTCTAGCGACACGCCAAAGAAGCCTGCCGGATTGAATGAGCTTCTGGACAAAGTTAGGAAGTCTGGCGACATGCCCAAACAAATGGATAAGCAAGTTAAATAAACATTTATTATTTAGCTGGCATCCAGTTTGCATTAAGGGCGCCTCTAAAAATTCAAGTTTCTAAACAAGACAAGGCACGAGTAAAAAATTTGAGCGCGGCATATAGTTGATATGTAAGCGATAATTTTTTTCGAGTAACGCCGTATTGTGACGAAAATTGGATTTTTAGATGTGCCCTTAAGGCTAAGCCGAACGGAGGGACTGGCTCAGCATTACATTAAAAAACCTTGGCGTGCCCTAAAGTATTGCTACACCTTGTCGTAAAGTGATAGATAAGATGAACGACAAGTAATGATGGGCAAAAATCCGTCCATCCTTCCTTCGATAAGTTCAGGACAAGCGGAGCTCAGGATGCACAAATTTATTCCCTCAGCTGCGGGTTGAAAATTGATTGCACACTATCTTTCACAGAACCAAAATTATTATTGGGAACCGGAGTAATGTACAATTCAGAAATAGCAAATATAGATGAGCTGATCTATCTTTACAGTGCTCGTTTGTTGTAAAAAAGAGACATCACAATAAAAGAATTTAGATTGTTCTTGACAGCTTATTAACGCAAGGGTGACTATAGACAAAATAAAAAAAACTATAGAATTTTGGGTGGGATTTTGAAAAAACAGATGTGCGGAATGGGTCATGAATTGCAGAGGGGGGCGGCGGCGCTTCTTCTGAGTATTGGAATGATGGGTTGTGCGGGATCGGGTGGTGGCTCAGCTCAGTCCGTACAGGCTGATCAGCAAAAGATGGTTGCCGATCTGGCCACTGCTCGCTGGGAAGCCCTGATAAAAGGCGATTTCGCCAAAGCATATAGTTATCTAAGTCCGGGCACGCGTGATGTTACGTCGTTGGATGCATATAAAGCAAAAATCCGAGGTGGCAGATGGAAAAAGGCGAATGTGGATTCTGTTTCATGCGAGCAGGATCGGTGCAAGGTGTTAATGGCAATTGAGTATAGCTACCGTGATATTCAATCACTTGAGACTCGTCTGGACGAGAGTTGGTTGCGTCAAGATGGGAAGTGGTGGTACGTTCCGCGTAGATAATTTGTAGTTATGGATTTAAATAGGAGGATTATGTGTATAAAAAATCACTTGTAAAATGAAACAACTATGATATACAATAACATCGCAGTAATTTCTAAAGTCGACTGTAGTAATTATTGGAGTAGCACTTTATAAAAGTAATAAAAATCTTTTTTTGAAGTCAAACTTCAAACATTTCGTAATAAAATATAAGGAGTCTAGCGATAATGCAAAAATTTAAAAGAAAATCTCTGTATCTTGCTTTGGTAGCAGCGGTAAGCTCGGTTGGAATCGCGAATACTGCAAGTGCTGCAGTACATATAAACTCAAATGGTTTAGGTCAGGTACTGATTTACCCGTACTACTCCACTCGCGCCGGAACGGACACCTATCTGTCCTTGGTGAACACTACTGCCTCTTCCAAAGCAGTAAAAGTGCGCTTCACCGAAGGCAAGAACAGCCGCGAAGTACTTGACTTTAACCTCTATCTGTCCCCGTTTGACATGTGGACCGCTGCAATCGTTAATACGACTAGTGCCGCCAAGGTCATCACTGCAGACAAATCCTGCACATCGCCTGCGATACCTGCTGGCGGTAAAGAATTTGTGAACTTCGCGTTTACCGGCGCTGCGAATGAGGGTATTGTTCAAAGTGGTGGGGATGGCGAAACCACCTCGCTGGATCGTACACGTGAAGGCTATTTTGAGATTATCGAAATGGGCGTGATCACGAATACTGCGGTCATAGCGGCGATAACGCATACTAGTGGTGTGCCAGTCAATTGCGCAGTGGTGCAGGCTGCATCCATGAATATGAGCCAAAGTACCCCATCGTCATTAGGTGGTCTATCGGCTGCAGTTGATCCGTCAGTGGGTGGCTTGGCAGGTACAGCCTCTCTGATAGGTGTCGCAAGTGGAACTGATTTTGGCTATGACCCAGTTGCGATTGATGCATTTACCACGAAAACAGCAGCACAAACAAATGACTGGTTTGTTCCAGGCAGTATTTTCCCAGATCTTACATCTGCCGCTCAAACCAGTGTGGTGTTCAGCGGTGGCAGCACAGTAACTAGCACTTGGAGTGCCGGTGAAGATTCGATTGCCTCGCTAATAATGCATAACAATATTATCAACGAGTATGTTCTGGATAGTGCAACCCTGTCTGGCACCGACTGGGTGGTAACGATGCCTACTAAACGGTATAATGTTCCAGTTCGTAACCCGGCTAATGTGGTGGCGGATACTACTCAGTTGTATAGTCCCTTTACCAAGAAGTTCTGGCTTAATGGTGCTTGTGAGGCAGTTGGCTTGGCATACTGGAACCGCGAGGAAGGTAGTGTTAGTTTCGTTGACTTCTCGCCTCCTGCTCCAGGTGGCGGCACTTCATTGTGCTGGGAATCTACTGTAGTGACGTTCAACAACAGTCATGTGCTTGGATCAGTCAATGAAGTCAATGTTCCTGTCAACTTTGAGAATGGTTGGTTGCGGATGTCGTTTAGCGCTACCAATGTACCAGCTGTCAATGGCCAAATAGATGGTAATGCAGCACATTACGTGGATGTAGCTCACCAAAGGTTGATAAGTGTGGATAACAACACCTTTGTGGGTCTGCCTACCGTTGGGTTCATGGTGCAAGACTTTATCAATCAGAATGCCGCACCTGGAATTTTGGCAACTTATGGTGGCAACTTCATCCATAAATATACAACTTCGATCAGTGCTACTAGTCCACAGTAAAATACAACTTCGATCAGCGGCAGTAGTTAAGCTGTTTGACCAATAGGTATGTATATTAGGTGATACGGGGGTGGGGAAACAATTCCCACTCCCGTTTTTTATTTTAGCCATAAAGCCAAGTATTATCACTTGTTGTAAATAATTTAAACATACACAAATAAAATTGTGACAGATACCATCCATCTCCCCATTGCTACCATTCAGCGGAATAGATTCGCTATTGGTTTAATTGACCTGTAAAGTTTGAATGCAGGCAAAATATGTATTGAATGAACTGGATTTTAAGCATAAACAGGCTAAAAATTCCATGAAAATAACAACATTGGTTTGATAAGAACCACATGTACCACCTGAATTCAAGGAACTATCTGAATATGTATTGATCGAACTGGAATTCGTGGAAAACAGCATCTCACGAAGTGATACTTTGATTTTTATTAGGAGACAACTATGAAATTTAAATTTATGAACGCACGGGCCGTAGCCATAAGTCTTGCCTTGATGATAATCGATGCCGGGCCTTCCCAAGCCGCTACTATAGCCTTGAGCACTGGTAGCTCATGCACCTATAGCTCGATTAGTACCAGCTCCAACGGTGATATAGCGGTTACCTGCGCTAGTGTTGACACACCGCCGACAGAAAAACCAGTATGCACCCCGACAGCCACAGCCAATCCGGTTGTCTCGGGTTCACCAACTACATTAAATGCAAATTGCACACCTGGACCAATCCTTACATACGCTTGGAATACTGTCCCACCTGGCAGCAATAGCATATCGACTGCCAGTAGTGTTATCGTTAACCCGACAGTTGCCACCACCTATTCAGTGACAGCTCATAACGCTGCTGGCGATAGTATCATCGCTGGCCAGGTAACAGTGACGATTTCGGAGGCCCCTCCTCCACCTCCTCCTCCAACAGGCCTTCTCACAAAGGCAGAGTGGAATAGACAGTTTTCGTTACTTAACAATATTCCATACAGCACCAAAACGGCAGTACTTAGCACCTATGAATATTTTAAAACAATATATCTTGCTAATCCACCTGCTTACAAATTGCCAGGCGGAACCCTACAAACACAGTAATATTGCCATTAACCACCAGTCAAAATTGTAAGTACTGAATGAAGTTGGCCGTAATCCGAGCAACGTGCTCGGATTACGGCCGACTTCATTCATATTGAACAAATTTTTATTTGACTGATAGTTTTAAACTCCAAAAAGACGTGTAAAATATCATTCCTTCCCTCTTTCATCTTGGGGTGAAGAGTTTGGTTTATTTATGTATCCTGGTTTTCAAATATTCAGAGGCTGAAACAAATGAGTAATATGTATGTTAAGCAGTTCGTGGCGCTGGCCGTAATCGTTTGCTGCTCTTCCCCGGCGCTTAGTGTGGAACAAGTTTTAATCCAGTCCGATCAGGTTCGAATTACGAACCTGGATTTTGAGGCAGAGCTGATGCGTATTCCCCTTGAGCATCGCGCTGAGGTGCTGGCAAGCAAGGCACGCATTGCCAAATTGCTGGAAAATCTGCTAGTCAACATGACGTTAGCTGCACAGGCGCGCAGTGCCAAAATCGATCTCGAGCCTATAATTGGTAAACAGATGGAAATTGCCTCCGCCAAATTGCTGGCGCAGGAGCAACTCAACCGCATCGCCAAGGCGGTCGTGCTTCCCAACTTTGATGCGCATGCCCGTGAACTCTACCAGGTTGATATCAGCAAATATACTTTGCCAGAGAAAGTTCGTGTTTCCCATATCCTGGTAGACACTAAAAATCGCACACCGGAAGAAGCGCTACAGCGCATTAAGCAAGTTCGTGAGCAGGCTGTTGGTGGCAAAAAATTTGAAGCGCTGGCTCTGGAATACTCGGATGATCAGAGCGTGAAATCGAACAATGGCGATCTAGGATTTTTTACAGAAGGGAAAATGGTCAAGCCATTTTCCGACACGGCTTTTGCCATGAGTGCTCCGGGCGATATCAGCGAACCGGTTAAGACGATGTTTGGCTATCACATTATTCTGCTTCATGAAAAACAGCCTAAGGTGGTGAAGTCGTTTGACGATGTGAAGGAAAAAATCATACAAGGCGAGCGTGAAAAATTTGTCAGTGAGTACCGTTCAAAGCTTATAGGAGGGATACTGAACGATCAGTCTCTGAAATTGAACGAAGAAGCCGTCAATCGTTTCTGGACAAATCTTGATGCGAAATCAGGTGATGAAAAACCTTCAAAAATAATCAAGCCCGAGGCCGCAAAGCCCTAATCCATGCAGATAAGAAATCTGTGGCCATACCGCTGGCTGCTGCTTAATTTCCTATCGCGAGAGATTAAAAGCCGTTATGTAGGCAGCGTCAGCGGAATTTTCTGGGCGTTGCTGCATCCGCTGGCGCTATTGGCGGTGTATGCAGTGGTATTCACAGCTATTTTCAAGGTGAAGTTTCCTGAGCTGGAAGGTCACAGCTTTATCCTGTTTGTCGCGGTCGCGTTATGGCCGTGGTTGTGCTTTCAGGAAGGTACGCAGCGTGGCGCGCTGGCGGTGCAAAATGGCGGTGGCCTTATCAAAAAGGTCGCCTTTCCGCATGAGTTGCTGGTGTACGGTGCGGTTCTTTCCACTTATGCTGTCCATGTGGTCGGTTTTCTATTGGTGCTTGCAGTGCTTGCAATCACCGGCAATGAGCTGCACTTTTCATCTCTGCCCTTGGTATTGCTGCTGTTTTGTATGCAGCTATTATTTACCAGCGGCTTGGCCCTGATACTTGCAGCCTTGCAAATTTTGCTCAAGGATGTTGAGCACTTTCTTACGCCGCTGTTCATGATCTGGTTCTACGCCACCCCCGTTCTATATCCGGCCAGCCTGGTACCGCAGCAGATACAGCAGATCATTGCATTGAATCCGCTATCCTATTTTATTACCAGAATTCGCGAGCTATTAATGACTGGCAATAGTCAGATTGGCTGGCAGGATGCAGTAATGCTGGCTGGTAGTGCGTTGATATTTTTTGCAGGGCGCTGGTTCTTTAATCGCTTGTCACCCTATTTTGAGGATTTTATTTAGCCCATATGATTCAAAACCTGCATGCCATTGATCAATGATGCTTCTTTGAAGGTAGCTGGTTTTTGAGCAACAGGAGATCAGTTTCACTGAAACTCAGATAATCCATTAGGAAATTTAATCAGCCTCCCCCTTTGCAAAAGGGGGACTGAGGGGGATTTTTGTGTCCACATAACGCTCAAATCCCCCCTAGCCCCCCTTTTGCAAAGGGGGGAATGTGTCGTCATCGCGCGAATTAGGTCTAATGGATTATCCGGGCTGAATGAATATATAATATTGACCAGCTCCGCTAAATTTGCATTTCCCTCCAATTTGTAACAGACACGAATATTGTGCAAACACCTCTTATCAGTTTAAGCAATATTGGCAAGAACTATCCCAGCGTAGCCACTGGCGGTAACCGTTTGCGTACGATTGCTTCCTTGCTCTTCAAGCGGGGCGAGGTGCCCCATTTCTGCGCGCTACAGGGTGTTAACCTTGAGCTTAAAGCAGGCGAGTCGCTGGGCTTGATCGGCGAAAATGGTGCGGGTAAATCCACGCTATTGAAAATCATCGCCGGGGTGGTCAAGCCCTCCACCGGCCGAGTGGTGGTTAATGGACGTATTGGCGCGTTGCTGGAGCTGGGCAGTGGCTTCCACCCCGAATATAGCGGCTTGGAAAACATCCATCTGGCGGCCGCGCTGATGGGTATGAGCAATGCAGAAATCGACAGCAAGCTCGATTCCATAATCGAATTCGCTGATATTGGCTCCCATATAGCGGAACCAATCAAGCATTATTCGTCTGGCATGGTCGTGCGGCTGGGTTTTGCCGTGGCAACCGCCATGAAACCGGATATCCTGATTACTGACGAAGTGCTGGCTGTGGGTGATGAGTCGTTCCAGAAAAAATGCATACGCTGGATAGAAGGTTATTTGAGCCAAGGCGGGACACTGCTATTGTGCTCGCACAGCATGTTCCACATCCAGACCCTGTGCCAGAAAGCATTATGGATTCATGATGGGCAGGCGCATATGTATGGCAACAGCTTTGATGTGACGCGAGAATACTTGACCTACCATGAAGAAAAAAATAGCAAAGCTGCACACATGGAAAGTGTGGCGCAGCCCAGTGGGATATACCAAATTCGCAAACTTTGGTTGGAAAATGATCTGGGTGCGGTAACAACTGTGGTTGAAATGGGGGGGATATTGCACCTTTGTGGGGTAGTGCATTCTCCCGATGATCGGCCGCCAGTGATTCTGTTTGGAGTCGCCCGGGTTGATGGAACATCGATTTATGGTAATCATTCAAACGAAACTGCGTATCTTCCAAATAGAATTGCTCCTTCGCAATTTGGTTTTTGTGTTCGTCTTTCCAATCTGCAGTTATTACCGGGGAAATACACCATTCGCGCGCATGCCATGGATCCGGAAGGCTTGCGGCTTTTTGATACGGTAAATACTACCGTGAGGATCATCGGACAAACCCGCGATTATGGCTTATGCCGCTTAGAGCATGAGTGGATACCTGCAAGAGAAAATTTTATTGCCGTGGAGAATAATTAAACTGGAGTGTAGGATTGGTTATGGTTACTACTGTCAGCTTTCAATAAATGGCACGATGGAGTTATATCGGTTCTGTTCTACCGGGTTGATCACCCCACAAAATTAGCTTGCATCTTTACAAGGATTAATATGCACCCGAAGCACCTCTACTCCGTTCATTTCGATATCGTACACGGCTGCCAGTTAAAATGTGTAGGCTGTCCGAATTCGACGCTGGAGCCAGAAATCTATCGTATCTCGGTGGAGGATTTTGCACGCTGCCTCGGCAACATGGATGTCGAGCGCATTCACTCGCTGCGCCTGTTTAATTACGGCGAACCCTTGTTGCATAAGCAACTTTCCTCTATCGTTGCGCAAATTCCCAAGCAGAGCTGGAAAGTGTCTGTCGTTGAAATCAGCACCAACGCTCAAAAGGTTTATTGGGACGACTTCGAAGAGATGCTTAAGTTAGAGGTTGTCACCAAATTGTTCGTTAGTTGCGATGGCAATGGCACGCCAGAAAGCTACGAGCACTTGCGGCCACCGTCGAAGTGGGGAAAGTTAATTGAGTTCCTGGAGCGAGCAGCCAGCTTACGCGACCGGTGGGCACCGGGGATGCAACTTTTGACGCGAACTGTCGTCCATTCCGAGGAAGATGCGCGCCGATGGGAATCTGTGTTGCGCCCGCGCGGCTGGATTCCGGAGTTCAGACGCTGGATGGCGCTGCCGCAAGCGCAGGAGAATAAGACCGGTCGCGTTCTCACCGTACCGCGCGGTTCTTGTACATTCGTGGCCGAAGCAAAAGACTTCGATTCGCATCCCTGGTTTGGTGAAATCAATCAGTTGTATGTCGATGCCGATGGCACGGTGGTGCCTTGTTGTATGCATCCGCAGGCGGGCGTATTGGGCAATCTCATGACACAGAAATTTAGCGAAATTTTGGTCGGCGACGAACGTCGTAAATTCAAACAACAGCAGACGGATAATCGCGTAGCGATGTCCGTTTGCGGCAGCTGTGACGTCGGGCCGGTCGGCAACGAAGGGCCGTCGTTCTGGAGCCCCATCACTTACTGGAGTGCTAACAAGAGTGAGTTGCCTGAAAAGTGAAGGGGAGAACAAGGGCACTGAAAAATTGATTCGTAAAAAAATTTGTGGTTGAGTTGCGGTTCAGGTAGCTTTCCATGTACATGATATAGCGATAGTTATAGTATTTTGTTTGTAAACAGGTAAGTGTGATGCGCTTAATTTTTTTCAGTCATGTGTAAACTGATAAGTGCATATTTTGGTTCTACATTATGTATGCTTTTTCCCGTGATTTTTGAAGTTCAGGAGATGTGAAACGATGAACCTTGATACCTATTTTTCGACACCTGTTTGGTGGGATAAGCTTGATATTGATGCTGATGCCATTTTTGATTTTTGTCATCGATTAAGGCAATCCAATCCAAGTGGAAATAATCTTAGTAATGCTGGGGGATGGCAATCAAAGGAGTTTTACTATGGCGACCATCCGGAATTAACGCCTTTATTAAATGAGATTTTACTCAGGTCAAAAAAATGTTTATCTGATTTTGGATATGATGAAGTAAATTTCGAAACCTATATGGACAATGTATGGGTAAACATTAACAAGTTAAATAATTACAACAAAATTCATATTCATTGCTCAGCGTTTGTATCGGGTGCTTATTACGTTACTGACTCTGATGCTCAAATAGAGTTTTACAGGAATTTTCAGGAACAATATTCAATAGAATCTTTAGCGCCCATTACAGAGCTTAATGCAATTAATGCGCCAAAGTTTTCGTATCCGGCAAGAAAAAATCATTTAGTTATGTTTCCGTCCTGGTTGCCCCATTCAGTGGAGCCCAACCAGGAAGACGTTGATAGAATTTCAATATCTTTTAATGTGCGAATAAGAAAAAAAGGAACAGCAAAGTAAAAGTTTAACCCCAGTTCAATGCAGTTAAGTGCCTGGGTTAAGTTTTTGGATAGTTTTTAACGCATCTGCCACGGTCGGGTAGAGCAATATTATTTTCAATTCGCGTTTCATGCGCGTGTTCGTCAATCGGCGTGATTCATTCATGAACGAAAGCAAAGTCTTTGGCAAGGTTTGTTGCGCCTGTTCACGGCTGATACGCGGCACATGCGGTAAACCAAACGCATCTGCCACACTATCAAAATAGTCACCCATCTTGAGTTCGCTGTCATCACTGGTGTGGTACACCCGATTCGGTTTCGCATGGCGTAATGCCGCAGTCACGATACGCGCGAGATCGTCTGCATGAATGTGGTTGGTATGGCTGTCTTCTGCTGCCACGATCGCCGGTGTGCCTTGCTGCAAGCGATGCAGCGGTAGCCGATCCGCCGCATAGATGCCCGGTACACGCAGGATAATGGCACGCACTCCGGTACGTTTTGCCCAGCTGCGAATTTTATTTTCCGCGTCCATTCTGCGCTGAGCGCGCGCAGTTTGCGCATTCAGTGTATGGGTCTCCGTGACAGATTCTCCGGCGCAGTCGCCATATACCCCGCTGGTGCTGATATATACAAGATTCTCGGGTAATGTACCGCGCGATAAAACGGCTAGCAGATTGCGGGTGCGTGTATCGCTATGGCCAATATTCGGCGGCGGCGCAAAATGCAGCACGGTGTGCGCCAGACCGGTCAGTCGACGCAGGCTAAGTGCATCATCCAGATCGCCCGGCAATGGGGTGATGCCTGCAGCACGTAACTCAGCGAAACGCTCAGTATTGCGTAGCAGCCCAAACAAGCGGTAACCGCTGTTTAACAGGTGTGCAACCCGCATGGCGATATCACCGCAGCCAACAATCAAGATTCGTTTCATTGCATGATTATGCGTTAAAATCACCGTTTTTGCGCATGCGGCAAACGAGATATTCATGGCATTCAACGTTCTTATTAAACCAAGCGATCATAGTTTCATCATGGAAGCCGACGAAACCATCCTTGAGGCGGGACTGAGGCATGGTTTTATATTGCCCTACAGTTGCCGTGAAGGCGTATGCGGGACATGCAAGGCTTTGCTGCTGCAAGGCACCGTGGATTATGGCAAGTACGAGGACAGCATACTGAGTGAAGCAGAGAAAGCGGAGGGTATGGCTCTGTTATGCAGCGCCAAACCTACGTCCGATTTGATCATCGAGTGCCGCGAAGTGAATGCCGCAAAAGACATCCCGGTGAAAACCCTGCCTTGCCGCGTACACAAGCTGGTACTACTTGATGATGTGATGGTGCTTTACCTCAAGTTGCCTGCCAACGAGCGTTTACAGTTTCTTGCTGGACAATATATCAATATTCTTATGAAAGGCGGTAAGGCGCGCAGCTTTTCGCTGGCCAATGCTCCACATGATGATGAGTTTCTGCAGCTGCATGTGCGAAACATTTCTGGCGGCGAGTTTACCAAGCATGTGTTCACGCAAATGAAAGAGCGCGATATCCTGCGTTTCAAGGGGCCGTTAGGGTCTTTTTTCCTCCGTGAAGATAGCGACAAACCCTTGGTGTTTGTCGCCAGCGGCACCGGCTTTGCACCGATCAAGTCCATCATCGAACACGCGCTGTACGTTGGTGTGAAGCGTTCCATGCATTTTTATTGGGGGGCGCATAAATTGAGTGGTCTTTATATGATCGATAAAGCCAAGGAATGGGAAGCTCATGGCATAAAATTTACACCGGTCTTGTCGGGAGCGTTGCCAGAGGATGAATGGCAAGGCAGGACGGGCTTCGTGCATGAAGCCGTACTGGAAGATTACCCTGATTTGTCCGGCTACCAAGTGTATGCCTGCGGTGCTCCAGTAGTAGTGGAAGCAGCACACCGCGATTTCACAACCTTGCGCGGATTGCCCCACGAGGAATTCTTCTCCGACGCATTTACTCCTGCGGTCAAAACTTGATTTACTGTGTCGACGTATTTGTTATCACGGATTGTCGCGGGCAATGTCATTCCACATGAACTGGATGCGGTGCAGTTGTGCGTATACATCGCCCTTGGCAAGCAATTCCTGGTGAGTGCCGATTTCGACAATCTCACCTTTTTGTAACACGACAATTCTGTCCGCTTTTTCAATGGTGGACAAACGGTGGGCAATGATCAACGTGGTACGCCCCTGCATCAAGGTTTCTAGCGCCGCTTGCACATGACGCTCAGATTCGCTATCCAATGCGGATGTGGCTTCATCCAGAATGAGAATAGGTGCATTTTTGAGAATAGCGCGGGCAATGGCAATGCGTTGGCGCTGTCCGCCAGACATGCGCACACCCCGTTCACCCACCAGTGTTTGCAAACCTTGTGGCATTTCATGAATAAATTCCATTGCATGGGCAGCCTGTGCAGCGGCAATTACTTCTGCCTCCGGTACGTCGCGCATCTGACCATAGGCAATGTTGGCTGCGACGGTATCATTGAATAGCACCACATCTTGGCTTACCAGTGCGATATTAGCGCGCAGGCTGGCCAGCGTGAGCTCCGCAAGGTCATAACTGTCCAGTGTGATGCGTCCGCTACTCGGGGAATAGAAGCGCGGTACAAGGTTGGCTAGAGTGCTTTTGCCACTGCCTGAAGCACCGACCAGCGCGACTGTTTGCCCGGCAGGAATTTCCAGGTTGAGGTCTCGTAATGCGAGCTTCTCGCCTTTCTGATAAGCAAAATTTACGTGCTCAAATTGTAGTCGGCCAGAGGCATGAGTAATTAATTTATTGCCGGTATCTACTTCGCTTGGAGTATCAAGCAGCTCAAACACGCTTTCTGAAGCCGCCAGTCCACGCTGCAAATGCTCGCTGACACTGGCGAGCCGTTTTAACGGAGGGGTCAACATTAACATGGCTGCAATGAAGGAAAGGAAGCCACCCACCGTTGTTTCATCACTGCGCGATTGTTCGGTAGCGAGATAAACGATGGCTGCAAGCGCAACTGCTGCCACCATCTGCACGATGGGTATGTTGGCGGCGGCAGCGGTGGCCTGTTTCATGGCGTGACGGCGCACCCAGTTAGCCTGGCTGCTAAAGCGGTGGCGTTCATATTGCTGTCCGCCAAAAAGTTTAACCACCTTGTGTGCCGTCACACTTTCTTCAATCACTTGGGTGATATCTCCCATCGCGCGCTGTGAATTGCGGCTGGCTACGCGCAAGCGGCCGCTGATAGTTTTCATGATAAAGACAATGACAGGCGCCATTATCAAGCTGAGTAGAGTGAGCTTCCAGTTGAGGTAAAAAAGCCAGCCCAGCAGTCCCATAATCATGATGGAATCACGGGTGCCAATGGTTACTACGGTTGTAGCGGCAGCTGTTACCTGCGTTACATCAAAGGTCAGTTTTGAGATTAGGTTGCCGGTCGCATGGTTATCATAAAAGCGTGCCGGCAGGGCAAGCAGCTTGCTGAACATTTCTTCGCGCAAGTCCATCACGACCTTATTCCCCACCCAAGTGATAGTGTAGGTGGCAACAAAAGTAGCCAACCCGCGTACCAAGAAAATCGCCAAAATGAACAGAGGGATCAATCGGATGATGGATTCATCTTTGTGCACGAATGTGCCGTCCAGCATGGTCTTCAGCAATACCGGCAATAGCGGTTCAGTAGCCGCAGCCACCACCATACCTAGGATGGAAAGTGCAAATATGCGCCAATAGGGTTTGATATAGCCGAGCAACCGCAAATAAAGCTGTGAACTGGTCATATGTATAGCGCGCACGCTAGGTGTGCTGTGTCATTAAATTTTTCGGCATGACTTTGCATGGCACCATACGTTGCCACAAAGACTCTGATGCAGGTATGCATAAATAGTGTGCTACGAGCTAACCGGCAGATGATCGGCTAAAAATTCCTGTGTATTGCTGTAGCTATTTTATGGCTGGCTATCATTCGCTTACCGCAAATAGCAATTGTTTGGCTGCATTTTCAGCTGCCTTATCAGTCCTTGCTCGTTCAAGCGAGCAAGTCCCGCTGTACCGGAGGCACAGAAAAGAAGCGCATGCAGACTTGCGTGCGCCCAGTGGGGCAACCTACCTGTAAGCTGCGAATGATCAGCCCTGTTCAATACTTCAAGGGCCGCATTCACAGCCTACATTAATTTGGCTTGTTGTAGCCTGGCGTAGGAAAAGGCCAAATTGAAGCCGGGCGCACGGAAGTCGGAGCTGAAGCTGCCTTAATTTGGACAGAAGGTTTTTTTTCAGGAATAACCTTTTTGGCTTCGGGCTTCTTGGCTGCTACGGCCGGTTTAGCTGCGGGCTTTTTGGCTGCTACTACCGGTTTGGCTGCTGGCTTCTTGGCCGCTACTACCGGTTTAGCTACTGCCTTTCTAGCTGCTGGCTTTTTGGCTGCTACTGCCTTTTTAGCTGCTGGCTTTTTGGCTGCTACTGCCTTTTTAGCTGCTGGCTTTTTGGCTGCTACTGCCTTTTTAGCTGCTGGCTTTTTGGCTGCTACTGCCTTTTTAGC
>CAMCFJ010000002.1 GCA_945874105.1 Candidatus Nitrotoga sp. CP45 | reverse complement strand
TTCGTGATGAAAATGATTTTGCCCGCCATGTCGATTACATTCATTTCAACCCGGTTAAACACGGGCATGGTCAACGTGCGGTTGATTGGCCTCATTCGACATTTCACCGCTATGTGCGTGATGGGGTATATGCGCATGACTGGGCTGTTGCGATGGAAAGTGCGGTGCTGGGGGATGATTGACGCTGCCCGCGGCGGCTGGCAAAAGGCGAGCACATTCGAGCCAGCCGCCAAGCCAAGCATGAGCGCGGCATCTGGCAGCGGCGCTATTGGGAACATCAAATCCGGGATGAGATTGATCTTGCGCGGCACGTCGATTACATTCATTATAATTCCGAAAATATGGCTGGGTCACTCACCCTGTTGATTGGCAACATTCAACATTGCATGGCCACATTGAATGGGGGATGGCAGCATCGGATTGGGGTGGGAAAATGGGTGATGGAGTAGTTGGTTATGGTGAGCGGTGAGAAGTTGGGCTTCATTTCATTCAGCCCAACCTACCGGGCTCGATTACCCGCAAGATGACTCCAGTCATATGCGTTAGGCCAATATTGCCAGGAGTTGCTAATGGGAATGGGAGATTGTGGGGAGCACTGCAAAAACTGCGATTATTTTGATAGCCAACTATCCGAGCGTCGCTTTTGCAAATTACATAATTTTGTAATGCCGATTGCTTCAGATAACATTATCTGTGCTGACTATCAAAATTACGGAAAAAATGCACCAAAATCGTTAACCCAAAATTTGGTAGACGGTATTCTCTATTTTTGGAATCCTTATTTATATTCACCAAAAGCAATAGAGCCATTTGATGCAGTTCAAGAGTTACTCATTGACATAGGCGTAACTTTAGTTGAAAACCAAGATTACGGAATTTCAATCTATTTTTCAGATTATAAGGATATTTTTCCAGCGCCGGGAGAAATGGTTTCGATTGACCTTGACCAAATTCCTGTGGAATTTCAAATGCGTGACATTGAAATAATCATGACGTACACGAGTCGTAATGCCGACGGCAAGTTAGACATGGAAGATAGGCGTGAAGTGCAACGCGCTGCTTTACCAATAAACAACGCGGGCAAGGAAGTGTTGTTGCTGTGGATTGATAGACACCACAATCTCGCTGAGGCAAGAAATATACATGGACGTAATTTGGCAAACCCGCGTTTCTTAAATAAAAATAAGGCACTTAGATTGTTTGAGAAGATTACGGGTACCCCTAAGACCCGCAGTTTTACCTTGCAACCGGGATTTGGCGTACGTTTGATTACACCATAAATTGCGCAGTGCGGTAGGCTGGGCTGAATGATATGAAGCCCAACATCACAGGGGAATTAACACACGCGTTACTGACGTGCCGATATAGTGGAAGGCACATGCAACCAGACAGCAACCAGTTCAATAAACCTTCATCCAACCATACTGCTTCTTGGTCTCCCCAGTTTTTCTACACCTTCCGGTTTCAGGTACAATCGTGCGCAATGACTGACCGCCTCCCTCCCCCCATTCCCGCTAAATCTCTTCAAGTTCGTCGTGCCGCACGTATTGAATTGCTTGCTCCAATCGAGTTTCCGCTTGACCTGCCGGTGGTGTTGCGGCGTGAGGAATTAGCGCAAGCCATCGTTGCCAATCAGGTGGTCATCGTGTGTGGTGAGACGGGTTCTGGTAAAACTACGCAGTTACCTAAAATCTGTTTGAGTCTGGGACGGGGTGTGCAGGGCGTCATCGCCCACACCCAGCCCCGCCGTGTTGCGGCGCGGTCTGTGGCAACGCGCATTGCGTTTGAACTGAAGACCGAGTTGGGTGGCCTGGTGGGCTATAAGATTCGCTTTAATGACAAGGTATCGCCGGATACCTGCATCAAGCTGATGACCGATGGCATTTTGCTGGCGGAAATCCAGAGCGATCGGCTGCTAAAAAAATACGACACCATCATCATCGACGAGGCGCATGAGCGCAGCCTGAATATCGATTTCCTGTTGGGTTATTTCAAGCAGTTGTTGCCACGCCGTCGTGATCTCAAGCTTATCATTACTTCTGCAACGCTGGATGCGGAGCGCTTCGCTAAACATTTCAGCGGTGCGCCGATCATGCAGGTCAGTGGCCGCAGTTATCCGGTGGAAGTGCGTTACCGTCCGTTGCAGGAAAATGCCGAAGGCGAGATGCAGGATATTCCACAGGCGGTATGTGCCGCGCTGGACGAACTGGCGGTGGGTGGCTTACGCGGCGACATTTTGGTATTTCTGCCGGGCGAGCGCGAAATCCGCGACACGGCGGAAGCTTTGCGTAAGCATCATCCCGTTGGCGTGGAAATCTTGCCGCTGTTCTCGCGCCTGTCGGCGGCTGAGCAGGATCGCGTATTCAAAACTTCCGGCATGCGTCGTGTCGTGCTGGCCACCAATGTTGCGGAAACATCCTTAACAGTTCCGAATATCGGCTATGTGATCGACAGCGGGCAGGCTCGGATTAATCGTTACAGCATACGGCAAAAAGTCGAGCAATTGCGCGTGGAGAAAATCGCGCGTGCCTCTGCCAACCAGCGCGCCGGGCGTTGCGGGCGGGTGATGAGCGGGATCTGCGTGCGGTTGTATGACGAGCCGGATTTTCTGTCGCGCACAGAATATACCGATGCGGAAATTTTCCGTGTGTCATTGGCAACCGTAATTTTGCGTATGAGTGCGCTGGGTCTGGGCGAAGTAGAAGAATTCCCGTTCATCGAGCCGCCCGGATCACGTTCAATTGCCGATGGCTACCAGTTGTTGGCGCAATTGAATGCGATAACCGAAGAGCGACAGCTGACACCGCTGGGGCGCGAGCTGGCCAAGCTGCCGCTCGACCCGAAAATCGCCCGCCTGCTGCTGGCCGGGAGGCAATATCACTGCCTGCAGGAAATTCTCATCATCGCCAGCGCGCTATCATTGCAGGATCCGCGTGATCGTCCTTCGGAGTGGCGCAAAGCGGCGGATGACGCGCATCAGCGTTTTAATGATGAGCGCTCGGATTTCCTGGCCTATGTGAATTTGTGGGCATGGTTTCAAGAGGCGGTGAAGCATAAAAAATCCAAGCGTTTGTGGGCAAATGAATGCCGCGAGAAATTCTTGTCGCCACTGCGTCTGCGTGAATGGCATGAGTTGTATCAGCAGTTGCACGCGCAGGTTGCCGAGATGGGCATGCGGCTGAATGAAACGGCTGCCAGTTATGAGGAAATCCACAAGGCGCTGTTAACGGGTCTGCTGGGTAATATCGGCTGCAAGAGCGTGGACCGCGAGGCGCATTATCAGGGCGCGCGCGAAATAAAATTTTTTATCGTGCCGAATTCGGTGCTGGCGAAAAAAAGTCCAAAATGGGTCGTGGCAGCTGAATTAACCGAGACGACGAAATTGTATGCCCGTTGTGTGGCGCGCATCGAACCGGAATGGCTGGAAGAAGTGGGTGCGCATCAGATCAAGCGCCACTATTTTGATCCGCATTGGGAGAAGAAGGCGGCACAGGTAGTGGCATTCGAACGCAGCACTTTGTATGGCCTGATTATCAACCCGAAAAAGCGCGTGCATTACGGCCCGATGAACGTGCCGGAATCGCGCGCGGTGTTTATTCGTCAGGCTTTATTGGAGGGCGAATTTCATACACTCGCGCCCTTCTTCTCGCACAACCAGCAATTAATCCGGGACATTGAGGCGCTGGAGCATAAGGCGCGCCGACCGGATGTGCTGGTGGATGACGAATTGATCTTTGCTTTTTACGACAGCATCATCCCGCCGCACATTCATAATGGCGCGGCATTCGAGTCATGGCGCAAGGAGGCGGAACGCGCCAATCCGCGCCTGCTGTATCTGCAACGAGACGACCTGATGCGGCACGAGGCAGCAGGCATCACTACCGATCAGTTCCCACCGCAACTGGTGATGAATAACATCAGCTATGCACTGGCTTATCATTTTGTGCCGGGCAAGAGCGACGATGGTGTGAATCTCACCGTGCCGCTGGCTCTGATTAATCAGGTATCCGCTTCACGTTGCGAGTATTTGGTGCCCGGCCTGCTGCCAGAAAAAGTGACGCAATTGATCAAGACTTTGCCGCAGAAGCTGCGCCGCCACATGGTGCCGGTGCCGGAATTCGCCGCCTCGTTTTGTCGTGCGGTGCCGCCTTCGGATACGCCATTGTTGCAGGCATTGGCTCGCTATATTCGCGAACAGAAACAATTGGAAGTCCTGCTGGATGCATTTCGGTTAGAGCAATTGCCGGCGCACCTGCTCATGAATTTTTATGTGGTAGACGAGCATGGCAGACAGTTGGGGGTTACACGCAATTTCATTCAGCTGCGTGCCGAGCTTGCACCCAAGCTTGCGCCGTCCGCTGCCAAGGGTGCAGCCGCAGAACAAAAGCCTGTGCATTTTACCGATTGGAGTATGGGCGCAGAGGGTTTGGGTGAATTCAAGGAAACTTCAGAAATACACCGGGCCGGACAAGTTGTAACGCTGTTCAACGCCTTGGTGGATGAAAACGATGCGGTGTCTTTACGAACATTTGATACCCGCGATGAATCGCTGAGCGCCCACCGTGTCGGATTACGGCGCTTATTCATGCTGGCGCTAAAGGAGCAGGTCAAATTTCTGGAAAAGAATCTGGGCTTGCAAGCAATGGCAATGCAGTTTTTGTCTTTCGGCAGCATCCAGGATTTGCGCCGCCAGATTTTGGCGGTCACCTTTGATCGCTGCTGCATGAATGAGCCGTGGCCAACAAATGAAACCGAATTCACCGCACGTTGCAAGGAAGCCAAGAGCCGCTTGACGCTGGTGGCGCAGGAAATCGCGCGGCTGATCAGCGCAATTCTGGCCGAATATCAACTCGTGCATAAAAAAATACAAGCTGCCAAATCAAACGAGCAGGCCGTCCAGGATATGCGCATGCAGTGCGAATGGTTGTTGCATAAGGAGTTTATTGCGCGCATTCCATACGAGCGTTTACAGCATCTGCCGCGCTATCTTAAAGCGATCAATGTGCGACTGGAAAAGCTGCGCGGCGATGCGGCACGTGATGCGCGTCAATACGCGCAAATGCAATCCCTGCAGCAAACTTGGCAACGCAAAGTAACTGCGCAACAAGGCAATATTGATGCGCGGATGGAAGAGTTTGGATGGCTATTGCAGGAATTGCGCGTGTCGTTGTTTGCGCAGGAATTGAAGACGCCGGTAATTGTGTCGGTAAAGCGGCTGGAAAAATTGTGGGAGACGATGTAGCTTTGCCAAATATTTGCCCCTTGATTATTGGCCTGCCAATGGAAATATGGGGCGATTCGCTGTCGGGTATAATCCACGCAACCTGTCCGCGCTGGCGGTAGCGGGGTTTGAAACTCATTGTAAGGAGATTAGATGTCGGACAAACTAAATACTCAAGAAGTTGCCATGCTGCGCGAGGAGCTGGAAATATTGATGAATGAGCGTAACGGCTTGCTGAAGGTGGCGGGAGCCGCAGCAGTGTTGGTGGCAAATACCGATGGTCGCAATCTGCCGCCGGAGGCAGCAGAAGCGGCGGCGATGCTATCGAAGTGCGTAAATGATCTGTCCGAGGAAACACTGAAAGATGCGCTGGAAACTGTGCATGCCGAGGTTGGTCCCGGCGATTTGTAAATCCTTGACGGGGATAGTCAGATGAATGCGCCAGAAAAACTGGGCTTGATTCTGACCGGAGGAGGCGCACGCGTCGCCTATCAGGTGGGCGTGCTGAAGGCCATCGCCGAGTTTCTGCCGCGCCATGCGCACAATCCCTTCCCTATTATCTGCGGAACCTCGTCAGGCTCGCTTAACGCGGTTACGCTTGCGGTGAATGCCCGGTCTTTTCGCAAAGGCGTGCAATACCTCCTTAATATCTGGAAAAACGCTCACGTTGATAATGTTTATCGAACCGACCCGGTAGGCGTTTTAACGAACAGTGCGCGCTGGCTTGCAGGGCTGATCTTGAGCAGTATGGGCATCAATAAGTTGAACCAGGTGTCGCTGCTGGATAATGCACCGATGGTGACGATGCTGGAAACAACGCTGCCCTATGAAAAAATCCAGGAGAATATTGACGCAGGACAGTTGTACGCGCTGAGCATCACTGCCTCGGGCTATGGTTCGGGGTGCTCGGTGACTTTTTACCAGGGAGTGGAGGAAATTTCGCCCTGGAAACGGGAGCATCGTCTTGGCATTCCAACCAAGATCGAGCTCAAACATTTATTGGCCTCTTCAGCCATCCCGTTTATCTTTCCAGCGGTACCCATCAACCGTGAATATTTTGGCGATGGCTCGATGCGCCAAATCGCACCTATCAGCTCTGCGCTGCATCTGGGCGCTACGCGCGTGCTGATCATCGGCTTGGGCCATAGCGAGGAGGAACAAATCCGTAGCAAGATATATGACTATCCTTCGCTAGCGCAGATTGCCGGCCATGTTATGGATAGCATTTTCCTCGACAGCTTGAAGGTGGATGTGGAACGTGTGGAGCGCATCAATCATTCAATCGGAATGTTATCGGAAGATGCTCAGCGGCAAATAAATTGGCGCCATGTTGATGTGCTGGTGATTGAGCCGAGTCAGCCTATTGAAAAAATTGCTGAACGTTATGCCATGCACTTGCCATGGACTATCCGTTTTCTGTTGCGCGGGATAGGCGCGATGCGCCGTAGCGGGGCAAATCTGGTGAGCTACCTGTTGTTCGAAAAGAATTTTTGCCGCGCGATGATCGAGCTGGGATATCAGGATGCACTGAAACAGAAGCAAGAAATCCTGGCTTTTATAAATCCGCACGAAAAAGCAGCGGAAAACTTGCCACAATGAAAGCTGCCGGCATTGGTGCAAGTATGGGTGCAAGAATGGCCGCGCCCCACTCATCCACCTTGATGAAACCGCTTACTTTCGCCCTGCTACGCCTGTTGGTGGACGGAAAATTCCACTCCGGTGAAATGCTGGCGCAGCGTTTGGGCATATCGCGCGCCAGCGTGAGCAATGCCTTGCATGGGGTAGACGATTATGGTTTGGTTTTATACAGCGTGCCCGGCCGTGGCTATTGCCTGAACAATCCGCCGCAATGGCTTGATGCTGCACTTATTGCTCGCTATCTAGGTGAGCAGGCGCGACAATTCCAGATTGAAATTTTCGACAGCTTGCCCTCCAGCAATACGCTGCTGTTACAGCGCGCAGCGCAGGGCGCATCCAGCGGCAGCGTGCTGGCGGTGGAACTGCAAAGCGGCGGACGTGGGCGATTGGGGCGGCCATGGCATTCCGGCTTGGGCAACGCGCTTACGTTCTCGCTTTTGTGGCGCTTTGAACTTGATTTGTCGGCGCTGTCCGGCTTGAGCTTGGCAGTTGGAGTAGCGTTGATCCGCTCGTTGCACGTGCTAGGCATGACAAGCGCACGGCTCAAATGGCCGAATGACGTGCTGGGCGGGGATGGCGGTAAATTGGCCGGCATTCTGCTCGAGGCACAGGGTGATATGTTGGGGCCGAGTGCCGTAGTAATTGGCATTGGTCTCAACCTGTCCACGCCTAAGCACCTGTTGTCGCAGATCGATCAACCGGTGTCGAGCCTGGAAGACATGGTGGCTGACATGCCGGGAATTAATGTGCCGGAACGCAACTGTTTATTCGCGGTGATTTTGCGTGAGTTGCAGACAATACTTCATGAATTTGCCAGCAATGGTTTTGCGGCGATTCGTGCGGAATGGGAAAGTCATCACGCTTTGCAGAACCAGTCGGTACGATTACTGTTGCCGGATGGCAGAACTGAAATCGGAATCGCGCGAGGCGTAACCGAGGATGGCGCGCTTATTCTGGAAACGGTGGGCGGAATGCAAATATTCAATGCGGGAGAAATTGGTTTGCGCGCATTATGAAAATGCTACTGATTGATGCCGGCAATAGTCGTATCAAGTGGGCCACGGTAGAAGGCAGCCTGTGGTTACAGCAAAACGTGCTTGAAAATGTGCATGCGCCAGCATTGAGCATGGCATTTTCGGAATTGCCACCACCGGACAGAATTCTCGTATCCAATGTTGCTGGCGAAAATATGGCGCAACTGCTATCCGCAGCCTGTGCAGCATGGCATTGTCCCGTCGAATTCATCGCGGCCCAGGCATCGCAATGTGGTGTGCGTAACTCTTATGAACACCCCGCGCAGCTTGGCAGCGACCGCTGGGCAGCACTGATCGCAGCCTGCTATCAAGAGCGCGCAGCGTGTCTGGTGGTAAATTGCGGCACAGCCACTACGGTGGATGCACTGTCTGCCGAGGGTGAATTTTTGGGCGGGTTAATCCTGCCGGGTGTGGACATAATGCGTAGCAGTCTGGCTGCAGGCGCTGCCCAATTAGCACAGACAGTGGGTGTATGGCGCGAATTTCCGCGCAATACCGCCGATGCCACGTTCAGTGGCTCAATCCAGGCGACCATAGGCGCTATCCGTTTGCAGTTCGAAGCCTTGGCCGTGCATGGAAGCGTGCGCTGTCTGTTGAGCGGTGGCGCAGCGGATAAGGTGCAGACGCATCTCAAATTGCCGTTGGTGCGGGTGGATAATCTGGTATTGCGTGGCTTGCAAATAATTGGCCAGGAAAATTAATGTTGAACGAGTTAATTTTTCAGCTTTTAATAAACACCGTGTCTCTCTGACGAAAATATTTTCAGGTTTGATAATCAAGATGAAAAATGAGGTAATCATGAAGTGGCTATTCGGGTTATTGCTGCTGGCGAATTTGATATTTTATTCATTCATTCAATGGGGCGAAATATTGATTGGTGGAAATAAAAACTTGAAGCATCAATCGCCGCTGAACGTGGAAAAGATCAGGCTGCTGGATGCACCGACCATACCACTGGCAACTTCGTTGCCTTCCGCTTTATTACCAACATCGCAGGATCAGAAAGCATTCACCGATATTTGCCTGGAGTGGGGAGAGTTTTCCGGCACCGACAGCGTCCGTGCCACAGCAGCTTTGGCCATGTTGCAACTGGCTAACAAGCTGACACAGCGACAGACTGAATATGCGATTGGTTATTGGGTATATATGCCGCCCGCAAAAACCCGAGCAGCAATGGATAAAAATATCGCCGAACTCAAGGCACATAATGTCAAGGACTACTTCACCGTGCAGGACGCCGGCCCATGGAAAAACGCCATTTCGCTGGGCGTATTCAAGACAGACAAGGCAGCACGCAAAGTTTTTGATAGCCTCCGGGCGAAAGGCGTAAAAACTGCCATGACGGGAGAGCTTATGAGCAAGTTTAAACTTACGGTATTTGTGCTGAAATCCCCAGACGCAGCGGCAATTGAGAAAATGGTAACCTTGCAAAAAGAGTTTGGCGGCAGCGCGGTGCATTTGGTGGCTTGTGATTAGACTTAAGCATGCAGTGCAAGTGCCAGCGCAATTGACAAGAAGCGGTTAAATCTGGAGAATGCCGCGCTCTTCGTGGCAATTTAGGGCGGTTTGACTAAAGCGACGACACGATTTCAGGTGATATAGCTCAGATGGTTAGAGCGCAGCACTCATAACGCTGAGGTCGGTGGTTCAACTCCACCTATCACCACCAATAAGCAGTTTAAAGCAGTGCAAGCAAGTCCAACAAACCCGCGGCTATCCTAGTGATTCGCGGGTTTTTTGCTTTATCCCGTCCATGCTATATGCGGTGATGCACGCAAACTACGGATCGGGATATGATCACACGAGGGACGGGACAGTTAGCCTGTCCTGCTTGAAGCAGGAGCGACTCTTGGGAGTGCGCCGCTATGAAGCAAGTTATGTTTCAGGGCAGGTAGTCAGTGCTACTTTTAGCCGCTAGAATTGTTCTCTCGACATCCTTTGTTATGTGTATAGGGGTAAGCTTTACATGCGGATGGTTTCGAGTGAAAACCCTGAACACCTCGTCAGCGAAAGCCTGACCGATGAAATCCACACCCTGAAAATCGAGCCATACAGTCTTGAATTTTTCAACGCGGTTTAGTATGCGCTTGGCTTGTGATCTTGATACCAATCGCTCACCTTCGTATAGTGCCAGCTTCACAGGCACTACCGTTTTATTAAATGCGAAGTTCTCATCCTCGTTTCCTGAAAAGGCATCGAACACGGCCTTGAGATTTTTGTCGCTATTTAGTGCGATGCCCATCGAAACATGAGTACCTATCTCATCGTTCTTATTATGCAAAAGATAGTCATTTATATCGCCTTCGTTATGCGAAAAAATCAAATCCCCGGAATAGATAAGAAAATGATCAAAGACGCGAGAAGTGAAGAAAATACCTTGCCCGCTATGATTGTCTGGATCAGTCGTTAACTTTCCTTTGCTTAGTTCGAGTAGTGATTCTCTTGGATCGCTAAGACTCAAGATACGGGCGATATGGTTAAAAATCCCCTCTCCATCATCATGAATTTTAATTGTTATCAACTCACGGGTTCTTTCGACATCAACTCCAACAAAAGATCCACCGGAGTGGTCAATGGCATTATTCAGCATCTCAGTAAAACCGTAATGACAAATACTCTCGAGTTCGCGAGGCAACTCGTTAAATATGAAACCGAAATCGCGATAATAAACGTCGCTTTCTTTTAGACCATTTAGAGAAAATTCTGCGTTATGAAACCTCACGGGCCCGAGAATGTATCTGCGGGCTTTAGTATTGCCCTCGGCTACCAGGCAACCTATCTTGATTAGAGCCGTTAGGTGTCTGTGAATGGCTTGCCGGGTCAGTTGGAAGGTTTCCATTGCATCATGCAAGAAATGCGAATTGCTGGCCTTAATAGAGCTAAGAAGGAATCTACGTATGATTTCGGCGCGTTTTGTCGTGGCAAGTTTCATTGTTTGTTTATGGGGTCGAATCGTTTTATTGTAAAGTTTGCTGCGTTTTATTGTAAAGCCTATTGCATTGTATTGTAATGGTTGTTGCTTGCCATAGTAAAGGGATTGTTTGCATACAGGCAATGCGGCGGTTGTTGCCGAATATGCAAAAGCATTTGGCGAGCAAGATGTTCAAACCCTGATGGAACAGCTACGCACCACATTCGAGCAAGTGAATAATGGCGATTTGCAACACTGTGAAGCCATGCTGGTAGGGTAGGCGCATGCCCTTCAATCCATTTTTATGAGTTTGGCTCGGCGGGCAGCTCATCAGGAATATTTAATCCGCACTAAACTTATTTACGCATGGCACTAAAAGCACAGAATCAAAGCCGCATGACGTTGGAGACCTTGGCCAAGATCAAGAACCCGCCTGTGATATTTTTGCCAAACAAGCCAACATCAACCAAGGTAACGGCAATCAGCAAGTGAATAACAGCACACCCGCCCCCGCTTCGCACGCGGAGAAAAATATAAATCAGCCAAACGAACTATTAGAGGTGCAACATGGCAGCGAGACAATGGACACCCGAGCAACGGACACAGCAATCGGTAAAAATCCGGCAATGGCATCCGTGGGCTAGTTCAACGGGCGTACAGACAGCGGAGGGCAAGGCGGTAGCATCACGCAACGCATACAAGGGCGGGGAGAGGGCGGTGCTGCGGGAAATGGCTGCGTTATTGCATGAGCAGCGGGAAGGGCTGAAGCGGGTTTAAGCGCACTGAGGGCTGGAATATGAAGGGGCGGGTTAAATCTCTAGGGGATTACTTCTCTAGACCGCTGGTTACAACTGCTTAAACAAACTTACGAAATTATGTTCACGCGCGCGCGATGGCATGACTTTTGTGAGCAATTAAATCCAATACAAGCAATGAATTGCACTGCCTGGTGAGCAACCGCACCAGTAGAGTAGTTGAGAACTCTTGAACTTATTAAGACGGCCAAGTGAAATTCGAAGTGCAAGGATCATGGCAATGTTCCAATACTGGAGACATAACAACGCGCCACGCTCATCTCCGCCACCGTCACCGGCAAAATCGACATTTGCGAACTTGCGTCAGCATGACAATTTGTTATAACATAGTTGAAACATTCGCAAGGAGATTGAGATGCGTACTATTTTAAGAAAAGTCGGCAATTCGCGAGGGATAATTATCCCCGCAGCACTGCTGGCGGCGTGCGAAATGGCCGATGAAGTGGATATTCGTCTGGAAGGAAAAAGTCTGGTGATTGTACCGGTGCATGCGCCACGTACTGGTTGGTTTGTGGGATATAAACCGGAAGCAGATGTCGAACCCTTGGCCGCGTTGCCCGAGGACGACTCAACCGAGGAATGGGCGTGGTAGCGCGCGGTGAGGTGTACTGGGTCAATCTTGAACCGACCATAGGCACTGAAATCAAAAAAACACGCCCTGCTCTGATCGTGTCGCCGGACGATCTTAATGCAGCATTGCCGCGCGTCATCATTGCCCCAATAACCAGTAAAGGTCAGCCGCTGGGCTGTCGTCCTGAAGTTGTCTTCGTGGGGAAAAAAGCGCGCATTTTACTCGACCAGATACGTTCGGTAGATAAGCGCCGCCTGATGGGGAAAATGGGTGAGATCGAGTTATCGGTATGGCATCCTGTATTGCTGGAAATGCTGAGTTAAGAAATAACACGAGCCTCCACAAAGAAATCAGCTTCGAGATCACATGGTTACAACTTTTTAAACAAACTTCTGGAATTATGCTCACCCGCGTGCGCGCGAAGGCATAATTCCGTAAGTTTTTTAACGTGAGGGAAACCAGCGGTCTAGAAACGAAGCGACCAAAGAAAATACCCGCCCTATCACTAAGGGGAAGAGTCGAAGTTGATATAACAGTAGCTGTTGCTCTGCACTATCAACCCTGCGGTGCACTGCGGTGAGGTTGTGCTGATGACACCATAAACTGGAGTCACGCTTATGACCCGTTGGGGCTGACCGCTGGTATTTGTCAACAGGTGTTCAACGTTGGCAGTTGATACATTGATTACACCTCCGGACGGGTTAGTAAACCCAGTAGGCGTTGCCCATGCATTCTGGATAAGTTGATTTCCGGATGCCGCACCCAGAACCAAAATTCCCACAGCCACAATGGATGCAAGCGGTTTGCTGGCAGAGTGGGCGCGGAGCGCACGGAAAGCCAAAACTGCAAACAACAATCCGAGAACCATGAGCATTGATCCAGACAGGGCGGGAATGGACTGCGGCAAAGGCCCATAGGTAATGGTTCCGACAAGCGTGGCAGGCGAGCCAGCTATGGCATCGACACCAGATAGCATGAAGGCTAGCGCGGGGACTGTGTGTATAAGTTTTCTGGCATGTCGAATCATGGGTTGACTATCCTTGCTGTTGTGGTTGTTAAAAAAGGTTAGCGAAAACTACGCTTTATTCGCACAAAGATCAATATGCCAAAGTGTCCAGGAAATTTTATCTGGTAATAAAAATCCGTGGGGCTATCGCTAGCGCCAGCGGCTTGGTTCACCCTCCCGCGCGCACGCGCGCGTGAGCATAATTCCGGAAGTTTTTTAACGTGAGGGAAACCAGCGGTCTAGAAACGAAGCGGCCAAATAAAATACCTGCCCTATCCGGGCACGAATCAGCACTCTCCAATGTGGCCACGCTTACACAGACGTGCAAACAAAATTAATACCCCGCATACCCCTTGGATTTCATGCAGAAGCTGATAATCTCGGCCAGCTTGAACGTATCTGCCGTGTTATTAATTTAAAGAATGGTGCTGGAGTCGATGCAGTTAATTGCACCAGTTTTGCCGCTTAACTGCTCCTCTGGCCATTTCGCATGCACGGTTTGATGAGGGAGGGCAGGCGAGAGCTTGTTCCGTTCTCTATTCTACCCATTGATTTTATATAATGAGCGCGTTAAGAAATACGAATTACAGAGGCAAGGTCAGCAAATGGCCATGCAGAAAAAATAACCAACTGAATTTATTCAACTAAATATCCGAACACTACTGATATGATAAATATTTATTTTTTAACATTTGGCGGCCCAAGTCTTAATTATCATAATGCCGTACAAAGAATTTGCAACGAAGCCAGCCAATTCAATGTATTTAATCGTATCGTAGGATTAACGGATCAAGATTTAAAATGTGATACCGAATTTTGGGATAAGAACCACTCATTTATTGAAACAAATTCGAGGGGATATGGATACTGGCTCTGGAAATCATATATTGTCAAAAAACAGCTCGAAACAATGAGTGATAATGATATTTCGGTTTATGCGGATGCAGGATGTTCAATGAACATACACGGCAAAGATAGATTACTCGCATATTGCGAAATGGTTAAAGATAGTCCATATGGTATTGTTTCTTTTCAAATGTCGCAGCATGTCGAGCGAATATGGACAAAGATGGATATTGTGCATCATTTACAAGCATCTGATGAATTCATTACATCTGGACAATTATGCGCGACCGCTTTTATTATTCGCAAACATCAGAGTGTTACTGATTTAGTCGATAAATGGTACGAAACATCTTGTATATACAGATTAATCGACGATAGCCCATCGCAAATTTCGAATTATCGTTATTTTATAGAAAATCGCCACGATCAGAGTATATGGTCTATTCTTAGAAAAAAACACGGGACTGTTACTTTGAAAGATGAGACTTATTTTTTAAATTGGAATAAAGATGGAATTCAATTTCCTATATGGGCGCTTAGAAATAAGCACGTTCTCGTCCATAAATTTAAAAATTTGATTTTGTTTAATAAAAGCACATTATATTGAAGGGCGGGAGTTTTTCCGGCGCTTGCGCTTTGCATAAGATTAAACACCAGCACACACATAATCGGCGCAGCCGACAACGCCTTAACAGCACTGCGCAGGGGCGCTGCGCGATTAGGTTACCACTGTACTAGCCGACAGCGAATGGCGAGTGCTTGATGGCGCAGCGGTCTTTGGCGGAGCCATGAAGTGCGGTGGAGTGAAGCGACTGCGATTGGACTCAATGGCCCGGTTCGATCGCCGCGCTGAAAGTGATGCCATAGCTGTTTAGTTACTAATTGTATGACGATCGCAGGCAGGTGTATTTTTTCTGAATCATGAAATGGATATAGGGGATCACCGAGCATATCTGGGGGCATAATTGGGGGCATCTATGAAAATATAGAATCGCCGATTGCGCAATAAAGCGGTTCCTAGCCAATGATTCAATTGCACCTATCCAACAAACCCGCGGCTATCCTAGTGATTCGCGGGTTTTTTGCTTTACAGCGTCCATTCTCGTACATGGCAATCCTGAGGGTATTGGGGGCGTAATAATTAGTTGTAAAGCTCCATCAACATCATAAGCACAATGCTTTATCAGCTCGTAGCCTCTCCACCAAGAGATCAACAAATGTTCTCACCTTTGCGGATGCTTGTTGCCCTTCACGGTGCAAAACATGAATGGGTAGACGAGGTGGCTCGTATTCGTTCAAAACGATTTTGAGCTGGCCTGATGCGACGTAAGCTGCGACTTGATAGGACAGTAAACGTGTCACACCGAAACCCTGTATGGCTGCCACGATGGCAGCTTCATTGTTCGTCACCGTCAACTGTGGCTTCATCTTGACGTGAGTCATCTTTTTACCCGTGAAAAATTTCCAATCGAGCGAAGGGGACACGGCACTCGCCGCAACAATCGTGTGCCCGACGAGATCGGAAGGTATGTGGGGTGTCCCGTGCGCCTTAAGATAGCCCGGTGACGCGCATACAACTTGGCGCACTTGGCCTATGCCGATCGCTTTCATGGATGAGTCAGGCAGCTCGCCGATACGCACGCCCACATCTATTCCTTCCTCAAGCAGATTGACGACACGATCCAGAAATAATGCAGTCATGGTCACTTCCGGATAGCGCACCATATATTCGAGCATATTGGGCAGAACAAACATTCGTCCAAACAAAACGGGAGCAGTGATCGCAAGCTGTCCACGCGGCTCGGCACTCGTTCCAGCTGCGACCTCATCGGCATCATCCACTTCTGCGATGATGCGCCTGGCATGTTCCAGATAGCGGAGCCCCGCATCGGTCGCGCGAACGAATCGCGTGGTTCGGCTGAGAAGCTTTGTGCCGAGGCGCTCCTCAAGAGCCGCGACCGCGCGGGTAACGGCGGGGGGTGACATCCCCAGCTTGCGCGCTGCGCCAGAGAAACTTTCTTCCTCTGCCACCGAGACATAGACGCTCATCTGATGAAATTTGCTCATGTCATTATTCCATTTTTAGAAATAGTATATTGTAAATTACGGCTATTCTTCTTTCAATCGAAACCGGGCAAGATGTGGGTCATTCGCATCACACAGGGTGATGCGAATGACCCACATTATTTTTAAAAGGAAAATTACCATGAGCCGTGTCTCTATTCCCGCTATTGATCAAACCCCTGCTGCGACCCTTCCTTTGCTGGAAGCGGTGAACAAACAATTGGGTGTTGTGCCAAATTTGATGAAAGTGCTCGGCAATAGCCCTTCTGCACTTGAAGGTTACTTGAGTCTCAACGGCGCTCTTGGTAAAGGTACGATAGGAGTCAAGACCGGTGAGCGAATCGCGCTTGCAATTGCCGAGGTAAACGGTTGCAGCTATTGCCTGTCGGCCCATACCTACCTTGGCAAGAACGTGGCCAAGCTGGCCGATGCTGAAATGGCTGCCAACCGCAACGGGACTTCTTCCGACAACAAAGCTGATGCTGCGGTGCGCTTTGCTGTAAGCGTTGCTCAAGAGCGCGGACATGTTTCGGATGCTGCTGTTCAAGCAGTTAAAAAAGCAGGTTTTAGTGATGCCGAGGTGATGGAAATTGTGCTTCACGTTGCCCTCAATACTTTAACCAACTATGTCAATGAAGTTGCCCAAACCGAGATTGATTTCCCGGTTGTGAAACCTTACAAATGATCATGTTGTTCGGAGAGGATTTGCCATGACTACAGGACGTATGATCGCCAGCAATATTGCCTTCACCCCCATGGTTAAGGCAATCCAATCACGCAAAGGATCGCGGAGTGCGTATGCGCGAATGGAGAACGGAGCCGGATGGGCAACGGAGATCACGCCGGAGCTTGCCGAGTTCATTTCAAAACAAAGCAGCGTATTTTTCGCCACCGCCAATGCGGCAGGTCAGCCTTACATCCAGCATCGCGGAGGACCTCCAGGGTTTTTGCATGTGCTTGGCGAAAATCGCATTGCCTTTGCCGATTACACTGGCAACCGGCAATACATCAGTATGGGCAACCTCGCTGAAAATCCGAAAGTATGCCTATTCCTGCTCGATTATTCGACCCGGAAACGGGTAAAATTATGGGGGACAGCACACGTTGTCGAGGACGACCCAGAACTTGTTAAAGGCCTGATGCCGCCTGACTATAAAGCTACTGGCGAGCAAGCGATTATCTTCCATGTCGATACGTGGGACGCCAATTGCCCGAAACATATTCCGCAACGTTTTGATACGGCTAGTATGACCGTTGAAATCGAGGCACGCGACCGGCGCATTGCGGAACTTGAATCACAAATTTCGCAATTAACGTGTGTATCATCGCAACACTAATCGAGGACGCATAATGGAAACTAAACCACCTCTACCACCCTTCACAAATGAAACCGCCTTGCAAAAAGTGCGCATGGCGGAAGATGCCTGGAATTCGCGCGACCCGGATCGTGTTGTGCTTGTTTACACCGAAGATACGCGCTGGCGAAATCGCATAGAATTTCCAGTAGGCCGTGAACAGGTTCACCAATTACTTGTGCGTAAATGGGCGAAGGAAATCGACTATCGCTTAATCAAAGAGCTGTGGGCTTATTCGGGCAATCGCATCGCAGTGCGATTCGCCTACGAGTGGCATGACGACAAGGGTCATTGGTTTCGCTCATACGGCAATGAAAATTGGGAATTCAATGATCAAGGTTTTATGCGGCAACGCTTCGCCAGCATAAACGACCTTCCTATCAAGGAGTCAGAGCGCAAGTTCTTCTGGTCTTTGGGGCGCCGCCCGGACGATCATCCAGGGTTGAGTGACTTGGGGCTATGAGTCACTATTCCTCGCGTAACCAGTAATGCCTTACCGTGTCACATATAACAATTTCGAACAGTGACAATAAAAATTGCGCATGTGAAATGCAATTGAAAATTGCGGTGGGTGTTTCCAGGTCGGGGGTACTTGCTGCTTTATCTTGCAAGGAGGGTGGCGGCGCGGTCATCGGAACGTTATTCCACTTTGTCTTTCTTCTTTGCATCCTCCTTGGTTTGCCACTGCATATTGCCGGGCGCATCTGCACCGCCGCGCTTTAACGGCATAACATGGTCAATCACATAGCCGGGACACGCGCCACTGGATTTCCCAGTTGACGGGCATGGGTGCGATTTTTTGAAGTCATTTTTTGCATGCTGACTACGGACAATCTTGCCATGTGAGTCGCGTTGCGCACCTTGTGCGTAGTTGCTGTTGTGATGTGTTGCTTGCCGTTTGCTGTGTCGCGACTTTGGAGTGCTTGGTTTTGCGTGGCTTGAATGTGAAGTTTTACTGTGGCTACCGCTACTATGGCTACCGCTACTATGGCTACCACTGCTATGACTTCCACCGTGCCCACTCGCTATTGCGAGCGGAGACAAAGCAAGAGATGCAGCAAGAACAAGTGGAAGCATGATGTGGCGCATGGGTGCGCAAGCTACGCTTTGTTCGCACAAAGATCAATGTGCCAAAGCGTCTAGTGCCAAAATGTTTTTTTTATATTGAGTGAAGTGTCGTTGGCACTGCTCAACCGGGCCGGCCATCAGTGCGTGGTCGCCAGTAGACAGGTAAATAGCGCACCACCCAAGACCCAAAACTCGCCAGCCAGACTGCTCCAGCAGCGACATACAGCCAGTGTCCGGCTTGCATTGGCAATATGTCCGCCAGCACACGCAGCACGGCGACAAGCTGAAATCCCATAAACATTAAATTGATCGGGTTGCCCACTTTCATCGGCAGCCCGGAATGACCGAGTGTGACGCGTGTGGCCATGCCGATCAGAATTGTGGAGAAGCAGCCTATGGTCAGTGCATGCAAGGGTGCAAGCCCCCAGATAAAGGTTTTGCCATGGCTGACAAATAGCACAAAGCTTTGCACGGCGAACAGCAGCATGGCGATGCTGAGCCAGGCAAACCCGATATGCAATACGCCCAGCAGCGGGATTTTCAGGCTGTGGCGAAATCCCCAGCTTTGCGTTAAATAAAGTGCCACGATAGCCAGTGGTGCGTCGCATAGCCAAAGCCAGGCGGAGGCATCATTGAGTTGCAGCAGGCCATGCCCCGCGCTGGCAACCAACATGATCCACCAAGCCCAATGCGGACTCGGGATATAGTTATGCGTCAGCGCACTGGCGGTGAAGAATGGAATCATGCGATGCGCAACACTGGAAAATACCGGCAACAGGAATAGCCACAGTCCTCCTTGAATAGAGAAACGCAACCATGCTGCGTTGTCACCCAATAACCAGATGAGGTAGGCAACGAGGCCGCACCAACCCAGGCTCAGTGCGATGAAAATGAGTTGCGGGTGACGTTTGTTTTGGTGTGAAGTGTCAAGCAATACGCGCAACAGTGCATATAGTGCCAGGATCCATCCCGATAGCGTGCTGATGGTGGCGACAATTAATATGGCATGACTAATCAAAAGTCCGATATGGAAACTGACAGCCCCTAGCATGAGCAGCACAAAGGCGGGCACATATCGATGCGGCGGGATTTCGCTGCCTTTCATCCAGCGTGGAAACGTAGTCATCAGAAAGCCGAACAAGAAAAACGGAAACAGGCCGTAGATCATCAACCATGCATGTGCGGCACTGGGTGCAATTGCCCAAGGTATGGGATGCCAGAGCGCACCATGCCTTGTCAGCAACTCAGTCATCAACCACAGCATCACGGCAAGGGTTTGCAGTGCGCCGCCGAAGAACATAACGCGGTGAGGTGCGGCAATAAAGATATGCCACTGTTTTGAAGTTGTCATAAGTTCGTGTGGTTTATCGGTGCTCAATATCGTAGCGTAATAGAGCGTTAACTGAGATTTTTCTTGTACATTTTTTGATAGCTTTATACATGCCGACATTCTACTCGGTGCGGTTCCAGCCGGCAGTCCTCGATATTCACCTTGCAGGAGCAATGCGGCGACACAAGACTACGGGTGTAGTGCAGCCATTAGTAGCGGGCAGCATGAGTCGTTATTGTTTCAGTTTGAACGGTGTCATCGTTCGGGTGATGCAAGGATGAAGGCTGAATGTCTAAAGTTGGGTAAAATGAAGAAATTCAGGGGAATTAGAATGGGAGCAGGCGTCTCTCGGTTTGGACCACGGCGAAAAATTTTCCTGGTAAGCAATAAGTTTTTTAACGGGCAAACGGGGATTATCCCTTTCATTTGGAGATAACCATGCAAGAGCTACAAGAAGTTTGGATGGCATTTAAACTCGGCGGGATAATTATCCTGCCCTTGTCTTTGCTGGGGGTAATCGCTTTAGCCATTATGCTTGAGAAGGCGTTCCTCTATGGGCGTTATGCGCGTCTTTCATATGACGTGCTCAACCTTGTTGAAACTTATGGCTTCGCATGGGCAGACCTGGAAAAAATACTTTCCGGGTTGAACGAACGTCACTATTACAAGCGATTTTTTGAGGTGGTAATCGCCAATCGGCATCGTCCTTCATGGTGGACTGAATCTCGCGCCGCCGATGAAGCCCAATTGATTGAAACATCCCTTGCGGGCAGATTATGGGTGTTGGAAACCATCGTCACCGCTGCACCTTTGCTCGGACTGATGGGAACAATTGTTGGGATGATGCACGCATTCCAGATAATCGGCGGCAGCGGCGTCGTCAATCCTACGGGAGTAACAGGGGGTGTGGCGCAGGCGCTTATTGCAACTGCAGTCGGCTTGTTAATCGCGCTGATTGCATTATTTGGATTTAATTATTTTTCTCGTCTGCAATCACAAACGATGGATGAAATGGAGCGCCTCGGCACACGTCTGATTGATCACATCCGTTTGGATCAGCAGGGTAGCATCCATGAAGCTGCGTAAACCCAGAACGTATCGCAAGGGGCGCATCGAGATCATCCCGATGATCGATGTGATGTTTTTCTTGCTGGTGACATTCATGCTGTCTTCATTGTCGATGCAGAATCTTGATTCCCTGCAGGTGAATCTGCCCCAAGGCGAAGCCGAAAAGCTCAAAGCTGATGCGCCGGTAACGCTGACGCTGACGGGTGATAGCCAAATCTTTATCAATCGAATTCCCGTCACGCTGGAAACCCTGGCCACTGCACTCAGGCCGCTGTTACACGATTCGCAACAAAGCTTGGTCGTATCAGCGGACAACGAAGCACCGCAAGGCTTGGTAGTGCAGGCGATGTTGCAGGCTCGATCCGCCGGCGCTCAACATTTTTTGATTGCGGTAAAACATAAATGACGTGGTAAGCATGCCCGAATCTAGATCGAAGGAGATTCGATTCTGGTGGTCAATACCACTGGCGGCCATCATTTGGCTGGCCATCATTTGGGAATTCGGATATTTCCTGAAATCTCCCAAGGAAGAGATTGGTCATGCGCTGCCAATTGATGCACGCTTTGTAGAATTGCCCGACGCAAAACCAGAACAAGAATCCGCGCCTCCCCCAGAAAAGAGTCCTGAGCCTAAACCTAAACCTGAGCCAAAACCTAAACCAGAGCCTAAACCAGAGCCTAAGCCAGAGCCTAAACCTAAACCTGAGCCAAAACCTGAGCCTGAACCCCCGCCCTTACCTCAGCCTCGGGCTATCGAGACGGATGTTCCCATAGCCGCCCCTCCAGTTCAACATTCAGCGCCCCCGGTTGATCTGGCGAGCTACATTGCGCGCCGCCAGGCAGCCAAGATGTCTGATGAACGAGAAAATGTAGAAACAATGCCTAGCCAACGCCAGCTTTCAGTTGACGAAAAAAGGATGGCCAACATCAAGCGCAATCTCCAGCCACAAGGTACAAGCGGGGTGTTTCAAATTATCAGCAAGGGGGTTCGAACCGCACGGTTTTCATTTCGAGGTTGGACGACAGACTATAACAATTCTCGGCGCGAAATAATCGAAGTCGATGCCGGGATAAATGGCGATGTGGAGCGCGCAATTGTTCGCAGGATGATCGAGCTGATTCGCAAGCATTTCAACGGAAATTTTAACTGGGAATCGCACCGCCTCAGCCGCGTTGTCGTCCTGTCTGCACGCATGGAAGATAATGATGGGCTTGAAGATTTTTTGATGCTTGAGTTTTTTGGCCCAGACTCCGGCTTTCAGCGAAGTCCGCCATTTCGTTAAGGGCGCCTCTAAAAATTCAAGTTTTTAGGCAAGACCAGGTGCGATTTGACACAAGACAGTTTCAGCAGGCAATTGCGACATGGTTTTATACAAAGTCCATGCATTCAATACGGTTATATTTGCATTGCCATAGATGCTTACAATCGTGTACTCTGACAATCAATTTGTTGTTCCGATGTGGTTTTAAAAAAATAACAAAGTAAGATTGCCGCATGCCTTTAGGATTTCTTGAATGGTTGCTGCTTTATAATCCGAGTGTAAGTACTGAAACCATAACCATCAACTACTACTACCATGCCTGATTATATTGGGCCTAATGCCATGCCAAAAAAAATAATTCCAATTATAGATTATCGCCATTCCAAGGCAGCTCCAGTCATACCCGCTGTTATGGAAGAGCCCAATGGACTTATCGGTGACGCGTTTGGACG
Source organism: Candidatus Nitrotoga sp. CP45 (assembly GCA_945874105.1). Taxonomy (GTDB): domain Bacteria; phylum Pseudomonadota; class Gammaproteobacteria; order Burkholderiales; family Gallionellaceae; genus Nitrotoga. The sequence goes on along the minus strand of CAMCFJ010000002.1, from coordinate 137,888 downwards.
GCCATTACAGGATTTGCGCATTTCACTCACAGATCGATGCAATTTCCGATGCGTGTATTGCATGCCGGTAGAGGCATTTGGCAAAGATCATGTATTTATGCCACGGGCGTCAATGATGACTTTTGAAGAAATCACTCGCGTCGCACAAATTTTCGTTAACCATGGCGTTCAGAAAATCCGCCTTACCGGTGGTGAACCTCTGTTGCGCAAGCACGTAGAAAATTTAATCGAGATGCTGGCAAAGCTGAAAACATACGATGGTAGCGACTTGGATCTGACGCTGACTACCAATGGTGCGTTACTCGGAAAAAAAGCTCAATCCCTGAAAGATGCAGGATTAAATCGTGTTACGGTCTCTCTGGATTCGCTGGATGATGCCACTTTCAGACGCATGAACGGCGTTGATTTTCCTGTGTCGGATGTTCTGCGCAGTCTGGATGTCGCCCACTCAGTAGGCCTCGGCCCAATCAAGATAAACATGGTTGTCAAAAGTGGCATGAACGATCAGGAAATCGTACCCATGGCACGCCATTTCAAAGGCTCTCCCTTCATACTGCGATTCATCGAATACATGGATGTAGGGACTTCTAACCAGTGGGAAATGGGCGAGGTGATTCCATCTGCCGAAGTGGTGCGACGAATTTCCGCCCACATGCCACTCGAAGAAATCGAACCTAACTACACCGGCGAGACTGCAGAGCGTTGGCGCTACCAGGATGGCGGGGGTGAAATCGGTGTTATCTCAAGCATCACCAAGACTTTTTGTCACGAATGCGTTCGTGCCAGATTGTCAACCGAAGGCAAGCTGTATACCTGCCTCTTTGCGGAGAGTGGCCACGATTTGCGAGCACTCATGCATAGCGGAAAAACAGATCAAGAAATTTCTACTGCCCTTGCACACCTATGGCGGCTGCGCGCGGATCGCTATTCAGAGTTAAGGAGTGCAAACACAAAGAGCAAGACACAAACAGGCAAAAAGATCGAAATGTCTTATATCGGGGGATAGCCTGCAAGTGCGCATCTGTCTGTCAGGTGCGTCAAAATCATTTATCCAGGCAGCACTACCCATATCAAGCGAAACCGAAAATTGGTCTGGTAATTTTGCTGTCACCCGCACAGCGTTATCCGACTGCCAAACCTAGCAAAGGACACATCATGGAATCCAAGCCTTCCTTCTTGTCCACCCTTGAAACAATGGGTGATTACGACCCGGATTCAATGCCGGTGGAACAGGCTCGCCAGCTTATCCAGCAATTTCTCGCGCCACTCACGGAGTATGAGTCGATTAATCTGTGCGATTCATTGCAGCGCACGTTGGCGGCAGACATACTTTCCCCGATGAATGTGCCGCCGCACGACTACTCGGCAATGGATGGTTACGCCGTGCGTAGCGAAGACCTGGCAAAGGCTGGCCGACTCGCCATTATTGGCAGTGCCTTTGCCGGACGCGTCTTTAAGGGTCATGTTGCGGCAGGCGAATGCGTGCGCATTATGACTGGCGCTCTCATTCCTGAAGGCTGCGATAGCGTGGTGATGCAAGAGCACGTTCAGGTCGCAGGATCCTTTATTGAAATAGGGGAAGGGCACCTTCGTGGTCAGAACATTCGCTTGGTCGGGGAAGATATTACGCAGGGCGCTACGGTGCTGACTCGCGGTCAGATCATTCGCCCCGCCGAGATGGGCTTGATGGCGTCGCTTGGTTTCAGTGATGTCAAAGTTTACCGCAAACTAAAAGTTGCGCTATTTTCAACCGGTGACGAATTGCAGCAACCAGGAACACCGTTGGCTCCGGGTGAAATATATAACAGTAATCGCTATACCCTGCTAGGTATGTTGGGCGAACTAGGCGTGGAAGTTATAGACATGGGTACCATTCGTGACGACAAAGCCAGTCTCAAAATGGCGTTGCTAGACGCCGCAGAGCGAGCTGATGTCATTATAACCAGCGGTGGAGTTTCAGTCGGTGAGGCTGATTACATCAAGCAACTGTTAGCGGAAATTGGCGAGGTCGTGTTCTGGAAAATAGCCATGAAGCCGGGCAAGCCACTTGCTTATGGCAAGATCGGGACTTGCCATTTTTTCGGATTGCCAGGCAACCCGGTTGCCGTCATGGTAACTTTCCAGCAGTTCGTTCGCGACGCTTTACGCGCGCTGATGGGGCAGCAACCCAAACTAATCATCGAGTTCCAGGCTAGTTGCTTAAGCCCTATCCGAAAAGTACCCGGACGAACCGAATTTCAGCGTGGCGTTCTCAGTAAAGATAAAAGCGGCGGGTGGATAGTGCACACAACAGGCGCTCAATGCTCCGGCATTCTCAGCTCAATGAGCAAAGCAAATTGCTTCATTGTGCTACCTGCATCGCAGGGAAACATTGAAGCAGGTAGCACTGTCCAAGTACAACCATTTTAATATGGGCGAAATACTATCCCGACTAGAAATATTTGAAGCTCTTTAGCCTACAGAAGATAAATATGCAAAATGAACCTGATGAAGCCATCATAACAGCGACGATGGATAACAATTTAGAGGGAATGAGGGATGCAATTAAACCTGGTGCAGATATAAACATTCAAGATTTTTTTGGGAAAACGGCGTTGCACTATGCTGAAAGTATAGAAGCGGCACAACTGTTAATTGACAACGGAGCCGATCCAAACATTGTTGATTACAATAATCGTCCCCCGATATTCGACGTTAATGAACCCGAACTCGCAATATTTTTAACCGATCACGGTGCCGATGCTAAATTTCAAGATAAAGATGGCTTAACCGCCTTGTATATCTGGGTGGACTTTCCTGAAGTGGCTCGATGTTTACTGGTTGCGGGTGCCAACCCTAATGTCCAGCTTGACACGGGAAGCATGATTATTAAAAAAGGAAATACCGCTTTGCACAAAGTTGGAAATCTGGAATCCGCCCAGCTTCTAATTGAACATGGCGCGAATATCACGATTAAAAATATAGAAAGGGCAACCCCGGACCAAACGACAAAGGGCGAAACACAACGCTATCTTAAATCCGTGCGTGAACAAAATAGCTCGTTACCAGTCGATGCGCAGAAAAAATTCAGTGAGTCCACACCGGGTAATACCGACAACCGATTAGCTGGGGATGAAACCGTTTATCACACTAAGCCTTAGTATTATTCTTTGCTGAATTGACAGTTCAACGAGTAAGGTTAGATTGTGGCTCGCTTCGCGATCAGAATCTAACCTTACTCGTTATACGTCATATGCTTTCAAACCACGCAGCATCAACGCTGACGCGCTCCACCTGTTCCGTTTTAACGCCAAGAGCCAGCTCTTTCAGTTTCTCGGCGAGTTCATCACCATCGACAAGATCAATTGGAGGAGCGCCATCGCGCGTTGCTTCCTTTACTGCGGCTGGAGTAAAAGAACCTGTAGTAATAAACAAGCCCTTGTCGGCACGACCCACCATAGCTCCACGAAAGTCACGAATTTCTCCAGCTCCAACAGAACCCTTGTAACGCTTGCATTGAAAAAGAACGTGAAAGCTCATGAAGCCGTGAATGCGGGCAATGCCCTTTCCGTCAATACCTCCATCTCCAGTGCGGCCAGTAACTTCAACGTGGATAAATCCAGATTCGCGCAAGATTCGTTGAACCAAACGCTCGAAGCCAGCAGGTTCAAGTTTTTGAGTAAGGACTGCGGAAAGTTTGTCTTTCCATCCCTCTTCTTCTGAGAGTTCGCGCGCGGTTTCATCGGCAGGACGCTTTTTTGGGGTTTCCAATTTATCGAGTGCGCGGACAAAGCGAAGAACCTCAGCAGGCTCTATGGATTCAATGTTCTTAGCTTTTTCTGTAAGCGACCAAACTCCGCGGCTGGAGTTTTCCAATAGGCCGTATTTGCGGAGATATGTTCGCGCCCAAGCAAGGCGATAGCCGACTTCGGTTTGGCTACTCTTGTCGGGGTCGTGAAGCTGCGCGAGCACATCTTCTGTGAGTTCAGTGATCTCGACAGTTTTGGAGTAAATCTCTTCAATGGAACCAGATCCTCCAAGCTTCCGCAGAGCTTCAAGCAGTGGGTTCATCAAGTCGTCGAAGGTAGGTAGGGTCATGGTAATCCTGTTAATGACGTACAACGTAAAGTTAACCGGCGCGCGCTGCTTTTGCGCGCGTCCGTGTTGAACGCCGGGTTATGCCGGAAGCGGATCGGGCAACTTCAACAAGAGAATTTAGCGCGGCATTTACCGCTTCGTTGCTAGGGAAAATTTTTGATAATTCTGGGGTAAGCAGCACCAAATTACTGCCTTTCTTGAACTCGGCACAATGCTTTCCACGCACACCTTTGCCAAGATCCTCACGCCGATATTCGGCACGCATTTCATCATCCTTCTTCATAAATTTTCCTTTCATGCTTTGTGGCAAGTCGCGCACTGATTATCCGATACTTCCCGCGACGATGAGTATAGATCACTACAAGAACTCGATTGGTCAGCGACAAACCAAACATAAGCCAGCGCTCTTCGCCAATGGAGTGATCCGGATCGGCAAAGGTATAGGACATCGGGTCGCCAAAAGCTGACGCAGCTTCCTCAAAGCTAACATTGTGCTTTTTCAGATTGTGCGCGGCCTTTGCCGGGTCATTATCAAATTCCATGATGTGTGATTTTATCAGGTGTAGGACAGGCGGACATAACGTGTACGAGGCCTAATGTAAAAAGAGGGGCAGTCCGCTTTTGGGCGAGTCCCGCTTGAATGAAAGGTTGAACGAAGCCGCTATTGCGGAGAAACATCCATCAGCAGCCAGCTTAAATAACATAATTCATCCTCACCCCGAAAGGGATTTCTTTGTACTTTACCATGAGGGTGAATCGTAATGACATCAGAATTCCCAGCGCATTTTTCGTGTAATTATCAAGGTCTGCTCAATCGTTTGAAGTTGTACGGGATGCAGCCAAAAACCATCGCACTGCCTACAACGGGTAATGTGCTGGTGAATACAGTCAGCAGGCTGCATTTTGATAGATAATTAGTCGTGCATGCCCAAGAGTAGTGGCAGGTTACTATTTACTCCGCCAACGCAACCGTTTTGATCATGGCATAGACGACAAGTCCCGTGCGTAAATCCAGTCGGTCACGTGACCATGCAGTGATTTCCGTAAACAAATTTTGTCCTCCACTTAACCGTAATCCGAGCAGTACGTGCCCCTCGCGAGCGAGGTCTATACGCTCTATGGTCACCTGCAAGATATTCAGAAGACTTGTACTCTCCGGTTTAAAGAGAGCGATGCCGACATCCTTGGCAAGAATACGCAAACGTTGCGGCCTGCCAGCGCCTTTTGAATAAGCAGGGGTACTCAACCAAAAACAATCTTCGCCAACATGAAAAGAAGTTAACCCATGCTCTTTCTGCCCCAATTTTCCCTCAATAACCGAAACCACTCCTTCATCATTAAATAACGGGGAATCCGGTCGCGACAAGGTGTGTTTGAGTGTGTCTATGCGATTGATGTGTCCATCCCGCAGAAATACAACCCGGTCGGCCAAGCGTTCCACTTCAGCGGGTGCATGGGTAACATACACAATCGGGACACCCGCTTGCTCCACCAAGCGTTCCAGATAGGGAAGGATATCGCGCTTGGTCTGGGTATCGAGCGCAGACAGTGGCTCATCCATCAACAGCAGGCGCGGGCTTGCCAGCAAAGCACGGCCCAATGCAACACGCTGACGTTCCCCACCAGAAAGCTGGGTCACATTGCGAGCGATCAGATTTCTGATATCCAGCATTTCCACCACTTCGTCCAAATGTACTTTTCGTTCTGCAGCCGGTATGCGCTGGTAACCGTAGAGAAGATTTTCGCGTACCAATAAATGGGGAAATAAGCTCGCCTCCTGAAAAACCATGCCAATCCGTCGCCGGTGCAGTGGCACCCAGCGCCGCCCGTCCTGCCAATGTTCATCACGGAAGTGCACGCGCGCATTGCTCGGACGCTCCAGGCCAGCAATCAGGCGCAGCAATGTGGTCTTGCCCGAGCCAGAACGTCCAAAGAGAACGGTGACACCCTCTGCGGGCCAAGTGACATCGACGTCAAAAACAAAATCTGAATGAGTAATCCGGGCACAAACGGACAAGGTCATGGCTTGATCATCTCGAAACGTCGATTAAACCAATACACCACACACAGCACCATAAAGGAAAAAACCAGCAACATCAGGCTGAGCTTGCCCGCAGCATCGTACTGCATGCCCTCGGTATAGCCGTAGATAGTGGTTGATAAGACGTGAGTTACCCCCGGAATATTGCCGCCCACCATCAGGACTACTCCAAATTCGCCTATGGTGTGCGCGAAAGTAAGCGTAATGGCGACAATGAAGCCACGTTTGGTCATCGGTAAAATTACGCTAACGAAGCGATCTATCACGCCAGCGCCAAATGAGGCAGCCACCTCGACCGGACGCCGCCCCAGACTGGAAAAAGCCTGCTCCAATGGATGCACGGCAAAGGGCAGGGAATACAACACGGAGCCGATCAGGATTCCCTCAAAAGTAAAGGCAAGGTGATGCAGTCCCATGTTTTCTAATGTTCCGCCGATGAAGCCGCGCGGACCAAGTGAGATCAACAGATAAAACCCAATCACGGTAGGCGGCAACACCAGTGGCAAGGCTACCACCGCCTGTACAATGGTTCGACAGGCAGAACGTCCGCTAGCCAACCACCAAGCCACAGGTGTTGCAATGGCCAATAAAATTATTGTAGTGAACAAACAGAGGCGCAGCGTAAGCCCGATCGCTGTCCAGTCCTCTGCTGTAAAACTCAAACTTTGCCTGAAATACTCCAAAATTTATTTTTCCGACCTAATATTTTCAGGTAGCACGAAGCCATATTTTTCTATCGTGTTACGCGATTCTGGTGTCTGAATGTAAGCCGCAAACCGTCGTGCAAGTGCACTGTTCTTCGCGCGCTTGGTGATGACAAAGGCTTGTGCCAATGATCCATGAAGACTGCTGTCAATCAAGCTGTATCCGCCTTGTTTGGACATTGTTGGATTACGCGCCAGCGAAAGGGCAATAATACCGACATCGGCTGCGCCGGTTCTCACCATCTGGGTAGCGTGCTCGATATTTTCGCCAAAGACCAGCTTGTTCTGTATTTTTTCCCACATGCCGACCGATTTCAGCGCTTCCTTGGCACGCATGCCGTAGGGGGCTATATCCGTGTTGGCAATGGACACTTTGCGAATGTTCGCATTAGACAATTTTTGTAGCGTCAGCTTGGTGGCATCAGTCGTTGAGGACCAGATTACCAGACGACCGATCGCATAAACTATCGGGTCCGAGCTCGTTAGCCCCTCTTTTTTCAATATCTGCGGAAAATTAACGTCGGCCGCGAACAACATATCAAAAGGCGCACCATTCTGAATTTGCGTAGTGAACTTTCCTGAGGAACCATACATAGCCGTTACCGCGTCATTACGATTTCCGGCATTAAATTTACTCACGATATCGGCCATGGCAAATTTTATACTGGAAGCGGCGACGATGGTTATATTCTCAGCCATTGCGGTGCTAGCACACAATGCTAATGCGATAACGATAGCGCGAAAAAAAATTATCATTTTAAAGACCCGTTCATTTGTTTAATCCGGATAATCCATTTGGAAATTTAACCATCCTCCCCCTTTGCAAAAGGGGGATTGAGGGGGATTTTTGTGCGCCCGCAATGCTCAAATCCCCCCTAGCCCCCCTTTTGCAAAGGGGGGGATGCATCGTAACCGCGCGAATCAGATCCTATGGATCATTTGCGATACTAGAATGCAGTTACCGTGGTTTCTACGTAAAGAAAATTTGAATTTGCGTTACGTCCGGGCTCGACCAGTTGGGACGTCTTTTTAGTAAAGTCACCCGCCATGAAATAGGCATAGCCTACTGTAAGCGCCATATTTTTCCTTATGGGATATCGCACCCGGATATCGAACTCCTGGCCAACGTCGTTACCACTTTTACCAGTGGAATCACGTAAGTTAGCGCCAGGAACCCAGGCATCAGTGGCGCTGGCTAATTTAATCCAGGTATAGCCAAAGTCCACTTTTAATTTATCCGTGGGGCTAAGCTCCATGCGAAGCTTAAATACCTGGATGTTTGTCATTAGCGCATAATCATTATTGGACAGCGGCCTATTGAAACCAAATAAGCGGTCAAAATGCTGACTTGTATTGTCGTTTGGGTTTTTGTCGCCGCTGACATAAGTGGTATTCCCGCTAAAACGCGGTTTCCATGGATGTTCGGTGGTATAGCCTGTTTCCAGGCTATACGTATAGGCGTCGTGATTTAACCCGCCATCCGTGCCCCATTGCTTGGCATAATTTAAGTCATAGTCCAGGCCGGTCTTGCCTACCGCACCATATCCACGCAAACCCGCAGTATTAATCTCACGATTTTTATGGGCACTTGCCGGTGCAATGGTTCCATCCGAAGCATATAGAACCTTGCTGCCATTTTGTTGCAGCAAGTAGTAATAAGGCTGTAGCGTGATTACTTTCGACCATTTGCGCCAATCTCCTACAGCGCCATAAAACCATTGGGCTTGATCGGCTTTATCCTCCCGATCCATAAAGCGAATGACCGGATTTAAAGCAAACATATCCGCTTGCCAGTCGCTATTTTTCTGCCCTAAAGTTACCCGTAAACCCTGAAATGTATTCGTGGTATTGCGGAACTCATTTCGTGCAACCAAGCGTTTATCTGTCATCTCAAAGCCCAAACGCCCGGCTTTCACACTCAAGGGCCTATCGTTACCCAGATCATCCGTACCCAGCGCATCTTTAAAATACAGCTCACCATAGCCTTGAATTATTTCGGCTGCGTTTACTTCCAAATTGGTATTCGCAAATTGGCTGTTATATCGCCGAGAGTCTTGAAGTTCAATCGTGGCGCGTAATGGGTCAAATTTGTTTTTAACTGCCGCAAAAAGGCGTGTTCTAAAATAATATGGTTGATCCAGTACATCTTTGTTACGGCGAAAATCATTGTCACGATATTCATAGCGAAGCCGGGCTTCCACACCCAGGTCAAGCCAATCCACATCGTGCAAACCTTCAATATCTTTTAGCCATGTCTGGTTGACTTGTTTGACGTAACGTGGAGGTTCGGTTTGAAGCTCTAACGAATAACTACGGAATTGAACATAGTAAGCAAGGTTTGCTTTTGTAACAGCGGATGCTTCTGGTTGAGATGGGTTTTCGATTTTCGAAGCGGTATTATCCTGAGGATTTTCATTTGCACTGAGTTCCTGGCCCGATTCGTTGCCAAGCGGATTCAGCTGCATATTTTCCTTCGCACTTGCATAAGGCGATGCCATTAATAAACTGCCCGCCAGTATTCCGGCTAATTGGAAATTTGAAATTTTGCTCACAAAGTTGTCCTGGGTAAATTATTTTTTAATCAAAATATACACAACTATATAACGCTTGTTATTAAAAAACCGCATGGACTGCGGTTTTATCGATGCATCTCCTTATTCTTCTACGGCAAGTATTACATGCGAAGCCTTAACCAGCGCACAAGCCGGGCTTCCCACGGAATATTTGAGCAAGTTTTGCGACTCATTGGTAATCATCGCAACAAAGCTGGCGTTGAAGCCTAGATCCAATATCACCTCGGTATTCACCATCCCTTTTTCTATTCGGCTGACAACACCGCACAGTCGATTCCGCGCCGACGTTACTATTTTTTCATCCGCCGATGTCAAAATTACCCATGATGACTTGATCAATGCGCTTGCAACTTTGCCTGGCGCGAGGCCCAATGCCATTACACTTTCATTGGTAATGATGGCGTACACCGCCACGCCACTAGCCAGTCTCAGAGTTACTTCTGAATTAACTGCCCCAGCAACAACGGATTCAACCGTGCCTTGCAACATATTCCTGGCACTTGTTTTCAAGTTAAGCAGCCCTTATCCATGCTAATGAAAATCGTCAAATTCAGCTTGCCTGATGTTATTCATTGGGCATACGTAATATACCAAAGTATATTACGTATATCAAGTCCTTCTGATTTAACCAATATTCTCCGCAGTTAAATCACTATGGGATTCCGTCACGCGATCAAACGCCTGACGCTGGCCGTTGCTATTTTAGAATGGACAATAAAACTGGAAGGGGATTAGCTACGTTTATAATCGTCGTCATACCGCACAATATCGTCTTCGCCGAGATAAGAGCCGGACTGGACTTCAATCAGATAAAGCGATCCTGTGCCGATATTTTCCAGACGGTGCTTCATGCCAATAGGAATATAAGTGGATTGATCCTCTTGTAGCAGCAGAATATCCTCGCCACGAGTTACTTTGGCATAACCGGAAACCACAACCCAATGTTCGGCACGATGATGGTGCTTTTGCAAAGACAATTTTGCGCCGGGCTTGACCATAATGCGCTTGGCCTGGAATCGTTCACCAATATCGATGCCTTCATAATAGCCCCACGGGCGATAGACGCGACGGTGAACCAGATGTTCGGTGCGTTCGGCCTGCTTAAGATATTCCACGGTATGTTTTACATCCTGGGCAAAGTCCTTGTGCATCACCAATACTGCATCAGCGGTTTCCACAATGACCAAATCTCGCACTCCGATAGTTGCCACCATACGACTTTCGGCGCGAACATAAGTATGTGAGGTCTCTGCGGTATAAACATCGCCACGCAAAGCGTTGCCTTGCTCATCGTGCGCACTGACGTCATAAAGTGATGACCATGAACCGATGTCGCTCCAGCCAATGTCCACTGTTACCATAGCCGCCGCCTGAGTATGTTCCATCACTGCATAATCGATAGAATCCGATGGGCAGGCGGCAAAAGCCTTTTCATCCAGACGACAAAAATCCAGATCATGCGTGCTGTGTTGCCATGCTTGTTGTGCAGCTTGATAAATGTCCTGGCGGTAGCGTTGCAATTCATTCAGGTAGACGGACGCCTTGAACACGAACATGCCACTGTTCCAAAAAAATCTTCCTGAAGCCACAAACTCTGTAGCCGTATCCAAGTCTGGTTTCTCCACAAAACGCACCACCTCAAAGCTATGCTCACCGGCCCCTAATATGGCACCGCGTTCGATGTAGCCGAATCCTGTAGCAGGTTCATTGGGTGTAATGCCGAAGGTCACCAACTTATCTTGTTGCGCCAACGTAACAGCTGATTGAATCGCCCTATGAAAGCCAGAAACATCCTGAATCAGATGATCTGCAGGTAACACCAACAAAATTGCCTGAGCATCTTTAGCTTGTGCGACAAGCGCGGCAACAGCTACTGCAGGCGCAGTATTGCGACCTAATGGCTCAAGTACCTGCAATAAAGGATTAACGGTAACGGCACGTAATTGTTCGGCGACGAGGAAGCGATGCTCGTTATTACAGATCACTAATGGCGCAGCTATGCCGGGAACATCCTTAAGGCGTAACAATGTTTCCTGAAATAGTGTGTGTTCGGAAATCAGCGGCAAAAACTGCTTGGGTAATGCTGCACGAGACAAAGGCCACAAACGGGTGCCAGAACCCCCGGACAAAATAACGGGATAGAGCATAGTGACTTTCAAAAGGTTGATGACAAACATTTCTTGAGATGCACGGCTTGAATTATAATCTGCACAGACTCTAAGTATCGGGGGAAAATCTTGAACGTCACAATAGTAGGGACCGGCTATGTAGGCCTAGTCAGTGGCGCATGCCTCGCAGAGGTTGGCAACCATGTCCTTTGTCTCGACCTCGACCCGGCAAAAATACGCATTCTGGAAAGCGGTGATATCCCCATCCACGAGCCTGGCTTGATCGACATTGTGCGCCGTAACGTCGCTGCTGGCCGCCTCGGCTTTACTACAGACATAGACCGCGCCGTTGCTCATGCCCACATTCAGTTCATCGCCGTGGGCACCCCTCCCGATGAAGATGGCTCCGCCGACCTGCAACATGTTCTGGCAGCAGCCAAAAACATCGGCAGCCGTATGACCGAAGATAAAATACTCGTTAATAAAAGCACGGTTCCTGTTGGCACTGCCAACAGGGTCAACGCAGTCATCGCAGAAGAGTTGAAAAAGCGTGACATTAAGTTCAAATATAGCGTCGTTTCCAACCCGGAATTCCTTAAAGAAGGCGCAGCGGTCGACGACTTTATGCGCCCGGATCGCATCGTCGTCGGTGGCGATGATGCACATGCCATCCAACAAATGCGGCAGTTATATGCCCCATTCAATCGCAACCACGATCGCATTATCGTCATGGATGTAAAAAGTGCCGAACTCACCAAGTACGCCGCCAATGCCATGCTCGCCACCCGCATCAGCTTCATGAACGAACTGGCCAATGTCGCAGAAAAACTCGGTGCCGACATTGAAATGGTAAGACTAGGCATTGGTTCCGACACCCGCATCGGCTACCATTTTCTCTATTCAGGTTGCGGTTATGGGGGATCCTGTTTCCCCAAAGATGTAAAAGCGCTTATAAAGACGGCCAATGACGACGCTGGCATCACCCTCAAAGTACTCAATGCCGTAGAAGCAGCCAACGATGCACAAAAAGAAGTTCTCACTAACAAAATAAAAGCCAGATTTGGCACTGATCTTATTGGAAAAAACTTTGCCATTTGGGGCCTTGCTTTCAAGCCCAACACCGATGACATGCGCGACGCCCCAAGTCGCAAACTGATTTCAGATTTATTAGAGGCAGGTGCCACCGTCACTGCCTATGACCCGGTAGCCATGTCGGAAGCGCAACGAATATTTGGCAATGACTCCAGGATTTCTTATGCAGACAATCCGCTCACAGCCTGCAAGAATGCGGATGCATTAATTATCGTCACTGAGTGGAAAGAATTCCGCAATCCGGACTTCGAAATAATCAAAGCAAAGCTCAAAACCCCACTAATCTTCGATGGCCGTAGCTTGTACGAGTCGGCTACAGTAAGTGCACACGGACTGGAATATTTTCCCATTGGCCGTTAACGGGGATTGAGTTTAAATATGAAATTTTATATTTATATAATTAAAAGCTTCGTGGTTAAATTTCATGCTAGAGAAAATTTTTCCTTTGCGTGTGTGAGTGACTCGGAATTCGGATATTCTGTTGGAGTTAAACAAAAAAATTGCCGTTGGCCGGAGTGCGGTGGTCATGGATACTTAAATTTGTGCGGTTGAAATTCCTGTCCTTAACAGATAGGTGCAATATCATTGCAAGTTCATTCTCGATACTTAGAGGTGTCTCATGGCGCAAGTCATCGTTCGCAATATTGAAGACGGCGCGAAGGCCGGCCTAATGCAGCGCGCCAATTTTCGTGGTTGGAGTATGGAAGAAGAAGTCCGTCTGACTCAACAGCGTCACCCTGTTTGAAGCCCGCTATGGCATGGATATGTTGGCATCGGGATAGCGCAAAAAAATCCTGCACGAACACTTTGAACAACTTCTGCAAGTTAATCTGTAAAACCGTGTGCAGTCGCTCGTTTCGAATGCCACCACCCACATCGATCAACTGGCATTCAACCGCCGCGCTCGGACGCCCCGTGGATATGCGAGACAAATTCATCGTCGGTATTGTATGGTCGCGGCGCGCTACCCTGGCTACGCGTAACGTGTGGCATTTTGACGATCTTGGTCGAGAAGCCTTTCGCCAACTGAGTAGCCAGACACGGGCGGTTGTCCGGGTTGTCGGTGGCCTTTGTTATTCAACAGGAACGGTGTTTGACCCCGTTTCAGAACATCTCATGTGGAGCCACCATTAAATTGACGTCTACCTGGCTCAAGTTTCTGCCTGCTACTCTGCGGGCTAAAATCGAGCACCGTCCAAACCTGCAAAAAGTACTTTCAAATATCGGGTGGTTGTTTGGCGATAAGATTTTGCGTATGGGAATGGGGTTGTTGGTGGGGGTATGGATCGCCCGATATCTTGGTCCTGGGCAGTTTGGGCTCATGAATTACGCAATGGCTATTGTCGCCCTATTTGGTGCTGTAGCCAATTTGGGGTTGAATGGCATTGTCATACGCGACTTGGTTCGGGAGCCAGAGGCTGCAAACACCACTTTGGGTACGGCCTTTCTGTTGCAATTTATTGGTGGGTTATTAGCTTTTGGCCTTGCGGTTGTCACAGTCAGTTTTACCAGGCCGGATGATAGCTTGGTAAAGCTGGTGGTTGCGGTGCTGGGCTTTGCCATGGTGTTCAAGTCTGTTGAAGTGGTGAAATACTGGTTCGAGTCGCAGGTTCAATCCAAATATATCGTATGGGTCGAGAACGGCATTTTTCTGGCTCTTTCAGCCGTCAAGATCGGTCTCTTGCTTGCCCATGCATCGCTTATGGCTTTCGTCTGGGCAGCCTTTGCTGAAAGTTTACTGGTGGCCATCGGCCTGCTGGCCGTATACGCCTGGCGATGCGGCACCCTGCGTGCGTGGCAGCTCCGTTACGCCCGCGCGCAGACTCTGCTCAGGGATAGTTGGCCGCTCATATTTTCTGGTCTGGCCGTTATGGTATACATGCGTATTGACCAGATCATGCTGGGACAGATGCTGGGAGATGAGGCCGTAGGCATGTACTCGGCGGCGGTCCGAATCAGCGAAGTCTGGTATTTTCTTCCTACAGCCATTATTGCTTCTGTATTTCCGGCGATTGCGGCAGCCAAAAAAATAAGCGAGCCGCTTTACTACCAACGCATGCAGAGGCTGTACGACCTGATAGTGGCGATAAGCCTGGGGGTGGCCATGACAATGACTTTCTTGTCGGGATGGCTCGTTACCCAGCTTTTTGGCGCGGCCTACGCGGATGCCGGCCCCATTCTGGCAATACATGTATGGGCGGGAATCTTCACTTTTTTGGGTGCGGCAAGCAGTCACTGGTTCTTGCTGGAGAATATGGTCGTCCATATGTTCTACAGAACTGCACTTGGGGCGCTGGTAAATATTACCCTGAACCTGATATTGATTCCCGATTACGGTGGGCAGGGTGCGGCCGTCGCCACTCTTATAAGTTATTCAGTGGCCGCATTCTGGTTTGACGCGTTCAACAGGAAATCAAGACGATTGTTCTTCATTAAAGTAAATTCCATTCTGTTAAAAGGTTTTTATGTTCGCTAAGCGAATATTCCGTCGAATCATTCCTGCAAACTTCCGGAAGGTCATTCGGAATTTCTGGATACTGTCGGAAGAGTATGGGCAGAGGAAATCCATTTCCACCTGGAAATGCATAGATAAAGAAGGCAATGCCATCCCGTGGTACACCTATCCCACGATCGAATATCTTGCCGGCCTGGATTTCTCGGGCTCGAAAATTCTGGAATTTGGGTCTGGCGCGAGCTCAATATGGTGGGCCAGAAGGGCTGAATCTGTGCTTGCGGTAGAGCATGATAAGGAGTGGTTTGCAACAAGCGCAAGAAACGTCGTCGCAAATCTGAAAATAATTCTCGCCGAGAACGAGTCCGACTATTTGGTGGCCGCAACCGGGGAGAAATTCGACGTTGTTATCATCGATGGAATACACCGGCATCGTTGTGCTGAGAGTGTTTCGGATATTCTTGCTGCTGACGGGCTGGTGATCCTGGATAACTCCGACTGGCATCCTGAAACTGCAAAATACCTGCGGGAAAAACACGATTTCTTGCAGGTCGACTTCCATGGCTTTGGCCCCATAAACAACTACACTTGGACCACTTCATTATTTTTCTCCCGATCTTTTCTATACCGCCCGTCCGCCGATCGACTGCCGGGCTACGCCATTGGCGCTTTGAAACTGCTCGCGGACGACCAATACCCCGTTGCCGCCACTGCGAGGCAATAAAAGACCATGGCCATATACAAAAGTATCAGGCGCATAGTGCCCAGATCGATCAGGGATTTTGTCCACTTTTTTATCTTGGATGGACATGCCTCGAAATCGTATTCACAAGAAGGCGAGGATATGATTCTTCGCCGATTTTTTGCTGATAAGTCTAAGGGATTCTATGTTGACGTCGGTGCCCACCACCCCAAACGCTTTTCCAATACCTTCCATTTTTATAAGCAGGGATGGTTTGGAATAAACATCGACGCCATGCCAGGCAGCATGCAATTATTTAACAAACAACGCCAGAGAGACATCAACCTGGAAATTCCGGTTGGGCCCGATCAAAGTTCTCTAACATATTATATTTTCAATGAAACGGCATTGAACGGTTTTGACGCCCACCTCTCGCAGCAAAGGGCTTCGTCACTTGACTCCTACCATATTGAAAGAACGATAAAGATTGATACGAAATCACTCAGTTCAATCCTCGACGAGCACCTTCCTCCGAATATGCGCATCGATTTCATGAGCATTGACGTGGAAGGTATGGACTTGGATGTACTGAAATCTAATAATTGGAACAAGTACCGGCCTGAAATTATCTTGGTGGAAATTCTTGACAATTCGTTGTCCAAATTAAAATCGAGCGACGTCAACAAGTTCATGGAAAGCTGTGGGTATGAAATGTATGCCAAGGCTGTTAACACCGTTTTTTTTAAGCGCTGTGAACCGCGTAACATTGTCGAGTAATCACTGACGGCATGCTGGCTCCTATACTTCTTTTCGCCTTCTCCCGCCCCGACCATACCCGACGTGCGCTTGCGGCGCTCGCTGCCAATGAATTGGCTGATCAAAGTGATTTGATCGTTTACGCTGACGGTGCCCGTAACGAACGCGAGGCCGCGTCGGTGCGTGCGGTCCGCGAGCTGGTGCGCGGCACAACGGGCTTCCGCAGTGTGGCGCTGATCGAACGTGACATGAACTTTGGGCTTGCCCGCAACATCATCGAAGGCGTGAGCGAAGTTTTGTGCCAGCACGAGCGTGTCATCGTGCTCGAAGACGACTTGGTGACGTCCCCGTTTTTTCTGACCTATATGAACGAGGCTCTGGAGCGCTATGCAAACGATGACCGGATCATCAGCATCCACGGCTATTTTTTTCCGGTTGAAGTAGCGCTGCCCGAGGCGTTTTTTCTGCCGGGTGCCGATTGCTGGGGCTGGGGGACCTGGCGGCGCGGATGGGCATGCTTCAATCCGGACGGCGCGCAGTTGTTACTAGAGCTGAAGCAGCGCAAACTGGAGCATGCCTTCAACTACGGGGGAAGTTTTCCCTACACACAAATGCTAGAAGAGCAGATTGCGGGCACGAACGATTCCTGGGCGATCCGCTGGTATGCCTCAGCCTTTTTGTTGGGTAAGCTGACGCTTTATCCCGGCCGCTCGCTGGTGCACAACATTGGCAATGACGCATCAGGAACTAATTCCGACAAATCCAGTATGATGGACTCGGTGTTAAGTGAGCGTCCCATCCGGCTTGAAGGTCTTATCGTGGAAGCCTGTGGACCTGCCAGCCGTGAGGTAGAACGATTTTTTAGGAAGCATAGACGCTGGAGGGGGACTTACTGGCTCAAGCATCTATTTGGCTTTTTTTATTCTAGGTGGACAGCATGACTTCGCCAAAAGCTCTGGTCAAAGATTGCTTGCCTCCACTTGTATCCCGCTGGTTACAACAAATTCGTGGTGGCGGTAACCGATTTGAAGGGAGCTTCCCTAGCTGGGCTGAAGCCTGCCAGCATGCTACTGGCTATGACACCGACGCGATCCTCACCCGTGTGCTGGATGCCACTCTCAAAGTCAAACGCGGTGAAGCGGTATTCGAGCGCGACTCGGTATTGTTTTTTGAACCTGAGTACGCATGGCCCGCACTTACGGGCTTGATGTGGGCGGCTGCGCAGAACAATGGTAATCTGAATGTCCTAGATTTCGGCGGGGCACTGGGAAGCAGTTACTTTCAGCACAGAAAATTGCTTGGCACCTTACCGGAGCTACGCTGGAACGTGATCGAACAGAAACATTATGTTGAGGCCGGGAAAAAGCACGTCCAGGATGAAACGCTGAAATTTTATGAAAGCCTCGAAGCCTGTCTTCTAGACCAGCAGCCCAATGCCGTGCTTTTATCGGGCGTACTCCAGTATGTGGACGACCCAGAGGCGATAGTCGATGTATTGGTTCGAGCCCACCCTTCAACGA
The DNA here is from genome assembly GCA_945874105.1 of Candidatus Nitrotoga sp. CP45. Classification (GTDB taxonomy): domain Bacteria; phylum Pseudomonadota; class Gammaproteobacteria; order Burkholderiales; family Gallionellaceae; genus Nitrotoga. Next base: position 119,883 of record CAMCFJ010000002.1, on the reverse strand, counting down.
TCATTCTGGATCGAACCATCGTCAACGATTCGACAATAACGCGGCACTATGTCCAGCATGTTCCATGCACGATCTACCCGGCAAGTTACGCCTGTCGATCTTTGTCTGAACGTCGGTTAATAGAATGGTTTTCACCAGACTATCAACTGGTTTCAGCCTTCCCTAGTCTGGATTTTCCGGCGCTTGGATTGATCGATTCGATGTTCAAGGGATTTATTTTCAACAAGGTGGGGCTATGAAGCGGTTGATTTCGAAAGCGTTAAAGCATCGTTCCCTGGCCTTGAAGCCGCCGGTTTTGATCGACGTTGGCGCCTCTGGCTCACTGCCTAAATGTTGGAAGCTGATCGCGCCCGATGCGATATGCGTCGCGTTCGATGCGGACACGCGCGACTTCACCATTGCTGAATCGAGCGACAAAGGCTTCCGCAAGCTTTATTCGATGAATCGGCTAGTGGCCGCCAAAGCGGCGGACGAGGTCGAGTTCTATCTGACGCGATCCCCTTACTGTTCGAGCTCGCTGCCTCCGAATAGTCAAGCCCTCAACCGCTGGGCCTTCTGTGGGCTGTTCGAAGTGGAAAAAACGACCAAGATGCCCGCCGTCGATCTCAAAACCGCGCTCCAGGCAATCGATATTGACTATATCGATTGGTACAAAACAGACACGCAAGGCACCGACCTGCGGATTTTCGATGCCCTGCCTGCAAGCACGGTATCGAATATGATCGTTGCGGAATTCGAGCCTGGTATCATCGATGCATATTTGGGAGAGGACAAGCTGCATCAGCTGATGGCATACATGGACAAGTGCCCGTTCTGGGTTTCCAGCATGTACGTCAAGGGCTCGCACAGGATAGAGCAGGAAGACCTGTCTAGCCTCAACACTCTGCAACGCAGAAGCCTAGATTCATTTTTGAAGATGGCCCCGGGCTGGTGCGAAATTTCCTACATCAACAAGTTTGACAGCGATTCGCTGGGCCTTCGAGAATATCTGCTGGGTTGGGTTTTTTCTTCCATCAATGCCGAGCACGGGTTCGCTCTGCATTTAGCAAAAGCCGGGCAAAAGAAATTCGGTGAACCGCTTTTTTCCGAAATGGTAGAGGAATCCCTAAAGTGCTTATCGCACGGGTATTTCAGGGTGGGGTTACAGGCGCTCAGGAAATTAACGCATATGCTGAAAACGAAAACATGGTAAATGCCTATCAAGCACGCCACATCCTCATCACCGGTGGCCTCGGCTTCATCGGCTCAGCGCTGGCCAGACGGCTGGTCGGCTTGGGCGCAAACGTAACGCTGGTCGATAGCCTGATTCCACAATACGGTGGCAACCTGTTCAACGTTGCCGACATCGCCGACCGGGTGACGGTCAATGTCTGCGACGTGCGCGACCCTCACGCGATGGCGTATCTGGTGCAAGGCAAGGATTACCTGTTCAATCTGGCGGGGCAGACCAGTCATCTTGATTCGATGAGCGACCCGCAGACCGATCTCGGCATCAACGCCATGGCGCAGCTCTCGATTCTGGAGTCGTGCCGCAAGGCGAACCCGGCCATCAAGCTGGTCTTCGCGAGTACACGCCAGCTCTACGGCAAGCCGGATTACCTGCCGGTGGACGAAAAACATGCGATTCGCCCGGTCGACGTGAACGGCATCAATAAGCTCGCGGGCGAGTGGTATCACCTGCTCTACAACAACGTCTACGGTATCCGCGCCTGCGCGCTGCGCCTGACCAATACCTACGGGCCAGGGATGCGGGTATGCGATGCGCGCCAGACTTTTCTCGGCATCTGGGTACGGCTGCTGATTGAGGGCAAACCGATCAAGGTTTTTGGTGACGGCTTGCAGTTGCGCGACTTTAATTATGTCGATGACTGCGTCGACGCCCTGCTGTTAGCTGGGGCCAATGACGCTGCCAACGGCAAGGTTTACAACTTGGGTAGCCGCGAGGTCATCAATCTCAAGGATCTGGCGGTGATGATGACTGCGCTGGTCGAGGGCGGCACGTCCGAGCTGGTGCCTTTTCCCGCTGATCGTAAGGCCATCGATATCGGCGACTACTACAGCGATTACACCCTGATCGAGCACGAACTGGGCTGGACGCCCAAGGTCGCGCTGGCCGATGGCCTGGCGCGCACGGTAGCGTACTACCGCGAACACTGGCCGCATTACTGGGAGGCCAGAGCATGATCCTGATGAACGATTTTAAGATCGAACCACCCGCGATCCGAGAGGCGATGCAGGCGGCAGTGGCTCGTGTGTTTGAGTCTGGCTGGTATGTGCTAGGCGGCGAACTGAAAGCCTTCGAACGCGAGTGGGCATCGATCTGTAGTGTCGATCACGCGGTTGGAGTGGGCAACGGCATGGACGCGATCGAGATCGCCCTGCGTGGGTTGGATGTTGGGCCAGGCGACGAGGTCATCACTACGCCGATGACTGCATTCGCCACGGTGCTGGCGATCCTGCGTGCCGGGGCCACGCCGGTGCTCGCCGACATCGATCCCAACACGGCGCTGCTCTCGATGGCAAGCGCGGAGCGTTGCTTTACATCGAAAACGCGCGCAGCGGTACTGGTGCATCTGTATGGCCAGGTTCACAATATGCCGGGCTGGGTCGATTGGTGCAGGCAGCACGACATCGCGCTGATTGAGGACTGCGCGCAGGCACATCTTGCCTCACAAAACGGTACGGTGGCAGGCGCGTTCGGCGCGGCCGGAGCATACAGCTTCTATCCAACCAAGAATTTGGGAGCCGTTGGCGACGGCGGGATGTTGGTCACACGCGACGAAACGCTCGCCAGACGGGCTGGGACATTGCGCAACTATGGCCAGAGTGTTCGCTATCATCACCCCGAGCTGGGGCTCAACAGCCGTCTCGACGAAATTCAGGCGGCGATACTGTCGACGCGCCTGCAATGGCTTGAGGAATTCACACAGCGGCGGCGCGAGATCGCTGCAGCCTACCGAGCAGGCATTGTTCATCCCGATGTGCGACTGCTTGCCGCGCCCGAAGCGGAAAGTGCCCATGTCTATCACCTCTTTGTCGTGTGTTGCGAAGCGCGTGACGCGCTGCAGGGGCATTTGCAGGCGCACGACATACAGACGCTGATCCATTATCCGATCCCTATCCACCAGCAGCCTCCGTGCTTGGAGATGCGACGCGATCCACAGGGACTTGGTCAAAGCGAGCATCATGCCGCGTGCTGCCTTTCGCTGCCATGCCATCCGCAGATGAGCGACGCGGATACGGCAGCGGTGATCGCGGCGGTGAATGCATTTAAGCTGCCGTAAAGACCGAGTGCTATGAAGATCGCCCATCCCGCAATGGAACACTATGTCACCCTGTTTGACAGCCTTTTTCTGCCGCAGGGTCTGGCGTTGCACGCGTCGATGGAGCGGCATGCCGGCTCTTACGCGCTGTGGGTGTTGTGCATGGATGAAGCCGCCTACGACGTACTGACCAGCCTGCACCTGCCCAACCTGAAACTGCTTGCTCTTAGTCAGCTGGAGACACCGGAATTGCTGGCGGTCAAATCGGGACGCACCCGGGGTGAGTATTGTTGGACGCTGACCCCTTTTGCCCCACGCTTCGTCTTCGAAGCAGCATTCGAAGTCGAACGCGTGACCTATCTCGACGCCGATTTGTGGTTCAGGAAAAATCCGGCCATGATATTCAGGGAGTTCGCAGCATCGGGTAAAGGGGTGCAGATCACCGATCACGCCTATGCCCCAGAATACGATTCCACCGCCACCAGCGGACAGTTCTGCGTGCAGTTCATGACCTTCCATCGACAACGCGGGGAAGCTGTTCGCAAGTGGTGGGAGGCACGTTGCCTCGAATGGTGTTTCGCCCGTTACGAGGACGGAAAATTTGGCGACCAGAAATACCTGGACGACTGGCCGGAGCGATTTCCGGACGAAGTTCATGTGTTCGGACAAAAAGAGCTCCTGCTTGCGCCATGGAATGTCACTCGTTTTCCCTATGCTCAGGCTGTGGCCTATCACTTTCATGGGCTGCGTATTTTGGAAGGGAAAAGGGTCGTGCTCGCCCCCAGATTTCCCCTCCCGCGCGTTGTTGTCGCTAATATTTATGAGCCCTATCTGCGCGACCTTAGATCCGTGATCGTGCAATTGGAAAGTGCAGGCTGGAAAGTGTTGGAACAGTCTGCACCACCTGGCTGGCTAGCGAGTTTAAAGACCTTGTTGGGCCTGATCGTTCGCAATTTCTGGCGTGTGCGCCTGCATAGGGTGAAGCAGCTATGACGATTGCCCCCGCCCACTTGCAGCTCTGCCTCGCCGGATATGCGGTCAACCCGCACCGCACCGACTGGCTGCCAAAGGCGATCGTTCAGGCGAATCGATCACAGTTTATTTCTGTTGCGCCCGCAATGCGCACTATACAACCCCCCTGATTTCGATTTCAGCAGGCTGATTGAACAGCCTATTCATCCTCTCATCGAAAGAGATCTTTTGTACTCCGCCATGAAAGGGAAGCAAGTAGCACCAGAAATTTCAGCTCATTTCGAGCAAGATTACAGCGGCTGCTTAAATTGCCTTAAACTCGGAAATTTGCAGCCTAAAACTATTGAATTTAATGCTAATTTCTATTTGTATACCAGTTGGCCCATCTGAGAAATTTGCGGATGTTAGAATCACAATTGACTCTGTACTAAATAAAAGTGAGGGGGAGGCTGAACTCGTTATTAAGATATTTGAATCCCATTTGTCTGATGAGATACGAAATTACATAAAAAATTTCAACTTAAATGTGAGGCTTATAGAAGGGCAAGATAAAGGTATTTATGATGCCTTCAACATATGTGCTCAAGCAGCAAGTGGTGATTTTTTAATTTTTTTAGGTTGTGGTGATGAATATCTGGGTTTTCACAATGTTAAAGATATCTTTGAAAATAAGGCATATGTAAACAGCAATGTGATCTATGCTGGCGTAAGAATTTATGATGGCAAAAAATATATGGCCTTTGATAATCGCTGTTTTTTTGGAGAACGCAGGTTGTTCCCGTGGAGAAATCCATGTCATTCCCAAGGACTAATTTATAAAAGAGTGTGGTTTTTAAAAAATATATTTAAAATAGACTCTGAACCATTGGCTGACTTACTACATACATATGAGCATAAAATATACAAAATAGCAGTGTGGCTTGACCAAGATATTGTTGTTTTTAAAACTGGTGGCGTGTCTAACTCCCTTGATCGCAGTGCATTTAATCGGCAATTGTCCGGCGTTTATGAAAACTGCATTAATTTTAAATTTTCCTTCGGTTATAAATGCCTATCATTGCTTATCTGTAATGTTAGTTTTTTTATGTCAAAGATAATGAAAAAATTTAAATAATTTCTTCAGTAGTGTCCGGCAATTTTGCCAAGATGGTCAACATCGGTATCGAAATCGGATGGCGATTTAACGGCTTCCCCTTCGGGGCAGGAGATTTTTAATTGCGAACATGCTAATGGGCTAGATATACTTAAAATTTAAAATTTTAAACAAATCGCACAAAAAACTTTTATTACATTATTCAGATGTAGGTACTATCTGAAAATTATTAAATAATTTGACGCTGACTTAGGTCAAGTGTGAGGGGTTTCAGGGGCTCCTTGCAGGAAATAAAAGATTTAGAAGATACCGGGGCACATCTATATGGAAGCGTCCATGAATAAAGCAGATAGATTTGTCAAGGATGGAGCTAAAAGATGACGCCAGAGGTACCTAAGCCAAATAAGGTCACAGTACTACTTTCCACATACAATGGAAGCAAGTTTCTTCAGCAACAGCTGGAGTCATTGTATGCACAAACCTATCCCAACATCAGGATCCTGGCTCGGGACGACGGATCATCCGATTCAACGAGAAGCATTTTAGAGAATGCGCAATCCGGAGGACGTTTAGAGATATTAGACGAGCATCACAATCTGGGGCCAGCCCTGAGTTTCTTTGAATTACTGCAGAATGCGGCGTTAACTGAAACAGAATACGTTGCTTTCTGTGATCAGGATGATGTTTGGCATGCTGATAAAATTGCGTATGCAATTTCAGCATTGTCAATGGTCGCCGATCATCATCCGGCGTTATTCTGCTCCAGGCTAGAAATTGTTGATGAACAGCTAAACCATATTGGATTTACCCATACACCAAGACAAATTGGCTTTGGTAATGCGCTAGTTGAAAATGTTGCGACCGGCTGTACGATGGTGCTTAACCGAAAAGCAATAGAACTTATTTGCAGGCATCTGCCAGGCAAGGTTTTGATGCATGATTGGTGGTGTTATTTGGTTCTGTCTTGTTTTGGTGAAGTGATTTTTGATAATAATACCCATATAAAATATCGACAGCACGGTAACAACATGATCGGTGCAGCAGTGAATATATTCGATGAATTAAAAAGAAAGCTGCATCGATTTATTTACAGCGGAAGAGGATTGCTTTGGTTGCAGGCTTGGTTGCAGGCTTCTGTTTTTTTGAATATGTTTGAAAAAGACGTAACCTTGTCCCAAAGGTTAACTCTCGATAAATTCATCGCAGCAAAATCATCATTGTGGTGTCGCGTTCAGTTAGTGTTATCCAAGGAAATATGGCGGCAAAAAAGGTTTGATAATTTGGTCTTACGGCTAATTATATTTATTAATCGAATCTGATCTGTATTTTTGATGGACAAAATAGCTGTGAAGCAGTCGTCTGAAATTTCTATTTCTGTTGTCAGCCATGCACAAATTCAGTTGATTGAATGTCTGCTGCATGATATCGATCAGCATTGCCGGGCTTCTTCGATCGAATTGATTCTCACGCTTAATCTGGATGAGATACTGCAGTTTGCATCAGATAGCTTTGTATTTCCTATAAAGGTTATTCGCAACCCCATTCCTATGGGATTCGCAGCCAATCACAATCAGGCATTTACCTACGCAGTGGGACGGTTTTTTTGTGTAATGAACCCGGATATTCGCTTGAATGGCGATCCATTCAAGGCGTTACTTGCGTGTCTGCAAAGTTCCGCAGTTGGTGTGGCTGCGCCGCTCGTATTGAGTACAAGCGGCGAGATTGAAGACAGTGCCCGTCATTTCCCGATGCCATTCAAGATATTTTGCAAGGCGTTCGGCAGATGTAAAGGCAGCGATTATGTTGCAAAAGATAATCCGATCTTTCCTGATTGGGTGGGCGGGATGTTCATGTTATTCCCGCGCGATGTATTCAAAAAATTAGGTGGATTTGATCAGCGATATTTTCTTTATTATGAAGACGTGGATTTGTGCGCCAGGCTTAGATTAAAGGGTTATGAAGTAGCCGTATGCCCTGATGCCAAGGTGATTCATCTTCCACGCAGGAGCAGTCATCACAGTTTCAAGTATTTGAAGTGGCATCTTATGAGCATGATGCGATTTTTTTGTTCCTTTTTGTTTTTAAAAATACTTTGGTTGCGATTGACAAAAAAATCCATGAATAAATGTACGGTAGAGCAGTGAACGCTACTCAACTTAGTCAGGCTTAATCATAGGTCACCATCATGAAATTTATGATTTCCGGGGCTGGTGGCTTTGTTGGTAAAGCGCTCTGTGCTGAATTGCTACGGCAAGGACAGTCTGTAAGCGCGGCGGTGCGTTCAGGGAATTCGTTGATTGAAAATACTGAAGTCATAATTATCGGCGCAATTGATGGTGAGACGAATTGGGCTGATGCATTACGCGATGTAGATGTGGTGATTCATCTCGCCGCACGAGTGCATGTAATGCGCGAGAATGCTACGGATCCATTGGCGGAGTTTCTCAAGGTCAACCTGCACGGTACTTCAAGTCTCGCTCGACAATCTGCTTCTTCCGGGGTGAAACGGTTTGTCTACGTTAGTACGATCAAGGTGAATGGCGAGCAGACCAACACAACTCAGTCATTTACAGAGTTGGATGAACCCAGTCCACAAGATTTTTACAGTATCTCGAAATGGCAAGCCGAACAAGCGCTGTGGCGCATTGCCCAGGAAACCGGCTTGGAAGTTGTTGTTGTGCGTCCTCCATTGGTTTATGGCCCGGGTGTGAAAGGCAACTTTGCACAAATGCTGGCGGTGATCGCCAAGCGCATTCCATTGCCATTGGCTTCTGTAGATAACCGCCGCAGCCTGATTTACGTGGAAAATCTGGTGGATGCCTTGATAGCCTGCGCGACCCATCCTTTTGCCGCTGGCCAGACTTATTTGGTCTGTGATGGTGAGGATATTTCCACCCTGGATTTATTGCGCCAATTAGGCGATGCGATGGGATGTCCGGCGCACATATTGCCGTTCCCGCCTAGCTGGTTACGTATGTTGGGAAAATTATCCGGCAAATCTAATCAAGTCGAACGGTTACTCGGTTCGTTGCAGGTTGATAGTGGTAAAATCCGCCGTGATTTAAACTGGGTTCCTCCTTATACTTTGCAACAGGGTCTGCAAGCGACCGCAGAATTGTACCGACGCTTAGGTAAGAAGAGTTAATAAGTATGCTACGTTTGTTGCAATCAATTGATTTTAATAAAGCATACCAACTTGGCCGAGGATTTGTTAAACAATTTTCCATACGGTAAATACCTCGCATGAATGTGGATTGCGTGGAAATTATCAATGTTGTTATAGAGTAAAAGTCTCCATGTCGCATTACGCCCCCCTGATTGCAGCTCTGATCACCATGTTGGTGATTACTATTATTGTATTCAGCAAAGCCGGAAAAAAAATTCAAGATATCCCCAATGAGCGCTCATTGCACGTTGAGCCAATTCCTCGCATTGGCGGGGTGGGGTTGATGGCAGGTCTCCTGTCGGCCTGGGCATTGATGATAATGTCATTAGTTTGGTGGGTGGTATTGCCCATGATTTTGCTGTTCGCTGTTTCTTTGCTGGATGACATGCGCGGCTTGCCGATACGACAACGATTGTTGGCGCACATCGCTGCTGCTGCAATTCTGGTGCTCGGCTCCGGCTTGCTGGCGCAGGGTGTTGCGCTGGCGTTGCTCGCGTTGCTGTGCATAGTTTGGATGACCAATTTATTCAATTTTATGGATGGATCGGATGGCTTGGCTGGAGGCATGACATTTTTCGGTTTCACCATGTATGGCATAGCAGCACTGATGCATGGCGCTGATACTCAGGCCATGCTGAATTTTTCAATAGGTGCCGCTGGTCTGGGCTTGCTTTATTATAATTTTTATCCTGCTCAAGTATTCATGGGTGATGCAGGATCCATTCCACTTGGTTTTTTATCTGCCGCGATGGGTTTGTGGGGCTGGCAACAGGGACTATGGCCCGTATGGTTTCCGTTGCTGGTATTCTCTCCGTTCATCATGGATGCCAGTGTCACTTTGCTGAAACGTATGTTGCGTCGTGAAAAAATCTCTCAAGCACATCGCGAACATTATTACCAACGCTTGGTGCGGATTGGTTGGGGGCATCGTAATGTCGCATTATTTGAATATACTTTGATGTTTGCGGTGGGCGCATCTGCTATTTGGTGTTTGCGCCAGTCCCTTGAATGGCCATGGCTGCTATTCCTGATATGGGGCGGGGTGTATGCTGCGCTAATGCTGATTTTGGATGATCGCTGGAAAGCATTTCAGCGAAACCAGCGTGGCTAGATTAGATTTGCGTACTCTGCTGGCCATGCTGCATGACTTTGTGGCGGCGGCATTTGCCTGGAGCTTGGCTTATCTGTTGCGCTTCAATTTCGAACCACCACCCCATTTCATTGATGAGATGCTGCATACCCTGATCTGGGTAGTCCCCTTGCAAAGTATTGTTTTCTGGCGCTTTGGTTTATATCGTGGCCTATGGCGCTATGCCAGTGTAACTGACTTGCGCCGAATTTTTTTGGCGGTGTTGACGGCTGCCGCGCTCATTCCCTTGGTGTTGTGGATGTTTCGTATCAGTGCCGTAATACCGCGTTCGGTACTAGTGATTAATCCTGCGCTATTGTTGCTTGTAATGGGCGGGAGCCGTTTCATTTATCGTCTCTGGAAAGAGCATGGTTTGTATCGCAATCTCAACGTAAATGTAGAGCCAGTTCTAGTGTTGGGAGCGAGCGATGCAGCTGTAGGCTTGTCCAAGGAGCTTGCACGCAGCCGCGACTGGAGGCTGGTAGGTTTTCTGGACGACAATGTGGATAAACATGGGCTCATCCTCAATGGGGTAAAGGTGCTGGGCGCGCTGGATAGCCTGCCGCAATGGACGGAACACATGAGTGTCAAACAAGCCATTATCGCCATGCCATCGGCCTCGCACCAAGTGCGCCAGCGTGCGATTGAAATTTGTAATCTGGCCAGAGTTAAGGTGCTGACGGTACCGTCATTCGATGACCTGTTAAGTGGACGTGTTGCCATTTCGCAGTTGCGTGCCGTGGAGCTGGATGATCTGCTGGGACGTGATCCGGTTCAATTGGATGCGGCCGGACTGCAAGAATTATTCACCAGCAAAACCGTGCTGATAACCGGTGCCGGTGGATCAATCGGCTCTGAATTATGTCGCCAGATCATAAACTTTAAACCGCGTACTTTAGTGATATTCGAGTTGAGTGAATTTGCGTTATATAACATGGAACAGGAGCTGGCCGCGAAATTCGATGGCGTCGATATTGTCTGCCTGATTGGCGACGTGCGTGATTCCACCCGCCTTGATCAAGTTTTTTCCGAGTATAAGCCTGCGGTGGTATTTCACGCAGCCGCATACAAGCATGTCCCCCTCATGGAGCAACATAACGCTTGGCAGGCGATACGCAATAACGTGCTGGGTACATGGTCGGTCGCCACTGCTGCACAGCGCCATGATGTAGCGAAATTTGTATTGATTTCTACCGACAAAGCGGTCAACCCAACCAATGTGATGGGCGCGAGTAAACGTCTGGCAGAAATGGTCTGCCAGGGATTGCAGCAGCCTGGCGGAACGCGCTTCGTCATGGTGCGTTTCGGCAACGTTTTGGGCAGCACCGGTAGCGTCATCCCAAAATTCCGCGAACAGATTGCGAAAGGTGGGCCAATTACTGTCACACATCCGGACATTACACGTTATTTCATGTCGATTCCGGAGGCTGCACAATTAGTATTGCAGGCCAGTTTGATGGGCAAAGGCGGTGAAATATTTGTATTGGACATGGGCGATCCAGTAAAAATTGTTGATCTGGCGAATGACCTTATTCGCCTTTCCGGCCTCAGCAAGGATGATATTCGGATTGAATTCACTGGCCTGCGCTTGGGTGAAAAGCTATTCGAGGAACTGCTGGCCGACAACGAGCACACTTTGCCCACTCCACATATAAAACTGCGCATCGCACAGGCGCGTGAAGTGGACGCCGAATGGCTGGAGAACTTATTGATTTGGTTTAGCACACACGCTACGCAGAGCGATGCAGAAGTTAAACGTGCCTTGACACAATGGATACCGGAATACTGCCCAGATTCCAATGGCGTTAAAAAATGAATGATTGCCGTTTGCCTGACGCCCTTATTCTGGATGATTCATCCGCGCTTATTGCTGGTCTGCCAAATTAACTCTGGTTGCATGATATTCGCTTAGTTATGTTTAACCCTCGTCGGACTTATAGTTTTTTGCTGTGGCTTTTTTTGCCATATATATTTTTCCATCTGCTCTGGCGCGCACGCAAACAACGTGAGTACCTGCAGCATATTGATGAACGTTTCGGGCGCTATTCTGCTCGCAGTGATAAACCGTTAATCTGGCTGCATACCGTATCAGTTGGAGAAACTCATGCAGCGGCCAGCTTGGTGCAACGTTTACGGGAAAGTTACCCGCATCATCAGCTACTGCTTACACACACCACCCCGACCGGTCGCGCAGCGAGTGAACAGCTTTACGGCAGTGATGTCCTGAGGGTATATTTGCCTTACGACTACCCATTTGCTGTCAAGCGTTTCTTGCAACACTTTCGTCCACGCATCGGAATTTTGATGGAAACCGAAATCTGGTTTAATTTGATCCATGGTTGCCACACCATGCAAATTCCCTTGCTGTTGCTAAATGCACGGTTATCCGAGAAATCTGCTGCACGTTATGCACGCTACCCGAACTTGACGCGACTGGGCTTGAACGAATTGAGCGCTATTTCTGCGCAAAGCGAAGTTGATGCTGCACGCATTGCTGGATTAGGTGCAAGCAATGTATCTGTCATGGGCAATCTGAAATTTGACATTCAACCACCATCGGTGATGCTGAATCTGGGTGAAAAAATGCGCAACCAGTTTGGCAAAGACAGGAAGATTTTTCTGGCAGCCAGCACACGCACCGGAGAAGAGATGCTATTGCTATACATGCTTAAGCAGGTAGACATTCCTCATCTGCTAACCGTCATTGTGCCTCGCCACCCGCAACGCTTCGACGACGTAGCTGACATGCTCACTCAGCAAGGCATTCGCTTTCAGCGCAGAAGTGAAAACTGTCCGATTGCGCCAGACACCCAAGTGGTATTGGGTGATAGCATGGGAGAAATGTTTGCCTATTATGCCGCCTGCGACCTTGCCTTCATTGGCGGCAGTTTGCTGCCATTTGGAGGGCAAAACCTCATTGAAGCTTGCGCCGTAGGCAAGCCTGTGTTTATTGGTCCACACACATACAATTTCGCACAAGCCAGCCAGCTTGCTGTCGAGTGCGGAGCAGCCGTGCGGATACAGAATTCGGCCGACCTGGCGCAAGGTTTACAAAACCTGCTTGCCAACCCGGGTCAGCTGACAAAAATCGGCCAAGCCGGACTGCATTTTGTACGAACCCATCGTGGCGCAACAGAGCAAGCGCTGCAGCATATAACCCATTTTATTGATAGCCACCTTCAGTAAAATAACGCAAGATAAGACGACATATCAATCCTCCAAACCATGAGAAAAATCCTTATTACCGGCGGTGCCGGGTTTATCGGCTCTGCGGTTATTCGCCAGCTGATCACGGAAACCGACGCTACTGTCATTAACGTCGATAAGCTGACCTATGCCGGCAATTTACAGTCCCTGATATCGGTAGCAGACAATCCCCGCTATTGCTTCGAGCATGTGGATATTTGTGATGCTGCGAAAGTCGCGAGTTTATTTAATGAACATCAGCCGGATGCGGTGATGCATTTGGCTGCGGAATCCCATGTCGATCGATCTATCACCGGCCCGGCCGCCTTTATTGAAACCAATATTATTGGCACTTACACTCTTCTGAACGCTGCGCGGGAATACTGGAATGAGCTTTCGGCAGAACGAAAAAACACTTTTCGCTTCCACCATATTTCCACAGATGAGGTATATGGCAGCCTCGGTGAAACCGGTTTTTTTACCGAGAATACCGCTTACCAGCCAAACTCACCTTATTCGGCAAGCAAAGCGTCTTCAGACCATCTGGTGCGTGCGTGGCACCATACTTACGGCTTGCCCGTGGTCACCACCAACTGCTCCAATAATTACGGGCCTTATCATTTTCCGGAGAAGCTCATTCCGTTGATAATTTTGAACGCATGCAAAGGTAAACTGCTACCCATTTATGGCAAGGGCGACAACATCCGCGACTGGTTGTATGTGGATGATCATGCGCGTGCCCTGCGCTTGGTACTGGAGCAGGGCCGGGTTGGGGAAACCTACAATATCGGCGGCTGGAATGAAAAAACCAATCTGGAAGTGGTTCATGCGATTTGCACTATTCTGGATGAGCTGCGCCCTCAAGGTGCGCCGTATGCATCCCTTGTCACCTACGTACAGGACAGACCCGGGCATGACCATCGCTACGCGATCGATGCTGGCAAAATCGCCCATGAACTGGGTTGGAAACCGCTGGAAACTTTTGAAACCGGATTACGCAAGACAGTGCAATGGTATTTGACTAACACAGATTGGGTTGATGCTGTAATTAGTGGAGAATATCAAAATTGGATCCAACAAAATTACGGTGATAGGGAAACATCATGAAAGGAATCATACTCGCAGGAGGCTCCGGCACCCGACTTTACCCGGCAACCCGATCCATCTCCAAACAGTTATTGCCCGTTTACGACAAACCGATGATTTACTATCCGTTGACCACGCTTATGCTGGCCGGCATTCAGGATATCCTGATCATCTCCACACCGCAGGATATACCGCGTTTCGAACAGTTGCTGGGAGATGGCACACAGTGGGGAATGAATTTCTCCTTTGCCATACAGCCTTCACCGGATGGGCTCGCGCAAGCATTTATTATTGGCGAGTCTTTTATCGGAAATGACTCCTGCTCGTTGGTGCTGGGGGATAATATTTTTTATGGCCACGACTTCGAAAAAAATCTTTCAGCCGCCAGAACCAAGTTGGAGGGCGGCACGGTGTTTGCCTACCATGTCAATGACCCGGAACGTTACGGAGTAGTGGAGTTTGATGCTACAGGGCGTGCAATCAGTCTGGAAGAAAAGCCCAAAAGACCCAAGTCCAATTATGCCGTGACGGGTCTCTATTTTTACGACAACAACGTTATTGAGATTGCCAAATCCGTTAAGCCTTCTGCACGTGGTGAATTGGAAATTACCACGGTCAATCAGATTTACCTCGATAGCGGAAAACTGGATGTGCAGGTTATGGGGCGTGGCTATGCGTGGTTGGATACGGGTACGCATGATTCATTGTTGGAAGCTTCACTGTTTATTCAGACACTAGAAAAGCGTCAAGGCTTGAAGATTGCCTGCCCGGAAGAGGTTGCATTTCGCCGAGGTTACATCACGGTAGAGCAAATGGAACGGTTGGCCGAGCCACTGGCAAAGAATGGTTATGGCCGGTATCTGCTCGACATTCTAAAAGAGAAAGTTTATTAAATATGCAAGTTATTCAAACTGCAATAGCCGACCTTTTAATTATAGAGCCCAAAGTGTTTGGTGATGCCCGTGGGTTTTTTTTCGAGAGTTTCAATCAAAAAGTCTTTGAGAGTATCACCGGGCGATCCGTTAACTTCGTCCAGGATAACCACTCCCGATCGGCTCGGCATGTGCTGCGAGGCCTGCATTATCAAATCAATCAGCCACAGGGCAAGTTGGTTCGAGTAGTGGCAGGAGAAGTATTCGATGTGGCAGTGGATATTCGTAAATCATCACCCACTTTCGGTTTATGGGAGGGTGTCGTGCTTTCTGCCGAAAACAAACGGATGTTATGGGTGCCGGAAGGGTTTGCCCACGGCTTCGTCGTGCTTAGCGAATATGCAGAATTTCTTTATAAGACAACAAATTATTGGGCGCCTGAATATGAGCGCTCTATCCTATGGAACGATCCCGACTTGGCTATTGATTGGCATCTTGACCAGAACGCTCCAATTTTGTCCCAAAAGGATCAAGAGGGGTCTTTTTTTGCCAAGGCGGAATTATTTTCATAAAATTCTTCTTGGGTGGGCAAGAGCAGTCACAGCAACCATGAGTTAGCCTTATAATATTCAAAAATACATTGATTGAGCTTGGTGGTCATGTTTTTTTAATTAATCAAGTATAATGGTTAGTTGTTATAGAAAAATTCACAAAAAGGAAGGCAAATAATGTCTATAAATCGTGTTACTTTCTTCCCAGTCGGCAATGGAGATACCACCTTAATCGAGGCGAATGATAAAACGATACTGACAGATATCAATTATCGTTGCGAACGGCATACAGATCGTTTTAGAAGTTCCATTGATGTTAACGGTAATGTAGGAAACGCCGCCACTCTTGGGCATGAGGAGGCATCAAAGCCGTTTCAGTGGATCTACTACGACTTTGCTCTTGATCTTCAATATGCTTGCTATCAATCCAGTTATCGGAGTAACCGAGAGTATCGATTGTCGCTCTTGGTTCTGACTCACCCGGACCAGAACAACCTGACCGGTTTCGACAAACTTTTTTATCACGGTGAACCTGTCGAATTTGAGGATCGTCCAAAAGAAGATGATAAATTGATTCTTATTGAGGAGATATGGATCAACCCTTGTTTTACAGACTCAAAATTTGAGACTGATGAGTCCAAACCCGTATTTCAGGAGATTAAACGTAGGCTGAATCTTCAAGGTAGTAAAGAATCAGAATTGAATGGCAATAGAATTAGCGTATTAGAAGCATCACCATCTGGATTAGTAAAAACTTTTTCGCGAAATATTGAAGCGTATGTTCTTTCTCCTGTTATATCAGGTGAAGATCAACCAGACGTTAACGACACTAGCTTGGTCATACGTTGGACAGTTAAAGTTTTTGGTGGGACGAATCGCATTATGTTGGGAGGCGATGCGACAGTCGGGGTTTGGGATCGTATTTGGCAGGATTATCAAAACAATACGGATAAGCTCAGTTGGAATATCTTGCTTGCACCACATCACTGTTCTATTGATGCTATGGCGCGAAAAAATCAAGGGGGCAAGTACGAGTATTCCGAGAGTGCACTTAAGGCACTGGGCCAAGTGGAAGGTGATGGTTTCGTTGTATCCAGCAGCAAAGAGGTCAAGCACAATGATGACGTGCTGCCTAGCTGGGAAGCCAGGCAAA
Source organism: Candidatus Nitrotoga sp. CP45 (assembly GCA_945874105.1). Classification (GTDB taxonomy): domain Bacteria; phylum Pseudomonadota; class Gammaproteobacteria; order Burkholderiales; family Gallionellaceae; genus Nitrotoga. The sequence goes on along the minus strand of CAMCFJ010000002.1, from coordinate 103,412 downwards.
AATATCTTGGAATATTGAAAGATGCGGATGGAACTCGATTCTTGAACCCTGATACTCGGGCGAACGCACCTTTGCTCTACTCTCCACTTCAGGATGATAAACCTGAGCCAGTAGTATTCAACTTGACCAAGGAGGGGCCTGCTCTTGATGAGCCTGCACCTGCTTCACCGCACACACCGCATAAGATAGTGCCGGTTGAAACTGGCAATGACGAATTCGGCTACAAATGGAATATGAAAGTGTAACGTGCATTTTTTTCAGTTAAGGTAAAAATTAGTTTGAATTAAGTGGGGGATGGCCAATCAACAAATAGTGAAAAGGTGTTTAGCCCCCTTAAGGCAGAACAATATTTTTCGCTACAGTTGAATGGCTGTTTTTAAATTCGCCAAGGAAGACATCATCCCCATGGAGCATAGCTTCACTGGGGATGATGTCGTTTGTGCAACAATGAACGCTGAGGCCAGTTTATTGGGCACCTCTAAAAATCCAATTTTCGTCACAATACGGCGTTACTCGAAAAAAATTATCGCTTACATATCAACTATATGCCGCGCTCAAATTTTTTACTCGTGCCTTGTCTTGCTTAGAAATTTGAATTTTTAGAGGCACCCTATTATTGACAGCTGATAACACCTTGCCCCGCATAACGTCTGCCAGACTCGCGGGTATAATAAACATTTTTTTAGCCAGGAATAGAAATGAATCTAGATCGAGTAAATTCTGGTCGCGACCTTCCCGACGATTTTAACGTCATCATCGAAATACCCATGAATGCTGATCCCGTGAAATACGAAGTGGACAAGGAAACTGGTGCCATGTTCGTGGATCGTTTCATGTCCACGGCAATGCATTATCCGTGTAACTACGGTTATGTCCCACGCACGTTGTCGGAAGACGGGGATCCGGTAGATGTACTTGTCATGTCACCCGTGTCGCTCATTACTGGCGTGGTGGTTCGTTGTAGACCGATAGGCATGTTGAAGATGACTGACGAAGCTGGCGAGGATGGCAAGATACTGGCTGTGCCCGTTGATAAGCTTTGCAGTCTTTATCGAAAAATAAAATCGCATGCCGATCTGCCGGAACTTGTGCTTGCGCAAATCTCGCATTTCTTCGCTCACTATAAGGATCTGGAAATAGGCAAATGGGTCAAGATTAATGGCTGGGTCGGTGTCAAGGAAGCCAAGGCGGAGATCTTGGGTGGGGTCAAGCGCTATAAAGCAGCCGAGAAAAAACCAATGTTCTAAATTAATTCTGTTTCGAAGTTTTTGTATCATGAGGAGACACGTTTTAGCTTTACGTTAATTTCCATTCTTCCTTTCACTTCATACATGAAATCGTATCTCGGTCTCGACTTTGGCACATCAGGCGCACGCGTTTGTGTTGTGGACAAAGTCGGGACGATTATCCATGAAGATCATATCTTCTATCCGGATGCTGCTTTACAAGGTCATCTGAATTGGCGCGAGGCACTGCATTCGCTGCTCAAACGTCTACCCGCACCGATTGCAGCTGAGCTACAAAGCATCGCGATTGCTGCTACTTCTGCCACGGTTTTATTGTGTGACAAAGAGCTGGAGCCGACCACTCCCGCGTTGCTCTACTTTGATAACCGCGCTCGTGAAGAATCGGAACAGCTAACGCAGCTTGCCCCACCGGGTCACGTTGTTTGCAGCGCAAGTTCAGGATTAGCCAAATTCCTGTGGCTGACAAAGCACACCGAACTTTCAAACGTTGCGCATTTCCTCCATCAGGCGGACTGGCTCGCTGCGCTGCTTACCGGGCTGGGTGGCGTCAGCGACTATCATAATGCGCTCAAGAGTGGTTATGACGCAGAGCGCTTATGCTGGCCGGATTGGATTAATAATTTGCCGCATGCGCATCTGCTGCCGCAAGTTGTCGCTCCCGGAGCAAGCCTTACCAACATCAGCTCATTTGCGGCACAGCATTTCAAGATTAATCCGGCGTGCATGGTGTGTGCGGGTACGACTGACAGTATTGCCGCTTTTATTGCCGCAGGCGTGCATGAGCCCGGCTCAGCTGTCACTTCGCTAGGCACTACCATGGTACTCAAGCTACTTTCGGAGCAACGTGTAGAAGCAGCACAATATGGCATATACAGCCATCGTTTTGGCAATTTATGGCTGGCGGGTGGTGCGTCCAATGCAGGCGGCGGCGTGTTGCGGCAATACTTTGGCGATCCGCAAATAGATGAACTCAGCCAGCACATTGATCCGGCCACTGATAGCCCGCTTGATTACTACCCGTTGCCGCGACCTGGCGAACGCTTTCCAATTAACGATTCCACCTTGGCGCCACGTCTTACCCCGCGTCCTGCGGACGGCGTACTGTTTCTGCACGGTCTGCTACAAGGCTTGAGCCGCATCGAAGCGGCAGGTTATGCCAAGCTGGCTGAACTCGGTGCAAGCCCGCTAAAATCCGTTACATCCACTGGCGGCGGAGCGAAAAATAAAGTGTGGGGAAACATACGCGAACGCTTGTTAGGTGTGCCACTGTTGGTAGCGGAACACACTGAAGCTGCCTTCGGTGCGGCCCTGTTGGCCAAGCGTGGTTTATCCCGGATCATCCATTAGACCTGATGCGCGCGATGACGATGCATTCCCCCCTTTTGCTAAGGGGGAAGCTAGTTAAATTTCCTAATGGATTATCCGGGTTTATTACTCTGATTTAATTCACATCGGAATAATCGATTATTGAAGTCGTTGACGTATGCTCTGTGAAAGGAGAGCCGGCCAATCTAACGGTGGTTTGGGAATACCTGCACGTTGAGGTGCGCCCCAGATCGGGTTGGGAAAGTGTTTGTCGAGGATGTAGCGCGGAATGACGTGCCAGTGCAAGTGTGGTGTCATGTTGCCGAGGCTGGCAAGGTTGATTTTGTCGGGTTGCATCACTTCGCGTAGCGCGCTTTCCACGACAAATACCACGTTCATGAAAGCATGCTGTTCGTCATTATTCAAATCCGTCATTTCCTTGACGTGGCGGTTCCATATCACGCGACAAAATCCGGGATAATCGGCATCCTCGACCAGCACCACGCGACAAAGTTCGCCGCGCCATAGCAGCGTTTCGTTCGTTGGTTTACAGAGTTCACAGTTCATCATTTTTTCGTGGATGGTTTGTCAGCGATATAGCGGCAGTGCTGCGATTCGTCGCTCGATTTCGTTGGTCATTTTTATATAAGCCTGACTACCGATGCCGCCATAGCGGCGTTTGAACTCGATTTCTTGCAGATACTCCGGTAAATCCTTCACTTCCGGCATGAAGTCGGATTCGCGCAGACCCGCAGTAAATTGCCGCTGCACTTTCTGCGCGCCATTATCACTAGTCGTGGCAAGCTCGCCGAAACGGGTGCCGGCACGATCAGCGGCGATGTCATTGAAGCTGAAGCCGCTGCCACCTTGAGAATCCTTGATTTCTTTGTACAAGCCGATAACGTCCGACAGCGGGCTGCCAGCAGTAGAGGCAAGTGCCGCAGAAATCGTGAAATGCTGAGAAAAATCGCTGCGCCCGCCCAGGGTTACACTGCGCGAAGTCGGCTTTGGCCATTGTCTGGCAGCCGGAATAATGGCACCAAGCCCTTTGCCGTTTACGTAAAACGCCATAACGATGATCGCGGCACGATTTTCTACCGCCGCATCGCCGCCGTTGTGGGTACGCTGCGTGGCCAGCTCGAACAGCGCTTGCATCAGTTCATTGAACCGCAGTTTACGTTTTGAACCATGTTTGCCGGTCAGCTCGACCAGTCGCTCGTGATAAGCCTTCAGTCGCTCCTGCTCCTTGGGCGGCACCAGCAAGGCTTTAAGCTGATTGGGCAGCGCTTCGTTCCATTCGAAAACGATGCGCAGCATCTCATCGCTAGTGCTCACATTTTTGATGACATCGGCAGCTGCCCCGTAGTCCTTACTGGCTTGCAACCGCTTAATGCCGAACTGTAGTAGCCAGTCTGCAGCAAACGCGGGCACCGGTAACTTGCCAATGCGCAGGTACTCAAATCGTGGCAGTGCTTTCGTTTCGCGCAGCTTGGCGTCGATATTGAGATAACGCCCGATTGGATTGGGCGGCAATTTTACAGTTGCTCGCACCCTGGCCATGCCTTGCTGCAGATCTATATGGGAGCTGCCCTTGCCGTAGCTGTTGGCAAGATAATTGACTACAAGGTCGAGATCTTCTTGACTGATAGTAATGGTACGTAGTACCCCTGCTTTCATTTTGCGCGGATCGTTACGAAACAGTATGTGTTTGGCGCGGTCGATATGAGCTGGGGTAAATTCGGGTATGCCAGTGACGAGCGGTTGTTTTTCGACACTTAAATAAATTACAGATAGCAGCGCCAACAAGACAACGATGATCAGTATTAATAGAAACCGTATTCGCATTCTTTTGTCCGCATTTTTTTATGTTTACTCGGTTACATAAAGTGCAAAATTTTTCAAATGCTTAGTGTTTGTCCGTCTGGCTGGCAGGGTATGGCGTGCAAGCATACCCTGCCAACAGCAATTCAGAGTTAGCTGCCGCTCATCTCCAGCATCAGCTGATTAATACGTTTTACGAAACTGGCCGGGTCGTCGAGTTGACCACCCTCAGCCAGCAAGGCTTGGTCAAATAATACTGAGGCCCAGTCATCAAACTTCTTCTCCTCGACTTTCAGCCGTAACACAACCGGATGCTTGGGGTTAATTTCCAGGATAGGCTGCGATACGGGTGCCTTCTGTCCGGACGCCTTCAGTAGTCGAGCAAGATTAGCGTTGATGTCATGAACGTCCGCCACAAGACAGGCTGGCGAATCGGTCAGGCGGTGCGTCACGCGTACCTCTTTAACGCGCTCGCTAAGGCTGGCTTTAATCTTGTCGGTCAGGTCCTTGAAGGCACCGGCATCTTTTTCCTGTTCCTGTTTCTCTGACTCGTCTTCAAGTTTGCCGAGATCAAGTCCGCCTTTTGCGACTGACACCAACGGTTTACCCTCAAATGCGGATAAATTACTCACTACCCATTCATCTACGTGATCAGTCAGCAAAAGCACTTCAATGTCTTTTTTGCGAAATACTTCCAAATGCGGACTATTTTTCGCGGCATTGAAAGTATCTGCGGTGATGTAGTAAATCTTGTCCTGACCTTCCTTCATGCGACTAATGTAATCGGTCAGAGAAACGGTTTCTCCTGGCGAATTAGTATGGGTAGAAGCGAGGCGCAGCAAGCCGGCGATCTTGTCTTTATTAGCGAAGTCTTCGCCCACTCCTTCTTTCAGCACGCGACCAAATACATCCCAGAATTTGGCATATTTTTCTGGGTCCTTAACGGCCATATCTTCCAGCAAGCCAAGTACTTTCTTCGTGCAGCCAGAACGGATTGCTTCGATGTCCTTCGATTCTTGCAGAATCTCACGCGATACGTTGAGCGGGAGATCATTGGTATCAACCACGCCGCGCACAAAACGCAGGTAATGCGGCATTAGTTGAGTGGCATCGTCCATGATAAAGACGCGGCGTACATACAGCTTAATGCCGTGACTCGCATCGCGCTCCCACAGATCAAATGGTGCCCTGGCCGGTATATATAGCAACAAAGTGTATTCCTGGCGTCCCTCTACACGCGCATGCGTCCAGGCTATCGGATCTTCATAGTCATGGCCTACATGTTTGTAGAAACCCTTGTACTCATCATCGCTGATCTCGGTTTTGGGGCGCGCCCACAGCGCAAAAGCTTGATTGATTGTCTCTTCTTCTTCCAGCACCTGCTGAGCGTCATCTTTCCATTCCTCCTTGTTCATCAAGATAGGCTGAACGATATGATCCGAATACTTGTGGATAATGGTGCGCAACTTTGTGCCATTGAGCAGGTCTTCCTGCCCTTCGCGCAGATGCAAGGTAATAGACGTGCCCCGTGCGGCCCGCTCGACCATCTCAATGGCAAATTCTCCACCACCGTCGGATTCCCAGCTCACACCTTGATCGGTTTTCTCACCGGCACGGCGCGTTAACACGCTCACCTTGTCGGCAACGATAAAAGCCGAATAAAACCCCACGCCAAACTGACCGATAAGATTCGCATCCTTCTGCTGGTCTCCAGAAAGTTGGGTAAAAAATTCGCGCGTGCCGGATTTGGCAATAGTGCCAAGATTGTTGATGACCTCGTCGCGGCTCATACCAATGCCATTGTCGCTAATGGTCAGCGTTTTCGCCTCGTTATCGTAGCTGACATGGATGCTCAGCTCGGAATCATTCTCGAACAACGCTGAGTTATGCAGCCCCTCGAAACGCAGCTTGTCGCAGGCATCGGACGCATTGGATATCAGCTCACGCAGGAAAATTTCTCGATTCGAATACAGCGAATGAATCATCAATTGCAGTAGTTGCTTCACCTCGGCTTGAAAGCCCATGGTTTCACGATTGCTGGTTACATTTTCGGTCATTACTCTCTCCGTTATTTTTTAGACAGGACGCACGCTTAGGTTGGGGTGGTCTCACGATTTTCAAGAGGGGCGATTATTTCATCTCCCATCTGCTTTAGCTGCTTGTCGCAAGAGTCGCCGTGCAGTATCGGCATCTCGAGCGGCATCAATTTCCCGCATTACAGCGCCTACGTCAGCCTGCTTTTCGCTGCGTTTGAATTTGCCCGTCAGTTTGACTTCAGAATGTAGTTCACCGCTCTCATAGAGCGACCAGATTTCTTTGCCATAGTCTGTAGAACGTAGTTCGGGGGCAAATTGGCCGAAGTAGATTGCCAGATTATCGACGTCTCGCTCCAGCATTTTGCAGGCTTGGTTGTTTGCGGCAGCATCGATTGCTTGTGGCAAATCGATGATGACCGGTCCGATGCTGTCGACGAGGACGTTGTACTCGGACAGGTCGCCGTGAACAATGCCAGCACACAGCATGCGCACGACTTGTTCGATCAAAACCTGGTGATATTGTCGCGCGAGCTCATCAGTGAGAACTAGATCATTGAGTCGCGGGGCGGGCCCACCATGCTCGTCGGTCACTAGCTCCATCAGCAACACGCCCTCATAAAATCCATAGGGATGCGGAACACGCACTCCAGCTGCGGCGAGTTTGTACAAAGCGTCCACCTCGGCATTTTGCCAAGCGGCTTCCTGCTCTTTACGCCCATAGCGGGTACCTTTTTCCATGGCACGGGCCATACGGCTGTTCTTCACCTTGCGGCCTTCCGTGTAATGAACGGCCTGACGGAAGCTGCGCTTGTTAGCTTCCTTGTAAACTTTCGCGCAGCGGATATTTTCTCCGCAGATAACAATATAAACATTGGCTTCTTTGCCGCTCATGAGCTGACGGTCAACCTTGTCAACGATGCCATCCTGGATGAGCGGCTCAATTCTTTTTGGAGTTTTCATGTGATCAAGGCATTCCTGATATTTTAAAGGGATGACTCGCATTCAATAAATTCCAGCGCATTATCATCCGGGTCGCGGCAGAATAAGGCAGGGCGGCCGGACATGCTTATCGTGTAGCTTATCGTGGCTGAATCGAATTTTTGCATCAACGCATTCAGATTATTTACCGACAGGGCTATATGACGGTCGCGTCCGCCATATGCTGGACGCTGTGTACTTGTTTCCGGATTGGGAAGTTGCATGAGATGGATTTGCTGAAGTAAGCCGACGTTATACCACACGCCTGGAAAACTCATCTCTGGGCGCTTGCCGTCAGGTACCAGCCCCAGAACATTTTCGTAAAAAATGCGCGCTCTATTCAGGTCTGCAACCAGAAAGGTGGCATGGTGCAGGTGAGTGATGTGTATAAGTTTAGTGGTGTCCTGCATTATGCGTAATGTCAAAAATTGATACTGTCATTTTTATCCAGCAGCCCCAACCCCGGGTCATCCGAACGGTAGCACAACTGGGTGGGTGAAACGTAGCAAATTCATACTGCTTGCTGTTGACGGTATTGCCGCAAGATAAAAGTCGCCGAGCCTAGCCACAGGGGGCGATGCCCTCATCCCAGACTACCGCCCTACCCGTGAACGCCGCCGCATCGCGCCCATACCCAACAGCCCCGTCAATCCGGCTAGTCCCAGCAGCGCCCATTCGGACAAGGTCGGGATCGGTGCCAGGGTCAGGCCATTGCCCGCTGTGCAGTTGTTTAATGAAAAGCTGACTAGGCCGTACGGAAAGGTGACGCCCGATGGCGCGCTGTCGGGTGAAACGGGAGAAGCTGCAATGCGGCCTGCCGTTGCCGCTCACGGTAGCTGTGGCCGATCCCGTGGTGGGTGTGGGGCCCGAATAGGTGGTTTGCATCAAGCGTGGTTACACCGAACGCTCCGGCAACGCCGCCGATAGTCAATGTCGCGGTGGTCAACGTGCTGTAACTACCCGATGAGATTCGCTGCAACGTCACCGTGTCGCCGTTGTTCACCGTGCCGGCTGATGAAGTATAGGATCCGCTGTTGATTTTGTATGTCCCGCCGACGATGGAGATGGGCGAGGCGGAGTCGATTCCTGCCACAGTAATGGAGCCGGAAGTCGCTACCGTGTTCAACGCCGCGCCGGTTTGCGTGGTGAAGCTGAAGGCATCCGGGATGAAATCACTCTGTGAATCAAAAGAGTCAAATAACTGTCCGCTACGCACGAGCCGAACATATGCAGGATTGGACTTGTCGTCGATGGATGGTGTTAGCCCCAAGTAGAAATGTCCGGTTTTCTGCAAAGTAGAAATGTCCGTTTTAAGCACAGGTCAGACTAATGGAATAAAATCGTGGCCGTCCATGATTTTTCTGGGCTGAATAAGTACAACGAGCTAAATTTAATTAATCCCTAAGGAGAGCATCATCATGAAAACCGGCACTCCCCAGCCTTTGGCAGAGATACCCGCTGAGCCAGGCAACTCAGATGCACAAATTCAGGCCAGATATGCCATATCGGCGGATGGCAACGAAGTCACTGACAGCAAAACCGGGCTAATCTGGCGGCGTTGTCCGGAAGGTGTGACGGCCAGCAGCAATGGCTGTAGCGGGGTTGCAGCCGCTTATACCTGGGAGCAGTCGCTGGCCTTGGCCAACGAAGCCGCGTTGGCCAGTGGCAAGTCATGGCGTCTTCCCGATGTAAAAGAACTTTCGAGCATTGTAGATGCCAGCTTTGGAAATCCGGCGATTGACAAGCACGCCTTTCCGGGGACGCCTGCAACGCCTTTCTGGTCGGCTTCTCCGGTGGAGGACAATCCGTCAAAGGCTTGGTATGTGATGTTTTATGGTGGCTTCATGAACACTTACGTCTGCGGCGGTAAGCTTCAGGTGCGCTTGGTGCGTTCCGGTTCGTGATGGAATACTCAGCGCTGGAGGAAAGTGCGAAGCGAAGCCACTCTGGGGTAGAATCCAATATTGACAAGATAATGTAATTATTTTACAAATACGTGTTCTCTACAGAGCACGGTGTAGTTAAATAGTTGCAGTAATTGATAATTAACTGATAGTAATTAACTGATAGAAAGAAGATCAAATATGCAGAATGAAACTGATAACTCCCAGCCACAGGCAGACAATCCAGGTGAGCAACCGACAGCTCGATTTATCATTTCTGAGGATGGCACTGAAGTCACCGACAATAAAACTGGCTTGATCTGGCGACGTTGCGCTGAAGGCATGACAGCAAGTATTGATGGCTGCACTGGTATTCCTGGTGTATATGATTTGGAAGCGGCGTTGGCATTGGCTAATCGTGAAGCGAAGGCCACGAGTCAAGCTTGGCGCTTGCCTAACGTAGAAGAGCTGTCGAGCATCGTGGATACGAGCCGTAAAGATCCCTCGATTGACACAGACGTCTTTCCAGGAACGCCAGGATCAGCTTTTTTTACATCTTCACCAGATGGCTCCTTATCCTGGTTTGTCAGTTTCTACGTGGGCAAGGTGTATAGCGATTACAGCCAAATTCTTCATCACGTCAGGTTAGTGCGTTCCAGTTAATGAGGTGTGCATCACCTCAACATCGGGATCAGAAAATTGCAGGCTATATCGGCTATGGAACACAGGGCACCTCTAAAAATCCAAGTTTCGTCACAATACGGCGTTACTCGAAAAAAATTATCGCTTACATATAAACCATATGCCGCGCTCAAATTTTTTACTCGTGCCTTGTCTTGCTTAGAAACTTGAACTTTTAGAGGCACCCTATAACCAATGCATCTCGAATTAAATTAAGGGCATCTCTAAAAGTCTCGGGTAAAAACCTATAAATGCGTATCCATCGGTAAATTTTTTGTTGAGGTTGATCTATTATGCGTATCACCCAAAAAGGGCTAACTTTTGACGATGTATTGCTGATTCCAGCGCATTCCAATGTATTGCCGCGTGATGTCAGTTTGCGTACTCAGCTTACCCGCAACATCACCTTGAATATTCCGTTGTTATCCGCTGCCATGGATACCGTCACCGAGGCGCGTCTGGCCATAGCCTTGGCGCAGGAAGGCGGCATCGGCATCGTTCACAAAAACATGACCGCCAAGATGCAGGCTGCTGAGGTATCCAAGGTTAAGCGTTTTGAAAGTGGCATGGTGAAGGATCCCATCACCGTCACACCCGGGATGACAGTGCGCGATGTGCTGAATCTCATTCGCCAGCACAATATTTCAGGATTGCCGGTGGTGCAGGGTAAGCAGGTGGTTGGAATTGTGACTAACCGCGATTTGCGCTTCGAGAGCAACCTTGATCAACCCATCCAAAATATCATGACGCCGCGAGAACGGCTGATCACGGTCAAGGAAAACGCCAGCCGTGAAGAGGCGCGCGGGTTGATGCATCAGCATCGGATTGAACGTGTACTGGTAGTAAATGATGCGTTTGAGCTGTGTGGTCTATTTACAGTAAAAGATATTCTCAAGTCCAGCGAACATCCGCTGGCATGTAAAGATGAACTGGGACGTTTGCGCGTTGGTGCTGCGATTGGCGTGGGCGAAGGCACGGACGAACGCACTACCCTATTGGTGGAAGCCGGAGTGGATGTGCTCATAGTCGATACCGCACACGGCCATGCGCAGGGCGTGCTGGATCGTGTCAAGTGGGTGAAGAAAAATTTTCCGAACGTGGATGTGATTGGCGGGAATATTGCTACTGCTGCCGCTGCCAAGGCCATGATGGATCATGGCGCAGACGGCGTTAAAGTAGGTATTGGCCCCGGCTCGATTTGCACGACGCGCATCGTCGCAGGTATAGGCGTGCCGCAAATATCGGCTATCCAGAATGTGGCGGAAGCGTTGCAAGGTTCCGGCATAGCACTCATTGCAGACGGTGGGGTGCGCTATTCCGGCGACATCGCAAAGGCGATTGCGGCAGGTGCGCACGTCGTGATGTTGGGCGGTCTGTTTGCAGGTACAGAAGAAGCGCCCGGCGAGGTTGAGCTATTCCAGGGCCGTTCCTATAAATCCTATCGCGGCATGGGCAGTATAGGCGCGATGCAGCAGGGTTCCAGCGATCGTTATTTTCAGGATAACGAAGCCAATCAAGACAAATTGGTTCCTGAGGGAGTGGAAGGGCGCGTGCCTTACAAGGGTAGCGTGCTGGCGGTTATCCACCAACTAATGGGCGGTTTGCGCGCCAGTATGGGCTATCTGGGTTGTCCGGATGTCGCCACAATGCACACCAAGGCAGAGTTTGTGCAAATAACATCTGCCGGCATCCGTGAATCGCATGTCCACGACGTGCAGATCACCAAGGAAGCACCGAATTACCATATTGATTAGTTGTAGCTGAGGTCAAAATGGCTGAATACCGTAAGCTGAAATTATGGTGAAGGCCCATCGGACTGCTCATAGGCTAGCAACAATCGCTGCACAACACTATTCAGGCAATGCTGAACAAGTCCGTTCGGGCTGAGCCTGTCGAAGCCATTTGCGAGTTATTGATTTGCAAGGTGTTCGTTTCGACAAGCTCAACGCGAACGGACTTGTTCAGCGTAGCTTTAAATATTATCTACATTTAATAACTTACCTCTGATAACTTTATGTCCCACCAAAAAATTCTGATTCTTGACTTCGGTTCGCAATACACCCAACTTATAGCGCGCTGCGTGCGTGAAGCTCATGTTTATTGTGAACTCCATCCGTTCGACGTAGGTGATGAATTCATTCGCGATTTCAAGCCGGCTGGTATCATTCTTTCGGGCGGCCCGAGTTCAGTGACGGAAGGTGATGCCCCGCGTGCGCCACAAGTGGTATTTGAGCTGGGCGTGCCGGTGCTGGGTATTTGCTACGGTATGCAAACCATGGCCGCGCAATTGGGCGGGGCAGTGGAAGTTGGCCTGGTGCGCGAATTTGGCTATGCGGAAATCCGTGCACGCGGCCATTCAAAATTATTTCGCGACATTCAGGATCGTAACAACGAGGCAGGCCACGGCTTGTTGGATGTATGGATGAGCCACGGCGACAAGGTCACCATGCTGCCGCCGGGCTTCACGGTGATCGCTTCCAATGCAATCACGCAGATTGCCGGCATGGCAGACGAGGCACGTCGTTTCTACTCGGTACAATTTCATCCGGAAGTGACCCACACTCCGCAAGGCAAGGCGATAATCAGCCGCTTCGTGCATGACATCTGCGGCTGCGGGCAGGACTGGAACATGCCCGATTACATCGGTGAGGCAGTAGAAAAAATCCGCGCCCAAGTCGGTCAGGAAGAAGTCATCCTCGGCCTCTCCGGCGGAGTGGATTCTTCCGTGGCCGCAGCATTATTGCATCGTGCCATCGGCACGCAACTCACCTGCGTATTTGTGGACAACGGCCTGCTGCGCTTGGATGAAGCCAAGCAAGTGATGGCAACTTTTGCTAAAAACCTGGGCGTGAAAGTCATCCATGTTGATGCTGGCGCAGAATTCATAAAACATTTGGCAGGCGTGTCTGACCCAGAGAAAAAACGCAAAATTATCGGGCGCGAATTCGTCGAAGTATTCCAGCGCGAAGCTGCCAAATTGCCGCAGGCAAAATGGCTGGCGCAAGGCACCATTTACCCTGACGTGATCGAATCTGCTGGTGCCAAAACCAAAAAGGCACACGCCATCAAATCGCACCACAACGTCGGCGGCTTGCCCGATACCTTGCATCTTAAGCTGCTGGAACCGTTGCGAGAACTGTTCAAGGACGAAGTGCGCGAACTCGGCGTGGTGCTCGGATTGCCGCGCGACATGGTGTACCGCCACCCATTCCCGGGGCCGGGGCTGGGTGTGCGTATCCTTGGCGAAGTCAAGCGAGAGTACGCCGATTTATTGCGTCGTGCTGACGCAATCTTCATTGAAGAGCTACATACGTCCGGCTGGTATGAGAAAACCGCACAGGCATTTGTTGTCTTTCTGCCGGTAAAGTCGGTGGGCGTAATGGGCGATGGCCGTACATATGAGTGGGTGGTGGCGCTACGTGCGGTGCAAACGCAGGACTTCATGACCGCGCATTGGGCAGAATTGCCGCATGCCTTGCTGGCCAAAATTTCTAACCGCATCATCAACGAAGTGCGCGGCATTAACCGCGTGGTTTACGATATTTCCGGGAAGCCGCCTGCTACTATTGAGTGGGAATGACAAGTGTCTTCGGGAACATTTTAGGATTTTGCTTCGAACTTGAATCCGCCATTTCATTCCAGGCACTGTCGTAATTAAAGGGGCTAAGCACGGATTATTCACGGATTACTAATGGCGCTTGTCATTATAATCCCATCTCCCCTTGTCCTACGTCACGCGCTGGGGGGCATCATGATTATTTCGCGGCTTACCACGTGGCTTGGCCTCCCGCTTTTAGAAATATTCGAGCCTGGCCCCTTTAATCTTAACGGAACGAATTACTAGTTGGGAGATGATGAAATTGATATGAAATAGGGGTACGTAGAGTGACTATCGCTGCAATGCTCTATATCTAGCTCGCCGGCTAGGACGAATTTGGGTACTGGAATGAAGTATTTTTATTGCCTTGACCATCGGCTTTTAGAAGAACGATTTGCGATGGCGAAGGAGGCAATAACCTCATGGAATGGCTTGTTCGTATTTCTTGGCTTTGTCCTCCTCGAGGTCGCCATTTATCTGCACAACGACATTGCCTTTAACAAAAATCCACGAGAAAAAGACTGCGCTTCTTTTTCCGAGGTGTTTGTAATAATCAGCTATGGTGTCTCTATCGGCTGCATTTGGACAAGCAAGGACTCTGCCCCCACTATCCTCGCCCAGCGATGGAATCAGAAAGCGCACACCTTTGCAGACATAAGGGGCGAAACCGTAATTCTTTGGACTCATTGAAGTTGGGTTTTCTGCCTCGAGGCCAGCACTCTTGAAAGCTAAAATTACATCTTTTGCAGTTGAGTCTGCATTAGATGTAGTGGTTAAAGCACCCATAGCTAACCCTAGAAATACCTTTAATAAATGATTGCGCATGATTTCCTTCTAATGTGCTAGCTCAGGGGTGCGCCGGGTTGGGCATCATGGTTTACATAAGAGGCATTCAGAAGTCGACCACATTCAATGATTTTGTTCTTGACTTCAATTGCGCCCTCAAGTACCTCATGACACCAGTAGGTCTTGAACAATTTGGTTCTGTTGTATCTGTTGTAGGCGAAGCTTCCTATTCGAATGCCTGCTCGATCCTTCTCTATTGAGACGGTCATCATGTGCTGTACGAGCTGTCTGTGCTTAGTTGTATTGATGAATGCCTCCACGTAGGTGTACCAATGCGATTTGAGAAGACCATCTAGCTTGACCTTTAAAGGAGAGGCCGACATAAGGCCATGTACACTTTTAATGTTACAGCAGTCTACGGTCAGTGGTGCAACAAGGATTAGCGCATTAACAAGTTGGCCGAATAAATCCCAGAGGCTACGCGCAGTGTACAGACACCCGAGGATGTTAGCTTCACTAACAATCTTGGCATATGCGAACTGGTCCTGCCTCTCCGATACGCCAAAGATAAGCATGAGATTCTCTGAGCTTTGCGGCTTGGTCTCGTCGATGATCCCTTTCATGGCACCACGTGCAGTCGTCATGTGGTACTGAAAGATTTGGATACTTCGGCTGATTGAATTGATGAGTTCCAGGACTTGATCGGGGTCTGGCTGAACCATGCGGACGCGCGACCTCAGTTCTTCGAGATTCCAAGCGGTGGGACTCTTCATGACGCCCAAAGTAAGGTAGGCACCTTAAAGAAAGCCGGTAAAGGCATCTGTAAGGTGAACAAACTGGCGATGATTTCGAACGCGACACATAATTATGCCTTGCTATAAATGTTCGTCCCCTGCTTCACGAATTCCACCGCTTTTTGTTCCATTCCTTTTTGAAGAGCAGTTTGTTCGTCTACGCCTTGAGTGGCGGCATAGTCTCTTACTTCCTGCGAGATTTTCATCGAACAGAAATGAGGCCCGCACATGGAGCAGAAATGCGCGACCTTGGCGGAATCCTTGGGTAGCGTTTCGTCATGGAATTCGCGCGCTTTGTCGGGGTCGAGGCCTAGATTGAACTGATCTTCCCAGCGGAATTCAAAGCGTGCCTTGGACAGCGCGTTGTCGCGAATCTGAGCGCCGGGATGGCCTTTGGCGAGGTCAGCGGCATGTGCCGCGAGCTTGTAGGTGATGACGCCTTCTTTGACATCGGCTTTATTCGGCAAGCCGAGGTGTTCCTTTGGTGTTACGTAGCACAGCATTGCAGTGCCGTACCAGCCGATCATTGCTGCTCCGATACCGGAGGTGATGTGGTCATAGCCCGGCGCAATGTCTGTAGTGAGCGGCCCCAGTGTGTAGAACGGCGCTTCATGGCATTGTTCCAGTTGCAGATCCATGTTCTCTTTGATCAGGTGCATGGGCACATGGCCGGGGCCTTCGATCATCACTTGTACATCATGTTTCCACGCAACTTGGGTTAGCTCACCTAGTGTTTTCAACTCGCCCAGTTGCGCTTCGTCATTGGCATCAAAGATCGAGCCGGGACGGAGGCCATCGCCGAGACTGAAGCTGACGTCATACGCTTTCATGATCTCGCAGATGTCTTCGAAATGTTCGTACAGGAACGATTCTTTATGATGGGCCAAACACCATTTGGCCATGATTGAACCACCACGCGATACGATGCCAGTCATGCGGTTGGCCGTTAGCGGTACGTAACGCAGCAATACTCCGGCATGAATCGTAAAGTAATCGACGCCTTGCTCGGCTTGCTCAATCAGCGTGTCGCGGTAGATTTCCCACGTCAGGTCTTCGGCTTTGCCATTGACTTTCTCCAGTGCCTGGTAAATTGGCACTGTGCCGATTGGCACCGGTGAATTGCGAATGATCCATTCACGCGTCTCGTGGATATGCTTGCCGGTGGAGAGATCCATCACGTTGTCGGCACCCCAGCGAATCGCCCAAGTCAGCTTTTCAACTTCTTCGCCGATGCTGGAAGTGACGGCCGAGTTGCCGATATTGGCATTTATTTTTACCAGGAAATTGCGACCGATAATCATCGGCTCGACTTCGGGATGATTAATATTGGCGGGGATGATGGCGCGACCACGGGCAATTTCAGCGCGTACGAATTCGGGCGTAATCTCGGCCGGAATGCTGGCGCCAAAAGACTGGCCGGGATGTTGGCGGCCCATTAAGTTGGCCAATTTATTTCCCATCGGACCGGACGCTTTTAATTCTTCGAGATACTCTTTGCGACGCATATTTTCGCGGATTGCGACAAATTCCATCTCCGGCGTGATGATGCCCTGGCGAGCGTAGTGCATTTGTGACACGTTAGCGCCCGCTTTTGCGCGGCGCGGTGCGCGGCGCAGGTTAAAACGTAATTCGGCCAGCTCGGGATCATTCAGACGTGTGATGCCATATTGTGACGACGGGCCGGATAGCTCATCGGTGTCGTTACGCTCGATAATCCACGGCATGCGTGGTGTCGGCAAACCAGAACGGATGTCTATCTTGGCAGCTGGGTCGGTGTAGGGGCCGGAGCAGTCATACACATAAATTGGCGGATTTTTTTCCGCATTCATACTTGCTGGTGTGTCGGATTGTGAGATTTCGCGCATCGGCACTTGAATGTCGGGGCGTGACCCCGCAACATAAATTTTGCGCGAATTCGGTAAAGGCTGCACTGCCGCTTCGTCAACGTGGGCAGCTTGGCTTAAAAACTTTGGATGGGCATTCATGGTGGGTTGCTCCAAAAAAGCAAGGAGCATCATAGTAATAATAACTACTGACGCTTCCCTACGACGGCATTATCCGTACAGGTTCAAAGGGTATCTCTCACCTCGTCGCATTGATGACGAGGACCCCTACGCAATCAAACAAATTACTGTAAATGGGATGGGAAAGCAAGCCAGCCAGTGTTATTTCCTGTGCTATTCCCTGTCAATGTAATCGTAGCTCCGCAATTTTGAGTTGAGTCCTACTGCAGCTACCGGCACTGCTTACATCATCTAAACTTACACATCAAATGCAACATCCCCTTCATCCACCATATCTCCTACATTGATATTCTTGAAGTCAAACAGCTTGCTGTCCATCAAATGCGAGGGTTTAACGTTTTGCATGGCGGTGAAGATGGACTGGCTGCGGCCCGGGTACTGGCGCTCCCACGCAGTTAACATTTCCTTGATGTTCTGGCGTTGCAGGTTTTCCTGCGCACCGCAAAGATTGCACGGGATGATGGGGAATTTCATGGTGCGGGCAAAACTGGCAATGTCTTTCTCGGCGCAATAAGCCAGTGGACGAATCACCACGTGGTCACCCTTGTCTGTAACCAGCTTCGGTGGCATGGCCTTGAGTTTGCCGCCGAAAAATATATTCAGGAACAGCGTCTCTATCATGTCGTCGCGGTGATGGCCCAATGCGATCTTGTTCGCACCCAGTTCTCCGGCCACGCGATAGATGATGCCGCGACGTAAGCGCGAGCAGAGTGAGCAGGTGGTTTTGCCTTCTGGAATTTTCTCTTTGACTATGGAATAGGTGTCCTGGGTTTCAATGTGATACTCGATGCCTATGGATTTGAAATAGTCCGGCAGGATATGCTCCGGAAAACCCGGCTGCTTCTGATCCAGATTCATGGCGATTAGGCGAAAATTAATCGGCGCGCGTTTTTGCAACGTACGCAAAATTTCCAGCAGCGTGTAAGAATCCTTGCCGCCGGACATGCACACCATGATGGTGTCGCCTTCCTCGATCATGTTGAAGTCGCCGATAGCACGGCCAACTTGCTGCTCCAGTCGTCCGCGCAGGCGGTTAAAATTGCTGGAGTGATGCTCAAAATGGATGGGGTGTGTAATGGCGTTCATATAGTTCGTTCAAAGGTTAATACTGCGTCCACCATCCACGGCAATAATTTGTCCGGTGATGTAGGGCGCATCATTTAATAAAAATTTCACGGTGCGGGCAATGTCGTCGGGTTCACCTTCACGCTTGAGCAAGGTGTGTGCGATGATCTTCCTCCGCCGCGTCTCATCGTCCCATTCCGCACTTTCAGGCCACACAATGACGCCCGGGGCAATAGCGTTGACACGCACCTGTGGTGCCATTTCCTGCGCCAGCGCGCGCGTGAGCGCCGACAGTCCGCCCTTTGCTATGCTATACAGCAGATGGCCGTGCATTGGCCGCTCGGCATGAATGTCGACAATGTTGACAATGGCGCCGTGGTTGTGGCGCAACTCCTTCGCTGCTGCTTGTGCGAGCAGCAGCGGGGCTTTCAGGTTGGTGCCGATGAGGTCGTTCCAGTTTTGATCGTTAACATCGCCCAGTGACGTTGCAAAAAAACTGGAGGCATTGTTAACCAGCGCATCCAGTCGCCCAAAATGGCTGATAGTTTTTTCTACCAGTCGGAATAGAGCTTGCGGGTCCAGCAAGTCGGCCTGAATATGCAGCACAGAGCCGGGACGCTCTGCGTGCAACTCTGACTGCAAAGCCAATGCATCCTGCTCAGAAGAACGGTAATGCAGCGCGATGTCCGCCCCCGCTGCGTGCAGCTTGCGGCAGATTGCTGCACCTACGCGTTTTGCGCCACCGGTCACTAATACCACTTTACCTTGCATGGTGCTCTCCACTAAACTTACGGCTTGCAATTTAACACATCCCCATCGCTCAATCATGTCCTCACTGCCCTTGCCATCCGCCGAAGCTCAGGCGCACAGCGATCAATTACGTGATCTGATTCATCACGACATCGTGCGGCAAGGAGGGTGGATTCCATTTTCGCGTTTCATGGAGCTGGCGTTATACGCGCCGGGAATGGGCTATTACAGTGCCGGGGCGCGCAAGTTCGGCGCAGCTGGGGATTTTGTTACCGCGCCGGAAATTTCTTCGTTATTTGGCCGAACATTGGCGCGACAATTAATTGAAATCATGGCGCAAAGCACCCCGCATATTCTCGAACTCGGCGCGGGGAGCGGCAAGCTGGCTGTTGATATATTGAGCGAGCTGGAACGCCAGAATAGTCTGCCCGAACGTTATGACATCCTGGAAGTCAGCGCTGATTTGCGTGAGCGGCAACAAGCATTGCTGCAAGCGCGCTTGCCCCATTTAATTGACCGCGTGCATTGGCTGGATGCGCCTCCAGACAGCATTTCAGGCGTGCTCGTCGCCAACGAAGTGTTGGATGCGCTGCCAGTGCATCTGGTGCGTTGGAGTGATGCGAATATTTTTGAACGCGGCGTGGCGAGCGAGGGAAAAAACTTTGTGTGGCAGGAACGTCTGCCAGCAAGCTCAATGCTGCTGGAGATTGCCCAGCAGATCAATGTGCCTGATGGCACCCTCAGTGATATGTCGCTTGCCGTACGTGGCTTGGTCAGCAGCTTGAGTGAGCGCTTGCATCAAGGCGTGCTGCTTTTTATTGACTATGGTTTTGGCGCGCGCGAGTATTACCATCCGCAGCGTACACAAGGCACGCTCATGTGCCACTATCGCCATCATGCACATGATGATCCGTTCTTCCTGCCCGGCTTGCAGGACATTACCGCGCATGTAGATTTCACCGCCGTAGCGGAAGCGGCTATTGATGCAGGATTGAGCTTGTATGGTTATACAACGCAAGCCTATTTCCTGATTAACGGCGGAATTACTGGCTTACTGGAAGAAACCGACTCTGAAAATATTCGTGACTACCTTCCACTTTCTGCGCAACTGCAAAAGTTGACTAGTCCTGCCGAGATGGGTGAGTTGTTTAAAGTAATTGCTCTGGGCAAGGGAGTGAACATGCCTCTATGTGGATTTGTGTCGGGTGATAAGTCACGTTTATTATAAAGGGCACCTCTAAAAATATTTATACTGGATCGTCGCGCCAGCTGGATGTCGGGCTATCAGGCAACGGGCGAAGTATCCATGTTGAATTTTCGGAGCCCGCATGTTTTATCACACACTCTGACTTTGGATTTATACTGCATCTAAATAATTCTTGTAAGGCACAATGATGAAGCCACATTACCTGTTAATTTTTCTGAGTGCTGGATATATCAGCTGGGCACAGGCGGAAATATATAAAAAAGTCGATGCTGATGGGCATGTGACTTATTCCAGTGCACCTACAAAAGGCTCCAAAAAAATTGATCTGGGGCCACTGACTATCGTGCCATCTCCTGCGCATGCACGCAATAACGCTACACCTTCTGATTCTCTTAAGGTGGATTCGGCTACACAGAAAAACCGCGATAACTTGCGTCGCAAGATACTTGAAGAAGAGTTATCAACAGAACAAAAGCTGATCGAAGAAGCTCGCCAGAACTTGATAAATGGAAAAGAACACCCGGAAATTCTAAAGGACAAAGACGGCAAAAACTATTTAAATGCGGCCAAATATGAAGAAAACATAAAAGCCTTGCAGTCGCAGGTAACACTACACGAGAAGAATATCGAAGCGCTTAAGTCCGAATTGCTCAAACTCAAATAATTATCGTGTATTTTTTGGGTGCTGGTTCAGCATAACGGACATCTTATTTCTTGGCCGCTGACTTTTTCGGAGCGGCTGACTTTTTCGGAGCAGCTGATTTTTTCGGAGTAGCTGATTTTTTTGGAGCAGCTGGCTTTTTCTTGGCTGCGGCTTTCTTCAGGGAGGGCCCTTTTGCCACACGTTCTGCCAGCAGCGCCAAACCTTCTTGTAATGTAATTTCTTCCGGAGATATGTCTTTAGGCAGAGTGGCATTAACCTTCCCGTGTCTTACGTATGGCCCATAGCGGCCATTGCAGACTTCTACCGGTTTTTGATCGTCCGGATGCGCGCCCAGTTCCCGTAACACAGTATTGGAAGTTCGCGCCTCTGCCAATAATGCTACTGCGCGTTCCAATTCCATGGTGAAAACACTGTCGCCTTTGGGAATGGATTTAAATTTCCCATCATGCCCGACATAAGGGCCGAAGCGTCCAATGTTGACGATGATTTTTTTGCCGCTTTCGGGGTGGAGTCCCAAATCTTTGGGAAGTTGCAGCAACTTTGTGGCAGCGGCAAGGTCTGCATCGTCTGGAGGTATTTCCTTCGGCCAGGAAATGCGCTTCGGTTTTGTTTTGGAGCCTGCCTCTACTTCACCGAGTTGTACGTAATAGCCATAAGGACCGCGCAACAGCAACACCGGCAGGCCGCTGACTGGATCATCCCCCAGTTCCTTGCGCGCTTCCCCGGTATCGGCTTCAGCTGAGAGGTTGCGTGTGTAGTCGCACTCCGGGTAGGCGGTGCAGCCAATGAAGTTGCCACGTTTGCCCAAGCGGGTAGATAAAGGTTTGCCGCACTTGGGGCAGGCTTCGTCGATTAGTTCTTGTGTTACATCCTTACGCTCGATGTTCTTTTTATCTTGTATAAGCGCAGCGAAGGGATGCCAGAAATCGTTCAATACCGGTATCCAGTCGCGCTTGCCATCGGAAATTTCATCCAGCTCATCTTCCATTTGTGCAGTAAATCCGTAATCGACATAGCGCGTAAAATGTTCGGTGAGGAAACGGATAACGACACGTCCGACGTCGGTTGGCTTGAATCGTTTTTTATCCAGAATGGCATATTCACGAGCTTGTAGCGTGGAAATGATGCTGGCATAAGTTGAGGGGCGCCCGATGCCATGCTCTTCCAAAGTTTTAACTAAACTGGCTTCGGAAAATCGCGGTGGCGGCTGGGTAAAATGCTGCTCACCATACAGCTTGTCAAGAGGAATGGTCTCTCCCTCTTCCAGGGGTGGCAATTTTTTGTTTTCTTCTTCTACGCTGTCATCCGTGCTTTCTTGATAGACAGCGATAAAGCCAGGAAATACAAGAGTTTGGCCGCTGGCACGAAACAGGGTGTCATCCCCGCCGAGGCGAATATCAAGGCTGACTGTATCGAAACGCGCGGGAGCCATCTGACATGCGAGAGTGCGTTTCCAGATCATTTCATAGAGCCGCGCTTGATCAATGGTGAGAAATTCCTGCATGCTCTCCGGGGTGCGAGCAATCGAGGTTGGCCGTATTGCTTCGTGAGCCTCCTGCGCATTCTTGGCTTTGCTTTTGTAGATCGGTGAAGTTTTAGGCAAATAGTCCGGGGCAAATTGTGCAGCGATATAACCACGAATTTCCAGCAGGGCTTCCTGTGCCAGCGTGACGGAATCGGTACGCATATAACTGATCAGTCCTACCGTTTGACCGCCGATGTCGATACCTTCATAAAGCTGTTGGGCGATACGCATCGTGCGGTCAGTGGACATGCCCAGTTTGCGCGCTGCTTCTTGCTGTAGCGTGGAAGTAGTGAACGGAGCGGCGGCATGGCGTTGCTTGGCTTTCTTCTCCACACGCACCACGCGCGGCGGTAATTTGGCCGCATTGATGTTGTCAAAAATCTTCTGGTATTCCGCCTCGCTGGCTATACCCAGTTGCTCCAGTTTTTTCCCTTGATATTGAAACAGCTTGGCGGAAAATGGTTGGCTATTCTTCTGGCTGTCGAGATGCACAGTCCAATATTCCTGCGAGCGAAATGCCTCGATTTCTAATTCTCGTTCCACGATCAGGCGCAGCGCCGGGCTCTGCACACGTCCGGCAGAAAGCCCAGGGCGTATTTTGCGCCATAGCAGCGGCGAAAGGTTGAAGCCCACCAAGTAATCCAGCGCACGTCGCGCCTGTTGCGCATTGACCAAGGGAATGGAAATTTCACGCGGATTCGCAACCGCTTCGCGCACCGCAGACTGGGTGATTTCGTAGAATACTACGCGCTGCATGGATTTATTTTTCAAATTGCGCTTGCTTTTGAGCAGCTCAGCGACATGCCAGGCAATGGCTTCCCCTTCGCGATCCGGGTCAGGCGCCAGATAGATGTGGTCTGCCTGAGCGGCGGCTTTGGCGATGGCGTCTACATGTTTGCTGTTTCGCGCAATAATTTCATACTGCATGGCAAAATCATGTTCAGTATCGATCGCACCCGATTTGGGTATCAGGTCGCGCACATGTCCATAGGTCGCCAGTATCTCAAAATCTTTACCCAGATATTTTTTCAGGGTGATGGCTTTGGCCGGGGATTCAACGATTAGTAGATTGCTCGCCATGGTGGTGTTTTTGTCTAAGTTTAATGTAAGCGACTGGAATCGGCCGGAGTAAGCAGATCCTCAACTATTAAAGGATCCAAGTCTTGACGTTGATTCCACAACACCATGAGAACGATAAGTTTGATTTTATCCAGTGGCAAATTTTCACGGTTCAATGCGACCGCGCGGTCGAGGATCATTTCCCGCTCCACGGGTGTAATTATCTTGTTTTGTTCCCAAAAGGTCAGAAAACTACGTACTTCCAAGCTAATGCGCTTGATTTCCAAGTCGGCATAAAAGCGTCCACTACTATTATTAATGGTGGACGGATAGTTTGCTTTGTTCAACTGTTCCAAGCCAGACAACCAAGTCAGCGCCAGATGAATGTCCTCGTCTTCAAATCCGGCGGCGGATAATTTGCGGGATAGCCTGTCTGAATTGGGATAACGACCAGCATGAAAATAACTTTCGAATAAATACATTAAAATGTCAAACATAATGCCCCGTTAAAAATTGATTGTTGGTAACTATTAAACCAGGCGTAAATAAACCAAGAGTAAGGGATTATGAATAGTTGTAGTTTTTGTTTTTCTTCTTCTTTCTATGGGAGATGCTGTTCCACCAGACCTGAACAATTGCAATTTTAATTTATACGCTGGTAAAGTCCACCAGGTAAAGTTGCGATGTCACCATTCAGCTCAAGTTGCAACAGGATGGCGGATAGTGCCCCAATCGTCAAGCCACTACGCTGGCTCAAGCTGTCCATATCTACCGGATCGAAACCCAAATGCGTTAATAAAGGGTGCTCTTCGAGTACGGAAGGTTGCACGGTCGTACTGGCGGAGAAACATCCAAGCTCCTCCAGAATATCTTGCGCGCACTCTACCAGTTTAGCGCCCTGCTTGATCAAATGATGGCATCCTTTTGTCTGTGGGGCGTGGATGGAACCGGGAATGGCGAAAACGTCACGACCTTGTTCCAATGCCATGCGGGCGGTAATTAGTGAACCGCTTTGCAGAGAGGCTTCGACCACCAGACACCCAAGGCTAAGGCCGCTGATGAGGCGATTGCGGCGCGGAAAATTTGCCGCTTGTGGCGGAGTGCCTAATGAAAACTCGGAAACCAATGCGCCTTCCTGTGCTAATTGGTGCGCCAGTTGGCGGTTGGCGGCAGGGTAAACTTTGTCTAGCCCAGTGCCAATTATGCCTATGCTGGAGCCGCACTCGCGCAACCCTCCGCGATGCGCTGCGGCGTCTATGCCATGCGCCATGCCACTGATAATACACAGTCCGGCTGCGCTCGCTGCCTGTGCAAAAGCCTCTGCATTGCTTAACCCTTGTGGGGTGGCATTACGGCTGCCAACGACGGCGAGCGCCGGGAGGTTAAGCAATTCGAGCCGTCCTTTTACATACAGCAGTAATGGTGGATCGGAAATGTTAAGCAGCGCCTGCGGATAGTCAGGATCTGCCAGTGTGACAATATGGTTGTTTGGATCAGCCAGCCAACTGGTAATGGGTGCTAGTGTTACTTCGTCCCAACCTTGTGTGATGATTGCAGCAATGACTGGCTGGACTACTTGCTGGAGAGCATGGGCTGGCGTGGAGAAAACTTGGGCGGGAGTACCGAAAGCTTTTAGCAGACGGCGCAAACCTTCATTGCCCAAACCAGGTATCTGGTTCAGGGCAAGCCATGACGCAAGTTCAGCGTCCATAGGTTGGTGGGTCAGGGTGTCAGCGCGCTATCCAGCAATTGCACTGGCAGTTGGGTTCGCATCACCAGAGCGTAGGCTACTTTGTCAAAAGTACGGAATACAAATAACAGGCCGTAGCGCACATCCGGCAGAGTGATGGTTTCCCCTTTTTCTTTTGTCACATCTCCCTTGTGATATAGCGCCAGTACATGGCCATTTTCAAGGCCATCACGAAGTCCCTTGTTGAGGGTTATGATGGAATGCTGACCCGCTTGAGAAACACCAGCATAAATAGAGATCACGCGTGCTGCGATTTTGCTGTCAGGGACGCGGGGCACATAGTTTCCGGCAAGCTCACTGGAAGCTTGGACAAGTCGATCACCCTTGTTGATTTCTTTAAGTGTCTTGACGATCTTAAGCGAGCTGATATCGGCGAATTTTTCGACCTCTGCATCACCCAGGTAAACTGCCTCGTACCCCAATACTTCGTTATTATCCGGGTCAAGAAGTGTCTTGCCCGGACGGTAAATTTGCCATAGCACCCCTTGGTCTTTGGATAGGCCTTTAGCGTATGCGATATCTCCGCTGGCCAGAAGAACGTGATTCTCGTGGGTGCCAACTATAATTGGTGCGTTAGAGAGTCCATTCTCTTCAATTATGAGTGGTCTGCTGAGGAAAGGTTCGATAGCACGGGCTGAAATACTGGGGATTGCGTTATGCTCACTGTCTTGCAAGTGCACACTGGGGGAAAGTTTCACATTGTCAGATTCGGTCTTTTTAATTTTACCTATGCGCAGTGTACCGCTTGCACGATCCAAATGAACCACGTCACCGGGATAAATCCAGTGCGGATCTTTAATGGTATCTTTGTTTAAGCCCCAAATTTTGGGCCATAACCATGGATCCTTGAAAAACTTGGCGGAGATGTCCCACAGCGTATCCCCTTTCACTACAATGTGACTATCCGGTGCATTATCACGAATTTTAAGCGTATCAGCGAAGGCGAAGGTGGGCAATAAACAGCAAATCAGCGATATAATAATCTTTTGCATGGAAACTCCGTTTTGCGTGAAACCCCGGTTTTCTAGAAGCCAGGCTGAGGACAGCAAGTATTGCACAATATTCGTGCAATTCGCTTTAAATTCTGCCCCTAGTTATTTAAATTAGCAAGCATTTATGGCAATTTTACAAATATTGCAGTATCCGGATGAGCGGTTACATACCGTCGCGTTGCCAGTGCATGTGGTAAGTGCTGCTACCCGCGAGCTTATGTCTGATATGGCCGAAACAATGTATTCTGCGCCAGGAGTGGGCTTGGCCGCGACTCAGGTGGATGTACATCAACAGATCATTGTTATTGATATTTCCGAGACCCAGGATCAGTTGTTGGTGTTCGTTAACCCGGAAATTATTGCCAGTAGTGGTGAGAGTGTTTACGAAGAGGGCTGTTTATCGGTTCCCGGGGTATATGAAAAAATATGCCGCGCCGAACATATCGTCGTGCGCGCACTAAATACGCATGGTGAATCTTTCACGCTAGAAGCGGACGGGTTGCTGGCGATCTGTATACAACATGAGGTGGATCATCTTAAGGGCAAGGTATTTGTTGAATATCTTTCGCCGCTCAAACAATCTCGTCTCCGAGCCAAGCTTAAAAAGCACCGCCGTGAAACGATGTAGGCACCTCAAAAATGTGTTTTTCTCAAGCTGTTGCGTTGCGTCATTGCCTTGAATGAAATCCATTCTTAATTTATATTAATTTAAAGGTATCCCGATAATCAGCTCTCCTCTAAAGATCATTTTTGCCGGCACGCCAGACTTCGCCGCCACCGCACTAGAGGCGTTGCTGGTGCCACAATTTTCTGTGGTCGCGGTGTTAACCCAGCCCGACAGGCCAGCTGGCCGCGGTATGCGACTCACGGCCAGCCCAGTCAAGCAACTTGCCTTGGCGCGTAACTTGCCCCTGCTACAGCCTGCTTCATTAAAATCTGTCGATGTGCAACATGAGCTAGCCAATTATGCGGCGGATGTAATGGTGGTTGCGGCTTATGGGCTCATACTGCCATCAGCGCTACTGCAGTTGCCACGCTACGGCTGCCTGAATATTCACGCTTCACTATTGCCGCGTTGGCGCGGTGCAGCGCCTATTCAGCGCGCTATTCTGGCGGGTGACGATAAAACCGGTATTACCATTATGCAAATGGACGCAGGACTCGATACTGGCGATATGTTGCTTAAAAAGGCCTGTCCGATTACTGCGCATGACACCACGCAAACGTTGCATGCCAAATTGGCGAAGCTGGGCGCTGAAGCTATCGTCGAGGCACTGTGCTTGCTGGAGCAAGGGCAATTAAAGTCAGTGCCGCAGAATGCGGCCGAAGCAACGTACGCTGCCAAAGTCAGCAAGACAGAAGCGTTAATTGAATGGTCAGAAAATGCCACACAAATAATGCGTGCGGTGAATGCTTATAACCCTTTCCCTATCGCATATACAATTCTTAATGGGGTACCTGTCAAAATCTGGCAGGCCAGTGTGCGCGACGGGGCTGAAGGTGATGCGGGAACCGTGCTGGCTGTAGAAAAAAACGGCATTATTGTGGCATGCGGCCAAGGAGCATTATGCCTTGAAGTATTGCAGCGCCAGAATGCCAAAGCATTGCCTGCGGTGCAGTTTATGCAGGGGTTTGCAGTGCATCTCGGCGACCGTTGCATTTCAGTCCTTTGACATGCATATAGCACAACGGGGTGCCAGCCAAGTTGTCTGCCAAGTGTTGGCCGGGCGCAACCTGAGCCAGACATTGAGTGTGGCTTTGCAGTCTCCGCCTGAGCAGATTAGATCCGAATTAACACCACAACAACGTGGTGCGCTACAGGATTTGAGTTATGGTACGCTGCGCTTTTATGGTCAGTTAGTGCGCGTGCTGGATCAATTGTTGCACAAGCCGGTGCAGGATTTGCAACTACGTTGCTTGTTGTTAGTGGCTTTGTATCAACTGCTGCATACCAAAGCGGCGCCCCACGCAGTGGTAGATCATGCCGTGCGTGCTGTGCGAAAGTACAATGCAGCAGCTGGAGGACTGGCAAATGCGGTACTGCGCAATTTTTTGCGCAACCGCGAGGCGTTACTTACAGTCGCGGCCTCTAGCGAGGAAGGCCGTTATGCCTATCCGCAATGGTGGATAGCTGCAGTCCAGGCGCAATATGGAAGGCATTCGGAGGCTATTTTGCTGGCGGGTAACCAGCACCCGCCCATGACACTGCGTGTGAATTGTCGATTAATCAGTTCAGCAGATTATCTGGCACTGCTTGCGCAGCATGATATTCCGGCCAGTTTAATCGAGCCAGATGCCGTGCTGCTGGGACACCCTCTCCCGGTAAATAAGTTACCAGGATTTTTCGACGGTCTGGTTTCAGTGCAGGATGCGGGCGCGCAATACGCAGCACGCTTGTTGGACGTGCAAAACGGTATGCGGGTGCTTGATGCGTGCGCTGCACCGGGCGGAAAAAGTACTCACCTACTTGAGTTAGCACAACTTGATCTGCTCGCTTTGGACAAAAATGCGCAACGTTTGGAATTGGTACGTGAAAACCTGCAACGCCTGCAATTGCATGCACAGTTGCAAAGCGGTGATGCGGCACAGCCCGATAGCTGGTGGGATGGCAAACCATTTCATCGAATCCTGGCCGATGTACCCTGCTCCGCCTCTGGCGTGGTCCGGCGCCATCCCGACATAAAGTGGCTGCGTCGTCCGGGTGATATTGATGGATTCGCGCAACAGCAGTTGCATATTCTGTGCGCGTTGTGGCGGTTGCTGGAAAGAGATGGAAAGTTACTATATGTAACCTGTTCCATTTTTGCGCGAGAAAACCAGCAAGTTATTGATGAATTTTTAAACCAGCATAATGATGGCAAACAATTGCCGCTGACCATACCCAATTTAAATGAAGGTCAAATATTCCCCGATGACCAGCGCGACGGTTTCTTTTATGCATTACTGCAAAAGCATGCATAACCTGGTACGATTGTTGGCTGTGCTGCTGGCATTGTGGCTAGGCATTTCGGCCGTCTGTGCCGAGGGTATCAGTGTGCGTAAAACGGAGGCACGGTTATCTGACGGTAGTTATCAGTTTTCGGCTGATTTCGACATTAGCTTGAACTTCGTTGTAGATCAAGCACTGACGCGCGGGGTGCCTCTGTATTTCATTAGCGAGTTCAGCCTGATTCGCCCACGTTGGTACTGGATGGACGAGGTTATCGTAAAAAATGAACAAACTGCCAAATTATCTTACAACAAACTGACGCGCCAGTACCGCATCACACGCGGCTCGCTGTTTCAAAACTTTTCTAGCCTGGGCGATGCACTGCGTATTATCAGCCATCAGTCTGCTACACCAATTGATGCTGCGCTGTTCCAGAAAAACGAGGGTTATATTTCTTCGCTGTTACCCCAAAAGGGCGACTATATTGCTGCCACGCGAATGCGTCTGGATGTAACGCAATTACCGAAACCTTTGCAAGTCAATGCCTTGGCTACCCAAGATTGGAACTTTGATTCCAATTGGTACCGATGGACAGTACGTCCCATCGTATCTGCCCCAGACCGCGAAAGTGAATAGGCGGTGAAGTATTTAATTTTCATCAGCGCACTGCTTGGCGGTTTCCTGCTTTATCTGCTGTCAAGCGCCAGTGCCAATACCGAGCTGTTTTCGCGCAATTATTATGTACTGCTGACTTTGGCCGGGGTTCTGGCATCGTACTTAACCGTGCTGGTTGGCTATCAATTATGGCAGTTACGCGGCAAGCTTAAGGCTCAAGTATTCGGTGCGAAACTCACCCTGCGACTGACGCTATTTTTCATTTTGATTGCGATCCTGCCCGGTCTGCTGGTATATGCTGTTTCGGTACAGTTTCTTGATAAGAGCATCGAGTCGTGGTTCGATCTTCGGGTAGAAAAAGCGTTGGAGAGCGGTTTGAACCTGGGCCGAAATGCGCTGGAAACGGGTCTTAATGAATTGAGCAAAAAAGGTCAGTCAACTGCCCTGTTACTTGCAAAGCAATCTCCAGATCAATACTCAAAAACGTTGGGTCAGCTAATAGGCAAAGGTACAGCTCAGGATGTTGCATTGTTTAACAAAAGCGGAAAGTTATTTGCGTTTGCCAGTAGCAGCCGCAAGCTGCTTCCAGATATGCCTGGCGCTGAAATGCTGCGTGAGGCAAGCCAGCAGGGGTTAAATAGCATTATTGATACACTGCCTGATAACAGCCTGATATTACGTGTGCTGGTGCTGGTTAAGCCACTGCAACTGTCAGCCGAGACGCGCATTCTGCAGCTAACGCAACCAGTCCCCAAACAGCTTGCTGCTGACGCAGAAATGGTACGGACGGTTTATCGCGATTATCAGGAGATGTCACTGTCTCGTCTGGGATTGAAACGCTTGTATGGCATCACACTAACGCTATCGCTGTTGATTGTATTGTTGAGCGCGGTGTCAGCTGCTTTTTTTATCAGTGATCGCCTAAGCGCACCGCTCGCAGCGCTGGCCGAAGGAACGCGGGCGGTAGCGCAGGGCGATTTTTCGCGTCAGCATCCGATTAATAGCAGTGATGAGTTGGGTGCGCTGACCGGGCTCTTCAACCAGATGACATTACAATTGGCCGATGCGAAAACCACGAGCGAGCAGCAACAACGTCAAGCGGAAGATGCTAAAGCCTACCTGGAAAGCATGCTGGCACACCTATCGTCTGGCGTTTTAGTGGTGAATGAGCAATTCAGGCTGCGTTCCGTCAATAGTAGTGCGGCGCAGATACTTGGGGTATCGCTCCTGGACATGCAGGATGTGCCCTTAGCGGAAATCGCCGTGCGGCATCCCCTGTTACGCCCCTTTTCAGATGCGGTCATGCAGGCCTTTAATGAAGTGACAAGCGGCGAATGGCAGCGTCAGATTGAGCGGCTTAGCAAGAATGGTGATCAGATATTATTAATGCGCGGCACCCGATTGTCCACAGCGGCGGACAATAGCTACGTAGTGGTGTTCGACGATATTACCTATTTGCTACAAGCGGAACGTCAGGCAGCGTGGGGCGAAGTGGCGCGTCGTTTGGCGCATGAAATAAAGAATCCGCTGACACCTATTCAGCTGTCTGCGGAGCGCCTTCAACACAAGTTGAGCGCCAAGCTGGACAGCAGCGACGCACAGCTATTACAGCGAGCCACGCAGACTATCGTGAGTCAAGTGGCGGCAATGAAAAACATGGTAACTGAATTCGCCGATTATGCCCGGGCGCCAGCGCCCAAGTTGATGGTGCTGGACATGCACCTGTTACTACGCGAAGTGCTCGGGTTGTATGAAGCTAACAGCAGTCCGATTACCTTGCGCTTGAATGCGACCCAGGCTTGGGTGAAAGGGGATGCGACACGCTTGCGTCAAGTGATTCATAATTTATTGCAGAATTCGTATGACGCTTTACAAAACGTGACTCAACGGGAAATTATCCTGAGCACGACAGAGGAAGGTGGCGCAATAAAACTTTGTGTGCAAGACAATGGCTGCGGTTTTCCCGAGCATTTGCTGGCGCGCGCTTTCGAACCTTATCGGACGACTAAGTCCAAGGGTACTGGGCTAGGTTTGGCAATCGTGAAAAAAATTGTAGAGGAACACGGCGGAAGTATTGTTATTGAAAATGTAGCAACTGGTGGAACGAAAGTAAGTGTTACCTTGCCCTTATTGATAGAGGTCGTGTGAAAATGGCAGCCAAAGAAATTCTAGTGGTAGATGATGAAATCGGGATACGCGAGTTGCTTTCGGAAATCTTGTTTGACGAAGGTTATCATGTGCATCTGGCTGAAAATGCTATTCAGGCTCGCGATTTTCGCAGCCGGCAGGTGCCCGATTTGGTATTGCTGGACATCTGGATGCCGAATACCGATGGAGTAAGTCTGCTTAAAGAGTGGGCGGAACAGAACTTGTTGACTATGCCAGTGGTCATGATGTCAGGGCATGGCACCATAGAAACAGCACTTGAGGCGACGCGCATTGGTGCAGTGGATTTCCTTGAAAAACCAATTGCGTTGCAGAAATTGCTTGATGCCGTTGCCAAGGCAATCAAGCTGGGTGCAGCACCAAATATTCGGCGGGAAGTCACATCAGCAGATTTAACTGACAGGGGAGGCGCGCCGACCATTTGGGAGGCTGCGGCGCAATTCCCGTTGCCGCTCGACTTGCCATTACGCGAAGCGCGTGATCATTTTGACAGCTTGTACTTTAATTATCATATAAATAAAGAGAACGGTAATATGACCCGCGTGGCGAAGAACGTTGGTTTGGAACGCACCCATTTATATCGAAAATTAAAACAGCTCGATGTTAAGTTCATCAAGAAGGGCTTGGACGAAAATTAACAATTCCAACTCGAATTAATTGTTGCGCCTTTCGGACACTGCGCAAATGCGTTGCATGACGGTGGAGCCTGGCTCTTGAAATTCACCTTGTTGATAGGCAATTACTGTCAGGTGCGGGGAAAAAACCTCCAATAATTCGTTAGAGCGCAGCAAAAAATCCGGGTTTTTTGGTCGCCCAAAACGCTCATTGCCATCCATGAAGGTTTCGTAGATCAGCACTCCACCAGCATGCAGTGATTCGATCAGTCGTGGAAATAGTGGCCGATGCAGATAACGGCTGACAACTATGCCATGAAAGCGATGGCCAGAGTATGGCCAAATATCATTCTCCAAGTCGGCGATCAGGGTTGATACATTGGATAGCTGTTGCAGCCCGGCAAGAGCTTGCGCATCACTATCCACGGCGTTGACTTGCCAATTGTTGGCCGCAAGCCAGCGCGTATGGCGTCCGCTGCCACAAGCTAAATCGAGCACCTGACCGCCGCTACGGATTAATTGAGCATAGTGGCAAATCCATGGCGATGGAACACCCTCGTGCTGTAATGGAACAGTGTTTCCGTTATGGTTTGTCATCTATAAAAATGGCGTTCGCTCCGCGAAGCTCCGCAAATGTATGGCTAAGAAAATGTACGGCTAAGGGTGGCTTTGCTGAGGTAAATGTACCATTACAAAAGGTAAGGTCATCATTTCTCTGGTGACAGCTTGCCTAGCAAGATCGTACGATGATCTTTTGAATCCGCCAGATATCATAATATAGAAGATGCCTAGTGTTTCTAAAATTGCTAATTCCTGCAATAATCCGGAGCGAGAAACAATATTTGTTAAATTGAGGCAGCGTAACGATGACGCAAGATGAGTTAAAGCTGGCGGTGGCACAAGCCGCAATAGCGTATGTCCCGGCAAATTGTATTGTGGGAGTGGGCACCGGCTCGACCGCCAATTTCTTTATTGACGAGCTGGGGAAGATCAAGAATAAAATATGTGGTGCGGTGGCCAGCTCCGAGGCTTCAGCCCAGCGCTTAAAAGAGCATGGCATCCAGGTGGTTGCGCTGAATGATGTAGGTAGCCTATCTGTGTATGTGGATGGAGCAGACGAGATTACGCGTCATTTGCATATGATTAAGGGCGGCGGCGGCGCATTGACGCGCGAAAAAATAGTAGCCGCCGCGAGCAAAAAATTTATTTGTTTATGCGATTCCAGCAAGCTGGTAGATGTTCTTGGGCGCTTCCCATTGCCGCTGGAGGTGATCCCCATGGCTAGCAGCTATGTGGCACGCCAGATGGTGCTGTTGGGTGGTCAGCCCAAATTGCGTGAGGGTTTTGTAACTGACAACGGCAACCTTATTCTTGATATATCTGGCCTGAAAATACTTAATCCGGTGGAGCTGGAAACTACGTTGAATAATATTACGGGTGTGGTTACCAACGGCCTGTTTGCGCGTCGTGGGGCGGACGTACTGTTGCTGGGATCTGCAAGCGGGGTGCAGGCCTTTACTGCTTAGTATGTAGTAAAATCATCACAGTATGCGAATAGTATCTCCCAACTTTTATCCCTAAAAGGATTTGAATTATGGCCTCCACTGAACATACCTCTAAGCAATTTGATGCCGAGCTGGAAGCGGTGCGTGCACGAGTATTACAAATGGGTGGGCTGGTGGAGAGTCAAATTCGACTCTCTGTTGAGGCACTGGTTAGTGGCGATGTGCCGCTGATGAACCGCATTATTAATGATGACCATCGCGTTAACGCGATGGAGGTGGAAATCGACGAAAGCTGCAACCAGATTATCGCCCGTCGTCAGCCTGCCGCAGGTGACTTGCGTATGGTGATGACGGTAATCAAGACCATTACTGATCTCGAACGTATTGGCGACGAGGCGGAAAAAATTGCGCGCATGGGCAAACTGCTGTCGCAGAGGAAAAGTCTCATCCTGCCGCGTTATACGGAGATCAAACATGCCGCCGAAATGGCTCTGGACATGCTACGTAAATCGCTGGATGCCTTTGCTCGTCTTGATCTTGCCTATGCGGCTCAAGTGGTGCGTCAGGATGAGTTGGTTGATGAGGAATTCCGCACCATCATGCGCTACCTTATCACCTTTATGATGGAAGACCCGCGCACCATCTCGACTGCGCTGGAAATTCTGTTTGTCGCCAAGGCCATCGAGCGCATCGGTGATCATGCCAAGAATATGTCCGAATATGTGATTTATATGGTCAAGGGCAAGGACGTGCGCCATGTCACCGTGGAAGAAATTGAGCGCGAAGTTTTGGAGTGATTTGCCAGAGTGCGATTATGCACCATCATTATTGGTGCATCAGCCGCCGGCAATGTTTCAATCACGAGTAAAATTAAATTACAGGAGAAATAGCCCCCCGTTCGTGCGTTCATACTCGCAGTGATTGACTTCGATTTTATAGCTGTCACCGGTAAAGACGTTCGCGCGGATTGCACCTTCGCAATCTTAATGAGCTGGAGTCTCTGCGAATCCAGGCAGGTCAAGTCATCTGCAAGTGATCCAGCCCCGCCATTATGTCAAGATCTTTGGAGCTTTGACTTTCCAACTTTAATCGTAGGCGCAGATCGTTGACCGAGTCGGCATTCTTTAGCGCTTCTTCATAGCTGATCAGGTTGGCTTCGTGCAGATCGAACAGCGCTTGGTCGAAGGTCTGCATCCCAATCTCGCGCGATTTTGACATCACCCCCTTTATTGCAAGCACCTCGCCCTTGAAGATCAAGTCAGAGATGAGCGGTGAGTTAAGCATGATTTCCATGGCCACACAGCGGCCTGTCCCATCCACTCGCGGGATTAGGCGCTGAGAAATAAATGCCTTGATATTGAGAGATAAATCCATCAGCAATTGCTCGCGGCGATCTTCCGGGAAGAAGTTGATGATGCGATCCAGCGCCTGATTCGCACTGTTGGCGTGTAGAGTGGCCATGCACAGATGGCCGGTCTCGGCGAATGCCACAGCATATTCCATGGTTTCGCGGTCGCGGATCTCACCGATGAAAATGACATCCGGTGCTTGGCGCAATGTGTTTTTCAATGCGACTTGCCAAGAATCTGTGTCTACTCCAACCTCACGGTGAGTGATGAGGCAGTTGATGTGCTCATGCACGAACTCAACCGGATCTTCGATGGTGATGATGTGGCCGTGAGTATTCTGGTTACGGTAGCCAATCATGGCCGCCAATGTTGTGGATTTGCCGCAGCCAGTGGCACCAACCAAAATGACCAGTCCGCGTTTGGTCATTGTCACATCCTTGAGTATCTCTGGCATCCCCATTTCAGTAAGATCGGGGATCTGGGTGGTGATGGTGCGCAACACCATGCCTACACGCTGCTGTTGCACAAACACATTAACGCGGAAGCGGCCAATGCCGGCCGGACTAATAGCAAAATTACATTCGTGTGAAGCTTCGAATTCGGCGGCCTGGCGGTCATTCATGATGCTGCGCGCTAATGCCATACTGTGTTGCGGTGTAAGCACCTGCTGTGAAACGGGGGTCATCATGCCGTCTACCTTGAATGCGGGCGGGAATCCGGCTGTGATAAACAGGTCAGATGCCTTCTGGGCAATCACCCCCCGCAATAGATTATGCATTAGCTCTGTAGCCTGATCTCTTTCCATGATGAACTCCAGGTAAACCGCTGATTAACCGACGAACGTATCCTTGTTAGATGCTTGGGTACGCGCTTCCGCCAATGATACAACATTGCGCTTGACCAGATCTTGCAGGCATTGGTCTAGCGTCTGCATTCCAAGAGCACTGCCGGTCTGGATGGAGGAATACATCTGTGGCACCTTGGCTTCGCGGATCAGATTGCGGATGGCAGGAGTGCAAATCATAATTTCATGGGCTGCTACACGTCCGGTACCGTCTTTGGTTTTAAGCAAGGTTTGTGAAATGACTGCACGCAGTGATTCTGACAGCATGGCGCGCACCATTTCCTTTTCGTCAGCGGGGAAAACGTCAATGATGCGGTCGATGGTTTTAGCCGCAGAGCTGGTATGTAATGTTCCGAACACCAAATGACCGGTTTCAGCTGCAGACATGGCAAGGCGTATGGTTTCCAAGTCGCGCATTTCACCTACCAGGATAATGTCTGGATCTTCGCGCAATGCGCTACGTAAAGCATTTTGAAATGAAAGTGTATGCGCGCCGACTTCACGTTGGTTGACCAAACATTTTTTACTTTCGTGCACAAATTCAATTGGATCCTCCACGGTCAGGATGTGCCCCATTTCATGTTCGTTGCGATGATTAACCATCGCTGCCAACGTGGTGGACTTGCCCGAGCCGGTTGGGCCAGTTACTAACACCAAGCCGCGCGGATAATCGGCAATAGACTCAAAAATTTTGGGTGCCCTGAGGTCTGCCAGGGTCAATATTTTAGACGGAATGGTACGCATCACTGCACCCGCACCGCGATGTTGGATAAAGGCATTTACGCGGAAACGCGCAAGTCCTGGGATCTCAAAAGAGAAATCGATTTCTTTGTGTTCTTCATAAATTTTGCGCTGCTCGTCGTTCATGATGTCGTACATCATTTCATGCACTTCCGCGTGCAGCATTACCGGCAGGTTGATTTTGCGTATGTCACCATGCACACGAATCATCGGCGGTAACCCAGCAGATAGGTGCAAATCGGAAGCCTTGTTTTTGACACCAAAAGCGAGCAGTTCGGTAATGTCCATATATAATCCTAGTAAATTCGCAGAACTGAACTATCGCATGAAAAGTAAGTTAGGGGCACGATTAATGGCGCCTCTACCGCATCTTCACATTGATGCTTATCAGGCAAGATACTGTGCAATCATCACAAATTAATGCGGCATTCGATTTGACGATCAGTTGATTATGACCGCGATTACTTCCAACTTGCAAGCTGTCAATGATGCTATTGCACAGGCTATGTGCATGGCTCATCGGCGCAAGGATAGTATTGAGCTACTGGCGGTGAGCAAGGGTGTATCTGCTGTTGCAATGCGCGAAGCATGCCGGGCAGGGCAACGCGCTTTCGGCGAAAGTTACATCCAGGAAGCCTTGGATAAAATTGAGCTGCTTCGTGACTTGCCGATACAGTGGCATTTCATCGGGCCGGTACAGAGTAATAAAACGCGGGCCATTGCAACGCATTTCGCATGGGTACACAGCGTTGACAGGCTGAAAATCGCTGAGCGCCTGTCAGCTCAGCGGCCAGCCAGTTTGCCGCCACTAAATGTATGCATACAGGTTAATGTGAGCGGAGAAGGCAGCAAGAGCGGCGTAGCGCCTGGCGGATTGGTGGAGCTGGCACAGGCTGTGGCGAGTCTGCCGCAACTTAAGTTACGCGGGCTGATGGCCATTCCTGCGCCTGCTGAAGGATTGGAAGCCCAACGCAACCCATTTTTTAAGCTGCACGAGCTTGTGCAGCAGATCAATACGCAAGGGTTGGCACTGGATACTTTATCGATGGGAATGTCGCATGATTTCAGTGCGGCAATACTGGAAGGGGCGACTATCGTGCGCATCGGATCGGCAATTTTTGGTGAAAGAAATTACGGAGGAAATCAATGAAAATTTGTTTTATCGGGGGCGGCAACATGGCGACCGCACTCATTGGCGGCTTGCTTAAACAGAATTTTGTTGCCGCGCAGGTAGGCGTAGTGGAAGTCAATGTCAGCCAACATGCCAAGTTACATGAAGAATTCGGGGTGCAAGCGGTAGCCGAGCTGGAGGTGGGGGTGGCGGGCAGTGATGTAATTGTATTAGCGGTCAAGCCGCAGCAGTTGCATGGGGTCGCAATTAGCCTGGCGCCATTGTTGACTGGGCAATTGCTTATCTCGATAGCGGCCGGTATTCGCGCCGCTGATCTGGCGCATTGGCTGGGTTCGCAAAATATTGTGCGCGCCATGCCCAATACGCCCGCCTTAATTCAGAGCGGAATTACTGGCCTGTATGCGCTGCCTGCAGTAAATAAGGCGCAGCGCAACACAGCGCAAACCATACTCGCTGCGGTGGGCAGCACTATATGGCTACAAGACGAAGTAATGATGGATGCGGTTACTGCGGTATCTGGCAGTGGCCCTGCCTATGTGTTTTATTTTATCGAGGCGCTACAACAGGCTGCCAGCGAACTTGGCTTCGATGCAGAAACGGCTCGCCATTTGGCAATCAATACTTTCAGCGGTGCAGTTAAACTTGCCGATGCCAGTAGCGATGAGGTGAGCGTGTTGCGCGCACGCGTTACTTCCAAAAATGGCACAACCGAGTGCGCTCTACTCAGCATGGAAGCCAATGCGGTCAAGCAACATATTGTTACGGCGGTGCAGGCTGCAGCCAAGCGCGCCATGGAAATGGGAGACGAACTGGGGGGGCGCCATGCTGAGTGAAGCACTACAATTTTTGTTTGATACTTTGTTGCAGCCGTTCGCTGTCATATTGTTACTGCGCTTCCATTTACAATGGCTACGCGCGCCCATGCGCAACCCATTGGGTGCATTCATTATGACGCTTACCAATTTTCTGGTACTGCGAGCGCGCCGGTTTATTCCTTCTGCCTGGGGTTTCGATATGGCCACCTTGCTGCTGGCTTTCGTGGTGGAAGCGATTTATCTCGCTGTCACGCTCTGGTTGCAAGGTTTGCCTATTGATTTCCCCGTGCTCGGACTGTTTATGTGGACAGCGGTCAAGCTGCTCAAGCTCAGCCTATACTTACTTATGGCGGCGCTGTTTATTCAGGCACTCTTATCGTGGTTTAATCCACATTCACCGATGGCAAGTTTGATGGCCGCAGTGACACAGCCCTTCCTTCTGCCCCTGCAACGGCGTATTCCGCCCTTCGGCAATATAGATTTCACCTTGCTACTATTACTTATCGTGTGCCAACTCATCCTTATCGTGCCACTGCGTTGGTTGGAAAGTTTAGTCTTAAGTCTGTTTTGAACGTGTGGTATCGCCGCGAAGGAGATGTCATTACGCTGGTGTTGCATGTTCAGCCCGGTGCCAAACGCACTGAGGTGATTGGCTTGCATGGTGATGCACTGAAGATTCGCCTAGCCGCGCCACCCATTGAGGGGCGTGCCAATGGAGCGCTGCTGCGCTTCATTGCTGGTAG
Organism: Candidatus Nitrotoga sp. CP45; assembly: GCA_945874105.1. Classification (GTDB taxonomy): domain Bacteria; phylum Pseudomonadota; class Gammaproteobacteria; order Burkholderiales; family Gallionellaceae; genus Nitrotoga. The sequence continues at coordinate 63,794 of CAMCFJ010000002.1, read as the reverse complement.
TTTTAATGTTCCACTACGCAACGTCGAGCTAAAGCAAGGGGCGCTGTCACGTCATAAAGTATTGTTGATACATAGCAGCACATTGGAACCGGAGAGCTTACTTAATGCTGAAAATTTGTTCAAGATTAAATAAAAAGTTGGTTAAGCCGAAAATAGTTTAGAGGCACAAAATGTTTTAACCGCCTGTGCATGTAAATTGACCATTGGTCGGTATTTGGCCGATGGATTTTGAGGGATGGCTGATTTCTGGTAAAGTTGCAGATAATTCGAAAAATAGTTCTCATGACATTTATGAGAACGCGGTAGTCAGGAGACGTAAATGTTAAGTCCAAATAACCTCACACAAGAAAAAAAATTAAAGCTGCGTTGGCTCGTCGCTTTATCCAGTCTGCCCTTGCTTGGCGTGGTCACTGCATTTGGAATTGTACCGCAGTCTGACAATGCCTATACCCCCCTTACAATGGTCGCGGAAGAAATCGTCCTGCCCCATGACACTCCAACTATTACCAGTGCCACCAATTCCAAGGCCGCCACATTCTGGCGCAATGAACTCGTGCAACGTGGAGATACAGTAACTGAACTCCTGCGCCGTATGCAAGTAGAAGATTCCTCTGCAAGCGAATATCTGCGTCGCAATCAAGCCGCCGCATCCGTCCGCCAACTTCTTGCTGTAGGTAAATTCGTGCAAGCTGAAACCAATGCGGACGGTAGTCTTCTGGCGTTGCGTTACCTTGATAACAAAGGTAGCCAGATTGTTATCGAGAAAGGGATCAGCGGCTTCAAGACCAGCATACGGCCCCCCTTGCTTGAACAACGTCTACTCATGCGTTCTGGCGAGATTAGCAGTACTCTGTTTGCTGCTATCGATGCAACTGGCCTGCCGGAATCGACCGCCAACCAATTGGTCAGCCAATTGGCTGACATTTTTGGTGGCGATATCGACTTCCATCGTGACCTGCGCAAGGGAGACAAATTCAGCGTGGTTTATGAAATGAATTATAGCAACGGCGAACCGGTTCGTGCCGGACGTATTCGGGCTGCCGAGTTTATCAGTCAAGGAGTGAGCTACCGCGTGGTTTACTTCAAAGCTGACAGCAGCCATGGTGATTATTACTCGCCAGATGGTAAGAGTATGCGGAAGGCATTTTTGCGCTCACCACTTGAATTTTCACGCGTTAGTTCCGGTTTTAGTCTGTCGCGCTTTCACCCGGTGCTGAACACTTGGCGTGCGCATAAAGGCGTGGACTATGCCGCAGCGCTAGGCACCAAGGTTAAGGTAACTGCCGATGGGACTGTATCCTTTGTCGGCAAACAAGGCGGTTATGGTAATGTTGTGATGGTGGCGCATCAGAGCCACCACACCACCGTATACGGACATCTATCGCGTTTTGCTAGCGGCTTGCGCCGCGGCCAGCGTGTGGGGCAGGGGGATATTATTGGCTTTGTCGGTATGACTGGTTTGGCTACGGGGCCGCACTTGCATTATGAGTTCATGGTCAATGCTCAGCATCGCGACCCCTTGCGTGTTGCATTGCCGAATGCCGCCCCCCTGGACAATACACAGAAGCTTGCCTTTCAGGAAGCTACCCGCAGCCTGACCGCCCGCTTGGGCTTGTTGCGCGACACTAACTTGGCCAAACTTGACTGAACAAAATCACGTTAAGCAGATTCAAATAGTTCAGAACCATTCTGAGTTATATATAGGCATCATGTCTGGCACCAGCCTGGACGGCATTGATGTCGTCTTGGTTGATTTCTCCACCAGCTCCCCCAAGTTGCTCGCTACCTATTTCCAATCTTATGGAAGTAAGCTCAAGGACGCGCTACTAGCCCTGCACCACCCCGCAAATGATGAGCTACATCAGATGCAGTTAATCAGTAATGAATTGGCGAGCTTGTATGCGGCAGCAACGGCAACCTTACTGCAAGCGGCAAATATCACGCTTGATCAAGTGCGCGCTATTGGCTGCCACGGACAGACCATACGCCATCGCCCGAGCCAAGGTTATACTCTGCAATTGGGCAATGCGGCCTCGCTGGCTGAATTGAGCGGCATTACTGTAGTTAGTGATTTCCGCAGCCGTGACATTGCCGCAGGAGGACAGGGTGCACCGCTCGTTCCTGCGTTTCACGACAGGTTATTGCGCCACCCAAGCATTCATCGTGTGATTGTCAACATCGGCGGGATCAGTAACCTTACTAACCTCCCACCCAAGAGTCATACTACAGGCTTCGATTGTGGCCCAGGCAACATGTTGATGGATGCATGGATTGCACTACAGTGTGGAGAGCCTTACGATCAGGATGGTGCGTGGGCCGCCAGCGGACAGATCATTCCAGCGCTGCTGCAAAAGTTGCTGGATGAACCTTTTTTGCACGCCGTGCCTCCAAAAAGTAGTGGGCGTGATTTGTTTAACCTGGCCTGGCTGAACAGCAAGTTATGTGGTGACGAAGCGCCTGTCGATGTACAGGCCACTCTTCTCGCATTCAGCAGTCGCGTTATTTCAGACGCAATCCATTGTTTTTGTGAAGGCGCGCAAGAGATTTATTTGTGTGGTGGTGGCGCACATAATCAAGCCTTAATACAAAGCATGCGCATCTCCTTGCCGGATTGCCGCATTCAAGCGACTGACACGCTAGGCATGGGAGTTGACTGGCTGGAAGCTATCGCTTTTGCCTGGCTGGCAAAGCAGCGTTTACACGGTGATGCCGTCAATTTGACCGCCGTTACTGGTGCACGCCACCCCTGCATTCTCGGCGCGATTTATTCGGCTTGATTTCAATTCCATTTGTGATGGCAGTCGTAGCTTCCTTGCTCAAAGTGTCATGCCAACTGCTTGTTTGCAATAGGTACAATATAGCCATCTGTGTACCACAGATAAAGTAATTCAAATGCTTCCCCCGACAGGCCTACAGTGGAATCGAGCTGGCGCGCATCAGCGAGAGAACGTAATTCCCGATAAGTGTGTTTGTCGACGGTGTGCGCCGTACCGTTAATGAATACCACGCTGTTATGACACAGCATCTGCGTTTTCAGAGCCATCGCCACGCCGCAGCTTAGTATCGCCTGTTTGAAGCGAGCACGACTAAGTGGTTTCGTAGGTGGATCAAAAAATATATGCGGCTTAGGGTCGCTGAGATAGCTACCGATGAAATTGGCAATGTCGCCCTTAGTCCATTGTATCTGCCGGATGATCTGCTCCACTTGACGAAGCATATCTGTACTAATTTCTGAGGGATGACGTTGAATTTTCAGATCCGGATCGGCATACATGCCGTCCAAGCAAATCCGATCCTGTAAGTACACCAGAAACTGTTCGGTCAATTCCTGATAAGCCGGGGTGCGGAAACCAATGGAATAGGTCATGCAATCACTTTCGGCGATGCCGTTATGAGCATAATGCGGCGGCAGGTAGAGCATGTCGCCTGGTGCTAGCACCCATTCCTTTTCCACTTGGAAGTTTTGCAGAATCCTCAATGGGGCGCCTTCTACCAAAGTACGATCCTGCTGCGCAGAAATTTGCCAGCGACGATGCCCCGAGCCTTGTAAAAGAAACACATCATAAGAATCGAAATGCGGACCCACGCCTCCCCCTTTGGGGGCATAACTCACCATCAGATCATCCAAACGCGCATGCGGTATGAAGCTGAAATTCTGTAATAGCGCGGCTGCAGTTGGCAGGTGCTGATTTACTCCCTGAACCAGCACAGTCCACTTGCTCTTTTTCAGGCTATCGAACTTTGACGCTTTAAATGGGCCATCCTGCACTTGCCACTGACCGTGCCGTTGGGTAACGAGGCGTGACTGCACATCTTCAGTGCAAGCCAAGGCGAATAACTGCAACGGATCAAGCAACCCATTGAATTGCGAGAATGCCTGGCGAATGAGTAAGGGTTTTTTTTGCCAGTAATCGCGTAGAAACTCTTTTGTAGTTAATCCACCAAGCATGGAAGAATCAGTTTTCATAATTTATATTGTACCCATATCAATGCACACAAAAATACTTTCGTTCGAATAAAATCAGATTCAATTTACATTAAAAGTGCAACCTTCAGTGCGGGAATTATTTTGTAGGATTATTATCGAATGCATCATATGGCGATTTGGTAAGTTCGGAATAAATATGGCCTATCTGAACTATTATTTTCTGATGTGGAATTTAAAATTTGCATAAAATACGGTATGCTTTACGAGAAAATGGACGGAGATAAAGAGGAAGATGAACATAAAAAATTTCAATCAACCGCTCCATTTTTGTGATCGACAAGCAGGGCAAGTTACGCCATGCTTTGTATAGTGTTCATGCACACGGCCATGCCGAAGAAATTCTCAATCTGATAAAGGAGTTGAAATGAAAATTGCAAAAGACACTGTTGTATCAGTGCGCTATGAGTTACTTGATGCAAACGGCAACCTGCTGGAAAAAACAGAAGACCCCATTAGCTACCTGCACGGTGGCTATGACGGCATATTCCCGACAGTGGAAGAAGCGCTACAGGGCAAGGACGTAGGTGCTGAAGTTAAAATCACGATGGAGCCGGACGATGCTTTTGGAGAGTATGAGCATGACTTGGTTCGCGTTGAGCCGCGCAATTTGTTCCCGGAGGGAATTGCCATCGGCATGCAGTTCGAGGGTGGGGTGGAAGACGGCGACGATGACGATTACTCGCTCTACACTGTTGTGGATGTAACTGATACCGAAGTGACCGTAGATGGTAATCACCCGCTTGCTGGCAAAACGCTAAACTTTGTGGGTATCGTTACCGATGTACGTGCCGCTACTGCCGAGGAGTTGGAGCATGGCCATACGCATGGTGAAGGTGGACATCACCACTAATGCTACTTGCCTCTTTAGATTGCTATTGGTTGGTAACGTAGGGCTGAAAATAGTACAGAGGCACAAAGGAAATTGACCAGAATGTAGCGCGATTAGGATAAAATGCAGCGGTCTAACAGCACGATAATTCATGCAGCATCGATAATTCATGTCTTCTACCAACCTTGTCGTAACACCTGAAAGCTTACTCCGCCAAGAAGTGCTCGATCTGCAAGCCTACCATGTGTCCGATAGCACTGGCATGGTCAAATTGGATGCGATGGAGAATCCTTATTCATTGCCACAATCATTGCGTGATGAGATCGCCCGTCTGGTGGCGGATGCCGCCATCAACCGATACCCTGACGCCGATGCTCAGCGGCTAAAGGCCAGCATCCGCGCCGTGACCGGCTTGCCTCAGAGCTTGGATATTTTGCTTGGAAACGGGTCGGATGAGATCATTCAATTGTTAGCGCTGGCGGTCGCTAAACCGGGTGCTACATTATTGAGCGTCGAGCCATCGTTCGTGATGTATAAAATGATTGCGGCTTTCACTGGGATGCAATATGTCGGCGTGCCGCTGACAGAAAATTTTGCGCTAGACGTGCCTGCCACGCTGGCCGCCATGCAACGGCATCAGCCTGTGCTAGTATTTTTGTCCTATCCAAATAATCCCACTGGAAATCTGTTTGATACGGAAGCTATTGCTCAAATTATTGAGGCTGCCCCCGGCTTGGTGGTGGTGGATGAAGCTTATTATGCTTTTGCCGATGCCAGCTTTATTCCTATGCTGACGCGTTACCCAAATCTGCTGGTGATGCGTACATTTTCCAAGCTTGGCATGGCTGGTTTGCGTCTGGGTTTTTTGGTGGGCCGCAAGGTGTGGCTAGCACAGTTAGAGAAGCTCCGTTTGCCGTATAATATAGGTGTATTGACGCAACGGGTGGCGGAAAAATTATTGCAGTATCATGATGTGCTGCTGCAGCAGGCTGAGCAGATCAAACAGGATCGTGCTTGGTTACATGAGCGGCTGGTTGGAATAGCGGATGTACGACCTTATACCAGTGACGCTAATTTCATCTTGTTCCGTGTGATGCATGCGGACAAGATTTTTCAGGGACTGAAAAAACGGGGTGTGCTAATCAAGAATTTGAACAAATCCCACCCGCTATTGGTTGATTGTCTGCGTGTCACTGTGGGCACTCCGCAGGAGAACGAGCAGTTCATTCGGGGATTACAGGAAAGTATTCATCAATTTGTTTAGGCTATCCATTAGGGAAAATTATGCGTAGTGCGCAAGTTACTCGTAACACCCTGGAAACACAGATCACCATCAAGTTGGATTTAGATGGTAGCGGCAAGGTCAAATTCGATACCGGTTTGCCTTTCCTCGAGCATATGCTTGATCAAGTTGCACGTCATGGCATGATTGATTTGGACATCGTTGCCAATGGCGATCTTCACATTGATGCACATCACACAGTTGAGGATATCGGCATCACTCTTGGTCAAGCGTTCAGCCAAGCGGTAGAAGACAAAAAGGGATTGCGTCGATATGGTCATGCTTATGTGCCACTAGATGAGGCGTTGTCGCGCGTAGTGCTGGACATTTCTGGTCGCCCCGGTTTGGTATTCAATGTGAATTTTGTGCGTTCCAACATAGGTGAGTTTGACGTGGATTTGGTTCATGAGTTTTTCCAAGGCTTCGTCAATCATGCGCTGGTGACATTGCATATCGACAATCTGGTTGGTAATAATGCTCACCATCAGGCGGAAACTGTGTTCAAGGCATTCGGCCGTGCTTTGCGTGTGGCGCTGGAGGTCGACCCGCGTATGGCAGGCATGATGCCTTCCACAAAAGGTACATTGTAAAGATGCTCAAGGCGCTTCGATAAACAAAATAATAAATGAGATAATGTACTCAATAAAATTGAGTGTTGCATGCCATGGATCTAGGTTTATAAAAAATCACTTACAGCTATGGTAGATATCGCGATAATTGATTACGGCATGGGCAATCTACGCTCGGTGCACCATGCATTGCGCACCATTGCGCCAACCGCGTCTATCGTGGTGACCGACGACCCGCAAGAAGTAGAACAGGCGGCGCGTGTGGTTTTCCCCGGCCAAGGTGCGATGCCAGACTGTATTCGCGAACTGGAGGCGCGCGGGTTGCGTGCGGCAGTGCTGCATGCGGCGCGGACCAAACCTTTTCTCGGTATCTGTATCGGCCTGCAAATGCTGTTTGAACACAGTGAGGAAGGCGATATTCCGGGATTAGCCATCCTGCCTGGCAAGGTCGTGCGCTTCGCCAGCAATTTGTGCGATGCGCAGAATAATAAGTTGAAGGTGCCGCATATGGGGTGGAATCAAGTGCAGCATGGCAACCATCCGCTGTGGGAAGGCATAGATCAAAACGCGCGCTTTTATTTTGTGCACAGTTACTATGTATGTCCACAGGATGCACAGTTTGTGCAGGCTACTAGTTGCTATCCACAACCGTTTGTCTGTGCCGTGGCGCGCGATAATTTATTTGCCGTACAGTTTCATCCAGAGAAAAGCCAAGGTGCCGGACTGAGGTTGCTGAAAAACTTTGTGAATTGGGTACCGGTTTAATTTTTTTATTTTTGTTCATCTTGTATAGTGCTGCCATGCTGATTATTCCTGCGATTGATTTAAAAGATGGACATTGCGTACGCCTGCGCCAAGGGCTGATGGAAGACGCTACGGTGTTTTCCGAAGACCCTGCAGCGATGGCGCTACATTGGTTAAAGCAGGGCGCGCGCCGCCTACACCTGGTTGATTTGAACGGCGCATTTGCCGGCAAGCCCAAGAACGAGGCGGCTGTCCGCAGCATCGTGGAAGCGGTTGGGCTGGATGTGCCAATTCAGTTAGGTGGTGGCATTCGCGATCTGGAAACCATAGAACGCTACCTCGATATTGGAGTAGCTTATGTCATTATAGGTACTGCAGCGGTGAAGACGCCGGGCTTCCTGCATGAAGCCTGCGATGCTTTTCAAGGCCACATCATGGTAGGACTTGATGCCAATGCAGGCAAGGTGGCAGTGGACGGCTGGTCAAAAGTGACTGGGCATGATGTTCTTGACTTGGCTAAGCGTTTTGAAGGTTATGGCATTGAAGCCATCATTTACACTGACATCGGGCGTGATGGCATGTTATCTGGCGTAAATATTCCCGCTACGGTGGAACTGGCGCGTGAACTCACTGTACCAGTCATTGCCAGCGGCGGCATCACCAACCTCGACGATGTGCATGCGCTGTGCGCGGTACAGGACAATGGTATTGTCGGCGCGATAACTGGCCGGGCCATCTATGAAGAGACTTTAAACTTTGCCGAGGCACAAAAGTTGGCGGATAAATTAACTACAAATAGAAATGTGAAGAGCTAGGTGTGGAAGTTCCCATTCCCTCTTCACTCACTTAACTAATATGCTGGCCAAACGTATCATTCCTTGTCTAGACGTAACCGCTGGCCGCGTGGTCAAGGGCGTCCACTTTGTTGAGTTGCGCGATGCAGGCGACCCGGTAGAAATCGCGCGCCGATACGACGAGCAGGGCGCGGACGAGTTAACTTTTCTCGACATCACCGCCAGTTCCGATGACCGTGGAATTCTGTTTCGCATCATTGAGCAAGTGGCCGAGCAGGTTTTTATTCCTCTCACAGTGGGTGGCGGTGTGCGCCAAGTGGAAGATGTTCGCAACCTGCTGAACGCGGGCGCTGACAAAGTAAGCATTAACACATCTGCCGTGCTCAACCCGCAACTGGTGGCGGACGCGGCAGGGCGATATGGCTCGCAATGTATCGTGGTGGCAATAGATGCCAAACAGGTTCAGCCTGGTCGTTGGGAGGTGTTCACCCATGGCGGACGCAAGGCTACCGGCCTGGATGTGGTGGAATGGGCTAAAAAGATGCAGGCATTGGGCGCGGGAGAAATCCTGCTTACCAGTATGGATCGTGACGGCAGCAAAATTGGTTACGATTTACAGCTTACGCGCGCGGTGACGGATGCGCTGGAAATCCCCCTCATCGCCAGCGGCGGCGCAGGTACGTTACAGAATTTGGTGGACGGTGTGAAGTTGGGCGGCGCGGATGCGGTGCTGGCGGCCAGTATTTTTCACTATGGTGAATTCACGATACAACAAGCCAAGCAATATATGGCGCAACAAGGTATTGAGGTGCGGATATGAGCGATACCTGGTTGAATAAAATAAGCTGGGCGGCAGATGGGTTGGTGCCAGTCATCGCACAGGATGCAAGTACAGGTTGCGTGCTGATGATGGCGTGGATGAACCGCGAGGCGTTTAAGCGTACCGTCCAGTCGGGCGAGGCGACATATTGGTCGCGCTCGCGTAAAAAGCTGTGGCACAAGGGTGAAGAATCCGGCCATATTCAGCGGGTGCAGGAAATTCGCCTTGATTGCGATGGTGACGTAGTTTTATTGAAAGTGGAGCAGGCTGGCGGAATTGCCTGTCATACCGGGCGAGTCAGTTGTTTTTTTAGTCGCCTGGAAAAAGATAGGTGGGTGGAAGTCGACCCGGTGCTTAAAGCGCCCGACGAAATTTATCAGAAGAAATCATAAGCAATGACAAACGATATTCTGCAAAAACTGATGGAAACAATAGTGGCGCGTAAAGGAGCAGCAGTTGAAAGCTCATATGTAGCCAAACTGTTTAGCAAAGGTGAAGATGCCATCTTGAAAAAGGTCGGCGAAGAAGCCACCGAAGTACTGCTGGCCGCTAAAAGCGGCGATAAACAACATTTGGTATATGAAACCGCTGATCTGTGGTTTCATTGTATGGTCATGCTGGCGCAGCATGGATTGTGTGTAAACGATGTGCTGAATGAGCTAGCGCAACGGGTAGGGGTTTCCGGACTTGATGAGAAGGCCAGTCGTAAGGGTAACGCCTCCTAAGATTTTATTTATTCAAGGGCAGGAGTGAATTTATCGGTATGGCACGTGTCTACTGGCTCATGTCATCAGGAGTTGGGGTGAGGTCAAGGAGGAAAGAGTGGATAACTGCATTTTTTGCAAGATAGTTCGCGGTGAAATCCCTAGCCGAAAGGTGTATGATGACGGCGAGTTGCTTGCCTTCCACGACATCAACCCAATCGCGCAGGTGCATATCATGCTGATCCCCAAGCTGCACCTGGCGTCACTGATGGAAGCCAATGACAGTCATATGGCGCTACTTGGAAAAATGTTGTTGTTGGCGCCTAAATTAGCAAAAGAGCAGGGGTTGAACAACGGCTTTCGCACCGTCATAAACACTGGCATCGGCGGAGGGCAAGAAGTGTTTCATCTGCATATTCATATCATCGGCGGAAATATTCCACCCATGGTGCGGCGGGATTAACGCCACTTAAACTTTTAGGAGAAATAAAAATGGGTTCATTCAGTATTTGGCACTGGTTGATTGTATTGTTAGTTGTTATTTTGATATTTGGTACCAAGAAACTGCGCAATATGGGCAGCGATCTGGGAGGCGCGATGAAGGGCTTTAAGGAAGGTATGCGCTCAGAGCCAGAAGTGGCTAAAGATGACACCCACAAGCAAGTGGAACAGGGTGGTCAGACCATCGAAGGCGAAGTTAAAGACAAGAGTCATACCAACGCATAGACCGAGTTAGCAGCCATGTTTGATGTTAATTTCTCCGAAATGATGGTGATTGCGGTGGTCGCCTTCATCGTCATCGGCCCGGAACGTCTGCCCAAGGTGGCGCGTACTCTCGGTCATTTGCTGGGCCGTGGGCAACGCTATATCAGCAGCGTCAAGGCTGACATCGCGCGAGACATAGGGATTGAAGAGTTGCGGCAATTGCAGGAAAAGGTACAACAGGAATACAAGAGTGCCGAAGAAGCCGTGAATCAGGTCACACAAACCCTTAATCTGCATGCACAAGAAGTCACGCAATCTCTCAATCAGCAAGTGGAGCAGGCCAGGGAGAGCGTCAATCAACAATCGCAATTGAATTCCGAGGCGCCATCCACCGTGCAGCAGAGCACTTCAGAGCAGAAAAATCTCCCCAAGGCCAGTGAAAAAGACATAGGCGCACCACCATTGAGTATGCAAGGTGGCGACAATGTCGAAGGTTCAGTGCGTGAGAGTTCTGCGGATGAGGTTGAATTCAAAACGATTTCATCAGCGTATCAAGAGGCGACACGTAATTTATATGCTCAGCAAGAGGCTGCTCGTAAATTGCATGTTCAGGAGGAGAAATTGCGTCAGTTGAAGCAAAAAGCAGATCAGCAAGTCAGTAATAACGATCAGGTGGCGTCGCAGGATCAGTCAGTGCAGCAACCTCTTGGTGCCGTAACTCAACCTAAACAAGCCGGCGTGCAGCAGGCACAGCCCGAATTTCAGATGACTCCCGAGCAACAAAGATTCCCCATTGATTAATGAGTACTAGCGAAAGCTTCATTTCCCACCTGCTCGAATTACGCACCCGCCTTCTATATGCTTTTGGAGGGTTGTTGTTGGTATTTATTTGCCTTGTTCCGTGGGCAAGTGATCTTTATTCGTTACTCGCAGAACCGATGCTCGCCAAGTTGCCAAAAGGTGGACAGATGATCGCTATAGATGTCATTACTCCATTTTTTGTGCCACTTAAAGTGGCAATGATGACTGCCTTCCTGATTGCATTGCCTTATATATTGTACCAAGCCTGGCTTTTCGTTGCGCCCGGAATGCACGCACATGAAAAGCGTCTGATGTTGCCACTCGTTATGGCCAGTGTGGTGTTGTTTTTTTGCGGCATGGCATTTGCGTATTTCGTGGTGTTTCCCCTGGTATTTGGTTTCTTCAGTGGTGCAGCACCACAGGGCGTCGCGGTGATGACCGACATTGACAAATACCTGAGTTTTGTAATGGGGATGTTCCTTGCTTTTGGCACTACCTTCGAAGTGCCGGTGGCAGTGGTGGTGTTGGTTAAAATGGATATGGTGAGTATCGACAAGCTCAAGGAAATCCGACCTTACGTTATTGTCGGGGCGTTTATTCTCGGAGCTCTCCTCACCCCACCGGACGTTGTGTCGCAATTTATGCTCGCCATACCATTGTGGCTATTGTATGAGGTGGGCATCGTGGTGGCGGGGTGGATGGTAAAAGACACCAAAGCGGTCGAAACGAAAAATGGATAACCATCTCTCTTATGGGCACCTCTAAAAATTCAAGTTTCTAGGAAAGACAAGGCACGAGTAAAAAATTCGAGCGCAGCATATATGTTGATATGTAAGCGATAATTTTTTTCGAGTAACGCCGTATTGTGACGAAGATTTGTACTCTGGGGTTTTATTCCAGCTTTTTCGGTCTAGGCCGCTTGCCAACCTGGACTTGCACCACCATTTCACGCTGATCGCGCAACAGCTTGAATGCCACAACTTTGCCGGGCGATAAACTGGAGATGGTTTCCAGCATAGAACTGGAATCTGTTAGCAACTGTTTATTATCTACCATGGTGAGAATGTCGCCAGCTTGCACACCGGCTTTGTTCGCCGGACTGCCACGCACCACCTCCGAAATTAATACCCCCTGAATATTGCCGAGCTTGAACGATTCCGCTAGTTCTGGCGTGATCTCCTGCACTGCCACGCCGACCCAGCCGCGTGTCACCGAGCCGCTTTGGATAATCTGTTCCATAATCTTTTTTGCCGTGCTGACAGGAATAGCGAAACCGATACCGAGTGATCCACCATTGGGCGAGTAAATCGCGCTGTTAATGCCGATCAGATTGCCGTTTACATCTACCAGTGCGCCACCCGAGTTGCCAGGGTTAATTGCTGCGTCGGTCTGGATAAAGTTTTCGAAAGTGTTTAGTCCGAGGTGATTGCGTTTCACTGCACTGACAATGCCCATCGTCACTGTTTGCCCCACGCCGAACGGGTTGCCGATGGCCAGCACGATATCACCTACTTGCGCTTGATCTGGGCGGCTGAAGGTGATGGCCGGGATGGTGCCGGGCAGGTCGATTTTGATGACGGCAAGATCGGATTCCGGATCGGAACCAATAATGCGTCCTTTGGCCTTGCGCCCATCGGCCAGAGCCACTTCGATCTGGTCGGCAGCTTCAACCACATGATGGTTGGTCAGGATGTAACCGTCGTGGCTGATAATGACGCCAGAACCTAAGTTAGAACCACGTTGTGGAGCACTATCGAACTCCTCGCCAAAAAAGAAACGGAAGCGCGGATCATCCATGAATGGATTCATGGGTTTCTTTATTTCGGTGCTGGTAAAAATATTAACCACGGTCGGCATGACTTTGCGTGCCGCAGCGCTGAAGCCTGCTGGTGGAATTTGGCTGGTGCTGGTGCTTACGCTTTCATGCAGTGTGACGATGCCGTTACGCGTAGCGGAGGACAGTAGGCCGGGCTTCAGCGTGTTGATAATAAATAATACCGCCAGCCCGATAGTGGTGGCTTGTGCGAATAAGAGCCAGAATTTACGCATGATTATGAATGTTTTATGTTGTTCAGGGATCTATTTATCCAACCCGAATGCTTTATAAATTTGTGAGGGTATGCTGAGGATTATGAGTCTGGGAAAATACGTCGCATCCTGTATCCGATGGAATTAAATTTTGCATAGCAAACAAAAGCTGATTTAAAGTATTATCGAAATAGTTAATTCTAAAGATAACGATATGTTGTTGAATGATTTGCGCGATTATATCGCAAGCCTGCTGGAACCCGACCGTTTTCGTGACTACTGTCCAAATGGCGTGCAAGTGGAAGGTAGAGCAGAAGTTCGCCGCATCGCCAGTGGTGTAACGGCCTCGCATCGTTTATTGAAAGCAGCCACTGCATGGAATGCAGACGCTATTCTGGTTCACCATGGTTATTTCTGGCGCAATGAAGATGCTGCTGTGACTGGAATCAAGAAACAGCGTATTGCACATTTGCTTCAGCACGACGTTAGCCTGCTGGCTTATCACTTGCCACTGGATGCGCATGCCGAATTTGGCAACAACGCGCAACTTGGTCGGCGTTTGGATTTTATCGAGCATGGGCGCTTTGGCGAGCAAGACATAGCTTGTTATGGGGAGTTGGGTCAAGCACAAACATTGGCACAATTGACCCGGAAGATCGCGCACAGCTTACAGCGCACGCCGCTAGTGATAGGTGAGGGTGACCCCACTATCCGGCGGATCGCTTGGTGTACCGGTGCGGCGCAGGGTTACTTCGACGCGGCGATAGCATTGGGTGTGGATGCCTTTCTCACCGGCGAAATTTCCGAGCAGAATGTGCATGTGGCGCAAGAAACGGGCGTGGTATTCATTGCGGCTGGCCACCACGCCACTGAGCGCTATGGTGTGCAGGCTCTGGGTGCGCACCTGGCCGAGAATTGCGGAATAGAGCATCAATTTTTCGATCTGGAAAATCCGGTTTAAGGACCTACTTTAACGCTCGAGGTTTACGCGCAACTTGTCGAGCGATACCACTGAAATTGCAGCGCTTCGCGAAGACTCACGCAGCGCTGTGTTGGCAATGTGCAAAGCATCGCGATGCGTCACCAACAGATTTTGTATTAGACCGGTGGCTTCATTTAGCAACTCATCCGCAGTGGTGGAAAAACGCAGAAGGAAATCCATGCTGCGCGGGTAGTAAGACGTCCATTGCCAAGCCAGAAAACTCTCATTGCTCTTAAAGCCTGCCTCCTGAAAAATATCATGCAGCGTGTTAATGGCACTTAACTGTTTTTGTTCGGGCGTAGGCGCAGCACTCCACATCAGCCCATAGTAAATACGCAGGGTGTCGCCCAGATATTGCTGTTCCAACATGGGGCGCAGGTAGAGTTTTTGATCCGCTTCAGGTTGCAGATACAGTCCAACCAAGCTTTCAGTTGTGTTGCGGTCTTCGGTGGTTGATACGCGCCAGTCCGGTGTACTTGCACCGATGCGCTCGCTTAATGCCAGCCAGAAGTCGTTGTTCAATTTCTGGCGTATTCCATCCACCTGATTGGCCACACTAAGTGCCAAGGGCAGGTTTTCCTTTTGTGCGAAAAAATTCAGCACAGCTTGTTCTTCGTTCATCTACCCATCCTTAAAATTAGAAAGAAAATTATATGGATTAGTCTTTATCCCAAGTGGCTATAATTAGCTTTGCCATTTATTTGTAAAGTTCAAGTGACTGATCCAAAAAATACATAGTTTTGCAAGAGGCTCATATGTGATGAATACTTTAGCAGACAATCTGCACAGCAGATGCTGGCAAATTTAAATTTTGGAGGTGCATGTATGTCCGATGCCGAAATGCTCTTGCAGGAGGTCTCCACCTACCTGAAGCCCAAGGATGTCGAACATATCCGGGAGGCACTTAAATTTAGTGGTGAAGCACATGAAGGTCAGCTACGCAAGTCCGGTGAGCCCTATATTTCGCATCCCATCGCCGTCGCTCGAATTCTCACCCCACTGCATCTCGATGCGCAAGCCATCATGGCGGCAGTACTGCATGACGTGGTGGAAGACACCGATATTAGCAATGAAGAAGTAGCCAAGATATTCGGCAAATCGGTGGCCGAACTGGTTGATGGTTTGAGCAAGCTGGACAAGATTGAATTTCAGACCAAAGAGGATGCACAGGCAGAAAATTTCCGCAAAATGTTGTTGGCGATGGCGCGTGACGTGCGTGTCATCCTGATTAAACTGGCCGACCGCCTGCACAACATGCGCACGCTAAAAGCAATGTCTCGCGAAAAATGTGAGCGCATCGCGCGCGAGACCATGGATATTTATGCACCCATTGCCAACCGCTTGGGACTCAATGCTATCTATCAGGAATTGGAAGATTTAGGTTTCAAGCATCTGTACCCCAAGCGTTATGAAGTTCTGTCCAAGGCTCTCAAAGTCGCACGCGGTAATCGTCGAGAGGTGGTAGGCAAAATCCAGGACGCCATTAGCCAGCGACTGCAAGAACATCACATCACTGCCCAAGTACAAGGGCGCGAAAAACATCTATATGGCATCTACCAGAAAATGCAGGCGAAATCGCTGGCCTTCGCTCAAGTGCAGGACATTTATGGCTTCCGCGTGATGGTGGATGATGTGCCTTCCTGTTACTTGGCGTTGGGACTGCTACATGCGCTATATAAACCGATTCCAGGCAAATTTAAGGACTATATCGCCATCCCCAAGGCGAACGCTTACCAGTCGTTGCATACTACCCTGTTTGGGCCATACGGCACCCCCATCGAAGTGCAGATTCGCACTCAGGAAATGCACAAAATCGCAGAGGCTGGTGTCGCCTCGCACTGGTTATACAAGGCCGCGCAGACACCATTCAATGACCTGCACAAGAAGACCCACCAGTGGCTGCAAAGCTTGTTGGAAAGCTTAAGCGAGAGCGGAGATTCGGTGGAGTTCCTTGAACACCTGAAGGTAGATCTATTCCCGGATGAAGTTTACGTGTTTACGCCTAAAGGCAAAATTCTTGCGCTGCCACGTGGCGCAACGGCTGTGGATTTTGCTTATAGCGTGCATACCGATATCGGCAATCGCTGTGTCGCTGTCAAAGTGAATTTTGAGCTGGCACCGTTACGTGTTGAGATGAAAAATGGTGACCGCGTGGAAATAATCACTGCGCCGCATGCTCACCCCAATCCCGCATGGCTCAGCTATGTAGTCACCAGCAAGGCACGCAGCCATATTCGTCACGCACTCAAAACGATGCACTTTGACGAATCCTCCGCGCTGGGGGAGCGCCTGCTGAACCAAGCTCTGACTTCACTTGGAATCAAGAAACAGGACATTGACAGCAGCCGGTGGGAAAAGTTGCTCAAGGATGCCGGTGCAAAATCGCGCGAAGAAATCTTCGCTGACATTGCTCTGGGACGCCGACTCAACATGGTTATTGCACGTCAGCTTGCACGTATCGGAGAGGCTGGTACACAAGAGAATCCCGCACTCAACAGCGTAATTACTATCCTTGGCACGGAAGGCATGGCGGTACAGTTCGCTAAATGCTGTCGCCCCATTCCAGGAGACCCTATCATCGGCATTATCAAGAAAGGCCAAGGATTGGTCGTTCATACACATGATTGCCCTGTGTTATGCAAGGGACGTGGCGGCATGGACAAATGGCTGGACGTGGTGTGGGACAAGCACATTAACAAACCTTTTGAGGTGAGCATTAAATTAGTCGTAGCTAATCAGCGCGGCGTCCTGGCCAAGGCAGCAGCAGCGATTGCCAATGCCGAATCCAACATCGAAAACGTCCACTTCACCAACGAAGGTAACTACACTACACTGTACTTTACCTTGCAGGTGAGCAACCGCAAACACTTGGCCGACGTGATGCGCGGTCTGCGCGGAATACCCGAGGTAGTTCGCATTACCAGGATCAAGAGCGTACCTACCTAAGGGCACTTCTAACCTTTTTTGCCAGTACGAAACATCTGCTGCAAACACATTTCCAATCTCAATTCGTGCATCAACTCTTGCTGACCTGCTTGCCATCGTTGCCATATTCCTGAGCAGTGCTTAGAAAAACCCGGGTAATCCATTAGGAAATTTAACCAGCCTCCCCCTTTGAAAAAGGGGGAAATGCGTTGTCATCGCGCGAATCAGGTCTAATGGATTGTGGGATAAAGCCACTGGATTCTCACCTTCACGGGAATGACGAAATTAGAATTTTAAAAAGAGCTTGCAGGTTCGTTGTACTATCTAGCCGTTCATCCGGCAAGGAGATGTCCCGACATGCTGCTCTGGTTGCAACTTCTGATTTGTCTCGTCGTCATCGGCTACGCGGGCTACTTTCTTTCCCGCTATGGAGACATCATCGCCGAAAAAACCGGCATGTCTGCCTCTTGGGTTGGTCTCATCCTGCTGTCTACTGCCACCTCGCTGCCCGAGTTGGTGACTGGCATTTCCGCCGTCACGTTCGCCAACGCGCCGAATATCGCCGTTGGTGATGTGCTGGGCAGCACGGTATTTAATCTCTTTATTCTGGTAATACTGGATGCGCTGTATCGGCGCGAGACACTGTATAGTCGTGCCGCTCAAGGGCACATTCTGTCGGCTTCACTGGGCACGATCCTGATCGCTTTCGCCGGTTTCAGCCTGCTGCTGGGTCAGGCGGGAATGAGTCCGGCATTGGGGCATGTGGGGCTTTACTCACCGTTCATCGTGCTGGTCTACTTCGTTGCGATGCGCGCCATTTATAGCTACGAACGCCGCACCTTGTCCGAATACACCGAGGTATCCGCCGAGCGTTATCCGGATGTGACGCTGCGCAGCGCTGTTAAAGGTTATGCGCTGGCGGCTACAGCCGTGGTAATAGTGGGTTCTTGGCTGCCGTTTGTGGCCAAGGACATTTCCGACTTGATGGGATGGGGGCAAAGTTTTGTCGGAACCTTGCTGGTGGCAGCGGTAACCTCCGCCCCCGAAGCGGCAGTCACCATCTCGGCACTGCGCATTGGAGCGCTGGACATGGCCATCGCCAACCTGCTTGGCAGCAACTTGTTCGACATTGTCATTCTGTCGGTGGATGATTTGTTTTACGCCAATGGCCCGCTGCTTGCGCACGTTGATGCCAGCCACGCACTGACCGCATTCACTGCGGTAATGATGAGTGCCCTGGTAACTGCGGGTTTTATTTTTCGTCCGCAAGGGCGCTCCGTGCTGGGACTTACTTGGGTGAGCTTGGGATTGTTCCTGCTGTATGTACTCAACACTTGGACTCTCTTTCATCATGGACAATAGCAAGCACCTCTGGTACACGCTGCCGCCGGAAATCGCTGCTGCAACGCTGGAAGTTGATCCTGGACGCGGGTTGGAAGAAGGCGAGGCTGCTGCCCGCCTTGCCCGCTTCGGCGAAAACAGGCTGATCGAGGCCACGCCTCGTCCTGTCTGGCTGAAGTTCCTCGACCAATTCAGAAATTTGCTGGTGATTGTATTGTTATTTGCCGCCGCTCTGGCCTGGGCGGTCAGCGACATCAAGGACGCAGTGGTGATTCTGGTCGTGGTATTTTTCAACGCCAGCCTGGGGTTTTATCAGGAGTACCGGGCAGAACAAACGCTGGCAGCGTTAAAGGGCATGCTGGCGGCGCGTGCACGAGTGCGCCGCAACGCACGCATTGAAGAAATAGATGCCATACAGTTAGTGCCCGGCGATATCGTGCTGCTCGAAGCGGGCGATCGCATCCCCGCCGATGGCCGCTTGCTGGCCGCGCATAGTCTCGAAATCGAGGAAGCGGCACTGACCGGCGAATCCCATGCTGTCGGCAAGTCGGTAGCGGCGTTGAACAAGGCCGAGCTATCCTTGGGCGACTGCGTCAACCTGCTCTACATGAACACGGTGGTGACACGCGGTCGCGCCGAAATGCTGGTGACATCAACCGGCATGTCCACTGAAATGGGCAAGCTCGCCGGCATGATCGCCAGCACCGGGGAATCGGAAACCCCGCTGCAAAAACAGCTCGACACGCTGGGAAAAAAACTGGCGGCGATTGCGAGTGTCGTGGTGACTGCCATCTTTGCGTTCGATTATGCGCGCGGCCTACTCTGGACTGAGGCCGCGATGACTGCGGTGGCGTTGGCCGTAGCTGCCATTCCCGAAGGACTGCCGGCGGTGGTGACGGTGACGTTGTCCATCGGCATGTGGCGCATGGCGCAGAACCGAGCCATCCTCAAGAAACTATCTGCCGTGGAAACCCTTGGCTCCACCACGGTAATCTGCTCGGACAAGACTGGCACCCTCACCCTGAATCAGATGACTGCGCGTGCCGGCTGGTTCGCCGGGAGGCGTTTTTTGGTCAGCGGCGAGGGCTATGCACCGGACGGCAGGATTGCCTTTGAGAGTGATAGCGATCTTCATCCTTTCTTGCTGCCGATGACGCTCTGCACCGATTCGCGCGTGCGCGATGGGCAGCTGATCGGTGACCCCACCGAGGGCGCGTTGTGGGTGCTGGCGCAGAAAGGTGGGCTCGACCCGGAGGCGGAGCAGGAAGAACAACCGCGCATCGCCGAGATTCCTTTCGATTCCGCCCACAAGTTCATGGCGACTTTTCACCATGCTGGCGCAACGGTAGAGATGTTCATCAAGGGCGCGCCCGATGTGTTGCTGGCGCGCTCTACTCATAGCTTGGCGGAGGATGGCGAACATGACTTGGACGCGGCGGCGCGCGCTGCCATCGAGGCTGAGAACGAGCATTTCGCTGCTCAGGCGCTGCGTGTGCTGGCAGTGGCGCGCAAGATCATCCCCAGCGCCGATTTCGACCCGGCGGGTGATCTGTGGGCATGGGCAGAGGGTTGGACTTTTCTTGGCTTGGCTGGGCTCATGGATCCGCCACGGCCCGAGGCGAAGGCCGCTATTGCCCGCTGCGCCGGGGCCGGCATCCAGGTCAAGATGATTACCGGCGACCACAAAGTGACCGCCGCCGCCATCGGTCGCGAGTTGGGGCTGGTTGGCGAGGTGATCGAAGGCCGTGAGCTCGACGCCATGAGCGAAGCGGAACTGTCCCGCCGCATTGATGGCATTTGCGTGTTTGCCCGCGTCGCCCCAGAGCACAAGGTAAAAATCGTCAGGGCACTGAAAGATGACGGCCACGTCGTCGCCATGACCGGCGATGGCGTGAACGATGCGCCTGCACTGAAGGCTGCCGACATCGGCGTGGCGATGGGCATCAC
Source organism: Candidatus Nitrotoga sp. CP45 (assembly GCA_945874105.1). Classification (GTDB taxonomy): domain Bacteria; phylum Pseudomonadota; class Gammaproteobacteria; order Burkholderiales; family Gallionellaceae; genus Nitrotoga. Next base: position 43,335 of record CAMCFJ010000002.1, on the reverse strand, counting down.
CGGCACGGCGGTTACCAAGGAGGCGGCCGTCATGGTGCTGATCGACGACAACTTCGCCACCATCGTCAAAGCTGTGGAAGAAGGCCGCGTGATCTATGAAAACATCGTCAAATTTGTGCGCTTCCAGCTCTCCACCAACATCGGCGCCATCCTCACCGTGCTCGTTGCCACGCTGTTGGGTCTGCCCGCACCCTTCACCGCGATCCAATTGCTGTGGATCAACATCATCATGGACGGCCCACCCGCGATGACGCTGGGGGTGGAACCGCCACGCGACGGCATCATGCGCGAGCCTCCACGCCGCCAGGCAGCGCAGATACTCACCGGCCCGCGTCTCGCCAAGCTGGCGTTGTATGGGGCGATCATGATGGTTGGAACGCTTTACCTGTTCCGGCAAGCTCTGGAAATGTATGGCCAAACTTATGCCCTGACCCTGGCCTTTACCACTTTCGTGATGTTCCAGTTCTTCAACGTGTTCAATGCACGCGCCGAAACCGGCAGCGCCTTCAATACGCATTTCTTCCGCAATGGCAAGCTGTGGCTGTCGCTCGCATGCGTTTTGGCACTACAAGTCCTTGTAGTGCATTGGCTGCCGGCGCAAAGCGTGTTCGGTACGGCTGCACTCGATCCGGTCGATTGGCTCAAAGCAGTTGCCGTGGCTTCCAGCGTGCTGCTGTTGGACGAAGCCCGCAAGGCAGCATCGCACCTGTTTCAGCAGAGGCAGTAATAAATAGTTTGCTTCACTTGGTTGGGCGCTGACAGCGGAACCCGCCGTCATGCCGAGATACAAACTCGCACGCAGGCAAGACAACTGCGCTTCCGCCTGAAATAGATACCGCTACACTCTAGCCACCTGCACATTTTATTGTGGAAACGTGCATTGCGTGGCGCGGCTATAATGCCGCCTATCCATTTTTCTCACACCATAATGCGCCCTCGTCCTGCTTCCTCAACTCCTGCGCCTCATGGCGATTGGAATGTCATTCGCATCCTTCTGCCTTACCTGCTGGAATTCAAGGGTCGTGTTGTGCTGGCGTTGCTGCTGCTGGTGCTGGCCAAACTGGCTAACGTGACAGTACCACTGATGCTCAAGGAGATCGTGGATACGCTGGATAAGCCAAAGGCAATGCTGTTGGTGCCGGTGTCACTCGTGGTTGGTTATGGTTTGTTGCGGCTCTTCAGCACACTGTTTGGCGAGTTGCGCGACGCAGTATTTGCCAAAGTAACCCAGCGTGCCATACGGCGCGTAGCACTCAAACTGTTTGTTCATTTGCATAGCTTAAGTCTGCGCTTCCATCTGGAGCGGCAGACGGGTGGCGTATCGCGTGATATTGAGCGGGGTACGAAAGGGATCAGCTTCTTACTCAATTTTATGCTGTTCAGCATTCTGCCGACACTGCTGGAAATCGGCCTGGTTGCAGGAATCCTGTTTTATAAATACAACGCGTGGTTCGCGGTTATCACGTTCATCACGCTGATTGTGTACATCACTTTTACCTTATTCATTACCGAGTGGCGCATGGTATTTCGCCGCACCATGAATGATATGGATTCAAAGGCAAACACACGCGCCATAGACAGCCTGCTTAACTATGAAACGGTAAAATATTTTGGTAACGAGGACTATGAAGCGCGCCGCTACGATGAACACATGAGCAAGTGGGAAACCTCGGCGGTGCAAAATCAAACTTCGCTGGCAACATTGAATTCCGGGCAGAGCGCTATTATTGCCATCGGCATGACCGCGTTGATGCTGCTGGCATCGAATGGCGTGGTAAAAGGTGAGCTGACCATAGGCGACCTGGTTCTAATCAACGTCTTCATGTTGCAGCTTTATATGCCACTGCATTTCCTTGGCCTTGTCTATCGCGAAATCAAGCACTCTCTGGTGGACATGGAAAAAATGTTCCGCCTGCTCGATGAAAATCGTGAGATACAAGATGCGCCAGATGCGGTTGCGCTGAAGGTTGATCAGGCTGCGGTACATTTTGAGCAAGTGTGTTTTTCTTACGAACCCAAGCGGCAGATTTTATTCGATATCAGCTTTGATATTCCATCTGGACATACGGTCGCTGTGGTGGGTTCAAGCGGAGCGGGCAAATCTACCTTGTCACGGTTGCTGTTCCGTTTTTATGATGTAAATTCAGGACGCATCCTGATAGACAATCAGGACATTCGCAAGGTGACACAGGCCAGTTTGCGCGCCGCGATTGGCATCGTGCCGCAAGACACCGTGCTGTTTAACGATAGCATTTATTACAACATAGCTTATGGCCGCCCCGAAGCCTCGCGTGAAGAAATATTGCATGCAGCGCAATCGGCCCATATTCACGCTTTTATAACATCGTTACCGGATGGCTACGACACCATGGTGGGCGAGCGTGGATTGAAGTTGTCCGGTGGAGAGAAACAGCGTGTGGCGATTGCACGCGCGATTCTCAAAAACCCTGCCATCCTGATTTTTGACGAGGCAACTTCGGCGCTGGATTCAAAATCCGAGAAGGTGATTCAGCATGAATTGCGCAACGTTGCACATAATCGAACCACACTGGTTATCGCTCATCGTCTGTCCACCATTGTGGACGCACACCAGATATTGGTAATGGATGGTGGACGCATTATTGAGCGTGGTACGCACCGTGAGTTGCTGGCGAAACAGGGCACATATGCGCAAATGTGGGCGCTACAGCAGCAAGAAGAAGAGTGACTCAAAGCTTATTGCCATTTGATTCATTCCCCCCCCAGTATTCTTTAATATCAATTGAGTATGACCACATTGATCTTTTAACCTTATTCGTTAGGAGGTTTTCCTTGATAGAGCATGAACCTTGTTTTCTAGTTCTTCTTTTGCCAGTGCTTCTACTTGCATTCGTCGGACAGTTTCTTTGGTTGACTTGGCGACAGCGTTGCGAAGCAAGACTGCGCACAACAGAAGAAATGTTAGTACAGCAATTATTTCGGCAATGGCACAACCGAACGGTTGAAATGGTAATGATTGAGTCTCTGGTTGAATTAGGTTGGCCGAAAGTTGTGAGGAAAATGACAGCAGAAGAAGTAACGCGCCAGCTATGTAATCGGCTCTCTGATCGCATATAGAATCTGCCCAGTGACTATTAATATCCCAGTACGATTTTGCAATATTGAATACGAGCTTTGGGCTGGTGAATATTGCGCCAGCAGCAAAGAATAGCGCAGACAAAAAACCGATGCACGAGCCTAAAATATTTAAGAAAGTAGATAGCGTCAATGTGAATCCTAACGTCTACGGTGAGGGGTTGCGCAGGACAAATGCGCTATTCATGTGGAAGCCACCCCTTTGAGTTTCGCTCAGGGATAGAAATGTCTTTTGCTCGTAGGTGCGTAATAAGTCGTTTCCAAGGTAAGGTGCCCATCCATCCCAATTGGCATCCCAGCACGATCGACAAGCTGAAACTTGATAACGGCGGATGTGCTTTCCATCATACAGGTGTGGACCAAATTGAAATTGGTTTCCGCAGAGATCGCAGTAACAGATAAACTTTGGCTCTGACATGATTTCAGACGTCTGCGACGGTGCGCTCAATCGCGGATATCGTAGACGGTTCAAGCAGACTGCACCATGCGACCTGATTCATCAAACCTCCAATTGCCAACGTGGTTAGGGAGCTATCGGAAGGGGCACGGAGTGCATTGTTTATTAGAGCCCTCAGCCATTCTTGGCGGGCATCGCTTGGCCGCTCCTGAAATACCGTATACTCAGCAATTGCCTCAATTCCCTCAGCTTCCTTCATCGCAAGAAACGGCGAAAGTTCAGCCCACATTACGGCTTCCACGACCGGTAACCTGCGCGCTTGATACCTGCTTCCAAGCGCGCCATACAACCCGAAAGCGTGCGGGGAATCCATTCCGCTTTGCCTCGCCAACTTGGCATGCTTCTCATAGGATTCGCGCATAGCCTCGCGACACCCATCAGCGCCGCCAAAGAGCTTTGTAAATAGTCCCATCTTCTCTCCTTTGCCTAATAAAATAAAAGGGGTTAAGTCTTGACATCGCAGCTGTCATCCGGCGAGAGCCTGTTCTCGACTCTACTGAGCCCGGTAGGTTGGGTTGAAAGACATGAAGCCCAACATTTCACCGCTCATCAACATCACCATAATTATCTACTCCATCAACAATTTTCTCACCCCGCAATCCGCCGCTTCTAGATGCTACGCTCACGCTTGGCGGCTGATGCAATTTTTTTGCCAGACGCCGCGAGAACCCGGCCTTGATGGGCGACTAGCGAAGTGGATAGCATGAGAGGGTGTACCTCGGCTTGCCGGGGCACGTCCCCTCGATTGAAGAGTTCGGCGTATTTTCCCGAAGCGCTACGCTGCCTCTAGCAAAAACTCAACCTTGACCGTCTCAAACGGAAAGATTATACCGCCGCTTTCGGCGCGATCAAGAATGCCTGCATTTAGCAGGGCAGTGATGTCGGAGTGGACAGCCTTTACGTCGCGGCCAGCACGGCGAGCGGCTTCTCGAATGGAGATTGGCCCTGCACCACACAAGACCTTTAGCAGCTCCCAGCGCTTGGTCGTGAGAACTTGCCACAGCAGCTCTGGAGTTGCAAACGCGATTCGTGCAACCCGTTCTGGTTTTCCAGTCTTCCAGGATTGAACAAAATTCGCCATCGATTCCTCGGGCGAGCGAACCTCAAGAATTACTGTTTTCATCGTTCCACCTCGCAATGTCTTTCTGAAAATCGGTCATCAAGCGCTCTGGCGTACTGAATTTGTAGCTGCTTTCTTTCACGCCGAAATGCCGGTGGTCACCCTTTCCAGCCTCGTTGTCGTAGCGCACCACGCAAATCGTGTTAACAACGTATGCCAATCGGTACTTGAACTCGTGGTCTGAGCCCGGTACAGGTTTGGGAACTCGCCAAAGAATCAACTCGGCGAATGCTTGAGTTGAATAGACGATTCGTGTTCGTGCAATCAGGGTTGCCTTCATGTTGGACATGATGCCAACATGAAATGGTGTTGTCAATTACTCCAACGATCATAATTAAAGGGGTCAGGCACCCATGTCACTCGGTTAGCGCGGTAGAGACGGTATCTACTGCGCTCAGCGCCAACCTTGTATCTTTCTTTCCGTGGTGGTTAGCTACCATCACACGAAGCAGAGGAAGCTTGAGCCCAACCTTAAGGCTCGACCTTGTCGCGTAGATCAAGCCCTCTGCTTCACCTTTCGCCAGCATAGACACTGAACGGTATCCAAGGGGTGAACCCTGCATGCACAAGGCAAGTGGGCGAAGTTGGCTAACATTGAAACAGGGGGTCATCATGTTCTATCTCGGTATGGATGTGGCAAAAGCCAAATTAGATTGTTGCCTGTTGCTGGATGAAGCCAGTGGCAAGCGCAAGATCAAAGTAGTGAAAAATACCCCGTCAGGGATCGTTGATTTGCTGGCTTGGGTTGCCAAACAAAACGTTTCCCCGGAAGCATTGCATATCGTCATGGAAGCCACCGGCATCTATCACGAACAAGCTGCCATGGCGCTCGCGGATGTTGGCGTGATGGTTTCCATCATCAATCCGGCGCAGGTAAAAGATTTTGGCCGTGGGCTGGCCGTGCGCACCAAGACCGATGGCGTGGACAGCGTTGTGCTGGCCCGTTATGGCGCATTGCTCAAACCCAGAGCTTGGGTGCCGCCTCCTCAGGAAGCACGGCTACTGCAAGCGTTGTTGAGCCGCCGTGAAGCCATTGCCCAGGATTTACAACGCGAGCGCAATCGCCAGGAGAAAGCTGGTGCCACAGACACGCCAGCGCTGATTCATAAATCACTTGAAGCAAGCATTGGGTTTCTGGTCACGCAGTTGGCTCAGCTACAAAAGGATATTGACGCACATATTGGCAAGCATTCGAATCTTCAGAAAGACAGGGCATTGCTCCAAAGTATTCCAGCAATTGGCCCGCAGGTGGGGAGCAATCTACTCTCTGTGATGCACAACCATGATTTCGGTTCAGCGGAACAGTTGGCGGCTTATCTGGGGCTCGTTCCGGTGGAACGACAGTCGGGTAGTTCGGTGCTGGGACGCGCGCGAATGTCCAAGGCCGGCCCCGCCAGAATACGTGCCGTGCTCTATATGGCTGCCGTCGTGGGGACACGTTACAACCCGCACGTCAAAGCTGTTTATGAACGCCTGCTTGCCCGAGGCAAGTCCAAGATGTCCGCCCTTGGTGCCGCAATGCGCAAGTTAGTGCATTTGTGCTTTGGTGTACTCAAAACTCAGCAGCCGTATCAACACGATTATCTGAAAAATGCTTGACTTTAAAGACGGTATCTACCCGTAGCCCAGGCTACGCTTGCTGCCATGCAGATAGGATATGTGTGGGATGGCGTCACTTGTGTCATTTGGCGCAATTTCTTTATTGGAAAAGTTTCTTCATTCGCGAGTGAATTATAAGTTACACTTTATCCAATGAACACCATTGAACATTATCGCGATAATGCTGGTCATGTGCCTTTTCAAATATGGCTTGATTCCTTCAAGGAAAAGCAGACCAAGGCAAGAATTGTTTTTCGCCTGGCAAAAGTTGCAGCAGGAAATTTTGGCGACTGCAAACCTTGTCGCGAGGGTGTATGGGAACTGCGCGAGGATTTTGGTCCCGGCTACCGCGTGTATTACGCTCGCAACGGCAAGACTGTTGTACTGTTGCTGTGTGGCGGAGATAAGCGCAGCCAGGCCGCGGACATCAGCCGCGCCATCGAGTGCTGGAAAGATTACCAACGGAGGAATACAACATGAAAACGCAAAAGACACATGCCGCCTCGGTGTCGCATGAGGAATGGGTGCTCGATGCCTTGCGCTCAGACCCTGAATTTGCGGTCGAATATCTCAAGCAGGCCATGTCGGAAATGAACGAGCCGGACGGTCGAGGTGCTGCGCTGTTGGCTTTGCGCCAGATTGCCGAATCATGCGGCGGCATCGCCAAGGTTGCCGAAGCGGCGGGTGTTCAACGCGAAAGCCTGTACCGTGCGTTATCGCCGAAGGGTAACCCGACCTTGAACACTTTGCTGGCGGTGCTGAAGTCAGTCGGCATGAGGCTTTCCGTCGAGCCGGAAGATAAAGCGCACGCATGAGCTGCTGGCGGAACAGGGCGCCTATGCGCAAATGTGGGCTCTGCAACAGCAAGAAGAAGAGTGCCCCAAAGCTTATTGCTCTTTGATCCCGAGAAAATAGATGATGGCGTAGATGGTTATGGTAAGTGGTGGAATGTTGGGCTTCGCAAGCTCAGCGCCAACCTAAGCGCCAACCTAAGCGTAGCCCAGGCTACGCACACTTGCTGTCATTCCGAAACGAAGTGAGGAATCTTGCGCACACCACAAGATTTCTCCTTTCAGTCGAAATGACAGGATGGTCTGGCAGAAAATTCGTTCTTGATAGCCCAGTATCTACCGAGCTATCGCGCAGCAAAATGGAACAGGTTGGTCACTGCGCCTGCGCTGCCTCTGCGCGCTCTGGAGTCGGCGGGTGTGTCGAAAGATAGCCCGGCAGAGCGTCGCCTTTGTCAATACGCTTAAGCAAATCGCCCAGACGGTGCGTGGGAATATGCATGGCGGTTAGCGCCCGCACAGCATACATATCGGCCTCATGCTCGGCTTCGCGAGAATATCCTAACTTGGTCAGGATGACTGGCAGCGTGGCCACCACCGTGGACACCGACGTCACATCACCAATCAGCAGCGACGGCAGCAAACCGATGAGAGAAGCTTGGAAGGCATTACGCATGCCGTGCCGATACACTACGTGCCCGATTTCGTGGGCGATGACGGCGACGATTTCATCGTCATGCAAGGCTTTGTTCACCAGTTGATCGGTGACCACTATCGTGCCCGCCGGCAAAGCGAAGGCATTAGCTCCAAACGAGCCCGCACCATCACGAAACTGCACCTGAATGCGCGATTCTGCGGCTACAGCTTGGATCAAAGGCGCGCAACGGGCAAGGATTTGCGCCTGGCGCAATGCCGGTACACGGGAGATGTTTAGTCGCTGCTCGAATATCCGCAACGTGCTGGCGTCAGCCTGCTGTAACATGGCGTCTGGCATGGCCTGTGCGGCCTTGTTCGCCGCCCATGGAATGCCCCATTCTACCGCAGCACCCACTAACACAACGAGGGCAAATACCCCGCCCAGCACCAAGCTCCAGCGACTTTCATACCGGTGTACGCGACTTTGCACGCCAAAGGCGGCATCGATGACATCGTTATCGCTGGATTCGAAACGCGCGCCATCGGCAAAACGAATAAAGCGCGGCATGTTGCCCAAACGTTCATCAATGGTAATGGCATTACGCGCAGTGGTATCACGCAGTGCGCCCCCTGCGGCGAGCACCCGAATCTCGACGGCGTCAACCTGCAGCTCGGCGAGGTGGGTCTGTGAACTATTGCCATCGTGGTAACGGCCGGTAATGCGTGTCATGTGCACACCATGCGGTCGTACTCAGAGCCCAATTTCGACATTGAAGAAATCGCCCATTTCACTACCGGCGGCTCCGGCTTGCTGCGCCGGGCCGGCAGCAAAATCTGCAAGGTCACCCGCCGCCTCCATCCAGATGTGATCAGCAGCGTACTGCGCAGTGCGCACTTTGGCCCAAGGGTAGAACAAGCCCAGGGTAAACAAAATGCCGAGGGTATTGAGCAACACCAGACGCAAATAGGAGCCGAAGCGATAGTCAGCGCCAAAGCGATGCGGGCCAAGTTCGAGATGCTGATAGATCAGGTTTTTCCACTTGAACCGAGCCACCACAAAGGTAGCGAAATAGGCCAGGGCTATGGGGGCAATGGCCATTAGCGGGATAGCACTGTGCACACCGATCAATGCGCTTGCGCCCGCGACTATGAAACCTGCGACTACACCTGCGATTGCGACTGCCACCACCGCCAGCGCCAGCATGTAAAAGCTTCGCGTCGTTGCGGATTGCGAAAATGCGCTGGTTCCGAAACGCGATTCACCGGCCAGCCAGCGTTGCTGGCGACCGATCACATAGGGCATGGCAAGACCCAAAGAAAGCACGCCTGCCAACGGCCAGAGCAGGAATTCGCGCATCGCGTCCTTAGACTTGCCGGCAAAATCAAAACGCACGCCGCGCCAAGCCGAGTTGCGATGGCGAAAGCGCAGGCTGGCGACAATAATCCATGGCGTGACAATCATCAACAGCACCGCGAGCAGACCCGCCGCTACCGGAGAAGTCTTCCCGGCCACAGAATAGGCAGCAAAAAATGCAACCGCAATGAGACGCCCCTTAAGAATCGCGATCGGGCTGGCCAGATACTCAAAGCTGCTGCCGGCCAGTTGCGTGTTACCGTAGAAGTAACGCCGTGTCCGCACTTTGGCCCAAGCCGAATAGATGCCCAAGGTCATTACGCTGAGCAGTAAATTGACAATCCAGATGCGAAAAAACTCGTTGCCGCTACCGCTAAAAATGAAGTTTTCGCGTTTCACTTGAGCCGTTGCGGCAAGAGCGGGGCCTGCCCTAAGCGGTCGCGCGGGAGGCGCGGCAGCGGTGGGTGTTGCGGCGGTTGCGGTGGGGGCTGCCACTCCCGGCGAATTTTCCGTGGCCATCTGTTCCACGCGCACGATCATGCCAAGGTTATTGAGGCGTTGACAGAGCGCTTCGCTGGCATGCACATCCAGACCCCGCTTGAGTATCACGTGCGGATGATTAAAAATGCGCACCGCATCTTCCGCCGAAACACCAAATTCGCTGGCGAAGGAGTTCATGATAGTGCTGCGGTCGAGTCCGGCATGCACGTCGCCGGCGAATACAAGAATATAGGTAGGGGAGTTCATTTCGTCAGAGTAGGGAATTCAATCGCACAAGTCAAAACAGAGTGATGTATTTGATGCTGGCAATTTCAATTAAAGCGGCCAGACATGCATTATTCAATTACAAAAATTACACTTCAGAGTCGAATTTGCAGCTTTATCATAAAATGGAAGATTAGCAATGTGGAGTGCATTGAACGCTGTTGGACAATCAATATGCTGCTGCAGCCTGTTCCGCTTGTTCAGCTACTTCAACCCCAATTTCCTCAGCCTTGCTCGGATCTATGCCCAAAACTTCCCAATCCTTATCGCTGATGTTGGTATCGATGTGTTCGTCAATACCAAAGGAGGCCAGCAACTTTTCTGCCAAGCTGATCATGTGAATTATTGGCTGTCCCGCTGCCGCTTCTGGCACATCCGGCGTGTGGTGGTAGCGCAACACGGTAATAGTTTCATCCGGCAAATTCCAGTGGCGCGCTAGCTCTGCACCCAATTCGTCGTGGCATATTTCCAGCAATTCCCGTTCTATACTCAGCACAGGACTTTCAGATTCTGACAACAAGAGGACATGCAGGTCGTCGCTTCGTTCGGGATCCAGGAAAGCAAGCGCAAGATAGCCAATGTCGTGCAGTATGCCAGCCAAAAAAACCTGGTCATTCTTAGGACGGATCTTTGCGGGCATGGCACGGGCAATGCTGAGCATGGCAAACGCAATGCCAAAACTATGCAACCAAAGATCCTGTGTCTTAAGCTTACCTGTGGATACTTTGGTCGACAAGGACATGATGGCGATGCCAGTTGCAATCGATTTGACACGGCTCATGCCCAGCAATATCACGGCTTCTTTTACTGACGTTGATTTTCGAGCGGAGCCAAGTTTTGCTGAATTGGATAGCCCGATAATTTTTGCTGAGATTTGCGGGTCTTGCTCGATCAGCATTAACATTTCCCGTTCGTCTTCTTCGTTATCCATAGAGAGCGCCAGCAGCTTTTGCGCAATGACAGGCATGGCAGGTAGTGCATCAATATTTTTGACCGCCTGTCTAAGATTAATGCGCTGGCTGCTGAAAGCAATAGGTGTGCTGCTGGCCTGCATATTTCTTCCAACCACTTTCGCTACCCCAACAGCTGCTTTCGATGGCTGTTTCAAACCCGGGGTCACAACCATGGCTTGTGTTTCTAGGCTTTCACGAATAATTTTCTGGGCTTTGGGAGAGTCAGCCGGAATGATGGTTGCTTGACCACATATTGGGCACACCTCATGCCGGGAAAGAAAACGCCAAATTGAATAAATAAAGCCCGGAATCAAGAAGACAAACCAAAGTATGATTCCGGTGTTGACGCTACCTTTGCTTATGGTTTTCGTTTCACCTACATAGGCGCATGATGTACACAAACCTTGAGATATAGAACGCTCCCTAAGCTGCAAAGGCGCAAATTTTTTCATACGGTGACAAACTTTCAATGCATGCTGTGCAAGTGCCTCGAAGGGGCGGCGGTTAGGTAGAGTAGTTAACTCATCCACGGTTACCATCTGAACCTCTGAGATTTCCTGCTCAACCATTCGGGCAAAATCCTGTAGGAGTTTGCGTTCCTCGTTATTCAATATGCGTGGCTTGGTATCGATCAGGCAAAGGGTGCCCAGTTTGCTTCCATTCGGAGCTGTCAGAGGGCATCCTGCGTAAAAGCGAATACCTGGGCTACCCGTAACAAGTGGATTGTCGTAAAAACGTTCGTCGGAAAGAGTGTCAGGCACCATGAAGATGTCATCGCCCAGAATTGCATGTCCGCTAAAGGAAATATTTCGAGGCGTTTCGCCGATAGAAAGGCCCGTATATGATTTAAACCACTGACGGTTTGTGTCCACCAAGCTGATCAGGGTGATGGGCACGTTGAAGAGATGTCTGGCCAAGTGGGTAATGCGATCAAAACGTTCTTCTGGAGAAGTGTCCAGAATATTGAATGACTGCAAGGTGTTGATCCGTGCGCTTTCATTGACTGCAATACCTGGAGCTATCATATTTAATGATATTTCAGAATTAATGGATAAATATAATTAGAACGGCCAAGCACGGATTACCTAATGCGCGCTAATTGCCAAACCGTTTGAAAGTCTTTGTTGTCCAGGTGCATAGGGTTATGTTGTGGCTCCAAGTGATCGTGTTTTTGTTATGAGGTTTTCTTGACCGTCATTTTAACTTCCATACCGGCACGGGCGACCATTTTGACCAGAGCATCCAGGCTGAATTTCTCGATGCGGCCTTTGAGCAGGTCATTGATGCGGGGCTGAGTTATGCCCAGTACTTTAGCAGCTTCACTTTGAATGAGGCCGCTTTTTTTAATGAGTTGTTCAATCTTAATCATGAGGTCGGTTCTCAGCAGCAAGTTCTGCGCTTCGCCTTCCGGGAATCCCAGATCACGAAAGACGTTGCCACTACCCTTAGTTATTTTCAGAGGTGCATTCATTTTTTTGTCCTTTCCTGTTGCAGTTCACGGTAACGCTTTGCGGCAAGGTCGATGTCGCGTTTCGAGGTTTGTTGTGTTTTTTTGGCGAAGCCGTGTAACACATAAATGGCTTCTTCAAATTTTGCGATGTAGATGATCCGATATTCATTTTCGGCATGTATCCGAATTTCTGCAACGCCTAGCCCGACCGTTATCATTGGCTTCCAATCCGTCGGCATTTCGCCCGTCTGTACTCGGCGCAATTCTCGTCCGACGTGGTAGCGTCCTGAATCAGAAAACTCGCGGACATTTTTCAGGCTATCGCCGAGCCATTGGATCGGCTTGATCATTTTATCTCTGTTTTGATATAAAGTGCAATTTGTTTAATTCGATTTGGTTGATTTCCGTTTGCTTGTCTTGAGCAAAAAATAAAAGGAGCCAAGTCTACATGCTGTTCGCTTAACCGTTCGTGGTGAGCTGGTCGAACCACCAGCCGCTCACCCAGAGCCCTTCGACAAGCTCAGGGCGAACGGGATTTCTTTAACCAAATAGTATTGGGTAAAGTCTTGACATCGCAGCTGTCATCCGGCGAGAGCCAGCTCTCGAATCTACTGAGATTGCGGGGTGCATCATCGCGCCATCCAAGGCAATGGACGCTTGCCTATCCATCAAGGCTTGACGAAGCGATATGCGAATTTGTCTGTCGGTATTTCCATATCGAAATAAATTTGATTGCGAGGGTCGGACGGATTGCGAAGAAAGTTGCTTTCTTGTTCAAGTCGGAAACCGGTTTTTTGAAGCTCATCCAAAACGATAGCCTGGTCAATGCGATGGAGCGTCTTAGCTGTTGAAATATCAGTGCCCGGCTTGGTGGCGTGGTCGATCACGATGAGGTGTCCGCCAGACTTCAACGCTTTGAATAATCGCTGATTCAACCTGGCACGACGGGCAACCGACAGGTAGCTGCCATTGTGATAATTCATGATGTTGGTGATCAAATCCAGTTTGGGCGCAGCATCGGGTATGGGGTCTTCGAAAGGGTGTATCACCGGCACAATGTTCGACTGGGGGTGATCGGCCAATCGTTTGATGAGTGCTGGCCGTTGACTGTCTCCTTGCGCCCATACCGTTCCGGTGCTTCCAACAACCAGCGCAAGCAGTTGAGTCGTGTATCCATTGCTGGTTGCGAGGTCCAGTACCTGCATACCTGGCCGAACTTGGGCGAACTGCAGGAACTCAGCCGGTTTGCGTGTCGCATCGGCACGCTTGTCTTCATTGGTACGTATTGGGCTGCCAGCAGCCTGTTGGTAAATGTCGGATAGTGTTCGCGAGTTGCTTGATTCAGGCTCGGCGTATGCGTTTATCCCCCATGCTAATTCTCCGCACACAAAGCCAAAGATGGCGATCAGCATCAGTACCCATCGGCCAGCCAAGCGGGTTTGTGCAATCAAAAAAAATTTTCAGAAATATCAGGGCGTAGATTATTTTTTAGCAAAACAGTCATCCCATTTATCTGGAGCTTGCCTACAGACACCAAGGAACACTAACGCAATGCTGAACAAGTCCCCCCGTTCGGGCTGAGCCTGTCGAAGTCATTTGCAAATTATTGATTTGCAGGGAGTGCGTTTCGACAAGCTCAACGCGAACGGACTTGATTAGCGTAGCCCTAACGTCCAAAACGCGTGAAGGTAAGCGTCCATGGCAATGGATGCCGCTATCAATCAAGGCTTGACGAAACGCAAGGCAAATTTGTCTGACGGAATTTTCATATTGAAGAAAGCTTGATCACGAGGGTCGGACGAATTGTGTAGAAAGTTACTTTCTTCTTCGAGTTGGAAACCGGCTTTCAGAAATTCTTCCCCAACGACCTTTTCGTCAATACGGTGGAGTGATTTTGCTGCTGAAACCCCACTGCCTGGCTTTGCCGAGTGATCGATTACAACGAGATGTCCACCAGATTTCAATGCATCAAACAATCGTTGGTTTAGCTTGGTGCGGTCAACGGGTTTATTGGCAATATCATGGTAGTTCAAGATGATGGTAATCAAGTCCAGCTTGGGTATATCACTGGGTATAGGGTCTTCGAAAGTGCTTGTTACCGGAATGATGTTCGACTGGGGATGATCGGCCAATCGTTTGGCGAGTGCTGGCCGTAGTTGGTCCCCTTGCGCCCACACGTTACCCTTGCTTCCAACAGCCAGCGCGAGTAGCTGCGAGGTATTTCCCCCGCCTGCTGAAATATCCATTACCAGCATACCCGGCCGCACTCGGGCGAACTGCAGGAACTCTAATGGTTTGCGCGTTGCATCAGCACGCCTGTCTTCAATGGTCCGTATTGGGCTGTTAACCGCCTGTTGGTAACTCTCATTTACAGTTGGCACACTATCCAATTGAGGCGAAGCATACCCGTTAACTCCCCATGCCAAACCAAAGCTGGCGATTAACGTCGGAAGCCACCGTCCAGTTACGCAGTATTTTGTTGTCAACATGAAGATTCCTTTCAAAAGTATTGTTAAGTTGTGACGATACTGCACTTATGTTCCATCTGATCTTTGCATTTAACCTGCAAACTCGAACCTGGTAAAAGTGTAATTTATTATACGGCGACACTGGCTAACCGTTTCAAGTTAAAATGTGGTGCACTAAGTCAATTTCCAATTGTTACCTATATTCCTACTTTTGTTCGCATGCGTTTAATAATAATCCTGTTGGTTAATTTGTTGCTAGGCACGTTCCATACCGCTTGGGCGGATGACGTTGTCAAGAACGATGCGCCTATCCTTTCCACAGCCGAAGATAGCCCGCGTGCTGAATTGCTGCTCTACGCCATGAGTTTGATTGGTACGAGTTATAAATTAGGCGGGCAGTCTTTTGATACCGGCATGGATTGCAGCGGCTTCGTACGCCACGTCTACAGCGTCGCTACTGGAATACTGCTCCCTCATAATGCACTAGCGATTAGCCGGGCTAGTATGAAAATTCATCGGGCTGAGCTTCAGCTTGGCGATCTGGTTTTCTTTAACACCATGAAACGCACATTTTCCCACGTTGGCATTTATCTGGGCGACAACCGTTTTGTCCACGCATCCAGCAGCAAATCCGAGAGTGTGATGGTCTCCGACATGGGCGAGCGATATTGGGCGAAACGCTTTAATGGCGCGCGGCGCATCCTTCAGTCCGTAGCTCGGGATGATAGTTGAGGCTTTTCAAGAACAACAAGTAACACGGAGTATACTTTTATCGCGTTTGATAATTATTATCATTTGTGGTTAACTAGCGCATACTCGGTTTTCTTCTCAATTAATGCATCCAACTGACACTTCGGAGTTTATAAAAATGGACAAACGCCTGTCGTTTTTACATCGTCTTTCCGGCATTCTTGCCGCTACTTCCATGCTAACGGTGGCAATGACTGCTTACGCCGCCAATGAAATTGTGGTTTATTCGGAGCGTAACGAACAGCTCATCAAGCCGCTATTCGACGCCTATACCAAGGAAACCGGCACCACCATCAAGTTCCTCACTGACAAGGCAGGGCCATTGCTACAAAAGCTCAAAGCGGAGGGAGCCAATACTCCCGCCGACATGTTGATTACGGTAGACGCCGGAAATCTGTGGCAAGCAACCAATCTGGGGCTATTGCAGCCAGTGAAATCCAGGACGCTGTCAGATAATGTTCCCGCACATTTGCGGGACCCGGCTAACCGTTGGTTCGGTTTGTCGGTGCGTGCCCGCACCATCATTTACAACAAGGATAAAGTGAAACCAGTTGCGCTTTCTACCTACGAAGATTTGGGAAATCCAAAGTGGAAAGGGCGCTTATGTTTGCGCACTTCGAAGACGGTTTATAACCAATCGTTGGTGGCGATGATGATCCAGGAATATGGAGAGCCTAAAACTGAGCAGATCATGAAATCCTGGGTGGCTAATCTCGCCACATCTCCTGTATCCGACGATACCCGGGCGATGGACGCAGTGGCCGCCGGGCAGTGCGATATAACGGTGGTCAATACTTATTATTTCGGCGGCCTGATGAAGAAAAAGCCTAACCTCCCGCTTGCGATTTTCTGGCCAAATCAGAATATGAAAGGCAGCGGCGTGCATGTGAATATTTCCGGCGCAGGCATCACTCGCCATGCCAAACATCAAGCGGAGGCGGTCAAGTTCCTTGAGTGGCTGTCCTCAGAAAAAGCGCAGAATCTGTTTGCTGATGTAAACATGGAATATCCAGTCAATCCCAAGGTGAAGTCTGATGCCACGGTTGCGGCTTGGGGCGAATTCAAGCAAAACCCCCTTAACGTGGTTAAAGCAGGCGAATTGCAAGCCGCTGCAGTTAAATTAATGGATCGTGCCAATTATAAATAAGTAGCTAAATGCAGCGATTGCCCATGTCTATTGCAAAAGTGTCCATTGCAAAAGCGCCCACAGCGGGCGCTTTTATTTTTAAGTTCCGCTTACCCAGCGGTTGGGTGCTGGCGGCGCTGCTGATTGCTATGCTCACCTTGGTTCCAGTCGTGGTGGTGCTTAGCTCATTGCTAACGCCGGAACTGGAAATCTGGGCGCATCTGGTGGAATACCAGTTGCCGCAATTGCTGACCAATACCTTTTGGCTGGTTTTGGGAGTGGGATTGGGTGTGGCGATAATTGGGGTTTCCCTGGCGTGGCTCACGGCTGTATGTGAGTTTCCGGGACGCAAGCAGTTTTCCTGGGCACTATTATTGCCGCTGGCGATTCCCGCCTATGTGACGGCATTTGTCGCTATCGGTTTGCTTGATTTTACCGGGCCGGTACAAACCCTGGCGCGAGAATGGTGGGGGCCGATTGAGTTTCCGCCGATACGCTCGAGCGGTGGCGTCATCGCGGTGATGACATTGGCGCTCTACCCCTATGTTTATCTGATTGCTAGAAATGCTTTTCTCACCCAAGGTAAACACGCGCTGGAGGTGGCGCAGTCTCTTGGACTTTCGCCTGAAGCCGGGTTTTTTCGGGTGGCCCTGCCGATGGCGCGGCCTTGGATTGTGGGCGGTGTGATGTTGGCTCTGATGGAAACCTTGGCGGACTTTGGCACCGTGGCGGTATTCAACTACGATACGTTCACCACTGCTATTTATAAGGCGTGGTTCTCGCTGTTTTCGCTTCAAGCCGCTTCGCAACTAGCTTCATTGCTGATTGTGTTCGTGTTGGTGGTGTTGCTGGCAGAGCAGCAAACCCGCACACGCATGCACTATACCCAGACTGGCAAACATAGCGTCCAGGCTCGCATTTTGCTCACGGGCACCCGGGCTTGGCTGGCTACCGGTTTTTGCCTGGCAGTGCTGGCACTCGGATTTATCATACCGGTCACTCAGTTACTGCTGTGGGCGTCAGAAGTAGTGGAGCAAGATTTAGATGCGCGTTACCTGGATTTTTTCTGGCATTCGTTGGCGTTGGCCGCTTTCGCTGCGCTATTGGCAGGAGCTGTTGCCTTGTTATTGAGCTATAGCGCGCGCCAGCATCCCGGTTTGCTGTTACGCATGACGGCACGTATTGCAACTATTGGTTACGCGCTACCGGGGGCTGTGCTGGCGGTGGGGATATTCATTCCGGTAGCGTGGCTGGATTATCATTTAGTGGCTGCGGGCTGGGTGCAGTCGCCGCTCTTGCAAGGTTCTTTGATGGTAATGCTTCTGGCATATCTAGTCCGCTTTCTGGCGGTGGCCCATAGCCCGATAGAAAGTCAAATGCATCGCATTACCCGTAGCGTGGATGAGGCTGCGCGCAGCTTGGGCGTGTCTGGTGTCAGCTTAATCTCCCAGGTGCATTTGCCGATATTGCGTGGCGGCCTGTTAACGGCGGCAGCGCTGGTATTTGTAGACGTGATGAAGGAAATGCCGATTACTCTGATGACTCGACCGTTTGGATGGGATACGCTGGCAGTGAGAGTGTTCGAGATGACCTCGGGAGGCGAGTGGAACCGAGCTGCATTACCCGCCGTGGCTTTGGTACTGGTTGGGTTGGCACCAGTGATTGTGCTGACCAGATATCGCTCAAAATAGCGCGGATGTGTCAGAGTCAGGCTTGAACGAAAGCAGGGTAGGGCACCTTATGTTTCATAAACCTTATATTTCAAAAAAGGTCAGAGGAAGTTTGTGGGGGATGTCTCTGAGTTTACAGCTATGTGGTTGAATATATAAAAATCGAAGCCTGCTAAATAATGCTACTTGAACTTAAACACGTCAGTCAGTCCTACGCGGCACGCAAAGTATTGCGCGACCTTTCCTTTGTGCTTAATGCTGGCGACATTGGCTGCCTGCTTGGTCCATCAGGGTGCGGCAAGACCACCGTGCTCCGCGCAATCGCCGGATTCGAGCCCATTACGGGTGGTGAAATTGTGCTTAACGGCGAGCGGGTGAGTGCACCCGGTTTTATTGTCCCTGCCGAGAAGCGTCGTATCGGTATGGTATTTCAGGACTATGCCCTGTTTCCGCATTTGAATGTAGCCGCCAACGTGGGCTTTGGCTTGCATAAGCAATCCCGCAACGAACGCAATAAGCGTGTGGAAGAGCTGTTGCAAACAGTAGGCTTGGAAGGAAGTGGCCAAGCTTATCCGCATGAACTTTCCGGTGGTCAGCAGCAGCGCGTGGCATTGGCTCGCGCGTTAGCGCCCTGCCCGAACCTATTGTTGATGGACGAGCCGTTTTCAAATTTGGATGTTGAGCTGCGCGAACGACTTTCGCTTGAGGTGCGCGACATAATCAAGCAGCAGGGTGCTACCGCTATTATCGTCACTCACGATCAGCATGAAGCATTCGCCATGGGCGACATGATAGGGGTCATGCATGATGGAGAGATCCAGCAGTGGGACACAGCCTACAATTTGTACCATCTGCCCGAGAACCGCTTCGTCGCGGATTTCGTTGGTCAAGGCGTCTTGCTGCCGGGGAGGGTACTTAACGCTAGCCAGGTTGAAATCGAGCTGGGTACGCTATATAGCAAAACGCCTGGCGCTTGCTCTATAGAAGGTTGTGATGAGGGCAGCAATAAGGGGTGCGAGGTGGAGGTGTTGCTACGCCCGGACGATATTATCCATGATGACGCGAGTCCCCTGCTTGCCCAAGTTGAGCACAAGGCATTTCGCGGTGCGGATATTCTTTATACCTTACGCCTGCCGGGCGGCAACCGCCTGCTTTCCTTGGTGCCGAGCCACCATAACCATGCCATCGGTGAGTGGATCGGGATCCGTTTGGAAGTGGATCATGTGGTCGTTTTTCCCATCATTCAAAATGCCGCGTCATGAAGCAGGGCTGTTTTTGAATTTAGGGGGGTGCTGGATTTGAGCCACCCTTGAGTTGCGTTTATGTCTTGTATTGGCAATTGACTTTAGTGCAGTCAGCATAAAGGTAAAGCGCATGGTCACGGATCGTGAAACCAAGGTCATCGGCAATTTTGATTTGGCGTTTTTCGATTGTGGGGTCGTGGAATTCTTCAACCCGACCACATTGCATACATATTAAATGGTCATGGTGACCACCTTTGTTAAGCTCGAACACCGCTTTGCCAGTTTCAAAGTGGTGGCGGACTAGCAGTCCTGCCTGCTCGAACTGTGTCAGTACCCGGTATACCGTTGCCAGACCGACATCGAGCCCTTCCCCGATAAGCATTTTATAAACATCTTCGGCACTTAAGTGCCGCACTTCGGCATTTTCAAACAGGTTGAGGATTTTTAGGCGTGGAAGCGTAGTCTTGAGGCCGACAGTCTTGAGGTTGTTTGGCGTAATCATTGGTAGTTATCCTGTAATTTTTTTGATTGAGCTTCGTTCTTTAAAACCGCATCATGCCAGAAATGGCTGCCTACCCGGTATCGAGATTTTTTCGCACAAAGAGCACCTGTTCAGTGCTCAATATATTTTACGGATTTTTACTGAGCATGGAGCTCAGTCTTGATGCAGTTAATGCAATGAGAGATTGGTATTCGCGCGGTACGCCCGCTTCTGTATGGATTGTTCTCGCCCCGCTACTTGGTTTTCGGATCAGTTACGAATCCGATTTTACTTAAACCGCCAGTCTGTGCGGCAGCCATTACCTCTACAATTTTTTCGTATTGAGTCGTTCGTTCGGCACGGATATGCAGTTCAGGTTGCGGTAATTTTTTCGAAGCCTCGGCGATACGGGTACTCATTTGCGCCGCATCAATGATTTCGGTATTCCAATACATAAGGCCTTGCGCATCAATTGACAGGTTGATGCTCTCCGGTTTGATTTCATCGCGCTGGTTCGTTGCGCGTGGCAAATCAATTTTTACGCTATGGTTCATGACCGGAATTGTGATGATAAAAATGATCAGCAGCACCAGCATTACGTCGACTAACGGTGTGGTGTTAATCTCAGGGTTAAAGTCGTCGTCCGATTCAGACAGGGAGCCCATTGCCATTATGCACTCCTGACGGCGGCAATTTTAGCGCCATTATCACCGACAGCGTCGGCACCGCTGGAACGGGCGCCGGTGATGAACAGCGCGTGTAAGTCGAACCCGAACTTATTCAGTTTTGCAATAGTGGATTTATTGCTTCGGACTAAAGCGTTATAGCCAAAGGTGGCCGGAATCGCTACCGCCAAGCCAAGCGCTGTCATGATCAACGCTTCGCCTACTGGCCCCGCGACCTTGTCGATACTAGCTTGTCCCGAAGTGCCGATCGACACCAAAGCGTGATAAATACCCCACACCGTACCGAGCAGCCCGACAAATGGCGCAGTCGAACCAACCGACGCCAATACAGCCATACCGGTTTGCAGCTTGCCGGAAGTGTCATCTATCGCTTGCCGCAAGGACAGCGTAACCCAATCGCTGACTAATAGCTGGTCGTGCAAATGGCCTTTGTGCGCAGCATGATGGCGCATGGCGGTTATACCTGCCTGTGCGATATCGGAAAATGGATTGTTGGTGCCAAGCGTGGCAACACCTTCAGCCAGGTTGGTGGTATCCCAAAATGCGTGACCGGCAGCATGTGATGCACGACGATAGGTCAATAGTTGCAGCGCCTTAGTGACAATCACGTACCACGATGCGATCGACATAATGACGAGTAGCACGGTAACGCCCTTGGTGATCAAATCACCTTGAATCCATAAACTTTCTAGTCCGTAGGGATTTGCTTGCATGATGATTCCTTCTTTAATTATCCAACTGAAAGGTAATAGGCACGATGGCATAAACGGTGGTTGCTCTGCCATCTTCGATATGCGGTTTGAACATTGCCCGCAGGACTGCTTGCCGCGCTGCTTCGTCGAGTCGCGGCGAGCCCGATGTTTTTTGTACGTCGACCCGGGTCGGGCGGCCATTCTCATTCACCAATACGCGTAGCGTAACACGCCCCTCCTCACCCATGCGTCTGGCAAGGGCTGGATATTCCGGTTCAGGTGCGCGGAGATACTGCACACCGGTTGTAACAGTCTTGGGTTGAGAGGGCGGGGGCGGGGGGGCAGGCGGTGCCGGTTCAGGGGCCGGAGCCACTACGACCGGTTTGGGTGGAGCAGGCGGTTGCGGAGGAACGGGCGGTGCTGTGATGGCTTGTTCTGACGGCGCTTTGTTAATAACCGGAATTACCAGTGGCGGAGTAACCGTTTTCTTTACGACCGGCGGCACTGGTTTCGGTGGTGTTGGTTGAGGTTCTGGCGGCGGTGGTTCGGGTGTATTGTCGACTGTGATTAAGCTGACAAATATTTCTTTTGGTGATTCTGGTTCTGCTTTTGGTAATGCTTGCCTGGCTTGGTAGAACCAGCCGTTCAGCAATGCGTAGAAAAAGACGAAGTGCAGCAGGATGATAAAAGTCAACGGTACCAAGCGCTTGACTTGCGCCCAAGTCATCACAGGAAGATGCGGTGCCGAAAATAATGATATTGCGCTCATGTGCCGTTTTTAATGAGAGCTGGCAAGCTAAGAGGCTAACTTAGTGGCATTCGTTTTCCGATCGGAGAAGTATGCATAGATTAGCCAGCCTAACGGCAAAATGCCAAAGCTGTACGAAAACCATTGGCTATACTCACCTTCCGGCGACCAAGGCTCGGTGGCTACATGCCAATAATCGTTATCGACCAAAGGTAACGCACCCGCTTCGGTAAATTCATGGAACGCATAGAATATTAATTGCAATGCGAAGATGGTCATGAAGACAGCGGTAAATTGAAAAAATTTCTGCAAGTTTATTCGTCGGCCAAATTTGATCCAAGCCCAGGCGAGTAAACCTGCCAGTAACACGCCAAGCACTGCCCCAATTGCCATGCGCGACGTTTCTGCTTGTGCTGCGAGTGACGCAATCATGGTTGCTGTTTCGACTCCCTCGCGTCCCACCATAAATGCGGAAAAAAAGAAGGCGATCATCCAGGCGCGACCGGATGATTGATCCGCTGCTTTATTGAAGCCATCGGTAATTTCTCTCTTCATGAACTTACCCATCTTGCTCATATGCACTGTGCAATAAATGACTGATATGGCGGCGACAAGCGCCATCATCCCCATCCAAAATGATGAAATAGCGCCGATGCGAGCCAGTACCACCCCCAGCAATGCGGACAGCAGTAGCGCCAAGGCTACGCCACTATGTACCGCCGGGATCAATTCGCGACGGTTGGTTTGCGTTAAATAAATTAATGAAATCGCAATGATCAAAAAAGCTTCCAAGCCTTCTCGAAAAGTAATCATCAGAGTCTGAAACATGGCGTCTCCTTAAATGCAAATGCGAATAATTCGTGCTTATTATCATCTTTATGAAAAGAAATTGCAAGTTTTGGAACTTCAGTGTACCGAGCAATGAAATGCCCGGTGAAATGCCCAGTTCAAGAATGGGCAAAGGTGATTAATTTCAGGAGGGTAATGGTTGTTGTGTCGGCTTGACGGCGGGTTGCTGCCACCCACCAGCCAACGCCTTGAACAAGTCAGCAACTGCGGTACGCTGGGCACGCTCTGCATCTATGCGGTTCAGTTCTGCTTGCAGATAATTTCTTTCCACATCCAAAAATTCCAAGCGGCTGGAAATCCCCACTTGATATCGCAATTCCGCTTGTTTATGAGCTTTAGAAAGCGCCCTGCTGCGGGAGCTTTCTGCTATTAGTGTTTGGCGCGCGGATTCTTGTGCGAACAAAGCGTTGCGCACATCGGCGAAAGCGCTGGCGACTGCCTGCTTATATTGAGCTAACGCCTGATCACGGCGAGCCTCTGCTACCTTTACGCCAGATTTAATGCGGCCAGCATTAAAAATTGGCTGACCGATACCGGCAGCAAACTGAAAAATACCCGCCGGTCCGGTAAATAGATTAGAGAGTGAAATACTTTCACTGCCGAGATAGGAGGTCAAACCAATTGACGGGAAGAGCTGTGCGCGCGCTGCGCCGATACGCGCATTCATGGCCATTAACTTTTGTTCTGCTTCTTGTAAATCCGGCCTGCGCAGTAGCAGTTCAGCCGGTAATCCATCGGGTACCCAAACGTTAGTAAGTGTGGGATTGCCGCGCTCCAGTTTGCCATGCATCACGTTGCGCGGGGAGCGACCCAGCAACAGCGCGAGACTTGCTTCTTGTTGGTCACGAGCTTTAGTAATGGAGATGAGTTGCGATTGTGCAGTGTCAGCATCAGCCTCGGATTGGTGCAGCTCATATTCTGAAATGACCCCGACCTCATGACGTTTTTTGTCCAATTCGAACCTTTCCTGACGACCGGCTAACACGCGGCGTATGGCAGATTCCTGGGCATCAGACGACAGCAAAGAAAAATATTGTTGCGCCACTTGCGCAGTGAGTGATAAGCGTACGGCGTCTCTGTTAAATTGTGTTGCAAATAGATCAGCACGCGAGGCCTCGCTGGCGCGGCGAAATTTCCCCCATAGATCCAGCTCGTAGCTGGCATCCAGGGTGATGTGCGAGAAATCAATAATCCGTACTGGAGGAATAAAAAGCCCGGGGTTAATGCTTCGTTTGGTGCGTGATTGGGCTCCATTGGCGCTGAGTTTTGGATACTGATCAGATTCAGTTATTCCGAGTTGGGCGCGCGCTTCCAATATTCGTGCAGTGGTAACTTGGGCATCCACATTATGAGCAAGTGCCTCGTCTTCGATCTTATCGAGGATTGGGTCGGCATACAGGCTCCACCAGCGTTCTCCAGCAGCATTTGCCGGCTTGTCTGTGGCAGGACTAATGACGCTTGGATTGTTTACCCAATGTTCTGGCAAATCCATTTCCGGGCGCTGGTAGTTCGGCCCGGCGGCGCATGCCGCTAGTAGCGAACCACTAAACAGAAGCACGAGCGATGTTCTGGCTTTCGTGAAATAGTTATTTGCGCAATTTTTGGGTTTACGCATGATCTTCTTCCTGATGCCGGCGTGGATGACCGGGAAAGATGCGACGAACAACCACAAAAAATACCGGCACTAAAAATACCGCTAGAACTGTTGCCGCTATCATTCCTCCCATGACACTAGTGCCAATGGCTTGGCGACCATTAGCACCTGCGCCTGTGGAAATAGCCAAGGGCAGTACGCCTAAAATAAATGCGATCGAGGTCATTAATATGGGACGGAATCTTAACCGGCAGGCTTCCAGCGTCGCATCAAACAGACTGTAGCCACGCTCCTGCAGGTCACGCGCAAATTCAATAATCAAGATCGCATTTTTGGCCGAAAGACCGATGATAACAATCAGTCCTACCTTGAAATAAACATCGTTTGGCATGCCTCGCAACGTCATGGCTAGCAATGCGCCCATGATACCGATGGGCACAACCAGTAGAACCGCTACTGGAACTGACCAGCTCTCATAAAGTGCTGCCAAGCACAAAAATACGGCAACTACCGAAAGGCCAAAGAGTAATATTGCTTGGCTGCCAGACAGGCGTTCCTCGTAAGAGGTTCCAGACCATTCAAAACCAAAACCTGATGGTAATTGGCTAGCCATTTGCTCCATCGCTGCAATTGCATCGCCGCTGCTCCGACCAGGGGCGGGACCACCGGAAATTTTCATTGAGGGCAGGCCGTTGTAACGATCCAGCTTCGGTGATCCGACATCCCAGCGCGGCGAGGCAAATTCAGACAAGGGCACCATCGCGCCCTGAGCATTTCGCACAGGCAA
Source organism: Candidatus Nitrotoga sp. CP45 (assembly GCA_945874105.1). Taxonomy (GTDB): domain Bacteria; phylum Pseudomonadota; class Gammaproteobacteria; order Burkholderiales; family Gallionellaceae; genus Nitrotoga. The sequence continues at coordinate 18,004 of CAMCFJ010000002.1, read as the reverse complement.
GCGCAACATTTTCTCGGGTGTTGCTACCACGCTGGGCTCAGCTTGCATCTGAACCCGCAGGATGCGTCCTTCACGCACGAAATCGTTGATATAGGCAACGCCTAGTGCTGATTGCAGGGTTTCATTCAAATCATCCAAATTGATGCCTAAGGCACGTGCTTTTAGTCGGTCAATATCCAGCCGTAATTGTGGCCCCGCTTCTTGTCCCTCTGGCCGTACGCCCACTAATGCTGGATTTTGACTGGCCATGCCCAGTGCCATATTGCGCGCTTCAAGTAGTTTTTCACGCCCCTGACCGGAACGATCCTGCAAGCGAAAATCGAATCCGCCCACAGCGGCTAACTCTGGAATAGGCGGTACGTTAATGGAAAAAATCATGGCCTGTTTGATGCGAAACAAGGTCATGTTGGCGCGTTTGACCAGAGAAGAAGCAGAGTTTTCTGGGGCAGGGCGAGCATCCCAGCTTTTAAGCCGAACGAAAGCAATAGCAGCATTCTGGCCACGGCCAAAGAATGAAAAGCCAGCCACGCCGATAACGTGCTCAACTTCGGGTTGTTTAAGATAAAACTGCTCTACTTGAGTCAGAACCTCGAGCGTACGTTCCCGAGTAGATCCCGGCGGCAACTGGATCACGCTAATAAAATAACCTTGATCTTCCTCAGGCAGGAAGCTGGTTGGCAAACGTGAAAACAGTCCCCCTACCGCAATCAGAATTACGCCATAGAGAACAAGATAGAGCCAGGTTTTTTTCAAAACATGTCCCACGCCAGATTTGTAGCGTTGGGTCGATTTGCCGAAAAAACGATTAAACCAGCCAAAAAACCCCGTGCCAGGCTTTTTCTCATGCACTGGTGTGTGTTTCAGCAATGTGGCACACAGCGCTGGCGTTAACGTTAATGCCATCAACATTGAAAAGGCGATGGTCAGTATCAGTGTTACCGAGAATTGACGATAGATGGCTCCAACAGAACCGCTAAAAAAAGCCATGGGAATGAATACTGCAATTAGCACCAAAGTGATGGCGATAATGGCATTGATAATCTGCCCCATCGCCTTGCGCGTGGCTTCGCGCGGCTGGAGTCCTTCTTCGGTCATGATGCGTTCGACATTTTCCACTACCACAATGGCGTCATCCACCACAATGCCGATGGCCAATACCATGGCAAATAGCGTCAAGGTGTTGATTGAGTAACCTACAATGTACAGTCCTACGGTGGCTCCGATGAGCGCTATCGGTACAACGATAGAGGGAATGAGGGTGGCTCGAAGATTTCCCAGGAATAGGTACATAACCAAAAAAACAAGAACCATCGCTTCTGCCAAGGTCTTCACAACTTCCCGGATCGATATTTCAACAAATTGAGAGGTGTCATAAGGCACCACCCAGCTGACTCCTTTTGGGAAAAATTTGGCTAGCTCCGCCATCCTGGCTTTGACAGCTTTAGCTGTATCCAGGGCATTGGCACCCGGTGCCAAGCGAATGGCTATGGCTGAAGCCGGTTGGCCATCAAGACGAGCGGCAACGGAATAGTCTTGTGCTCCTAACTCCACCGACGCTATATCTTTAATACGCACTGTGGAGCCATCCGGGTTGGCGCGCACTATGATGTTGCCGAATTCTTCAGGGGTTGACAGTCTGCCTTGGGTAACGATGACAGCGTTCAGTTGCTGGCCGTCCGGTGCGGGTAGTTGCCCAAGCTCACCCATGGCAAGCTGTATGTTCTGCGCTCGTACAGCGCGTGAAACATCGCCTGGGGTCAAGTTAAATGCATGAAGCCGCTCTGGCTGAAGCCATATCCGCATTGAATATTCGGTGCCAAAGAGAATACCTTCACCCACCCCGGGCACACGGCGGATGCTCTCCAGCACGTTGGCAGCCGCATAACTGCCAAGCGCAACGTTATTGAGGCTTTTGTCTGGCGAAACAAGTGTGACGAACATCAAGTAATTGCGTGCTGATTTCGCCACAGTGACTCCCAGTCGCCGCACATCCTCCGGCAAGCGCGCTTCGGCACGCTTGATGCGGTTTTGGGTTTCGACCGAGGCAATGTCCAGATTAGAGCCGGCCTCGAAAGTGAGGGTGATGGTGCCGCGGCCAAGCTCGGAGGACGAATCCATGTAGAGCAAGTGTTCAATGCCGTTCAATTCCTGCTCAATCAAGGCGACGGTGGTTTCTTCAACTACTTGGGCGGAGGCGCCAGGGTAGCTGAGGGTAATAGCCAAAGCCGGAGGAGCCACAGCCGGATAAGAAGTGACCGGCAAACTACGTAGCGCAAGTCCCCCGCCAAGCAGGATTACCAAGGCGATGACCCAGGCAAAGATGGGGCGGTCGATAAAGAAATTAGCTAACACGTCAGCCTCTATTTTTTCGCGTGGGCTATTGCCACTGGGGTATTTGCAGTTGCAGTTTGATTTAAGGGGATGGGCTTCACAACGCTGACCGGCCGCACTTTTTGCAAGCCGTTGACAATTAAATGTTCACCACCTTTTAACCCCTCGGTGATGATGAAGTCGCCACTCGCCATACTGCCCGTCTTGACCCGCTGGACTGTCACCTTACTTTGTGGATCTACAATCATCACAAATTGTCCCTGTGCATCTGCCAGCAGGGCACGTTGAGGTATTCTGACAGCATTGTCGACATTCGCCTCGGGGAAGCGAATGCGAACAAACATTCCGGGTAGCAGCTCTTGTTTGGGATTTGGAAACTCTGCCCGGAGTGAAACGCTATTTGTACTGGGGTCTACGGCCAAATCCGAGAACAGAAATTTGCCCGATTGGGGATATATACTTCCATCTTCAAGAACCAGCTCAACTTTGGCTGGCTCGGTTCGTGTCAAATTTCCGGCTTTAATTGCCTGCTGAAGACGGAGAGTGTCGGCACCCGATTGGGTGAAGTTTGCATAAAGAGGATGGACTTGCTCGATAGTTGCAAGTAGCGTGGCTTCGTTACGGCCTACCAGCGCCCCTTCGGTAATTTGGGAGCGTCCTATGCGACCCGAAATAGGAGCGGGTACACGGGTATTGTCCAAATCTTCCCGCGCCTTGGAAAAGGCTGCTTCGACCTGTTTGAGCTTGGCCTCTGCCAATTCATATTCCTGCCGGCTAACTGCCTTTGCGGCTAGAAGATATTTATAACGCGCCAGTGTTTGACGGGCAACAGCTACGTCTGCCTTGGACGCATCATGAGCTGTCTGGTAGTTGCGTGAAAAAATCTGATACAGCGAATCGCCCTCTTTAACATTGCTGCCCTCGGTGAATTTCCGTTTTTCAACCACTCCTTCCACTCGGGCACGTACTTGAGCGGTACGATATGCCTGAAGGCGACCGGGCAAGTCTTGAGTGAGCACTGCTGAGCTTCGAGTGACGGTAATTACATCGACTTCAGGAGGTGGGGGGGATGTGGCCGCTGCAGTTTTTTGTTGGCTGTCACCAGCACCACAACCTGAAAGCAGCATGGGTACAAAGATGACCGCACAAACTGCCTTGCAAACTGACAGGAAAATGTCTTGTTTCATTTATATCTCCAGTAAGCCATTCGCCTCAATTTGACCAAGTCATCAGTAAAAATAACCATCCTGCGAAACATTTCAGAATGATTTCTGAATGGCCAGGCACAGGTAATTACGGACATTGGTTTTGAGCAATCTGCTTTAAACCGGCAGGAGTAAATGCGCCGATATGTTTCGCACAGTGTCAGCAAAAATTACTATTTGAGTCATCTCCAATCGTCATTTTTACACTAACAATGTTTTAAAGTCAGAATTGCTGCAAATGAAACAAACTACCTCACTCCATGTACAGCCCACCATTCACATGCAAGGTCGCGCCGGTTATGTAAGCCGCTCCTGGACCGGCAAGGAAGGCTACGCTGGCAGCAACATCGGCCACTTGCCCCAGGCGTTTTAACGGCACATTCTCGATCAGTTTGTCGCGCTGCGGCTGTGACAATGCATCGGTCATATCGGTCGTGATAAAACCGGGTGCGATGCAATTTACGGTAATGTTTCGACTACCAATTTCGCGCGCCAGCGATTTGCTGAAACCCATGATGCCAGCCTTGGAGGCGGCGTAATTGGTTTGTCCCGCGTTGCCCATGCTGCCTATTACCGAGGAAATATTGATAATGCGGCCGTGGCGCGCCTTCATCATGGCTCGTAGCACGGCGCGACTCATTCGGAACACAGATTTCAGGTTGGTCGATATGATGTCGTCCCATTCCTCATCGGACATGCGCGCAAGCAGGTTGTCGCGGTTAATGCCCGCGTTATTTACCAAAATAGAAATTTCACCATATTGATTTCGAATATCGCTGATTGCCTGATCAATTTGTACGGCATCATTGACGTCAAGCGCCATGCCACAGCCCTTGATGCCAGCTACCGTTAAATAGTCACTAATTGTTTGCGCTCCATTTTTGGTGGTTGCGGTGCCGATCACGGTTGCACCTTGTCTTCCTAGTTCCAACACAATGCCCTGCCCGATGCCACGACTGGCGCCGGTTACCAATGCGATCTGTCCTTGCAAACTCATTCGTCCTCCGGTTGTTTTGTCAATGCTGTATATGCGGATTGCAAGGCTATGCCATCGCTCAGTGCCAATGCCAGTTGGTTTGTATCTATGCGTTTGTTCAGGGACATCAGCACTTTGCCGGGTGCACATTCGACGTTATGTGTAATACATTGTTGACCGAAACATTGCACGGTTTCCACCCAACGTACCGGCGAATATAACTGGCGTACGAGAGCATCTTTAATAGAGGGTACATCCATATAATTTTTTACATCGGCATTGTGCAGTACCGGGATGGAGGGAGCTCGCATCGTCACGCCATTTAATCTCGCGCGCAACAATTCCGCCGCGCCACGCAACAGGCTGCAATGCGATGGTACGCTCATCGGCAGCATCAGCGCGCGTTTTGCACCTTTGATCTTGGCCAACTCCATGCCGCGTTCGACCGCCGCACGGTTGCCGGCAATCACTACCTGCCCGGGCGAGTTGAAATTAACGGCTTCCAACACTTCGTTTTGAGCAGCTTCAAGACATACCTGAAGCACGCTTTCATCATCCAACCCAAGAATTGCAGCGATGCCTCCTACGCCTTTCGGCACGGCTTCCTGCATGCATTCAGCCCGATAACGCACCAGTGGCAAAGCATCAGCAAATTGAAGCGCCTCGCCCACCACCAGCGCGGTGTATTCGCCGAGGCTGTGACCAGCCAGCAATGCCGGTGTCGGAGCATTCAAGCTTTGCCAGGCGCGATATACCGCTACTCCCGCAGTCAGCATGAGAGGCTGCGTATTCACAGTATCGTTGAGTTCCGCATCACTGCCTTCCGCAACCAATTGCCACAAGTCTTGATGCAATATGTCGGAAGCTTCGGCAAAAGTATTACGCACTACGGGAAAGTCGGCGTAATTGTTCATCATGCCGCGTGATTGCGAGCCTTGCCCTGGAAAAACGAAAGCGAATTTAGTTATAAGCACTTGGAGAGTATTACGAGAAGTTACCAGCGCAGCAAAACCGCACCCCAGGTGAAACCACCGCCGACTGCCTCCAGCAGCACATGCTGGCCGGGCTGAATGCGCCCGTCGCGCACTGCGGTATCCAGCGCTAGTGGAATGGATGCCGCCGATGTATTGCCGTGATGGGCAACGGTCACCACCACTTTGTCCATGCTCAGCCCAAGCTTTTTGGCGGTAGCTTCCATTATGCGAATATTGGCTTGGTGGGGAACCAGCCAATCGATGTCGGTACACGTCATTTTGTTCTCGGCCAAGACCTCTTCCACTACTTCACTGAGTACCTTGACCGCGAATTTAAATACCGCCTGACCGTCCATCCTAATGTAAGGATCGCCGAATATCGCGCCATCACGGATGCCGCCATCGGCAGTTAATTTGTTACGGTGGCTACCGTCGGCATGCAACTTGGCGGAAAGGATGCCCGGTACATCGCTACGCTGCAGTACCACCGCGCCCGCTCCATCACCAAATAATACACAGGTAGTGCGATCTTCCCAGTTAAGCAAGCGTGACAATACTTCGGTACCTACTACCAAGGCATTGCGTGCCTGCCCACTTCGAATATACAGATCAGCTGTATTTAATGCGTAAATAAAGCCGCTGCACACCGCTTGCACGTCGAAGGCCGGGCCATTCTTGATGCCCAGCTTGTCTTGCAGGATACACGCAGTACTGGGTAGGATATGGTCCGGCGTGGTCGTAGCGACTATGACCAGATCAATCTCATCCACGCTGATGCCAGCCGCCTCCAGTGCACGCTGGCTGGCATGTACTGCCATATCACTGGCCTGCTCACCTTCAGCGGCAAAGTGCCGCTCGATAATGCCGCTGCGTGTGACAATCCAGTCATGCGAAGTTTCGACCATCTTCTCAAGGTCGAAGTTAGTCAAAACCTTGGCTGGTAGGTAGCTGCCGGTGCCGATTATTTTTGAATATTTCAGGATGCCTCCCGTGCTTTTTGTTGGCCTGCATGATGCCACTTTTCTATGTGCTCGCTGATGTGATGCAACATGCCGCCACGGGCTTCTTCGGCGGCACGCTCAATGGCACAAAAGAAGGCGAACGCATCAGCAGAGCCGTGGCTTTTCAGTACGATACCTTTCAATCCCAACAGACTGGCACCGTTGTAACGGCGGGGATCAACACGGCGTCTGAATGCCTTGAGCACCGGAGTGGCAATCAGCCCGGCCAGTTTGGTAAATATATTACGGTTAAATTCCTCACGCAGAAAACCGCCCAACATCTGCGCCAGTCCCTCTGTTGTTTTTAGGGCGACATTCCCGACAAAGCCGTCGCAAACCACTACGTCGGTTACCCCCTTGAAAATATCGTTGCCTTCGATGTTGCCGTAAAAATTTAAATCGCTTTTCTGCAACAATTCACTCGCCTGCTTGACGATTTCGTTGCCCTTGATATCTTCACTGCCAATATTGAGCAGACCCACTGTAGGATTATTTTTATGTTCAATCGCATAAACAAGAGCAGTACCCATCAGGGCGAATTGTAATAAATTCTCAGCGGTACAATCCACGTTAGCGCCAAGATCGAGCATGCAGACTTGTCCCTTGTAAGTGGGCAGAAATGAAGCAATCGCGGGGCGGTCTATACCAGGCAGCATTTTAAGCACATAACGCGCTGTTGCCATCAATGCACCAGTATTCCCGGCACTTACGCAAGCAGACGCCTCGCCATTTTTTACAAGGTTAATGGCGACACGCATGGAAGAATCTTTTTTGCTGCGTAACACCAATTGTGGGGATTCATCCATGCCGACCACTTCACTGGCTGCCTGGATACGCAGTCGTGGGCCGATAGACATTTTAACGGTGCGCAGCTCAGCTTCGATTGCATCAGGCAATCCAACCAATACGATAGTATCGTTCGGATGCTGTTGCAGATATTTCACCGCAGCGGGAATGGTGACGCGCGTTCCGTGGTCGCCTCCCATGGCATCAATGGCTATTGTGACATCCACCAGGCGATCCTCTTACGCTATGTTCAAACTTGGATATTGGAATACTACAGATGCGTCCGCACCTTACTATCGGGTGCGTATCCGCTACCACAAGATGTGATTAGTCGCCTTTTACTTTGACAACTCTTTTGCCACGATAAAAGCCGGTTGGACTGATGTGGTGACGCAGATGTTGCTCACCGGTGGAGGGTTCAACCGCCAGTGCCGGGCTAACCAGAAAGTCGTGCGAGCGGTGCATGCCACGCTTGGATGGGGATTTCTTATTCTGCTGAACAGCCATATTAACTCCTTGCAAAACCAATAATTAAAAACTACTTGTATTTCAATTCGGACAGAACCGCAAACGGGTTTTTATCTATCCGATCTATCTGTTCAACTACATATCCTTCTTTTACAGGTCGACAAACGCCTACAGGATGTCTCGGTGCAAATGGCAGACTCAGTAAAATTTCTTCCTCAAACAAGGCAAGCAGATCCAAATGATTGTCGGCCAGGATGCTATCCATCTCATCCTCCTCGACAACAGAGGTTTCATCCCAGTTTTGCACCAGAAGCAATTGCGAAACCAGCCTCAATGGATAGGTCAAGCCCTGCAAACATCGCTGACACCGCAACTGGCATAGTCCGTCCAGCTTCACTTCCAGTATCGGTTTGTCATTTTTGTCACGAAAACCGCGCAGGGAGTAGTTAATTTCCTCTTTGCAACCGTGTTCAAAACCAACATCAGGAACAACCAGCTTATCCTGCAGCCGGGGCATTTCAGCCATTGCAATTTCACCGCGCAATTCCCGGCTGTTATTAGCAAAGTCCAGGCTATCTATAAATTGCCGTTCAAACATAAGGCGCGCATGGTATACATTTCGCCTGTTTCTGTCAAAAAAGCCTTCGATATTAATCGTATCGGCTCTATATGGGTGTAACAATGCTGGGTGACAAGGTCAGCGCTATGTGACCCCGATAGAATGTTCTTGAGTTATTCCGCACAACGCCTGTTTTTCGCCACGCGATAATTCTTTGATCTGACGCTCGCGCTTTAAGGCAGCGGATTTGTCGGCGCAGGGCTCGACGTGCATTAGCCGCACTGGCCGGCGGCCACGAGTATATTTCGCCGCTTCACCAGCATTGTGTGCGGCCAGACGTTTTTCCAGATTATTGGTGATGCCGCAATACAGAGTGCCGTCCGCACAATAAACGAGGTAGCAAACCCAGTTCATTTTGATTTTTTTATGCCGGGAGAGTGTGCTGAAAGTGAATGAGGGTGTGACCTGCGCTGTATCAGTTTGGCCGAGGCTAGCATTATTAACAAAATAATCAGCACGGCTGCATTGCCCCAGCGCACATACGGCGTGCTGCCGGTATAGCCTTGCGCCTGCCCAGTGAGGACACCTTCCTCATGCTGCGGCAAAATCTGCTGAATGCTGCCATCACGCCTGATGATAGAGGTTACGCCAGTATTCGTGGCGCGCAGCATCATGCGTCCTGTTTCTAGTGCGCGCATTTGTGCGATCTGGTTATGCTGCATGGCTGCATGCGATTTGCCATACCAGGCATCGTTGCTGACATTTACCAGCAAGCTTGCCTCGGGCAAGTAACGGATGACTTCTTCGCCGAACACATCTTCGTAGCAAATCTGCACGGCAACGCGTTGGCCCGCTATGCGCAATACCGGTTGCCGCTCACCGCCACGCGCCAAGTCAGACATGGGGATATTCAAAACTTCGTTAACGATCCAGCCCAACGCCGGGCGCAAAGGGATGAACTCGCCGAATGGCACCAGATGATTTTTACGGTAGCTTTGGCTATTCGCAGTGCCCAGCGTGAATATGCTGTTGTAGTGCAGCCCGTTGTCACTTTCAAATGCACCGATAAGAATATCACCGCCATTTTGTTTTGCGTGCATGCGCAAAATAGCCATGTAATTTTCCGGCAGATCGTGGCGTAGCAGTGGCAGTGCGGTTTCCGGTAAGATGATCAAACGTGCATCGGTCTCCAGCGCCAGTCGGCGATAGGTTTCCAGCGTGTCGACCAGTTTCTCTTCGTGGAATTTGAGATCTTGCGGAATATTGCCCTGCAACAACGCAACCTTGAACGGTTCGCCTTCAGGCTGTGTCCAGTCTACGGTACGCAGCGCCGCAGCGCCGCCCCATAGCAGCAGCAGTGCCGCCAGCGCAGCTTTCCCTTGAGCATTCCAACGCATTTGCCACAATAGCGCCAGCAATCCCGCACTTATCGCCACCGCTAGTGATACGCCATAAACGCCGAATATGGGCGCATATCCGACCAAGGGGCTAATCGATACTTGTGAATAAGCCAGTGTCAGCCAGGGGAAGCCAGTGAACAGCAGTCCGCGTACCAATTCCAGAAGCACCCACAACGCAGGCATTACAAGTATCAAGCGCACCCAGGAAGGCGCCCGCAACCGTGCCTGCGCATAACCAACCAACGCGGGAAATAACGCCAAAAGTGCAGCGAACAGAGCGGTAGTGGAGAGCGCCAGCAAGAGTGGCATGTCGCCGTAATCATGCTGTGCAATGTATAGCCAGCCTATGCCGGCACTGAATATACCAAAACCAAAGGAACCCCCCAGCAATGCTGCTGACCGCTTTCCATTGGCATGTTGCCACTGCCAGAACAGTGCAGCCAGTGAGAAAATAGCGAGCGGGAACAGCGAAAAGGGTGCAAAGCCCAGAACGGTAAGCAGACCAAGACAAAAAGCTATAACGAATTTATATGCAGAAATGAATTTCACTGAAAACTACCGCCGGATTGAACTTGTTAATTATATGGCTTCTCCAAAGTTATTTAAAATTACCTCTGAAAACCCGGAGTTCGACTAAAATGCAGGGTTCGATATTGCTAAATGCTAATGGAAAGTCCGGAATGAAAACTAAAGCTATTATTTTTGACGTAGATGGCACGCTGGCAGATACCGAAGAGGCGCATCGCCTCTCGTTCAATAAAACGTTTGCGGAAAATGATCTCGACTGGAACTGGGACGTTGCCCTGTATGACAAGTTGCTTAAGGTGACCGGCGGCAAAGAACGGATCAATCATTTCGTGACTAGCTATGTGCCCGATTTTCAGAAGCCAGCTGATTTTGAGAGTTTTGTGAAACACCTCCATTTGGTCAAGACCGCGCATTACACCGCGATGTTACGCGAAGGCGGTATTCCGTTGCGCCCTAATATAAAACGCCTGATTACTGAAGCCAAACAGGCAGGATTGAAGCTTGCCATTGCCACCACCACTTCGCTGGATAACGTCGTCACGCTTTTACAACAGGGGTTGGGCGTTGGTAGCGAAGCTCTGTTTGACGTCATTGGTTATGGCGATATCGTTCTGCATAAAAAACCCGCACCCGACATTTATTATTGGGTGTTGGAGAGACTAGGGCTTGATGCTGCTGAGTGCATTGCGCTGGAAGATTCTGAAAATGGTCTGCGCTCCAGCTTGGCCGCTGGTTTGAAAACTTTCATAACAATTAATCACTACACGAGCAAGCAGGATTTTTCTGGAGCGTCAGCGGTGCTGGAAGATTTAAGCAATTTAGAAAATTTTTATCAGGTTGCTGGTCTGGACTTTTCCAAACAGACGGCATCTGTTTAGATTTCTGCAACCCAATTTTTTTTCATACGCTCTCCCGACAGGAAGAACGCTGTCTTTGCAGCGAATGACATGACCATAGAGATAATACGAGATGCAATCGTGTAGCATAGCGCTCCCGCATCGTTCCTTGAATAGCCCCACAGCATGTATTGCTGCCACTGCATTTGACTTGATTACAAAAAATTTATGGAAAAAATACGCCTCTCCAAACTGATGTCCGAACAGGGCTTATGCTCCCGCCGCGAGGCAGACAGCTATATTGAACGTGGCTGGGTGCTGGTGGATGGCAAGCCAGTAACTGAACTGGGCACGAAAATAGATCCCACCCAGCGCATCACGCTGAACCGCGCCGCCCAGGCACAACAACAAACGCGCGTAACTATCCTGCTGAACAAGCCTATCGGTTTTGTTTCCGGGCAGGCGGAAGACAACCACAAGCCCGCAGTGACCCTGATTAATGCGTCATCGCGCTTTGCCAACGATAAATCACCGCTTACTTTTCATCCCATGCATTTGAACGGTATCGCGCCTGCGGGTCGGCTGGATATTGATTCGCAGGGTTTGCTGGTATTGACTCAGGATGGCCGCATCGCCAAACAACTGGTCGGCGAGGATTCCGAGCTTGACAAGGAATATCTGGTGCGCGTGCAGGGCAAAATTTCAGCTAACGGCCTAACCATGTTGAACCACGGCCTCAAACTGGACGGCGAGATGCTTAAGCCCGCCAGAGTGAGCTGGCTGAATGACGATCAATTGCGCTTCATTCTGCGCGAAGGCAAAAAACGCCAGATTCGTCGCATGTGTGAACTGGTCGGACTAAAAGTGACCGGGTTAAAGCGCGTGCGTATCGGAAAAATTAAATTGGGCGATTTGCCCATTGGGCAATGGCGCTACCTGCGCGAAGACGAAGCGTTCTAATCGCTGCAAATTTTTTTGATGTTCACTGACGAATTTAACTTCGAACTTCCCGAGCACTTGATCGCGCAACACCCACCCGAGCGGCGCGATGCCAGCCGCTTGTTGTGCATACGCGGGGAGTCCAGGGAAGACTCCGTGTTTGCCCAGCTGCCCTCCTTGGTACGTGAACATGATTTGCTGGTATTAAACGATGCGCGCGTGCTCAAGGCGCGCCTCTTCGGAGTAAAGGAAAGCGGCGGGAAAATTGAGGTATTGATCGAGCGTATTCTCGATGAACATCATGCGCTGGCCCAAGTGCGTGCCAGCCATGCGCCCAAGCCGGGCAGCCGATTGTTGCTGGCTGATCAGCTCCCCGTTACGGTGCTGGGACGCGAGGGCGAATTTTTCCGCTTGCGCTTCGACAGCACAGAAAATGTGTCGTCATTGCTGGAACAATACGGACAGTTGCCGCTGCCACCCTATATCACCCATGCAGCCAATGCCGAAGACGAAGAGCGTTATCAGACGGTATATGCATGTCAGCCCGGTTCGGTAGCCGCGCCTACGGCAGGGCTGCATTTCGATGACGCAATGCTCGCCGCTTTACGCGCTCAAGGTACGCAACTGGCCTATCTGACGTTGCATGTCGGCGCCGGCACTTTTCAGCCAGTGCGTGTAGATAATGTCCGTGATCATGTGATGCACCGCGAACGCTACGCCATTCCGCAAGCAACAGTAGATGCCATTCATCAGGCTCGGGCGCGGGGCGGACGAATCATCGCGGTGGGTACTACCAGCCTACGTGCGCTGGAAAGCGCGGCGCAACAAGACAAGTTACGTGCCGGGGAGGGTGAAACAAGTATTTTCATTACGCCGGGTTACCATTTCAAAGTGGTGGATGTCTTACTCACTAATTTCCATTTGCCCAAGTCTACCCTGCTGATGCTGGTATGCGCTTTTGGTGGCATGGATGCAATGCTCGCCGCCTATAGCCATGCGGTAGAACGGCAATACCGTTTTTTCAGTTATGGCGATGCCATGCTGATTGAGCGATAGCATGTTTGAGCAAGTAACCTATTCAGGTTTTTTCCAAAAGGAATAATTCAAAATTCGCTTTGCTGTTAATGATGTACCCACCCCTCGTATCCCAGAATGCGGATGGCAATGCTCGCGGCCGGAGAACGAGGTGGGGTTGAGGGAGTTTAGCGCAAACGTGCGGTCATCCGGATTCTGGTGCATTACAGTTTTGGCAAATTTAGAAATAGCAACGCCACGTTAACAACTTGACCGCCACCTGAATGCAAGCTTGCTGTAATATGAGGATTGAAGGCTCTATGTGCGGTACCGCACATAGTATTTGAACTATACTATTCTGTATTCAGTGCTTTCCCTTGTTGCCAAAAAGATGGTAAATGATTTAACGATGATCATTTAAAGCTCTTGAGGACACGCCCATTTTTTCAATCCACGGAGCCACAACCATGATCCGATTGCCGCGTATTTTCCTGCTCCCCCTGCTGTTTGCCATTGTGATGCCTGCCCATGCGGCAGGCCTGCCAGATACAGGGCAGGATACCTGTTACAACGACACCACAGCCGACGGTGTGGCCGCATCCAACCCGGCCAGCATCGCCCGCGATGCTGGAACCCATCCGCGCCAGGATTGCCGTTACGGGCGTGATGCCGCCGCAGCGGCGGGGCAACTTACCAAGACTGGCGCGGGCGCCAAGGGCTTTGACTACATCAAGATCGCCAACAACGGCGACACGCTTGGCGCTAGCGCCACGCTGGGAACCAACTCCACCGATTGGGCCTGCACCAAAGACAACATCACCAGACTGACCTGGGAGGTCAAAACTGCCACTAATACCGATCTACGCTACTCCGGTCATACCTACACTTGGTACAGCTCCGACTTCTCCACCAACGGCTACAATGCGGGCACAGCGAGTGGGGGTACTTGTTCTGGAGGCACAGGCTGCGACACCGAGAAATTCGTCGCCGATGTCAACGCGGCAGTTCTGTGCGGCTTCTCCAGCGGCTGGCGCATGCCCACCAGGCGCGAACTCCTCACCCTGGTGGTTTTCGATGGATCGAGTCCGGCTATAGCCTCTACTTATTTCATCAACACAAATCCGTTGGGCTTCTGGTCTGGTTCGCCGTATGTCCCGAATGAGACTCTCGCGTGGTACGTCGATTTCGACGTTGGCTTTACCGGCGCCGTCAGTAAGTTGGGCGGCAGCTACGTGCGGCTGGTTCATGGTGAACCGTTTTAGGCTCTTTTGATCTTTGCTACCATGGCCCGTTACGACCACTTGCCCGTCTGGAAAGATGCCGTTGCCTTGGCAACGTTGCTGGAAGAGGCCGTGCGGCGCTTTCCCCGCTACCACAAATATGCGCTCGGCACCGACTTGCGTCGGCAGGCTTATGCGGTGTGCCGCGGCGTGGTAGTGGCCAATGGCGAGCGGGAGGGAAGGGCGGGCGCGGGTGGTGGAGCGCCTGGCGGTAACGGTTGAGGAACTCAAGTTGCTGGTGCAAATGGGCAAGGAAGTGAAGGCCTTTGCCAGCTTCAAGGAATTTGAGAGGGCAGCGGAATTGGCCGTTGCGCTGTCGAAACAGAACGGGGGGTGGCGCAGATCGCTCACCGGGGACGAGGCTGAACCCTCCCCCCGGCGCCGGCCTGAAGGTGCGCTCCGAGGGGCGGCGCCGTGAGCCGAAATCACTCCGAAACGCTTGCTCTGATGTTCAAGGAGCTGAGTGAACCGAGGCCTGTCGGAAGCGGCATTGATTTTCTCGGTTATGTAGTGCGCCGCACCTATCGCTTGCCGCGCCGTCGCGTACTGCGCCAAGCATAAGCCAGACTGGCGGGATTTGCCGCTGAATTGGTGCATCCGCTGGCTGCGGTTGCCGATGATATCGCGGGTAAACCCGCGCCTGCAATCCCGGTCTCCCACCTGCCGCGCATCGTCGCAGCCCTGCGCCGGGCGGGACTTGCCTACGTCATTGTGCGTGAAGAAGGTTATCTCAAACGCGGTCTCAAGCGCCGCGTGCTGTCCGAAATCGGCGGCACGGCTTCCTGGGCGTCTCTCGCGGCGGGCCCAACTATTTAAGGTTTTTTTCAATCTGAATCACTATTCAAGGGGGCCAATATGCATCGTAATCTATTTGCCTTCGCCGTCCTGCTAGCCGCTTTGGGCGTCAGTTTTCAGGTTCATGCCGTGTGTACTGCGGGCCTTCGCAACGCGAATGTTGCCGAATCCACGCCGACCACTGCCTTTACGGACAATTTCAACGGCACCGTCACGCACAACCTGACCGGACTGATGTGGAAGCAGTGTGCGGAAGGTCTCAGCGGGGCAAACTGCGCCATTGGCAATGCGACGACACGCACCTGGGCCATCGCACTGGCTCAAGCCAGAGACTCCAATTTTGCCGGCCACACCGATTGGCGCCTGCCTAACATAAAAGAGCTCGAATCCATCGTTGAATCGTGCGGTTACGAACCATCTATCAATGAAACCCTGTTTCCTGCCACACCTTTCCTACCTGCGTACACCAATTACTGGTCTGGTTCGTCGTATGTCCCGGATCCAGCTTATGCGTGGAACGTCAACTTCTACAGGGGCGCTACCGGCGCCGAACAAAAAGCGTCCACCGGCTTCGTGCGGCTGGTTCGTGGCGGACAGTTTGTTGACTCTTTTGATGCCCAGGCCATCCCGCCAGCAGCACCGACCGCCATCCCGACCCTGTCCGAGTGGGGCGTGATTCTGCTGGCGGGGATGCTGGGGTTGCTCGGTATTGGATTCATGCGGCGCCGTTAGGTGGAAGGGGGTAGCGCCCGACGGACTGTTCAATGCGGATAGCCATCATCAACACCCTGAGCAGGGTGTTGATGATGCCCCCACCCTCGTGTCCCAGAATGCGGATGGCAATGCTCGCCGCCTATAGCCATGCGGTAGAACGGCAATACCGTTTTTTCAGTTATGGCGATGCCATGCTGATTGAGCGGCAGCATGTTTGAGCAAGTAATCTATTCAGGTTTTTTCTGAAAAAATAATTCAAAATTCGCTTTGCGTGATTGACTGTTTCATTACCAGGTAAATGTTTAATGCTCCCCTGGAAACCTCTCGTCAGCAAATATTAACCATTCGTCCCATATCAATTGACAGCATAGGAAGCGAATAATAGCCTGTACCAGTTTGGTAATTTTACTTAAAGGTATTCCGCTGCGATAAGCCCGGGAGCCTGTCAAATTTTTATCGTAACAAATTGATTAAGCTGGGCAATACCATTTGTTTCGATGGCAACATGGTAGCGGTGAAATCAGCAAAGATGGTCGGATATACATTCATGATTTGTAACGGCCAACTACACATAAGAAGTACGCTTCAATATAGGCCAGATGGAACCACGGCATCAAGGCGTCAGAATGGACTGCTTTGTCGTGGACACATTGCGGCCGATGGTCAAGTGAATACACCTTAACGATGCTGTAATAATTTTCAATTATAGCCGTCACAATTTCTTAACAAGTTTCGTTATGTTGGTGCAATATTTTTCATGAAAAACATTGGTAAGTATATAACCGTCAAGGAGTTGGGGTCAGGGGCGACTAGCAAGGTGTTCCTTGCAATAGATCCGTTCAGTAACAAGAAAGTTGCAATCAAGTTGTTTGAACTGAATTCGTCACACGATAGGATAGTCAAAAAGGCCTTCCATAAGTTATTCCTTACTGAGTCCTCCTTGGCGGGGAAGTTGCAGCACCCGCACATTGTGAAAATTTTTGATGCTGTGTTAAGTGACGACCTCAATTACTTGGTGATGGAATATGTCGATGGCGGATCGCTGGAAAAACATACCGAAGCAGGGCAGCTATTGCCGTTTGCCACCATCGCGGAAATCATTTACAAGTGCTGCAAGGCATTAGAATACGCGCAAACCCAAGGTGTGATCCATCGCGACATCAAGCCAGCAAACATCCTGTTGCATGGGGAAAGCGACATCAAAATTTCAGATTTCGGTGCAGCAATTATTGAGAACCATGAGGGTACGCATGTCAGCGGGGTGGGATCGCCTGCCTATATGTCGCCTGAGCAAATCAGTGACCTGCCACTGACGCAACAAGTAGATATATATTCGCTCGGCGTGACGATGTATAAACTACTTACTGGCAGGCTGCCATTCGAGGCGAATAGCAGCCACGGCCTCCTTTATCAGATCGTTCATGGCGAACCATCTCCACCCAGGGTTTTTCGTCTTGACATCCCGGATGAACTGAATGCCATCGTTCAGCGTGCCATGAAGAAGGATTTGTCTCAGCGGTACCAGAATTGGGATGAATTCGCGCAAGATTTATCATCTTTCTTCGCCTTTAGTTCACTGTTCCAAGAGCAGAATGAAATTTATGATACGGAGAAATTCGATACCCTGCGTTCACTTTCGTTTTTCGAGAGATTCAAGGTAGTAGAGTTGTGGGAAGTGCTGCATTTCAGCAACTGGCGCAAGGTGAGCAAGGATACGGTGATCCTGAAAGAGGGTGATATAGGCAATACGTTGTTCATTCTGGCCAACGGCATGGTCAAGATACTCAAGAATGGTAATGTGTTGGGCCACTTGCATAAGGGTGAATATTTTGGCGAGATCAAACGCTTTCCGGACAGCGCTTTTATACGTAGTACAGCGGTGGAAACGGGAACTGACATCACCCTGATCGAGATCAATCTGGACACTCTGGCAAAAGCATCGGTGGAATGCCGTTTTCAGTTTGATGATTCTTTTTTGTACGTCCTGTTGAAACGCCTGGATGTAGCGAATACCCATATTTCTAAATTGCTGGCTTAGCAGGAATTCCTAGGCAACCTAAAAGGTGTGGGTCGTATTTACCAGCAGACGTTTATTGATACTTACAGCAAGGTCGTTCATTGCAAACTGTACACGACTAAAACACCCGCGGATTCAAGTTGGAAGTGTAACCGCTAGTGGTTGCACTTCCAACTTGAAT
>CAMCFJ010000001.1 GCA_945874105.1 Candidatus Nitrotoga sp. CP45 | reverse complement strand
GCCGTCACCCAATCGGCACGACGATAATCTTCTCTGCAGGCCAAAGAAACCGCTCGCTTGATCATCATCCAACGGGTGGAAAAATCGGCATCACCATCAGGTAATGTCCACACGCAATGTAAATGGTCAGGCAATAATACCCATGCATCAATGATGAAAGGACGCGCCACACGCACCGTTTCGATTGCGGCGCGCAATGCGTTACGAATCGCTTCGTCACATAGAATCGACTGCCGCCGATATGCGACCACCGTAAAGAAATAGCTTGAGCCTGCAGCCTTTGCACGGCGATAACGTGACATAACTGTCTACTCCACAATGACGAATCCGCGTGGGCACAAATACGTGCCCACCCTACATGACTGCCCCAAAATGTTTTGTATTTATCAAATTGACGTTGACCTAATGTAATCGTTCGAATACACTTTCACATGTTCTTGATCAAGCGCACCGATGAATTCAATGACTGGCTCAGCGGTATCCGTGATGGCATGACGCAACGCCGTTTGGTGAAGCGTTTGCGTAAGGTCACGCTGGGTAATCTGGGGGATGTCATACCCGTTGGTGACGGCGTGTTCGAGATGCGCGAACACTTTGGGCCGGGCTGGCGCATGTACTATATCCAACGCGGATCGGTGTTGATTGTGATGCTGGGCGGCGGTGATAAATCCACACAAACTGCCGATATTGCCAAGGCCGTGAAACTCGCGGCGATGATTGAGGAGTAGACCATGACCAAGAAAATCCACGTTGCCGACCTGCCTGATTTTGACGCTGCCGAGTATCTCGATAGCGAACAGGCGATTGCTGAGTATCTGACTGTTATTCTGGAAGATAACGATGCATCCTTGCTGGCAGCAGCCTTGGGCGACATTGCCCGTGCGCGGGGTATGAGCGAAATCGCCAAGCAATCCGGGCTGACCCGCGAAGCGTTGTATAAGGCGCTCAGACCAAATGCGCATCCGCGCTTTGACACGATCAATCGTGTCTGCGCGGCGCTGGGCGTGCGGCTGGTAGCGCAAGCTGTGCACGTGTGAGTCTCTGCGGCTAATGCCCTAACAAGTTTAGATCGTGCGAGCGAAGCGAAGCCGCCATCTAACCCGTTTATTGGACTAGCCCGGCTCCTGATTGCGGGTCGGGCCTCATAGAAAATCTATCTTGGTGTTCAATCCTCTGGCCAGATGAATTGTGCTGATATGGCAGAGGTTATCTTGACTTACATGAAGGGTCAAAATATGAAGTCGAGCTAACATCGTGATATAGTTTGCACCCAGAAAAACCATACCGATTACATCGGTGTTGCGTCACCATAATAAATAAACATACAAATCAAGGGGAAATATAGTGGCAGTTAAAACTCGACTTCATCGTAGCGAATTGGCCGTTCCGGGCAGTAATCTACGTATGCTTGAAAAAGCGCCAACAGCAGGTGCTGATGTGGTCTTTCTGGATTTGGAAGACGCGGTTGCGCCTGATGATAAAGAGCAGGCGCGCAAAAATGTCATAGCGGCATTAAATGATATGGACTGGTCTGCATGTTCTGTTTCGGTGCGTATCAACGGACTGGATACGCATTGGTGCTACCGCGATATCGTCGATGTGATGGAAGCCGCCGGAGATAAGCTCGATACCATTCTGATCCCCAAAGTTAATCGGCCGGACGATGTCTATTTTGTCGCAACGCTGATGGAACAAATCGAGGCGGCAAAAAAATTCAAGCCGGTCAATATCCATGTGCTTATTGAGACGGCAATGGGCATGGCGAATATCGAACAAATCGCTCAAGCATGTCCGTCCCGTATGGAGGCGATGGTATTCGGTGTGGCAGATTACGCAGCGTCTACCCAGGCACGCACAACCAATATGGGTGGCGCTAATCCTAATTACTCCGTACTTACCGACGCCGATGAAGCTGGAAGGCGGACGCGTCATTGGGGCGATCAATGGCATTACGCGCTATCAAGATTGGTAGTTGCTTGTCGCGCTTATGGCCTGAGGCCGATTGACGGCCCATTTGGTGACTTTAACGACCCAGATGGTTTTAGAGCGGTTGCGAGCGGCGTGGCGGCACTGGGCGTTGAAGGAAAATGGGCCATCCATCCGTCACAAATTGCGTTGGCCAACGAAGTCTTCACACCCAGTGAGGCAGAAGTTAGCCGTGCCAGAAGTATTCTGGTAAACATGGAACAAGCCGCGCGCGAAGGCAAGGGGGCGGTTTCGCTGAATGGTCGCCTTATCGATGCGGCATCCATCAGACAGGCGCAGGTTTTGGTAGCCAAGGCAGATCAGATACAGGCGGCCAAGCCTGGACTTAAGTGAGAAATTTGCTATGAATATTCATGAATATCAAACTAAAGATTTGCTTAAACACTATGGCGTTCCGGTACCACCGGGGCGCGTTGTTCACACTGACGCGCAAGCGGCCACTGTTGCGGAAGAAATAGGCGGGTCGCGTTGGGTTGTCAAGGCGCAGATACATTCCGGGGGCCGTGGCAAAGCGGGTGGTGTCCGGGTAGGCAATAGCATTGATGAAGTACGAGTCATCGCCGATGAAATAATTGGCAGCCTTCTGGTTACGCATCAAACCGGGGCTGAAGGCAGGCTAGTCCGACGTGTTCTTGTTGAGCAAGCGAGCAATATTGTGCGCGAGTATTACATTGGGCTGGTCATTGATCGTGCCACGCGGCGAATCACGTTGGTTGCCTCCGCTGAAGGGGGTGTGGACATCGAGGTGGTTGCGAAGCAAACACCGGAACGAATCATCCGGGAAATCATTGATCCCGCAGTGGGGCTGCTCGATTTTCAATGCCGCAAGGTTGCCTATAAGGTCGGCCTGAAAGGCGCGTTATTGCCTCAAGCAGTAAAGATCATGAAGGGTCTTTATCGCTGTATGCGGGACAATGATGCCATGATGGCTGAAATCAATCCGCTGGCTATTGTGGACAATGGCCAGTTGTTGGCGCTGGATGCAAAAATGTCTTTTGATGACAATGCACTGTACCGCAGACCGACAATTTCCGAACTTCGGGATTTTGACGAAGAGGATCCAAAAGAGGTTGAGGCTACCGGACATGGCTTGAATTACATTGCACTGGACGGTGATGTGGGTTGCATCGTTAATGGTGCCGGCCTGGCAATGGCAACCATGGATGCGATTACTCTGCATGGCGGAAGACCGGCTAATTTCCTCGATGTAGGGGGTGGCGCCACACCGGAAAAAGTTGCCAATGCGTTCCACATCGTGCTGCAGGATCCCGCCGTTAAAATCATTCTCATTAATATTTTTGCCGGGATCAATCGCTGTGACTGGATCGCCACCGGAATTATTCAAGCCATGCGCGACCAGAATATAACAATGCCGATCATCGTTCGGCTGGCGGGTACAAATGTTGATGAAGGACGGGCTATTCTCAGCGCCTCCAAATTCCCGTTTATTATCGCCAGCAATCTCAATGATGCTGCCGCAAAAGCGGTAACGGAAGTAAACAATATTGTAAAAAAAGTGGTGCCGCTAAAAAAGGAACACTCATGAGTGTGTTATTAAATAAAGATTCGCGTGTAATCTTTCAGGGGTTTACCGGGCAGCATGCCACCTTTCACGCCGAAGAAGCGATGAAAATTGGTACTAAAGTGACCGGTGGCGTAACGCCAGGCAAGGGCGGAACGCAACATTTGGGTTTGCCTGTATTTGATACCGTTGAGGAAGCAGTGCGGGAAACAGGCGCAGACGTTTCCGGTATTTTCGCTCCTCCTCCCTTTGCCGCCGATGCGATCATGGAAGCGATCGATGCAGGTATCAAAACGATTGTTGTCATCGCGGATGGCATACCTGTTCAGGATATGGTGCGTGTGGAGCGCTACCGGCTGGGAACCAACTCGATTATCATCGGCCCGAACACGCCCGGCATTATTACACCAGGCGTGGGCAAGGTCGGCATCATGCCTTCACATATCTATACTCCGGGGAGAATCGGAATTGTTTCACGCTCCGGCACCCTAAACTATGAGGCTGTCGCCCAAATGAGTGAGCTTGGCCTCGGCCAATCATCATCTATCGGTATCGGCGGTGACCCAGTAAATGGAACTGACTTCGCGACTGTACTCAAGGCATTTGAAGATGATCCCGATACCGATGCGGTTCTCATGATTGGTGAAATCGGAGGTCCGCAGGAAGTCGATGCCGCTCGTTGGGCAAAGAAAAACATGCGCAAACCGCTAATCTGCTATGTCGCAGGCTTATCCGCCCCTCCCGGTCGCCGCATGGGACATGCCGGCGCGATTATCACCAGTGAGTCCGATACCGCAACCGCTAAAATTGACACGATAGAAGCGCTGGGCATGTTCGTTGTACGTAATCCAGCCGACATTGGGGCTACGGTATTACGGGCTATAAAATCGTAAATAACGAAACATATTGTTTTGGATTTACCCGCAGCATGGCAGTTGAGTTGCGGTCATTGCCCTCTCCCTAACCCTCTCCCGTAAACGGGAGAGGGGACGGTCACACTCTCTCCCGCTTGCGGGAGAGAGTTGGAGAGAGGGTTTTCGCAATTAACAGGTCGTGATACTAGTATTCATCTTCATAATACAAACAATGTTTCCTGCATTGTTCGCTCACCCCCGCCTTGTTCCACTATCCAATTGAAATTGGAATAAAATAGCGACTTTCACAAATCACGCCGGTTTTGTCACATGCTCACATTTCAGCAAATCATCCTGACGCTACAACAATTCTGGGACAAGCAAGGTTGTGCTCTGTTGCAACCCTATGATATCGAAATGGGCGCAGGCACTTTTCACACCGCTACTTTTTTGCGTGCGATCGGTCCGGAGCCTTGGCGCGCCGCTTATGTTCAGCCTTCACGTCGACCCAAAGACGGGCGCTACGGCGAAAATCCGAACCGCCTACAGCATTACTACCAGTATCAGGTTGTGCTCAAGCCTTCGCCTGACAACATCCAGGAACTCTATCTCGACAGTCTGCGCGCGCTGGGCATAAATACCGGCGAGCACGATATACGCTTTGTGGAAGACGATTGGGAATCGCCCACGCTAGGCGCATGGGGCTTGGGCTGGGAGGTTTGGCTGGATGGCATGGAGGTGACGCAGTTCACCTATTTTCAGGAAGTTGGCTCGCTGCCCTGCCGCCCGGTACTGGGCGAAATCACTTATGGACTGGAGCGTCTGGCGATGTATTTGCAGGACGTGGAAAACGTATATGACCTGGTGTGGGCCAGGAATGGCGACAGCGTAGTGACGTACGGCGACATATACCACCAGAACGAGGTGGAACAATCCAGATACAACTTCGAGCACTCCAACGTCGAGATGTTGTTCCGGCACTTCAATGAATATGAAGCCGAAGCCAAGCGCTTGATCGCCGCCGAGCTGGTATTGCCCGGTTTCGAGATGGTGATGAAGTGCTCGCATAGTTTCAATATGCTGGATGCGCGCGGCGCTATTTCGGTGACCGAACGCGCTGCTTACATAGGCCGCGTGCGAACGTTGTCCAGGCTGGTGGCGCAGGCTTATCACGACTCGCGCGAGGCACTTGGCTTCCCGATGTGCAAGATCGGGGAGACAAAATAATGAAACAGACTTTATTAATCGAGCTGCTAACCGAAGAGCTGCCGCCCAAGGCGCTGGAACGTCTTTCCACTGTTTTCGCCAACGAAGTATTTACTGAACTGCGCGGGCAGGAGCTGGCGAACGAAGATAGCATTTGCACGCCTTTCGCTACTCCGCGTCGGCTGGCTCTGACAATTACCAATGTAGAATTGCAGCAGGCTGATCGTGTGATAGATCGCAAAGGCCCCGCAGTAGCTGCCGGGGTGGATGCCGAAGGCAAACCCAGCAAAGCGCTGGAAGGTTTCATGCGCGGCGCAGGCGTGACGTTTGAGCAATTGCTGCGTAATAACGACGACAAGACGGAATATTTCGTCGCCCGGTTAGAGAAAAAAGGCCAGCGCCTGGATGTCTATTTGGCCGACATCATCACTCAAGCTTTAAAGAAATTGCCCGTCCCCAAACTGATGCGCTGGGGCGACTCCGATCACCAATTTGTGCGTCCAGTGCATGGTTTGGTTATGCTGCATGGCGATCGCATCGTGCCCGGCGAAGTATTGGGACTACAGAGTGGACGGTTAACGAGCGGGCATCGCTTCCTTCACACCGGCGGGATGCAGGTCATTTCCGCTAATAGCTATGAAGAAGCATTGCTGACGCATGGCAAGGTTATCGCCTCTTTTGAAAAACGCCGCACCAAAATTGACGAACATCTCAAAGCCAAGGCGCACGCACTCAATGCGCGCATTAATCCATCCGATGGCCTGCTGGATGAAGTCACGGCGCTGGTGGAATGGCCGGTAATTTATGTGGGTGAGTTCGAGGAAGAATACCTTGAAGTACCGCAGGAATGCCTGATACTCACCATGCAGCAGAACCAGAAATATTTTCCGTTACTGGATAGCGGCGGCAAGCTGCTCAACAAATTTCTGATTGTTTCCAACATGCAGGTGGACAATCCCAAGCACATTATCGATGGCAATCAACGCGTGGTGCGTCCGCGCCTGGCCGATGCGCGCTTCTTCTTCAATCAGGATCGCAAGCAGACGCTGGAATCGCGCGTCGCCCGGCTAGGCAACGTGGTTTATCACAACAAGCTGGGCACACAATTGCAGCGCGTCGAGCGCATCACTACCTTGGCCGGTGCCATCGCGCACCAGCTTAATGCTGAAAAATCTGTGGCTGAACTGGCGGCACGTCTAGCCAAGGCCGATTTGACCACCGACATGGTCGGTGAGTTTCCGGAACTGCAAGGCATTATGGGACGCTACTATGCGCTGCATGACGGCGAGAATCAGGTAGTGGCAGATGCTGTTGCGGCGCACTACCACCCGCGTTTTGCCGGTGACACTTTGCCGCAGGGCGCGGTGGCTTGCGCGGTGGCTCTGGCTGACAAGCTGGACACACTGGTTGGAATTTACGGCATCGGTCTGGTTCCCACTGGCGACAAAGATCCATTTGGATTACGCCGCCACGCGCTGGGAGTGTTGCGCATTCTAATCGAGACCCCGCTGGCGTTGCCGCTAGATATGCTATTGCAATTGAGCAAGGATAGTTTCACCGCTGAAAAATTGAGCGGCAGTGTCGTGGCCGATGTGCATGGCTTCATGCTCGATCGACTGCGCGGTTATTTGCGCGAACGCGATTTTTCTCCCGATGAAATTGAAGCCGTTGTGTGTCAAAACCCGACGCGTATAGATCTCGTGATACCGCGTCTTGAAGCGGTGTGTGCCTTCCGCAAACTACCGGAAGCGGCAGCATTGGCGGCCGCCAACAAACGCATTCAAAATATCCTTAAGAAAACCGCCACGGTAGACGCCGAAATTCAGGTTGAGCTGTTGCAGGAAAATGCGGAGCGCAGCCTGTATGAAGTCGTGCAACGCCTCGCACCGCAGGTGGAAGCCGGAATGCAGAATCAGGATTACACCGCTGTGCTCACTTTGCTGGCCTCAGCACGCACAGTAGTAGATGAATTTTTCGACCAGGTGATGGTGATGGCAGAAGATCCTGCTGTGCGGGATAATCGTCTGGCCTTGCTGAAGCGACTGGGTGACCTGATGAATCAGGTCGCTGACATCTCCCGACTGGCAGCCTGAAAATGGGGGCAATAATGAAGCTCATCATCCTTGACCGCGATGGTGTTATCAATTACGGCTCCCCTAAGTTCATCAAGCACCCGAATGAATGGAAGCCTCTACCCGGCAGTCTTGAAGCGATTGCTCGCCTGGTGCAGGCGGACTATCGCGTGGTGGTGGCAACCAATCAATCGGGCATAGGACGCGGTCTGTTCGATATGCTCACGCTGAATGCCATTCACGACAAGATGTATAAAACGGTGGCGCAGGCAGCCGGCCGCATAGATGCAATATTTTATTGTCCCCATGCGGAGGAAGCCAACTGCTCTTGTCGCAAACCTAAAACCGGCATGCTGGAAACAATTGCCATGCGCTATAACGTGAGCCTGAAGGGCGTGCCTATGGTAGGCGATGCGTTACGCGATCTGGAAGCCGCCGCCACGATGGGCGCGCAACCGATATTGGTGCTGACCGGCAAGGGCTCGAAGACGCAGGCCAAGGGCGGTTTGCCGGAAGGCACTCTGATTTATCGTGATCTGGCAGCAGTCGTTTCCACCCTGATTTAATGGCCTCTCTAAATAATCTGAATTGCCCATTCCCGTCTGCGCGGGATCGACGATATTTTTAAAATTTCTCTGATATGGTATTCATACGCTCGCTGATTTTTCTGCTGCTGCAAATCGTCATCACACCGCTGTTTACGCTAATTGCAATTCTCACCTTTCCGTTTCATCCAATTACCCGCTATCGCATCATCTCTGGCTGGGCGCTTATCATGCTATGGCTGTTGCGCGTGGTATGCGGCATCCGCATGGAAGTGCGCGGCGCCGATAACATCCCGAATAAACCGTGTCTTGTGCTGTGCAAGCATCAATCTGCATGGGAAACCATCGCGCTGCAAAAAGTATTTCCACCGCAGGTATGGGTGATCAAACGTGAACTGTTGTGGCTTCCTTTTTTCGGTTGGGGTCTCGCGATGACCAGCCCCGTTGCCATCAAACGTAGCGAAGGCCGCGAGGCAATCAAGCAGTTGCTGCGCCAGGGCAAAGAACGCCTGGCGCTAGGCTTTTGCGTGGTTATTTTTCCTGAAGGAACACGCATTCCTTTTGGTCAGCGCGGCAAATACAAAATCGGCGGTGCACTTCTAGGTGCATCCAGCGGCGTGCCTATAGTTCCTGTGGCGCACAATGCGGGCAAACTGTGGGGTCGCAAATCCTTCCTCAAGCATCCGGGCGTTATCACCATGAGCATAGGTTCACCCATTGATCCCGCCGGCCTCAAGGCCGAGGAGATCAATCAACGCGTGGAAGAGTGGATCGAAACCGAAGTCACGCGGCTGCCCTGATGCTTGATAAACTGCGCCGAATTATTACCCCGCTGGCCGTCGAACAACGCACAGTGGATCTGATTGGCACCCAGGTTACCTATACCCTCAAACGTACCAGTCGGCGCCGTAGCATAGGTCTGCGCATCGACAATGATGGGCTGACGGTAAACATCCCACTGCGCGCCTCGGAGCAATGGCTGCACGATGTATTGCAGGACAAAGCGCATTGGGTGGTAAAAAAACTTGAGAATTGGCAAGCGAAGAAGCCCATCTCGCCACAATGGCGGGATGGACAGCCCCTCTTTTTCATGGGCGAGGTGTTTACCCTGCATGTCGTCGTCAGCTTGTTTGCTGCGCCACCGCTGCTGAACGGTGATCAATTATTCGTGCATGTCACAGATGATGCTAACCAAGCATTGATAGAGCAGACTGTCACACAGTGGTATCAACGCGAGGCGACAAACCTGTTCAAAGAATGTGTAGCACACTATGCGCCCCTGATGAACGTAACACCGCGCCTGGTGAAGCTGTCCTCCGCGCGCACGCAATGGGGCAGTTGCACCACGCGAGGCGATGTGCGCCTCAACTGGCAACTCATCAAAATGCCACTGCACTTGATTGATTACGTCGTAGTACATGAACTCGCCCACCTTATCGAGATGAACCACTCGACTGCATTTTGGCAGGTGGTCGAAATTGCTTGCCCCGATTATGCCAAGCGACGCCGTGAATTAAAGCAGTGGCAGATTTCGCAGCCTTAGCAGGCTGAGAAATAGTGGTGCATTCCAGAAAAACCATTACCGTTCACGGAGAGCTTGTCTAACCGCTGGCCCGGTATCTTGGTAAGTTGGGCTTCATTTCATTCAGCCCAACCGTGTTCTTTCCTTGCTGTCATTCCGAAACGAAGTGAGGAATCTTGCACACACCACAAGATTTCTCCTTTCAGTCGAAATGACAGGATAGCAAGCGTAGCCTGGGCTATGCGTAGGTTGGCGCTGAGCTTGCGAAGCCCAACTTCCACCACTCACCATAACCATCTACGCCATCATCCATTTCTCACCCCACAATCCGATGCCACCAGGCCGCGCTCACGCTTGGCCTGGCGGCTGGCAAAAGACAAGCAGATTCACAGCAGCCTCACCGGGCTTGTACAACAAACGGTTCAGATTGTGGCTCGCTTCGCGATCACAATCCAACCTTACTCGTTAGGCAGCATGGGCGAATGGAGCCTCCCAGCCGGGGAAAACGAGCACCGCTGGATGGCACTGAAGGGCACGAGCAAAAACCTTTGCACGTTCGACACCCAAGTTCACTCTGCCATTTTCAATGGCCGAGATAGTAGCCTGCGGAATGCCTGTAAGCTCAGAAAGCTGGCTTTGGCTTAATTCCTGAAGTTCGCGCAAAATGCGAACAGATTCCCCCACCGAAACTTCAACTCTTTTCTTTGCGGGACGAAATTCTTTCATATCATGGCCTCTTGTAATCGTGAGCGGTAACTTGAACAACTTGAATTAACAACACATTGGCAACAACTTGATAAACCACCCGCCACTGCAAACCTAAACGGGAAGAACGAAAGCCTTTCCACTCGCCGGACAGGGCTTCGTCGTGAAACCCCTTAATGGCTCGCAACCCTGATGGCCCAGAAACTCTGGCAATATCTTTCCATTTCTCATAACGTTTCAGAACCTCAATAGGCACAGAGCCAGAAAGCTGTTTATCGACACGGCGTTGCTCTTCGATTTCCCACATGTCACATTATGTATATACCAATAATGGTATGTCAAGAGACAACACTATAATTCTGGGGGGCGACATAACAAGCAAGCGTAGGCTGGGCTACGCGCAGGTTGGCACTTATGGCAAGACCGCTCAGAATAGAATCGCCGGCGGGTTGTATCATGTGACTTCGCGAGGCAACGCAAGAGGCACAATTTATCTTGATGACGAAGATAGGCTGAACTGGCTTGAACTGTTTAACGAGGTAAGCCCGGGTAGGTTGGGTTGAATGAATTGAAGCCCAACATCACAGGCAGTTAATGGACAGATGCGTTGCCAACGTGCCGATACAGCGGGAGACATTTAAGGCCGGGTTCTTGCGGAGACTGGCAAAAGACAAGCAGATTCACAGCAGCCTCACCGGGCTTGTACAGCAAACGGTTTAGATTGTGGCTCGCTTCGCGATCACAATCTAACCTTGCTCGTTAGGTAGCGATTTCAAGGTACTCAACGATGCTTGATGGTTGAGGGACGGGCAAACCATCTTCGATAAGGCCCTCGATGTGGAATTCGATGGCCTCACGCATTTCACGCTCGGTTTCTTCGACGGTGAAGCCGGTAGCGACGCATCCAGGCAAGTCCGGGGCGTAGGCCGAATAATTGCTTTTTGCTTTTTCAACAACGATTGCGTAACGCATATATTAGTCCTTTAACTGAGCCTGCTTAAGTATGCTATTCAACGTGCCGGGTGCTAAATCATCGCTTGGTTTTCCGGGTATGGTGACGCGCCCACTCTTGACGGGATGCTTGAATTGCCGATGGCTACCTCGCGTTGTAGCGAGATACCAACCGTCTGCTTTTAACATTGCCAAGATTTCATTTACTTTCATGCGGCAAGGATAGCAGATCACTGGGATGCTGCCAAAAATGCCTAACGACACGTTAACAGGCAGAAAAATCGGAGCGAGTTGCCATGCGTCAATGCGAGGCAACACAAGAGGTGCAATCTATCTTGATGACGAAGATAGGCTGAACTGGCTTGAACTGTTTAGCGAAGTGTGTAGCTTTAATCAATCTCTGATGGAATGCTGCGACATTGCGACAGCCACCTCGGCGTGTTGATGAAATTCAGTTTCAGTCACTTCCGGTCTTGCCTTTATAATCCCACCCTGTTCAATTTAATGAGGGTACAACCATGCGTATGACCGGTATTATGGTGCTGTTAGCGCTCCTGTTGCAGAGCTGCGGACACAAGGGGCCGCTATTTTTGCCACCGGCGCAGCCCTCAATCCAGCCACTTCCTGTTCAAAATAAATAGCCATGACTGATTATTTCAAATACCAGAGTAACCAGCTTTGTGCCGAACAAGTACCGTTGGCTGATATCGCACAGCGATTTGGTACGCCATGCTATGTGTACTCACACGGCGCGTTAACCGATAGCTATCGACAGTTTGCTGAGGCGTTCAAAGAGCGCGAGCATCTGATCTGCTACGCGGTAAAGGCTAATCCCAATATCGCCATCCTGAACCTGTTCGCCAAGTTAGGTGCTGGCTTTGATATAGTTTCCGGTGGTGAATTACAGCGTGTGCTGGCGGCCGGGGGCGCGGCGAATAAAGTTGTGTTTTCCGGTGTGGGCAAAACAGTGGCAGAAATGCAGCTGGCTTTGGAGGCGGGCATTCTGTGTTTTAACGTGGAATCGGAAGCGGAACTCACACGCCTGAATGAAGTGGCCGGACAAATAAACAAGGTGGCATCGGTAAGCCTGCGCGTGAATCCAGACGTGGATGCCAAGACGCATCCCTATATATCCACCGGTTTGAAACAAAACAAGTTTGGCGTCGCCTATACAGAGGCGCTGGCGTTATACCGCAAAGCGAGCGGGCTACCACATCTGCGCGTGGTTGGCATGGATTGCCATATCGGTTCGCAATTGACCGAACTCAGCCCATTTATCGAAGCGACAGAAAAAATGCTGGTGCTGGTAAACGCGCTGGCAAGTGAGGGGATTTGTCTTGAGCATCTCGATCTGGGCGGTGGGCTAGGCATCCGCTATCTGGACGAAACCCCGCCTGCCATTGCCGACTATGCTGGTGCGCTACTCAGTGCCCTGCGGGGGCGCAGCGAAAAGATCATCATTGAGCCGGGACGGGTGCTGGTGGGCAATGCCGGAGTACTGCTGGCCAAGGTTGAATATCTCAAACATGGCGAAGAGAAGCACTTCGCCATCGTCGATGCGGCAATGAACGATCTGATGCGCCCGGCCTTGTACGATGCCTATCATCACATCCAATCGGTACAGCTAAGTGATATGCCCGTGCAACAATATGAAGTGGTGGGACCGGTCTGCGAAACCGGCGACTTCCTTGGAAATGCCCGTAAATTGGCTATCTCGCAGGGTGATCTGGTTGCGGTGATGTCGGCTGGCGCCTATGGCATGAGCATGAGTTCAAACTACAACACCCGCCCACGTGCAGCCGAAGTAATGGTGGCTGGTGAAGTCATGCAACTTATCCGAGAACGCGAAACGGTGCAGCAGTTGTTTGCCGGCGAAAAACTTTTGGGTTAGCCATACGAAAAGCTGGAGCCCGCCGTCTTTTAGACAGCGCTAATTGTTTGCAATATCGCCTATCCATCAGGATGCAAATATGAAATCGAGATTTGCCGCTCTAGTTATTTATTCGTTTTTTTGTGTTTCAGCTTTCGCTGCTCCGGCTTCATGGTACCAATGGAAAAGCAAATTAAATGACGAACAGTACTGCGCGCAAACTTCTCCGGGCTATGGATGGGAACAGGATAATGGTCCCTATAAAGATGCTCGTTGTGAAATTCCTGCTGTCGCCAGGAACAAAGTTTCTGCTACCAAGCCCGGCAGCAAGTCACCTCTTTTGCAATCTTCCGACACTACATATTCCCCATCATCGACAATGAACGAAGGGGTTCGACATGGAAATTGACGCCATGCAAGCAATTGGGGCAGGACTTTTTGCCTGCGCGTTGCTGCATACGTTTGCCGCAAAATCATTGGACAGTCTCGCCCACCGTTACCCTCGACATGCAGGCATGTTTCACCTATTGGGCGAGGTGGAGGTGATTTTCGGATTCTGGGCATTCGTTCTGATTGTCGCGATGGCGCTGGTGTCGGGTGGAGCAAAAGCAATTGCTTACGCTGAGTCACGCCAGTACACGGAGCCGCTGTTCGTGTTTGTCGTGATGGTGGTAGCCGCCTCACGGCCAGTACTGGAGATCGTCAGTCACTTGCTAGTATTAGTGGCACGTCTGGCGCCGGTACGCACTAGCCTTGCATTAGCGTGGCTGGGCTTGGCTGCAGTGCCGTTGATGGGTTCGCTGATTACCGAACCCGCTGCCATGACGCTTGCCGCGTTGATGCTGGCACCACAAATTTTCCGGCAAGGAATTCCGGAGTGGCTTAAATATGGGGCACTGGGCGTGCTGTTTGTTAATGTTTCAATTGGTGGCACGCTGACGCCTTACGCTGCACCACCGGTACTCATGGTTGCTTCGGCATGGCATTGGGATACTGCGTTCATGGCGTCAATTTTTGGCTGGAAATCAGCTCTTTCCGTGCTGATCAATGCGACGGGAATCACATTCTTGCTACGCAAGCATATTCACGAACAGGATCCATCCGTAATTGACGACCCTACGCTCAAAGTTCCCTTGCTGGTCAGCGTAATCCACTTGGCATTTTTGGCAGCTGTAGTCACCTTGGCCCATCACCCTGCTCTGTTTTTGGGATTATTCCTGTTGTTTCTTGGCTATACGCACGCATATGAGCGATATCAAAGCCCGCTGATCCTCAAGGAGGGCTTGCTGGTCGGCTTCTTTCTGGCTGGATTGGTCGTATTGGGCGGTATGCAGCAATGGTGGCTGCAACCCATTGTCTCCAGTCTCGGCCCGACAGCTTTATTCTTTGGCGCCCTCGGACTGACCGCTATTACAGATAATGCGGCGCTCACTTATCTTGGCTCGCTGATTGTCGGTATTTCAGATCAGGCAAAATACATGCTGGTCGCGGGTGCAGTAGCCGGAGGTGGCCTGACCGTGATTGCCAATGCGCCTAATCCGGCCGGCGTGGCGCTACTCAGGCGTGGCTTTAACAATGAATCGATTGGGGCTATCGGTTTGCTGCTCGGTGCGCTACCGCCGACTGCTATTGCAGCGATATTTTTTCTGTTGTGAAATATGAGCAGCTTGGAAAGCTTTGCCATAATCCAAACTGACGGATTTTTCTGGAAAAGAGTGCCGACTGCTGGGTGTGAATTTAATTCGAACCTGGCCTCTTTAGTTGCTGCTGAGACCTTACGCTGCACCACCCATTCGACTTATTGCTCATCAAGCGCATACCATTTCATAGTGGCGATTTGTTGGTTTTTTATTGTTTAATGGGGAAAAGTCTGACAGGCTGCTAGGCATTGCACACAATTCTGATTAGAATGTTGCAGTACATTAATTCAATGTGCAATTATTAAATATAGCCGCCCATGCAATTTACCCACTTTACCGATTATTCATTGCGCACCTTAATTTACTTGGGTGCACAGCAAAGCGTGCTGGCTACGGTCAGCGAGATTGCTGAAACATATGGTATTTCGAAAAACCATTTAACGAAAGTCGTGCATCAACTGGCCACGCGCGGCTATATTCAAACCACGCGCGGCAAGGGAGGAGGAATCCGCTTGGCGCGCTTACCGCAATTGATCAACATTGGGGATGTCGTGCGCGATATGGAAGAAAATATCAATCTAGTCGAATGCTTCAATGCAAAAAATCAAAGCTGTCCCTTGCTGCCCGCATGTGTCCTCAAGTCAGTGCTGGCAGAGGCGCGCAAAAGTTTATTTGACACTTTGGATCGCTACACGCTGGCTGATTTGTTGACTAATAAATCATCCCTGAGAAAAATTACCGAACCCAAAAAAAGCGCGCATTAAAACCAATACTAGAACTGTATTGCTGACGCCTTTTCTCCCAATATTTAACTCAGGTTAGATGGTCGGCAAATTCGGCAACGCAATCTTGTGGTCGGTGCTGAACTGATAATCATTGAACACATGCTCAGCCGTTAGTATTTGATAAGTCCCATCCGGTAAGCGGCGTGTGGTGTCCTTGAGGCGGTAGGTGTTGTGTCCGCAAGTCCAGCAGTCAAAGTTGCGCATAGCGGTGCACAAACAGGTCTTGTCCCTAACGGAGATTTTCTTTGCATTCGGGTGAGCCGCCACCTCGGCGTTGTAAGCCGTGATGTACGCGCAATTACCGTTACCGTCGAGCAGATAGCCATAGGCTTCGCAGTTGGGACGAATGCCAGCGCCTATGGCCGGGCTCTTCTTCAACATGCGCATGGGGTAGCCTGTAGGCGAGATCATATTTACCTCTATGTCTTCCTCGTTGGTCTTGAAGTACTCTTGCACAATTTTTTCCGGCAAACCGCACTCATGCGTTGCTGTAAAGCGCGTTGCCACTTGCACCGCAGCAGCTCCCATTTCCAGATACGACACTGCATCGCTGCCGGTAAAAATTCCGCCGGCCGGTATGATCGGAATATCCAACTTTTCGGCCTGCAAGTACTGATAAATTTCCTTGCAGATTTCCCGCAGATCGTATTTCATCCAGTCCAAGCCGAAGCCCAGGTGGCCACCGGCCAGCGGCCCTTCTATCACGATATAATCCGGCAGGCGGTTAAGCTTGGCGTTTTTGCGCAAGAAAATTTGCAGCGCACGTAGCGAGGAGACAATGATGCCGAGCTTGGCATCGCGGAAACGTGGATGATCTTCCATCAACGCGAATGAGCCCAGATGCAAACCAGCACTCAAGGTAATTCCATCTATACCGGCAGAGAGCGCCCCGTGCAACCGTACCCGCAACGTTTCGCGCGGTGCATTCATAGTAAGCTTTTCCATGCAGTTGACGAAAATCATACCGGAACCGCGCTTGGCATCCATGGCTCGACTCAGGTGCAGGCGCGTCGACTCTGCAATCTGCCCAAGATCGAATTGCACCTTGGACTTATCCGTATTGGCGACATTGTATTTGTACTGCTTGAGCTTTGATTTAACGAATTTCGTATTTAAAAGCCGATCCGTTACAGTTGGCAACATGGCATCGGAAAGATGCCCGATGCCGCCAAGGCGCGCAGCTTCCAGCGCCAGTTCGGCAGTGGAAATATCAACCCCCATTCCGCCTATCATGATAGGCACAAGCTCTTGCTTGCCAAATTTCAAACGAAAATCATTAACACACTTCATTGCCATCCTTCAATTCAAGTCGCTATATTATCTTGGTAATAGTAGGCGGTCTCCCGCATCGGGCGCAAATATTTGTCAGAAACCATCTGGATACTCATAGCAAAACCAATTTATATTTATAAACTTGGAAGCTATGGAATTAATCGAAACAGGAACAGGCACGTTTGGTGAAGACCATTTACACCCACCCGAAAAAACGGTTTTCCACGGCCTCAAATATTAATATTGACCAGCGCTTCCAGCTTGTTTATTGCCGCGCCGCTGGCAATAACTTCCTTGGCATTTTTGACCCCTTCTTGTAGCGTTGCAGTCAGCCCCGCCACGTAAATGGCCGCACCGGCGTTAAGCTGCACGATGTCACGTGCGGGGCTGGGCTGGTTATCCAGCACCGATAACAACATCGTGCGCGCCTCATCGGCATTGGCAACGCGTATGGTATCCAGCGGCGCTGCGTGTAATTCGAAATCTTGCGGTTGCACCGAATATTCGAGTACCGTTCCGTCCTTCAGTTCCGCAATATAAGTTGGTCCGCTGATGGAAATTTCATCCATACCGTCTGCGCCATGCACCACCAACACATGCCGACTACCAAGCTGCTGCAGCACGCGCGCCAATTTCACCGTCAGATCCTGCTGGAATACGCCCATTACCTGGTTCTGTGCGCCGGCCGGGTTAGTCAGCGGACCCAGCAGGTTGAACATCGTGCGCACACCGAGCTCGCGCCGCACCGGTGCGGCGTATTTCATTGCGCTGTGATGATTGGGCGCAAACATGAAGCCCACACCGATTTCCTGCACACAGCGCGCCACTTGTTGCGGCGTAAGATTGACATTGACGCCAAGCTTTTCCAAAATATCTGCACTGCCGCAGGTGCTGGAAACTGAACGTCCACCATGTTTGGCTACGCGTGCGCCCGCTGCTGCCGCGACTAGCGCGCTGGCAGTGGAAATATTAAAGGTCTGCGCACCATCACCGCCAGTGCCGCAGGTATCAATCAAATATTTATCATCCTGCACCGTTACTTTGCTCGACAGATCGCGCATTACCTGCGCTGCCGCCGCAATCTCAGTGACAGTCTCTCCCTTCATGCGTAACGCGACCAAAACAGCTGCGATTTGAGCAGGCGTCAGCTGTCCGCCCATAATGTTCCGCATCAACTCGTGCATGTCGTCATGCGGCAGATCTTCACGATTAAGCAGGCGATTTAGCAGGCTGGCATAGTCCATTAGCGTTCACCGTGCAAAAAGTTGGCAAGTAGCTCGTGACCATATTCAGTGAGTATGGATTCCGGATGAAACTGTACCCCTTCCACCGCCATCGTTTTGTGACGCACTCCCATGATTTCGCCGTCTTCAGTCCATGCGGTAATTTCCAGACAGTCGGGCAGCGTGGCGCGCTCGATCACCAGCGAATGGTAGCGTGTAGCGGTGAATGGGTTGGGCAGGCCGCGAAAAACGCTACTGTTGTTGTGAAAAATGGCCGAAGTTTTACCGTGCATTAATTGCTTGGCGTGAACAATCTTTCCACCAAATGACTGGCCAATGCTCTGATGGCCGAGGCACACACCAAGCAAGGGGATGCGTCCGGCGAAACGCTGAATGGTGGCGACCGAAATTCCAGCTTCGTTGGGCGTGCACGGCCCCGGTGAAATCACGATATATTGCGGTTGTAGTGCCTCAATCTGCTCCAGTGTAATCTCGTCATTGCGATGCACAACCACCTCTGCGCCTAACTCGGCAAAATATTGCACCAGGTTGTAGGTGAAGGAGTCATAGTTATCTATCATGAGCAACATAATTGTACCTAACTATATGATTTTACTTATTATCATATAAACAAAATTTTATTAACCGGCAAACGTCTAAGCTATGGAGCCGAATCATTAAAGCAAGCTCTTTAAAGTGCCTCTAAAAATTCAAGTTTCTAAGCAAGACAAGGCACGAGTATAAATTAGAGCGCGGCATATATTTGATATGTAAGCGATAATTTTTTTCGAGTAACGCCGTATTGTGACGAAAATTGGATTTTTAGGGTGCCCTTTAATCCGATCACTCTGTCTGAGGGGGCGCTTCGCCAGCGGCCGAAGCCTGGACTGGTTCTGACAAACGGCTTGCGAGAACCTTGTCGATCCGTTTACCATCCAGATCAACAACCTCCAGCCGCCATTGTTCCCACAGCACGACGTCAGCGACCATAGGTGGCCGCCCAAGCAACCACATCACCATTCCGCTAAGTGTATGGTATCGACCCTTGTCTTCTTCAGGGACCGACTTCAACTCTAATTGATCCTTCAACTCGGGCACTGGAATCATTCCGTCCAGTAACCACGAACCGTCTTCGCGCTGTACCGCCCAGCGATCCTCAATATCAGGCGGTCTGAACTCACCGGTAACCGCCTCCAATACATCCTGAAGGGTGACCAAACCCTGCACCTCACCATACTCATCTATGACGAAAACCATGTGGGTGTCTGATCCTTGGAATTGTGCCAGGAGTTCCAATCCGGTCAGCGATTCAGTCACAAAAACGCATTGATGCAGCTGTGCAGTCAGATCGGGGCGTCCGCCATTAATGGTCTGATTGAACAGTTGCTTGAAGGAGGTCACTCCCAGCAGGTCACTCAAGCTGCCCCGGCAAACCGGAAAGCGCGAATGATCGGATTGCGCTATGCGTAAGAGATTGGCCTCCAATGGCTGGTTGATATCCAGATATTCTATATCGGCTCGGGGGATCATGAGGGAGCCGACTTGTCGTTCATCCAAGCGGAAAACGTTGCGAACCATATCATGTTCGTGCTGCTCAATGATCCCGGCTTCGGAACCCTCTTCCAGCATTGCATGAATTTCTTCTTCCGTTACGCTTGGCTCCGCTTGCTGGCTCTTTCCCATCATTCTCAGGAGAGTATCAGTGGATGCCGACAGCAATCGTACGAACGGATGTGTAATTAATGCCAAGATGTGTATGGGTCTTGCCACCAGGCGCGCAATCCCTTCCGGGTTAAATTGAGCGATGCGTTTGGGTACGAGTTCGCCAACAACAATGGTTAGATAGGTAATCACCACGACAACCAAAGCGGTTGCGCCCACCTCGCTAGGCCGCTGATTAACGCCGAGCGTTTGCAGCCACGTAGCGAAAGGGGCAGCAAATACCGCCTCGCCGACGATACCATTCAGGATGCCGATTGAAGTGATTCCGATCTGGATGGCGGAAAGGAAACGTGTTGGATTTTCGCCCAGACGTAGCGCCACTTCTGCCGAGGTGTCGCCGTCTGCCGCTAGACGCGCTAGACGGGCATGTCGGGCAGTCACAAGGGCAATCTCCGACATGGCGAAGATCCCGTTCAGCAAAATCAGGGTCATCAGGAGCAGTATATCCATGGGATTATTCGAAAGATTGGTGGTAAGGAGAGGACATGCGAATAACGGAACAGCTGCCTTCGCTGAGGTATTGCCAAATGAGAGGCAGACGGAAACACGATGCCCGCGTAACCGGATTTGCTACCGACTTGAGAATTACCGAAGACAGTGAGCAATTGCCCCCGGTGCGTTCTATTCCATACAACCCGTGGACGATGATGCGCACGGAAAAAAGGCGAGAGAGCAGAAGACGAAGGAAGTTTTCTGCCAAGGACTTCTCACTAGTCATCATGCCGTTACTGATTTCAGTGGAAGAGATATACGCGAGTGAACAACTGCTACTACCCATAGGGCGGAGTGAAACCCCGCTCCCCCTGTCTTTTATTTTAATGGTAGCCATCATAACAGACACCATGAAAATTTGTTATCAATTTGATTTTTATGTTAATTAATTACATTAATGGTTTTTTTATTTAAAAGAAATCATTACGAATGTCGCTTTTCAACTCTTCAGATATTCGGCAAACCACGGTAGAAGATCAACCACTGCAAATTAGGCCGCTATTGATGGTTCGACAATTTTAAAACGATCTCTTAAGCTTTCTCAAGGATCCAACTTTAAGCAATGATCCTTAAAATTACTGCCACGGCTTTGCTATCGGTTTGGATATGCATGGTACCTGAAACAGTTCTCGGTCTTCGAGACGGATGGCGGAAAGCGTACCGCCCCACAAACAACCGGTGTCGAGTGCAATAACTTGAGGGGTAACTTTCAATCCCAGTCCCGACCAATGTCCGCACACCACTGTGGCATTGGCGCTGGCGCGCCCTGGCACATCAAACCACGGCATGTATCCCTCAGGCACATTACATACCTCACCCTTGAATTTGAATTCCATTTCACCTTTCAGGGTGCAAACGCGCATGCGCGTGCAGGCATTGGTGATGACGCGCAGGCGATTGTAACCGCTGAGGTCATCTTCCCAATGGTCAGGATGGTTGCCATACATGTGCACAAGATAGTCGTGGTAGTGTTGACCCGCTAATGCGGCTTCAGCTTCATGCGCCAATTGCTGTGCCTGGGCCACTGTCCAGCTCGGCAGCAACCCGGCATGTACCAGCACAAAATCACCCTCGACATATAGCAGACGCTGCGCACGGAGCCAGGTTAGCAGTTCGTCTCGGTCGGGCGCGCCAAGAATGTCGTTCAGTGTGTCGCTGTGATGTAATTTTGCAGCGCCCTCAGCCACTGCAAGCAAGTGTAGATCATGGTTGCCCAACACGGTGATGGCGGCATCTCCCAACGATTTTATCAAACGCAGTACGTTCAGCGAATCCGTCCCACGGTTAACCAAATCACCTACCAGCCATAGCCTATCTATTGCGGGGTCGAAGCGTGTCTGCTCCAGCAACCGCAAAAACTCGGGGTAACATCCCTGTATGTCGCCTACCGCGTAGGTTGCCATTATCCGCAATCAGTCAATTTTGAATTGACTGTGCATTGTGAATATCAGCCCATAGGCTGTGGTTTTTTTCATTAGTCTACCCCGATAATAATGTGGGACGCCTTGATCAAAGCACATGCTTTACCACCAACAGCGAGCCCGAGGACTTTCTGCGACTCGTTAGTAATAATTGCAGCAAGAGTCACGCCATTCCCCAGATCAAGCAGCACTTCAGTATTCACCGAACCTTGCTCAATATGATTGACTACCCCGCACAGCCGGTTACGCGCTGACGTTTTGATCTTCTCATCCATCAGGGTCAGAATAACCCACGATGCATTAATCAACGCATACGCCGCTTTGCCCGGCACAAGATCCAGTGAGCGGACGCTTTCCTGGGTAACCATAGCGCACAGAGCTTCTCCACTGGCCAGCCTCAGCACCACCTCTGCATTGACTGCGCCCTTTTGCACGCTTTCAACTATTCCCCTGAAGGCATTGCGCGCACTCGTATTTACACCAATCCTTTTGAGAAGCTGAAAACTATTTCCCAACGTTACATCTTCATCAAGTGCCGCGAAAAATTGGGCCTGCAATGCCGCGATGCGTCCCAATTCATCTACCAAACGCTGCCCCACCTCGGTCAGCTCTGCCCTGCCACCACCACGACCTCCTTGCCAAGCTGCCACCAGCGGCACCCCAGCGAGATTGTTCATAGCTTCAACCGCTTCCCAGGCTCCCTTATAGGTCATCCCGATGGCCTTTGCGGCACCATTTATCGAGCTTTCCCGGCTTATCGCAACCAGTAACTCCAGTCTTCGTGCGGAAACCTTTCCACTCTCAAAATCGAGCGACAAGGATGTACTAAAGTTCCCAACTTGAATTTTGGGTGACACTGTCATCGAAATAATTACACTAGATTAAAGGTCGAAACATACTTGACAGGGGTACCATAAAAACCATTTTTGGTACCCGCACGAGTTAGAGTAATGCCCCCAAATAAAATTGGGACTCTTCAATTAATGCAGTTTCACCAAAGGCTTGAATCCCAGGCGTTGCTCCAATTTTTCTGCGGTAGCGCGCGCCTCATCCTGTGTTGAATAGGGGCCAACATGCACGCGCACCATGTCACCTTCTTTCTGATACAACTCGACTCGTTTGCCGCTTCCCTCAAATTCAACGCTCATGCGCGAAAGAAAGCTTTCAGCACTCTGCTGTGAACGGAAGGCGCCCAATTGCAGATAAACATTTCCACTCGCCGCCGGTTCGCCTGAAGCTGATGGCACTGTTGCAGGCTTTAAGGGGGTCACCACCACCGAATCCGATGTCGATTTCAAGGGAGTCATCACCACCGAATCCGTTACCCCTGGAGGCTGGACATTATTGTCCGCCACCAGGCTTTCTACCTCCACCACGACTTCGGCACTGCCATCATTTATGATGCCAAGTTTGTACGCGGCGGCATATGAAAGATCAATAATACGCTCACGCAAAAACGGACCACGGTCATTGATACGAACCACTACCGATTTTTTGTTCGCAAGGTTTGTTACGCGCGCGTAACTGGGTACCGGTAATATGGGATGAGCGGCAGTCATGCCATACATATCATATATTTCTCCGCTGGCGGTGCGCTTACCATGGAATTTTTTTCCATACCAGGAAGCAACACCTCGCTCCTTGAAGTTACCCGGCGAAGTTAAAGGCGTGTATGTCTTTCCTAAAGCGGAGTATTGGGCGTTTGCAAAACGGTGCAAAGGCTCAACACGCGGAACGGCATCCGGGATGGCGACCAAATTGGCCGGCACATCGGCACCAGGGCTGTCACCTTCCAAATAACCGCCGCGCTTTGGTTGCACAACCGAGGGGGGCAGAACAACGTGCGATTCGATTACCGGAGCAGGTGTGCTGCGAGTGTCCTCCTTGCGCGTAGTTGCGCCGCTACATGCCGGAAGGAGGATTGCTGCAAACAGTATCAGTCCAATTTGTTTATTCACTTGCATAACTCCCTATTTATCGATTCATTATTGGATACATTTTTATTCTTATGAAGGATATTGAACAAATGAAGTATAGCGTAATCTTTTGGTTAAATTTAGAACAGGAGTGCCCAATAAAGAAAAGAATGGCGCAAAAGACTGACTGCAGGGCGATGCGGATTTACCTGATTGGAAAGTGTTTCGCCATTTTTCGGGCAAAATATTGCTGACAGATCATGCCGGTGGATTAAATCTGGCGATTGGTAACCGATTTTTTATGGATTATTGAACAACCCATTAAATTACGTTTGTTTGCTCCATCCGCCCCCCAACCCACGAATGAGTCCCACGCTAGCGACCAGGGATTGAGCTCTAAGCGCCAACAATCCTCGATCTGCCTGCAAAGCTATAGTTTGCGCGGTCGATACTTCCAGATAGGTCACCGCACCATTCTGGTACCGGTAATTGGCAAGCGTTTCGGCCTTGTGTGCAGAAATCGTAGCCGCAGTTTGCTCAATAATTTGCTGTTTCAAGAATTTCAGGCGCGCCAACTCATCTTCAACTTGCTGAAACGCCAGCAAAACGACAGCACGATACTCATGCCCCGTTTGATCCAGAACTGCTTTAGCCTGGTCAACCTGAGACTGCCTTAAATTCCCATCAAAAATATTGAAAACGGCTCTGGGCCCAATAGACCAAAAAAGATTCGGCACAGTAAGCCAGCCAGACGCACCAGTATTTTGGTATCCGATCGAGGTGCCACCAAGCGAAATACTTGGGAAAAAAGCAACCTTGGC
The DNA here is from genome assembly GCA_945874105.1 of Candidatus Nitrotoga sp. CP45. Taxonomy (GTDB): domain Bacteria; phylum Pseudomonadota; class Gammaproteobacteria; order Burkholderiales; family Gallionellaceae; genus Nitrotoga. Next base: position 165,406 of record CAMCFJ010000001.1, on the reverse strand, counting down.
AACGCCCACGCTGGCATTCGCCGCTTCTACCTTACGCTCGGCCGACGCAATATCTGGCCGCCGCTGTAATAACATGGAGGGCAATCCAATCGGAATTTTAGGGGGCTGAATTAAATCTGAATTTACTACCGGCGATATCGTAAATGCAGTAGCTGATTCACCGATCAAACTGGCGATCGCATGTTCAAATACCGCACGCTGTATTTTTAACTCGAAAAGCTCGGCTTTTACAACATTTACCTGCGTTTCGGCTCTTGCGACATCAAGCCCGGATGCGATGCCTCCAGAATGTCGATTTTCTACAAAGGTAAGTTTTTTTTCAAAATTCTGAATACTTTCACCAAGTAAATTTGATTGCGCGTCAACATTTCGCAACCTGATGTAGTGTTCGGCAAGTAACGCGTGCAAACTCAAGCGAGCACTTTCAAGGTCTGCTGCTGAAGCTTGGGCAGTCGCCTTGCCCGCAGCGATAGAATTTCTTACCCGCCCCCAAAGATCCACTTCGTAGCTTAACAACGTACTCACCGTATTTGAGTTATAGAATCCAGGCTGATTAGGGTTCCTCAGCGGTCTATGATCAGATTGCCTGTTTCGTGTGATGCCTGCATCGACATCAAGCGAGGGGAGTTGGGCCGCTCCTAATTGCCTGGCATAGGCAGTTGATTGATCAAATCGCGCAACTGCAATTGCAAGGGTAGGATTGTTTCGCTCCATTTTTTCTTGAAGTTCATTCAGTGTTTTATCACCAAATAATCGCCACCAGGATCCTCTTGGTAATTCATCAGAAGGTTGTGCCTCCTTCCATAAACCATCTTGCCAAGCGTCTTTAACCGGGACGACTATTGGTGGTTGATGGGGCGTGACAAGTGAGCAGCCGTGCATGAGTAGCACAGACAATGGCAACAGCAATTGATATGCGATAGCCGAGTGCCTCATGGTTGTGACTTCGTTTTGGAGGCAGCGCCAGGAATCACCGGTGAAGCCGTCGTTTTTTTCTCGGCGCCGGGAGTCATTTTTAATTTAACCAGATCACCTTCCATCAATGACTCGGGCGGGTTATTTATTACTAGCTCATTTGCATTGAGTATCGCTGCAATATCAAGTGAAGTACCTAAATCTCTCAGAATTTCAACGCGCTTAAACATCACTCGTCTGTCGCCTGCTACGACAGCAATAAACGGGCCTTCTTTTTTATATAGAATCGCGCCGGCTGGAATCTGTAAAGATTTTTCATTCGCAGGAAATATAAATGTCACGCTACCATATTCACCCGGAAGTAATTCATGGGACGAATTATCCACTTCAAACTGCATCAACATCGTGCCAGAGCTCTCATTGACCGACTCGGAAGTCCCCAAAAGTTTCGCTGAAAAATGCTTCCCCGGGTGTTCTGGTACATCAACCTGAACTACCATATCCGGTTTTATGCGGGCTGCATAATTCTGCGGAAGCGTGACGTACAGTCTTAATTTGTGCACATCTGAAATCGTGAACAATTCCTTTCCCGACTGATGGCCTGCATTAATTAGTGCACCAATGTCTGTATGACGACCGGTTATGACCCCATCAAAAGGAGCGGTGATCCGTTTAAATGATTCCAAAGCACGCAAACGATCCACATTCGCTTGCGCTGCCGCCACGAAAGCTCTCTTGGCAGCATAGTCGCCATTTTTTTCATCCACTTCCTGGGCCGACACCGAGTCAGTTTTCAATAAATTACGCCAGCGATGCGCCGTCGTTTCAGCCAGTTTTGCGTTTGCCTTGGCGGACTCCATGTTTGCTATGGCTTGTTTTAGCTGCTGATCCAAATCAGGTGTTTCAATTTCAGCGAGAATCTGCCCTGCCTTGACATCATCTCCAATGTCCAATTTCCAACTCTTTAAATACCCGCTTACCCGCGCGTAAATAGTCGCCGAATAATATGCTTGCAAACTGCCGGGCAATACCAACTTTTCAGTATCTCTCTGGCCCTCTAGCGCTACCGTTGCAACGGTAATCTGGGCCCGATCTGCCGTCGTCGCTGCAAGAATTTTCTGATCATCCATCCGTTGCTTGAACCCACCCACAAAGATCCCAACAGCAACAGCAGCGATCACCATGATAATGGTTAACAGGTGTTTTGCCGGCCGCCGAACGGTTAGCGGGGAATGAATATCATCCATGCTCAATTGCCCCCTTAGTTTTGATTATGCGCGGCTGCCGCCCGTGAATCATGCCAAATAAAACTGGAACAAAAAACAAGGTGGCACAAGTCGCGGTTATTAACCCGCCAACGACTGCCCTGCCAAGAGGCGCATTTTGCTCGCCACCGTCACCCAGCCCCAATGCCATGGGTGCCATGCCAATGATCATGGCGAGCGCGGTCATTAATACCGGACGAAACCTGCCAAATCCCGCTTCCAGTGCCGCTCTGATTGGATCACCGGTATGTGCTAATCGTTCTCGAGCAAAACTCACGACCAGAATGCTGTTGGCGGTGGCCACGCCCATGCACATAATCGCACCGGTTAATGCCGGAACAGATAGGGTCGTATGAGTTGCAAACAACATCCATACAATTCCCGCTAGCGCAGCAGGAAGTGCTGCAACGATGATAAATGGATCACTCCAGGATTGAAAATTCACTACGATCAGCAAATAAATCAAAACGATTGCTGCCAGCAGACCAAACAATAACCCGCTAAATGCTGTATTCATGGTTTTCACCTGCCCACGGAGCGTAATCGTTGCGCCTTTTGGCCGTTCTTTTTCGTGGGCTTGCAGCACCTTCTCAATATCACTTGCAATTGCGCCCAAATCTCTCCTGTCGGGTGTCGCAAAAATATCGATAACTGGTTGCACCGCATAATGCGACGCCACCGCAGCCGTCTTGGATCGGGTAATGGTCGCGAGCCCTCCCAGAATTTGGGGGTCGCGTGCCTCGCTCCCCACAACCGGTATGTTTTCAAGATCCGATAAACTTTGAATTCTAAAGCTCGGGGTTTGGGCCACGATTGAGTATGCAACACCGTTCGCTTTATTAAGCCAATATGACGGGGACACCTGCCCGCTACCGGCCAAGGTAACGACCAGACTGTTTGTGACATCGCGTTCGGTAATACCCGCTTTCTTTGCCCGAATGCGATCCACATCAACTAAAAATTGAGGGTAGTTATAAGCTTGCTGAATTCTTAGATCTGCGACTCCAGAAATTTTGGCGATATCACGCTGAAGGATTTGTGCATATTCAAGATTTTTCTCACTATTTGGGCCCATAACCTGGACGTCAATTGGTGCTGGCGCACCAAAATTCAAGATTTGACTAATGATATCCGCAGGCAAGAAAGAAAATGTCGATCCCGGATACTGTTGCGGCAGAAATTCACGTAAGCGGCGTACATAACTATCGGTTGGCGCATGTCCCTTGTGCAGGGCTATCAGAATATCCCCGTCTTGCGGGCCTATCGTTCCCGTGTTGTTGTACACAAGGTTAATCCCGCTTACGGTAAGGCCAATATTATCGATAACGCTTGCCAGCTCATTTGCCGGAATAGCCCGGCGAATATCTGATTCAATCCGATCAAACATCCTTGCCGTTTCTTCAACCCTTGTTCCAACGGGCGCACGAATATGGATTTTTATTTGTCCTGCATCCACCAAGGGGAAGAAATCTCGCCCTAACCACGGAATCAAGGCAAAAGAAATGCCCACCGCGAATAAAAATCCAGCGACGAATTTATTTCTATGGGACATAAATGCGACCAGCATCCCATAGTATTTGTCCCTAATTTCATTAAACCCACGATTAAACCACTCTTGAAATCTAACAAGAGGATTTTTAGAGTACGACACTGGCTGAGTAACATGAAAAGAATGGCCTATTCCCAATGCATGAGGTTTCAGTAAATACATCGCTAATGTTGGAACCAAAGTCCTGGATAACAAAAATGAGGCGATCATCGCAAACATAACCGCTTCTGCCATGGGAACAAACAAGTAATGTGCCACCCCTTCCAGGAAAAACATTGGGACAAACACAATACAAATACATAACAGGGAGACAAAAGCTGGCGTTACAATTTGGTGAGCGCCATCCATGATGGCGGTTTTTACATCTTTTCCGTGTTCCAAGTGCCAGTTAATGTTCTCGATAGTGACCGTCGCATCATCCACCAATATCCCAACTGCTAATGCCAGCCCACCCAGTGTCATGATGTTGAGCGTTTCTCCTACAATTGATAGCCCAACAATTGAACTCAAGATTGCAAGCGGAATCGAGATAGCAATAATTACAGTAGAACGCCAACTTCCCAGAAAAAGCAAAATCATCAGACTGGTCAACGCTGCGGCAATCACCCCTTCTTCCGCAACACCAACAATTGCAGCTTTTACAAACACGGATTGATCTCCAACGCCTTCAAGCCGTACCGCTGACGGGATACTCTCGGACAGCTTTGGCAATAGCTGCCGCACTCGTGCCACAATATCCAATGTCGAGGCAGCCCCATTTTTTAAAATGGTCATCAGTACAGCACGTTCACCATCCACACGCACTACATTGATCTGCGGCGGGTTTCCATCTCGAACAGTCGCAATATCGCGGAAAGTTATTACACTGTCGCCAACAACCTTGATGGGGAAATTGTTAATTTCTTCAATTGCATCCGGGCTATTATTTAATCTGACACTGTATTCATAGCCACCGATTTTCTGTGTCCCAACTGGAATAATTTGAGTCTGCGATGCCAGCGCATTTTGCACATCCTGGGCGGATATCCGCTTCGACTGCATCGCCTTTTGATCCAATTCAATTTGAATTTGTCGGGATTTACCACCATAAGGTGAAGGAATAGTCGTGCCGGGAACCGATGCCAGCTGTGGCCGAATAAAATTCTGGGCCAAGTCGAATAATTTCTGCTCAGGTACCGATGGACTTGATAGTGCCAGTTGTAGAATCGGTACCGTCGACGCGTTGTAATTCAAAATTAGCGGCGGCGATATGCCGGGAGGCATTTGCTTTAAAACTGTTTGCGAGATAGACGTAACCTGAGCCGTAGCCGTTCTAATATCGACATTTGGCTGAAAAAATATTTTGACGATGCCGTAGCCAGGTAACGATTGGGACTCAATATGATCGATATCATTTACAGTTGAGCTAAGCGCTCGTTCATACCTGTATATCACACGTCCGGCCATATCGTCCGGCGGCAACCCCGTATAAGACCACACTGCGCCAATCACCGGGATTTTGATATCGGGGAAAATATCGGTAGGGGATTTCAGCGCCGCTAACGGGCCGACCAAAATGATTAGCAGCGCCAACACAATAAAAGTGTACGGTCGCTGCAGAGCAATCTTGACAAGTTCAATCATAGTGCTTGTGAAATGAAGTATTTCAATATTTTTTTCTTCATCTCTTTACTCAGGTCACTCTCACACGGCAGTTTCATCATATTAAATTCTCATTGTTACAAAATAATGACATACCTTAATAAAGCTATAGTTGCCAGTTTCCACAACCGAAAAAAACCATTGATTCTAATAAATTATCGGGTTTAAAGCCAATCAACCCATGAGTTTACCATGCGTTAACTACAAACATTATTCGTCAAGTCTGCACCAATTTTTTATGAGTATGAATACTCATGAGCATACCAAAGCCAAGCAATAAAATGACCATGGACGTGCCGCCGTAACTAATGAGCGGTAACGGTACGCCCACCACTGGCAGAATGCCGCTCACCATGCCCATGTTGACGAAAGCATAGGTGAAAAAAGTGAGTGTAATACTGCCGGCCATAAGACGTGTAAAGTAAGTTGACGCATTGGCAGTAATAACGAAACCACGCGCAATAACGAACAAGTACAAGCTTAACAGCACAATATTACCGAACAAGCCGAATTCTTCCGAATACACAGCAAAAATGAAGTCGGTGGTGCGCTCCGGCAGAAAGTCGAGGTGCGTCTGAGTGCCATTGAGATACCCCTTGCCAAACATCCCGCCGGAACCCACCGCAATGATGGCCTGGATAGTGTGATAACCACTGCCCAGTGCATCCTGCGCCGGATCAAGCAACATCATAATACGATGGCGCTGATAGTCGTGCAGCGTGGACCACGCAAGCGGCATACTTGCCATTAAAATTACCAGGGAAGTCAGCATGACACGCCAGGATATACCGGCCAGGAATAGCACATAAAATCCGCTAGCGGCGATCAGAATGGCTGTTCCCAAATCTGGCTGGCGCGCAATTAACGCTACCGGCAGCAACAACAGCAAGGTTGCGACGAAATAATTTTTTAAGGTCAACGTGGCTTCGTGCTTTTCAAAATACCAGGCCATCATCAACGGCACGGCTATCCTCATTAGCTCGGAAGGCTGAATGGTAGTCACCCCGATGTTTAGCCAGCGCCGTGCCCCGTGTGCAATTTCACCGAAGAACGCCACGGCGATCAGCAGCACCATCCCTAGCAGATAGACTGGCACGGCGGCCCGCATCAGATAATGAAGCGGCATGTTGGCCACAATCCATAGTGCGACGCACGCCACCAGTATATTCGTCATCTGCGCCAACACACGGAACCAGTTGCCACCACTGGCGCTATACAGCACCACCAAACTAACCAACAGAAGCAGTCCAAGCGCAGCCAGCAGCACGGGGTCAAGGTGCGCGACGAAGCGTTGCCACAGACGTCGTCTAGTCATCTTCTGCCCCTTCTGCCTCATCCACTGCAAGCAATGGCTGAGGCAGCTTACCCAGCAGGAAGTAGTCCAACACCTTACGCGCAATCGGCGCAGCGGTGGAGCTGCCATGTCCGCCGTTCTCAACAAGTACTGCCAGCGCAATCCTGGGCTGGTCTGAAGGCGCAAAGGCCATAAACCAGGCGTGGTCGCGATGGTGCTCCTGTATCTTGCTTTCGATGTACTTCTCACCCTGTTTCATGCCTATTACCTGCGCCGTGCCGGTTTTACCGGCAAAAACATAGGGTGCACCTGCGCCCGCCCTTGCGGCCGTTCCTCCAGGTTGCGTCACCGCCACCATCGCGCTTTTCACCAGCGCGAGATGCTCCGCATTGAGGTTGAGATTGGATTCCTGATTCATCCCCAATATGCGTTTTTCGCTAGTGCGCAAGCTTTGCACCTCCTTCAGCAGATGCGGACGGTAGGCTACGCCATCATTGGCCAGTATCGCAGTGGCGTAAGCCAATTGCAGCGGGGTAACCAGATTGTAGCCCTGGCCGATACCAACCGAAATCGTGTCGCCGGCATACCATTTTTGTTGGTGACGTTTCTGCTTCCACTCCTGCGATGGCATCAAGCCGGAAACCTCACCTTCCAGATCAATGCCGGTTTTCTTCCCGAATCCAAACTCCGAAAAAAAACTGTATATGTTGTCTATGCCCAGTTCGTTGGCCAGCCCATAATAATAAGTGTCACACGACACCACGATGGATTTAAACAAGTCTACGCTGCCGTGCCCACCCTTTTTCCAATCACGGTATTGGTGATGGCTGTTTGGCAGGCTGAAGTAACCCGGGTCACTGATAGCGTAGCTTGGGGTGCGTTTTTTGTAATGCAGCCCAGCCAATGCCATGAACGGCTTGATGGTGGAGCCTGGTGAATATTGGCCACGCAATGCGCGATTGTTGAGTGGCACATCGGACGAGTTGTTCAGCTCATTCCAGCTCTGTTCATCAATGCCATCAATGAATAGGTTTGGATCGTAGCCCGGCTTGCTGACAAAGGCCAATACCTCCCCATTGCTTGGGTCTATAGCCACTAGCGCACCTCGATAATTGCCGAACGCCTGCTCGGCAACTCCCTGCAACTTGGCGTCTATCGTTAGTACCAGGTTGTTGCCCGATACCGGTGGGGTGCGCGACAGCACTCGCACCTCGCGCCCCCCCGCATCGACTTCCACCTGCTGGAAGCCGGTTTTACCATGCAATTCACTCTCGTAATTCTGCTCGATACCAGTCTTGCCAATGTAATCAGAGCCACGATAATTAGCGGCTATTTCATCCTCCTCGAGCTGCGCAATTTCACTCTCATTAATACGGCCGATGTAACCGATCAGGTGAGAAATCTGCTCGTGGTATGGATATTCACGGAACAGGCGCGCCTTGATTTCAACGCCGGGGAAACGATAGCGCTGCGTAGCAAAGCGCGCCACCTCATCATCCGTCAAACGATTGCGTATCGGCAGGCTTTCAAATTTTCGATTATCGGCCAGCAGTCTCTTAATGCGCTTGCGATCTCCGGGCTGAATATCAACTATTTTCGCAAGCTCATCAATCGTCGCCTTCAGATCGATCACCTTGCTTAATGTTATTTCTAAAGTATAAGCAGAATAATTATGTGCCAGAACCACGCCATTGCGGTCAAGTATCAGACCGCGGCTGGGCGCGATGGGCACGATGGAAATGCGATTATTCTCTGCCAGAGTTTGGTAGTGGCTATGTTGCATCACCTGCAAATATACAAAACGCACCAGCAGTAGTAACAGCAGAAGTAGCACAAACCCTAAACTGAGCGCCAGACGCAGCCGAAAATTATGGATTTCTCGTTGAGTGTCTTTAAACTCGATGAGACGCTTCATAACTGATCAGATGCAGCACGGGGACGACGCAAGGTCTGCAACAATAAGGTCAAGGGTGCCCACAGCAAGGTCGACACTACACTGCCGATGAAGTATTCCCATGAAATATTGCCGCGCAGCTGCCAATGCACTGCGGCGTAAATCGCATATGCCAGCAATAACAACGGGAAGATTTGCAGGGTCTGCTGGCGCAAATTGAACATCAACACCCGGCGATGCAACACGATGCCGCTGAAAGCCAATACCGAGTATGCCAGTGCATGCTGCCCAAAGAGACTTGCGTCAGCAACATCGGCAAGTATGCCTACCGCCCACGCAATACTAATGCCGACGTGATACGGTTTGTGCGTGCACCAGTAGAGTAATACCAACGCAACAAAATCTGGACGAACCACAAGCCAGACACCTTGCCATGGCAACCAATTGAGCATCAGCGCAACAAACAGGCTGGCTGCAATGAAAGAACGGCTGACGGGCAACTGGAATTCCTGGTCTTTCTGAATGTGATCTCTCACCGGCTCCCCCGTCTGCCACTTTTAGGCTTGTCGGTCGCGGTTTCCACAGCCACCTCCGGACGCGGCGGTATCTTCAGTAACACGGACAAGATCAACAGTTGGCGGCGCTTATCCACCCCTGCAATCGGCGCACACAGGATGCGCGCAAAAGGATAGGCAGGATCGCGCTCAACATGGATTACCTTGGCCACCGGCAAGCCATGCGGATAAGTGCCATCAATGCCGGAAGTTACCAACACATCGCCATTCTGAATGTCAGAACTAATGGGTATATAGCGCAGTGCCAGCTCACCGGTGTCGCCAGAGCCGAACACCACTGCACGCAAGCCATTGCGCAGCACCTGCACCGGCACCGCGTGATCCTTATCAGTAATTAACGTGACCTCGCTCATCCAAGGATAAACACGTGTAACCTGTCCGACGATACCGCTATCATCCATAACTATCTGTCCGGCCAGCACATTGGCCTGCGTGCCTTTGTCCAATAATATTTTTCTATTAAATATGTCCCGTTCGACATATATAATTTCGGCTAGCTGCATTGGATAATCGGCACGCTGCTGCACCATAAGAAGGTCACGCAAGTGCTGATTCTCCGCTTTCAGCACCTCCAGTTGCAGCAACTGCGCGACATCCAAAGTATTCAGATGGCGTAATTCAGCATTGTCGCGAATCAAGCTGTTATGGGAGACAAAGAAAGCATCAACCTCATGCCATAGATTACCTGGTGCCGTGACTAACCGTTGCAGAGGGTACACCAAGACTGAAAGGCCGCTACGTATGGATTCCAGGTATCGATACCGTACATCCACAAACAATAACAGCAATGAAAGCAGCGCGAAAAATGCCAGCCGGGCGGCAGGAGAGGGGCCTCGATTGAAGAAGCGAAGGGGCTGATTTTGTTCCATTAGGGCTTTTCAACAGCCATTTCTGCTTACAATTCTCGGTTACAACATCAACGCCATTCTCTTCCGTTTACGGAAGCAAAAGCGGACGAGAAGGGAATTACTGGACTGTATTAATTTAAAATTATCCACATGCCGTAAATCTGATGCTTAATCGCTGGTGAAAATTCCACTGTATTTGTCCATCCGGTCAAGAGCCTTGCCGGAACCGCGCACTACGCAGGTAAGCGGGTCATCGGCAATCAATACGGGCAAACCAGTCTCTTCCATCAATAAGCGGTCGATATCACGCAACAATGCGCCGCCGCCAGTCAGAACCATACCCTTCCTGGCAATATCCGAACCCAGTTCAGGAGGAGTCTGCTCTAACGCGATCTTTACCGCGCTGACAATGTTATTAAGTGGATCAGTGAGGGCCTCCAGTATTTCATTACTGGAAATGGTAAAGCTACGCGGCACACCTTCCGCCAGATTACGTCCCATCACCTCCATTTCACGCACTTCGCTGCCAGGAAATGCCGAACCGATTTCTTTCTTGATCTGCTCCGCAGTGGTTTCGCCAATCAACATGCCATAGTTGCGGCGAATGTAATTGATGATAGCCTCGTCGAACTTGTCGCCGCCGACGCGAACGGAACCGGAATACACCGCACCGCCCAGCGAAATCACACCGACTTCGGTGGTACCACCGCCGATATCCACCACCATCGAACCGTTTGGCTCTTCCACGGGCAAATCAGCGCCTATTGCTGCTGCCATAGGCTCTTCAATCAACTCCACTCGGCGCGCCCCCGCACCATAAGCGGATTCGCGGATAGCACGCCGCTCCACTTGAGTGGAGCCACATGGAACGCAAATCACGATGCGCGGGCTAGGGCTGAAAATGCCGGATTTATGCACTCTCTTGATGAATTGCTTGAGCATTTGTTCAGTGACGGTGAAATCGGCAATTACGCCGTCTCGCATCGGGCGTATGACTGTAATATTGCATGGCGTGCGCCCGAGCATCTGCTTGGCTGCCAGCCCAACCTGCTGGATCACCTTCTTGTCGTTCGGGCCGCTCCCATGGCGAATTGCCACCACCGACGGTTCATCCAGCACAATACCTTTGCCGCGTGCCCAAATCAGGGTATTGGCAGTGCCCAAATCTATCGCTAAATCATTAGCAAAATAGTTGTCAAAAAATCCAAACATGATGAATCCCGGAATAGAAAAAATTGTGCCCGATATCGCAAAAAAGTAGTCTGGCAAGACTATTAATGATAACCTATTAAGCTACTTTTAATAAAGATAAAGAATTCAGCCTATGTCGCTCAGTATCAATGATGTCTATAAGGTTGCTCGGTTGGCTCGACTAGGAATGACCGAGCAGGAAGCGCAAACAGCGCACGCCCAGCTTTTGAATATCTTTGGCTTGATCGCCGAAATGCAGGCAGTCGATACTACCGGGATTGCACCGATGTCGCACGCTCAGGACATAACCCAACGCTTGCGTGCGGATGTGGTCACTGAACACAATCAACGCGAGCTATTTCAGGCCGCAGCCCCGCAAATTAAAAAGGGATTGTACTTAGTACCCCAAGTCATCGAATAACTATCCAGTTCCAAGACCATGCTTAATTCCAGTTTGCTACAGCTAGGCGCAGCATTGCGCAGCAAGAAAATTTCCAGCGTTGAGTTGACACAACTGTATCTCCACCGCATTGCCGCTCTCAACTCAAAACTCAACGCCTACATCACGATAAATGAGGAGATGAGCTTGGTACAGGCACGCGCAGCCGATGTCCAGTTAGCGCAATCCGAAGCCCACGCTCTCACCGGCATTCCCATCGCCCAGAAGGATATATTCTGTGCCATGGGTTGGCGCACCACCTGCGGCTCGAAAATGCTGTCTAATTTTGTTGCCCCCTACGATGCGCATGTGATTGAGCAATTCAACCGCGTTGGCGCGGTAAATTTGGGCAAGACCAACATGGACGAGTTCGCCATGGGTTCCAGCAATGAAACTTCTTATTTTGGCTCTGTAAAAAACCCCTGGAACCCCAACGCCGTGCCCGGCGGCAGCTCCGGCGGCAGTGCAGCCGCGGTGTCGGCACGCTTATGTGCAGCAGCCACCGGCACTGACACTGGCGGCTCTATCCGCCAACCAGCCGCGCTATGCGGCATCTCAGGCCTGAAACCCACTTATGGCGTGGTCTCGCGCTACGGCATGATCGCCTTTGCTTCCAGCCTGGATCAGGCCGGGCCCATGGCGCGCAGCGCGGAAGATTTGGCGTTGTTGCTGAATGTAATGGCTGGCTTCGACGAACGCGATTCTACTAGCCTGCCACGTGAAACAGAGAATTACGCACGGGATTTAAATAAGCCGCTGAATGGTCTGCGCATCGGCCTGCCTAAAGAGTTTTTCGCCGCAGGTTTAAGTGCAGATGTCGCACAAGCGATCGAAGCGTCCATTGCCGAATATAAAAAATTAGGTGCCAGCGTGGTAGACATCAGCCTGCCCAACTCGCGTCTGTCCATCCCGGTGTATTACGTGCTTGCTCCGGCAGAGGCCTCCAGCAATCTGTCGAGATATGACGGTGTGCGTTACGGCTACCGCGCGCCGGAATACACCAATCTTGCAGACATGTATGAGAAATCGCGCGCGCAAGGTTTTGGTGAAGAAGTTAAGCGACGCATTATGATCGGCACTTATGTGCTATCGCACGGTTACTATGACGCCTATTATTTGCAGGCGCAGAAAATTCGCCGCCTGATCGCGCAGGATTTTGTCGAAGCATTCAAGCAATGTGACGTCATCATGGGACCAACCACTCCCACCACTGCCTTCAATCTGGGTGAGAAAAACGATGACCCGGTGCAAATGTACCTTTCCGACATCTATACCATCGCGGTGAATCTCGCAGGCCTGCCCGGCATGTCCATCCCGGCAGGCTTCAGCGGCAATGGCCTACCCGTTGGCTTACAAATTATTGGCAATTATTTCGACGAGGCGCGCATGCTAAACGTAGCACATCAATATCAGCAGGTGACCGATTGGCACACCCGCACTCCGCAACATATCGAGGTGTAAGGAACCGCACCATGCAATGGGAAATCGTTATCGGACTGGAAGTACATACTCAACTTTCGACTAGCAGCAAGATTTTTTCTGGCGCTTCGACCGCATTTGGCGCGGAACCCAACACCCAAGCCTGCGCGGTAGATCTGGCGCTGCCTGGTGTATTGCCAGTGTTGAACCGTGGCGCAGTGGAACGTGCTATCAGGTTTGGCCTTGCGGTTGGCGCGCATATTACTCAACGCTCCGTATTTTCGCGTAAAAATTATTTCTACCCTGACCTGCCCAAGGGATACCAGATCAGTCAGTTTGATTTACCCATAATTGGCCAAGGCTCGTTGACTATCCAGGTTCCTACAGCGACCGCAGGACAAACGTATAAAAAAGTGGTGCGCTTGACCCGTGCGCATCTTGAAGAGGATGCAGGAAAATCGTTGCATGAAGATTTTCTTGGCATGACCGGCATCGATCTCAATCGCGCTGGAACACCTCTGCTGGAAATAGTCTCGGAACCGGACATGCGCTCGGCCGCCGAGGCCGTGGCCTATGCCAAAATGCTGCACACCCTGGTGCGCTGGATCGGCATCTGCGATGGCAATATGCAGGAAGGCTCGTTCCGCTGCGATGCCAATGTCTCCGTGCGTCGCCCGGGGGCTGAATTAGGCACACGCCGCGAGATCAAAAACCTTAACTCGTTCCGCTTTCTGCAGCAGGCTATTGAGTATGAAGCACAGTGGCAGATAGATACCCTGGAAAGCGGCGGGTCTATCCAGCAAGCGACAGTATTGTTCGATTCCGACAAGGGTGAAACCCGCGCTATGCGCAGCAAGGAAGACGCGCACGATTACCGCTATTTCCCAGATCCTGATCTGCTGCCGCTAGCAATTGATAATGAATGGATCGAGCAGGTGCGCGCTACCCTGCCAGTGTTGCCGCAGGATATGCAGCAAAGATTTATGGAGGAATACTCTGCAACGCCCGAGCAGGCTGCCATTGCCACATCATCCTTGGCTTTTGCACGATATTTTGAAAAATCTGCTCTCTTAGCTGCAAACATTGATAGCACAATGATTGAAAAGGTGATAACTCAAATACTATCGCCCGATGAGCGACAACAGGTTGCCGACATCATTGCACAGGATGTTGCTAAAACCAAGGTAAGACTGACTTGCAACTGGATTTCCGGCGAGTTACTTGCTTGGTTAAATCGAACAGAAACATCGATTGAGGACTGCCCGATTGAACCAAGTCAGCTCGTTCAATTAGCTCTACGAATAGAGAATGGAACAATTTCAAATAATGCTGCAAAGCAGGTTTTTGCTGCCATGTGGGCACGCGAATGTGGCGGAGACGCCGATGCCATCATCGAAGTACAAGGATTAAAACAGGTTTCCGACGTGGGGGCACTGGAAAAAATCGTGGACGAAATTATCGCCGCCAATCCAGCGCAAGTCGCCGAATATCGCAGTGGCAAGGAGAAAGTGTTTGGCTTTTTTGTCGGCCTCGCCATGAAGGCCAGCAAAGGCAAAGCCAATCCTGCACAAATGAATGAAATTCTAAAACGCAAACTGGCGGGTTAGATGCAATATTAACTGTGCTCTTGCAACCCACTGGCTCTCAGCCTGAGGTCGGTTGTCAATAATGGGCACGAATGGATTCATGCTGCCAATCTCTTTGCGCAGGACTCGTGTTCAAACTCAGCAGGGGGAAATTGAACGTCTTACTGCGTGAACTATCCAGCTGGAAACAGCCTTGGGAATCGCACTTTCCTCTGGAGCATCAGACAAACCATCACCATCAGAACGTCTCGAACACAAGACCTGAATATTTGCCGCGAACAATACATTTTTGTATGAGTACATGACACATTTCTCACCTGTTCAAGTGCAAGTACGATGCTGCTCAGGAACCAACCTGCCCTGTTGGCCGCGACTTTGCACTTTATCGCTAATACTGCTTTTGTGTTGCCTGCCCTTACGAGCAGCGGAGCTTGTACCATCTCCGGTGATGCTGGCAAATGTTTTTCGAGGCGATATCACACTGGCAGATTATTGGGTGAGTGAAAAATATGATGGCATGCGCGGTTACTGGGATGGCGAAAAATTATTGACACGGGGCGGCGAGCATGTTGAAACGCCGGCATGGTTCACCGCTGGCTGGCCCAAAATTCCTCTCGACGGGGAGTTATGGGTTGGCCGCGGCCAGTTTTCCAACGCAGTTTCCACCGTCAGGAAAATAATCCCCGCCGAAGCCCAGTGGCGCACGCTGCACTTCATGGTATTTGACCTGCCAGCGCATCCAGGTAACTACTCCGAACGCAATGCGGCACTACAGCTTGTCATCGGGCAGATCGGGCAGCCATGGGTGCGCCATGTTGAGCAGTTTAAAGTGGCCGATCAAGCCGCATTGAGAGCAACGCTTAAACGGGTGGTCAAGCACGGCGGTGAAGGCTTGATGCTGCATCGCGGCGCTTCACTTTACCGGGCAATCCGCAGCGACGATCTATTAAAACTAAAACCCTACGATGATACTGAGGCCAAGGTAATCGCTCATCTGCCGGGCAAAGGTAAGTATGCAAACACATTGGGCGCATTGGAGGTGGAGTCGGCTGACGGATTGCGCTTTCGTCTGGGTACGGGTCTATCAGACGCAGATCGGCGCCATCTGCCCCAGCTGGGAAAATGGGTAACCTACCGCTATAACGGACTGAATGAAAAAACCGGTATTCCACGGTTCGCCCGCTTCATGAGAGTACGCGAAGATATGAATCTTTCAGAACAGGTAGTGAGTCCTTGATTAACTCTCATGGAAGTTCAATCAAAATCCGAATTAGAGCGCCTTTAAATCAACTTGCGCGGTTTGTGCGGAGCTCGTGAAAACGCAAAATCATATAACCAGTTGGGCAGCAGCTTAAGCACTCGTCCGACTAATCCCATCTGCCACGGCACTACCGCAAATGACTTGCCGGAAGCAATCGCTCGTGCAATACGGCGCGCTGCTTCGTCGGCTGGCAAAATAAAAGGCATGGGGTATGGATTGATGGCGGTCATTGGCGTTTTGATGTAGCCAGGACAGATAGTAACTACGCGCACCCCGCTACCATGCAACTCGACACGTAAACTTTCCATATAAGAGATTAGCGCCGCCTTGGATGCGGAATAGGCGCCCGCCCCCGGCAATCCCCGGAATCCTGCCACGCTGGCGATGCCAACCAATGCACCCTGTCCGGTCTCACGCATAGGCGCGAGAAACGGCTGAAAAGTTTTTATTACGCCCAACATATTGATATCCATCACCTGCTGGAAAACATCAATGTCGTCGGCATATTCAGTCAGCGTTCCGACACTAATACCTGCATTGGCAATCACGATATCCGGCACGCCTGCGCGCGCGATAAAGCTCTGCGCCGCCGCTTGCACGGCAGCCGAGTCACGCACATCGAGTGGGTAACAATAAACTTGCTGAGGGAATTGCTGGGAGAGGTCTTGCAGACAATCAGCGCGACGGGCAAGCACCCCAACCATCGCGCCTTGCTCAAGATAATGGTGCGCCAGCGCCAGACCCAGGCCGCTGGATGCGCCGCTGATAACGACGCGTGCGGCCACTAATGCTTGCCCGATCGCTCCTTGCGTGCCTTGCCGATCAAATAGTTCAGCACTTTAATGCTTTCATCCGGTCCCAGGCCGCTAATCAGATATTTGCCGTCCACAATCAGCGACGGTGTGCCGCGAATGCCATAGATCTGGGCCAATTGTTTGCTACGTGTTACCTTGCTTTGTATGGCGAAGGAACTATAGGCATCGCCGAATTTCTTGCGATCTACGCCATGCGTGCCAACAAATTCAGTGATCTTGGCCTCGTCGCTCAGATCAATATTATTCACGTTCCAAGCATTGAACAAGTCGTCGTGCAGCCGCTTTTGCTGTCCCAGCAATTCCAACGTGTAATAAGTATGTGCCATCGGCTCCCAAGCATTATTGAAAATGGTCGGGACATAGACCAACTCGACATCCTTGGCGATTTTTTTCTCCCACGCGGTCAGCGTCGGGTGCATCTTGAAACAGTGTGAACAACCGTAGAAGAAAAATTCCAACACCTCGATTTTACTGCCTGCACGCGTCGGCTGCACCGTACTGAGCACTTTGTAATCCTTGCCCAGTTCAGGCTCGGCAAAAACTTGGCTAACGCATAACAAAGCCATGACCACAAAAATCTGCTTGATGAATTTCATATTTATCTCCATGCAAAATTAGGACTACCACCAAAAAAATATCATTATGCGACTCTCTGCTTTTTAGTTTGTTACGTCTTCGCCTATTTTGCAAGCATTGGAGTGGCACTCACCCCATTTTGTCTCAACACTGCCAATGTGTTACTCATTTCTTCTCTGCCCTTATACGGCCCTACGTGCACGCGATGCCACTGCCCTTTATTAGGAATCGTCACGATTTGCACACTGGCTTCTATACCGAGCATAGCCAACTTGGCTTTTAATTTATCCGCATCATCCGCATTGGAAAACGAACCCGCCTGTAAAAAATAAGTGTCTTTCACAGTGGCATTGCCCGCAGGCAGGACAGATACAGACTTATTCTCTGTTGTAGCCACATTGTCGCTGCTTTTTTGTATAAGGACCGTTGCATCTTGTTTGTCGGTTAGCACTTTGTAAAATTCAAAGCGTGGCTTGCCTTCATCCACACCTGATGCAGCCGCCGGAGAAGTTGATGCCTGGGCAGTTGTTGCGGCAGATCCTGGGGACGGCCTCTCGGAGTCCGCCGCAAGCTTGGCTGTTTCATGCGGTACATTCGTTACGAACGAGCTGGGAGTCCTTAAAATGTACCATGCAACCCCGCCCGCAATAACCAGCCCCACTACGATGCCGACCAAAATGCCAGTCAGTAGCGAACTGCCTTGGCGCGGAGTTGCGGATCGAGTGTTATTATTTTTGTTCATATAATCCATCTTTCAAAAATCTCATTCATTCCCGTGAAGTTCGTCGCACAACCCAATAAAATTGGTAACTTCACATTTGGTTTCGCCCTTGCGAATTTTCCTCTTGCAGTGGAAAGAACCCAGCCTACATTTTTTCCGGTGCGGAAACACCCAACAATGTTAAGCCGTTGCGCATTACCTGTGCTACCGCAGCAATCAACGCCAACCGCGCCTTCATAAGGCCTTCCTCCTCAACCAGGAAGCGTGAAGCATTATAATAACTGTGAAAATCAGCGGCCAAATCTTTCAAGTAGAACGCGATCAGGTGCGGTGCCAAATCTTCCGCAGCGTTTTCGATCACCTGCGGGTAGTCAATCAGACGTTGCAACAAGGCGCGCTCGTAGTCACTCTCCAGCACACTCACATCGGCTTGATGTAGCGTCGCAGCATCGCCGCCCCACTGCCCCAACACGCTACAAATACGCGCATGGGCATACTGAATATAATATACAGGGTTTTCATTGCTCTGCGATTTCGCCAGATCAATGTCGAATACCAGTTGAGAATCAGGATGGCGCGCCGCGAGGAAGAAGCGCGTGGCATCGCAGCCCACTTCATCAATCAAGTCACGCAGGGTGACGTAGCTGCCCGCGCGTTTGGATATTTTCACCTCTTCGCCATTGCGTAGCACCGTCACCATCTGGTGCAGCACATAGTCTGGCCAACCTTGCGGAATGCCAACATCCAAAGCTTGCAGCCCCGCACGCACACGTGTGATGGTGCTGTGATGATCCGCACCCTGTTCGTTAATGACGCGGGTAAAGCCGCGTCGCCACTTATCCAGATGGTAGGCGACATCCGGTACAAAATAGGTATAGCTGCCATCGCTCTTGCGCATTACGCGATCTTTGTCGTCACCAAAATCTGTCGTGCGTAGCCATAGTGCATTGCCCTGCTCATACGTATGGCCGCTGGCAATAAGCTTGCTGACAGTTTCCTCTACTTTACCCTCGGTATAGAGTGCAGACTCCAGCGTATAAACATCGAAATTTACTCCGAAGGCGCGCAAGTCGAGATCCTGTTCACTGCGCAGATAAGCTACCGCAAAATGGCGGATGGCAGTGGCATCATTCACATCACCAGATGCCCGCGCGTGCTGATCGTCGGCTTCTACCGATTCTTGCGCCAAATACGCACGGGCGACATCGGTGATGTAATCACCGCGATAACCATTTTCAGGCCACGACGGATCGTCAGGTGTCACACCCTTGCAGCGCAATTGTACTGATAGTGTGAGATTGTCGATCTGGGCGCCAGCATCGTTATAGTAAAACTCCCGCGTCACATTCCAACCCGCCGTCTGCAACACGCGGCACAAACAATCGCCCACTGCGGCACCGCGACCATGCCCTACATGCAGCGGCCCCGTTGGATTGGCGGAAACAAATTCCACCTGCAACTTACGGCCCGCGCCTAGATGAATGTGCCCATAACCTGCCCCTGCCTGCAGCACGCTGCGCACCACATTCTGTTTGGCCGCAGTAGTAATGAATACATTAATGAAACCTGCTCCGGCAATCTCCACCTTCTCCACCACCAGGGATGCAGGCAAGGCCGCGATCAATGCTTGCGCGATGTCCCGTGGGGATTTGCGCAGCGGCTTTGCCAGCTGCATCGCCAGATTACAAGCGTAATCGCCATGCAGCGCTTGTTTGGGGCGCTCGATGAGGATGTCGATCTGTGCCGCTTCAGGTGCAACAACGCTTACAGCCTGGGCGAACAATTCTGAAAGATGGGATTTGAAATTCAAGACAGCAAGCATTACATAACTCATTCACAAGAAGCGTAAATTATAGCACTTGATGGGGCTTACCCAATGACACGGTGTAATGCGGGATGATCAACGGCTGGTTGGTGCAAAAAAAATTGACATTCGGCACGGTCTTGAAAAAATGTGCTTGGAAACTGATGCTGTTGCCGGAAAATATTGGAACAATCGAGCCGGAGTAATGGGTTTAACCTGCAGGCGCAAATATCTGCTCGATCAGGTTTTTAATATGCGATGGATCAAAAGGCTTGTCACAGATCGCAGTAACGCCTGCCTGCTTCACGGCGGCAAGCCGTTTCTCATCCCGTTCGCTGGATATCATTATTATCGGCACCGCACTTTGCCAGCTCTTGTTGCGAATGAATTCAACCAGTTCCCCGCCATCCATTTCTGGCATGTTGTAATCGGTGATGACCAGATCGAAGGAGTGCCCCTGGACGATTTCTGCCCCCAGCTTGCCGTTTACAGCTTCGGTAATATTCTTGATGCCGATATTTTTAAGCACCCTGATCAGGTAGGATCGTGCGCTGGAGCTGTCATCCACTACCAGTACTTGCAGATTTTCAATGTCGAAATTATCTTTTTCCAGCGCGAGGCTGCCCGGATTGAGATAATCGAGCGTCGTGAAGATAACTTCACGTAAGTGATTCAGTTCAAACGGTTTGGTTAGGATGGCGCAGGCGCCGGATTGACGCACGGGATCGAGGTAAAGCGGATTGTCCTCGCTGGAAATCAGGATAAAAGCTATTTCCGTCAAGGCTTGATCGGCGCGCATCACTTCAATCAGTTTTGAACCAGACATATCTTCCAAGTACATCGCGCTGATGGTTAGGTCAGGTTGTTGCTTGCGCATGGCCGCCAGCGCTGAAGTCCCATCCTGGAAAACCTGTGTGTTCAACACACCCAGATCGCAAAGATATCTTTGGACAATGCGCGCCTGCAGGCTGGAAGGTTCAACCAGAAAAACGGAAAGTTCACTTGTGCTGATAGGTGATTTCATCGTGTCCACATTATTTATTGATATTTCATTGGAGTTATAATCGACCGTTGCACTCAAAACTTGAATTAGCCAAGTGATTAGCTGTCGATGCCCGACGCTTTTGACTTTAGGCAGTATCTTATTGCGTGTTTATTTGGGATTTGAAAACACCTCTGAAAATTGTTGTGAAGGAGAGATTCAATGGTCAGCTTACAACCGCCAGTTTGCGATTTCGGCTGGAAGGCTCATGAATTTAACTTGCTGGGTGTGGATGGAAAGCGTTACACCCCGCAAAATGTATGTGGCAAGAATGGACTGTTGGTAATGTTCATTTGCAACCATTGTCCCTATGTGAAATCCATCCGTGATCGAATTGTGCGGGATACACGCGAACTGCTGCAACATGGCATTAACAGCATTGCCATCATGTCGAATGATCCTGCAGAGTATGCGGAAGACTCGTTCGAAAATATGCAGAAAATGGCCCAGCAATACGCTTATCCATTTCCCTATGTATGGGACGAGACACAGCAAGTTGCCAAGGATTATGGCGCGGTTTGCACGCCAGATTTCTTCGGCTTTAATGCTCAACTGGAATTGCAATACCGTGGCCAAATGGATGCATCGCGCAAGGAGGCGGTGCCGGATAGTCCGCGAGACTTGTTTAATGCCATGGTACAAGTGGCGCAAACTGGCAAGGGGCCGCTCGAACAGATCGCCAGCATGGGTTGTTCTATCAAGTGGAAAAGTTGAGCATCATGAAAGGCGATTGACGTGCAGATATTGATACTCGGAGCCGGGCAAGTCGGTTCGACAGTGGCGGAAAGTTTGGTTGGAGAAGACAACGATATCACCATAGTTGATACTGACGCGGAAAAATTGCGTCTGCTACAAGATCGCTTTGATCTACGTACCCTGGTGGGAAATGCTTCCCATCCTGCTGTGCTGGAGCAGGCTGGTATAGCAGATGCTGATATATTGTTAGCTGTTACGCAAAGCGACGAAGTTAACATGGTGGCCTGCAAGCTCGCCGCCAGTCTGTATAACACCCCGACCAAGATTGCGCGCATTCGCGCCGCAAATTATCTGGAACATCCCGAAATATTTAGTGCTGATAATTTTTGTGTCGATTTTTCCATTTGCCCGGAACAGATACTTACTGATTACATCTGTAAATTGATTGAGTTTCCAGAAGCCCTGCAAGTGCTGGAATTCGCTAATGGCCGGGTATCCCTGGTGGCAGTCAAGGCGTTTGAAGACGGTCCTCTGGTCGGACGGGAATTGCGTTACCTGCGCAAACATATGCCACATGTTGACACCCGGGTTGCGGCAATTTTCCGCCAGGATAAGCCACTTATTCCAGAAGGCGGTACGGTGATCAAGGCAGGCGACGAGGTTTTCTTTATTGCTGCAACCGAAAATATCCGCACGGTGTTGAAAGAGTGGCGTCATCTGGATAAGCCCGCCAAACGCGTGATGATCGTGGGCGGTGGCAATATAGGCCGTAGGCTGGCGCGAGCGCTGGAGCGCGATTATCAGGTCAAGCTTATCGAGCACAACAAGAAATCATGTGATCGCCTGGCAGCCGAGTTGACCCATACGCTGGTACTCTGTGGCGATGGAACCGATGAGAACCTGCTGGCGTCCGAACATGTAGCTGATGTGGACGTATTCTGTTCTCTGACTAACGATGATGAGAACAATATTATGTCCGCGCTGCTAGCAAAAAAAGGGGGCGCGCGCAAAGTACTCTCATTGATCAACCGTAGTTCGTATGTCGAATTGGTGCAGGGTGGCAAGATAGATATCGCACTATCACCGGCTCACGTAACGATCGGTTCGTTGCTCGCCTACGTGCGCCAGGGCGACGTGGCGGTGGTGCATGCGCTGAGGCGCGGAGCAGCAGAGGCGCTAGAGATGGTGGTGCATGGCGAGCGACATTCGTCCAAAGTTGTGGGACGACGCATTGATGAAATCGAACTGCCCAAGGGCGCGACTATCGGCACGATAGTGCGTGGCGAGCAGGTGATCATGGGTCACCACGACACGGTGATTGAAGCGGACGATCATGTCATCGTATTCATGATCAACAAAAAGATGATCAGTAAGGTCGAGAAGTTGTTTCAGGTCGACATAGGATTCTTTTAATGCAACGCTCGCTGACAGTTATTCACGCGCTTGGCATGATGTTAATCATGTTCAGCGTCACCTATATCTTGCCTATTTGTACATCGCTGATTTATCAAGATGGCACGTTGTCGGACTTTGCCCTGGCGATGATGATGACTCTTGCGGTGGGCTGCCTGATGTGGCTGCTTACACGTCACAACACAGGAGAGCTGTCTATCCGCCACGGCTATTTGCTGGTAGTGATGATGTGGACGGCGATGCCTGCTTTTGCCACGCTGCCGTTGCTGTTGCTGATCAACGGCCTGTCGTTCACCGATGCTTACTTTGAAACGATGTCTGGCATGACAACTACAGGTGCGACTGTGTTGACTGGGTTGGACGCTTTGCCACCTGCCATCAACCTGTGGCGGCACGAATTGGTCTGGTTGGGCGGCATGGGTATTATCGTGCTGGCGGTGGCAATTTTGCCACTGCTTGGAGTCGGTGGTCGCCAGTTATACAAGGCGGAAACGCCCGGCCCGATGAAAGATTCCACCCTGACCCCGCGCATTACCGAAACTGCACGCAATTTATGGTTGGTCTATCTCTGTATCACCGTGACCTGCATCATCTCTCTAAACGTGGCTGGGATGTCCTGGCTGGATGCAATATGTCATGCGTTTTCCACGATGGGGTTGGGTGGTTTTTCCACGCATGACGCTAGCGTAGGATACTTCAACTCTGCTGTTATCGAATTTGTGCTGATCGTATTTATGCTGCTGGCAGCAATGAATTTCGCGACACACTTTCTGGCATGGCGCGAAAAGAGTTTGAAACTTTATTTGCGTGACACCGAGGCCCTCGCCACCATAATTCTGATACTGGTGAGCTGCCTGGCCATTGGCACATTTCTATGGTGGCAGGGGACTTACCCGAGTTTCTGGACAGCACTGAGACACGCTAGTTTTAACCTGGTCTCGATTGCGACCGACTGCGGTTTCGCCAGTGTGGACTTTAACCACTGGCCTATGTTTGCGCCACTGTGGATGCTGTTCTTAAGCTGTATTTCCGCCAGTTCCGGCTCTACCGGCGGAGGCATTAAAATGGTACGCACGCTCATTTTAATTAAGCAGGCAGGGCGTGAATTCCTCAAGCTGTTGCACCCGTCTGCGGTAAACCCGTTAAAAATTGGCGGCCGCGTGGTGCCAAATAATGTAGTGTTCTCGGTGCTTGGCTTTATCTTTCTTTACTTCATGAGCGTAGTCGTATTGACCTTCGCGTTGGTGATCAGTGGGTTGGATTTCGTATCCGCTTTTTCCGGGATCATTGCTTGCATCAACAATGCTGGCCCTGGTTTGGGGATATTGGGCCCGGCCAGCAACTACGGAATATTGAGTGATTTTCAGACTTGGGTTTGCACCTTGGCCATGCTGATCGGGCGATTGGAAATAGTTACCGTGCTGATCATTTTTACCCCGCATTTTTGGCGGCGGTAACCTGATGTTTCATAAATTCTGTGGCCAGGAACAGGATCATCTACTGTTTAGAAAAAACTTATTATTGATCGTTTTGCTAACGTATCACTGAATAGTCAGGGCTAATGATGACATTGCAGAAACCTGTTATTTTGCTATTCGGCAAGAATGGCCAAGTTGGCTTCGAGTTGCAAAGAACATTGTCGCCGTTGGGTCTGGTGCATGCCTTCGACCGACAAGATTGCGATTTAGCTAATTTATCGCAAGTAAGAGAAATCGTGCGTCAGCTGCGACCCGATATTATTGTGAATGCTTCGGCTTACACCGCAGTCGATAAAGCCGAAAGCGAACCACAGATTGCTTACCTGATTAATGCCGCTGTACCCAGTGTGCTCGCAGAAGAAGCCGCCTCTATAGGCGCACTGATCGTGCATTATTCAACCGATTATGTGTTCGATGGCATGCAACCCGGGTGGTATGTAGAAGACGATATTCCAAGTCCGCAATCGGTTTATGGTGCAAGCAAACTAGCAGGCGAGAGTGGAATTGCAGCGACTGGTTGCCGCAATTTGATCTTCCGTACCAGTTGGGTATTCGGCGCACATGGTGGAAATTTCGCCAAGACGATTCTTAGGCTTGCTAAAGAACGGGAATCGCTTAGTGTAATAGCTGACCAGCATGGCGCTCCGACATCGGCGCATTTAATTGCGGATGTTACCGCCCAGGTTATTGTTCGGTATTGGAATGAAGTAAATCGAGAAAGCTTTCCCTATGGCATCTATCATTTGGTTGCTGCCGGTGAAACAACTTGGTACGAGTATGCCAAATACGTCATTGCTTATACTGAAAAGGCGAGAATCGCATTACGGTTAAAATCGAGTGCAATTGAAGCAATTCCCAGCATTAACTACCCATTGCCTGCGCCACGTCCATCCAACTCCAAGCTTGATAGTGGGAAACTGCGGAAAACGTTTGGTCAGATTCTCCCGGATTGGCGCCAGGACATGGAGCATGTATTGGCGCAAATCATTACGGATCAAGCATCATGAACTCAATCGCCAAGCGCTAAATTATTCACCCGAGCGCACTAAGCGTACCCGATAGCCGGCACTGTTATGCTCCGAGCCGTAGTCCACGTAGCCATAATCGAAATTGACTCCCCAGGCAAAAGAAGACTCGCCAGCAGCGGGCGGCGCTGACCAGAAAGGCGATCCTGGCGTTCCCGGAAAGGCGGCTATATCAATCGCCGGGTTACAGCGGCTTTTATCCACGATGCTTGACAGCTCCTGTAGGCTGGGAAGGCGCCAAGGTTTGCCACTGGTAAATGCTTCATTTTTAGCCCAGCTCTGTGCCTGATCCGAGCTATAAGGGGTTGCGCTCCCACTACAGTCATTGGTTATGATCTTCATGCCTTCTGCGCAGCGCCGCCAGATCAGACCGGTAGTGCTGTCAGTGACTTCATTGCCGTCCGTCGAAATTACATATCGGCCCTGGATTTGCGCATCCTGGTCGCCCGGCTCGGCCACTACGTCTGCCAGCGGCAGGGGAGTAACGGTTTTCATGATCATGCTCCTGAAGTTAATTAAAGTAGATTCGCACGTTCTGCTCTGGCTATATGAAAAACTAAAAACAGCGTTTCATTATATTTAATTTTGATCAATGCTGTCTTCCGATTTTTCTTCTGGAGGCCGCCATGAACATTGGAAAACACTATTCACCCAGCTCATGAACCTCCTCCTCTGAAGGGGACATTACTACTTGGGGCTAACAAAATATGTGCGAGCACTTCACATCTTGTCTTTTTTTAGTTAGGATGCATTCCTAACTGCTGTAGCGCACCTTCACTCAGCTTCACATTAAATCAATTGTATTTTTACCTTCTAATTATAAAGCGAGATTTTTCATGAGTGAGCACATCCATTATGTTAGCGATTCAACCTTTGCCGCCGATGTACTGCAAGCACCGCTACCAGTACTGGTCGACTATTGGGCAGAATGGTGCGGCCCATGCCGCAGTATCGCTCCGATTCTGGAAGAAATCGCCAAGGAATATGCCGGGCGCATGACCGTAGCCAAAATGAATGTAGATGAAAACCAACAAACCCCACAAAAATACGGTGTCCGTGGCATTCCCACGCTGATGCTGTTCAAGAACGGAAATATCGAAGCAACCAAAGTCGGCGCGTTATCTAAATCGCAGCTCACCGCATTTATTGACAGCCATATTTAAATCATTTAAGCTTACTCTGAAATTGTCTTGTTTCGTTAGATCCTGCTGTTCCATACTCTACCAATCCTGATACTCAAGACAGTTCATGCACGCGGCATCCCCGCACAATCCGTAATACCTCCCTAAGCAGTCTCCCTAAACTTCGTAATATCACCCATCCATCCTCATATGCATTTATCCGACCTCAAGACCAAACACATCACCGAACTGGTAGCCATGGCAACAACAAACCAGATCGACAACGCCAACCGCATGCGCAAACAAGACCTGATTTTCGCTTTGCTGAAAAATCAGGCAAAAAAGGGCGAGAGCATTTTCGGTGAAGGTACGCTGGAAGTGTTACCCGACGGATTTGGATTTCTTCGCTCGCCGGACATTTCTTACTTGGCGGGACCGGATGATATTTACGTTAGCCCAAGCCAGATCCGTCGTTTCAATCTGCATACCGGAGATTCGATCGAAGGCGAGATCCGCACTCCAAAAGAAGGGGAACGTTACGTCGCCCTGGTAAAGGTAGACAAGGTTAATTCCGAGGCACCGGAAAATACGAAGAACAAGATACTGTTCGAAAACCTGACACCATTGTTCCCAACCAAGCAAATGACCCTGGAGCGAGACATCCGCGCCGAAGAAAACGTGACAGGTCGTATCATTGATATTGTTGCTCCCATTGGTAAAGGTCAGCGCGGGTTGCTGGTAGCCTCGCCAAAATCCGGCAAGACCGTGATGTTGCAGCACATCGCTCATTCCATCGCGGCAAACAATCCGGATGCACATCTGATTGTTCTGCTGATTGACGAACGTCCCGAAGAGGTCACCGAAATGAGTCGCAGCGTGCGCGGTGAAGTGGTCGCATCTACCTTTGACGAGCCTGCCACGCGCCACGTCCAAGTCGCCGAAATGGTGCTCGAAAAAGCCAAGCGCTTGGTTGAACACAAGAAGGATGTGGTCATCCTTCTGGATTCCATCACTCGGCTGGCGCGTGCCTACAACACAGTTGTGCCGTCTTCCGGCAAAGTGCTTACTGGCGGCGTTGATGCGAATGCCCTGCAGCGTCCCAAACGTTTTTTCGGTGCAGCCCGCAACATTGAAGAAGGCGGCTCACTTACCATTATCGCCACGGCACTAGTGGATACCGGTTCCCGCATGGATGATGTGATTTACGAAGAATTCAAGGGCACCGGTAATATGGAAATTCATCTTGATCGACGCATGGCAGAGAAACGCATCTATCCGGCCATTAACATCAATCGTTCCGGCACACGCAGGGAAGAGTTGCTGATTAAATCGGATCTTTTGCCCAAAATCTGGGTACTGCGCAAACTGCTCTATCCAATGGATGAATTGGAGTCCATGGAATTCCTACTGGATAAAATTAAAG
The DNA here is from genome assembly GCA_945874105.1 of Candidatus Nitrotoga sp. CP45. GTDB lineage: Bacteria > Pseudomonadota > Gammaproteobacteria > Burkholderiales > Gallionellaceae > Nitrotoga. The sequence continues at coordinate 137,415 of CAMCFJ010000001.1, read as the reverse complement.
CGACCAAGAACAACGCTGATTTTTTCGATTCAATGCGCCGCTAAAATTTCAGCAGACTTGACCCAATAAATTATATGACCTCATGCTGGCTCAGCATAATAGAGGCCACAATAAAAGCATTGAACTAGCCCGAAAGCCGATTAACGTTCTTCAGGCCTACTGAAGACTCTCTCCTTAGGCCGGGGGAAATTTGCTTTTACTTCTGCGGTATCGCATAAATTACAGCCTTTGCGCAGATTATCTTCTTCCCGCTCCAATGCAAAAGTAGCCATCATTTTTGATGAATTGGTCGCCAAAACAATCGTCAATCCAGGAAACTGCTCCTGTGCCATTTTTTTAAGCTGGGAAAGAAGCCGTTGTTGCCAGTCTTCGTGTAAATGTGCTTCAGGTTCGTCAATCAGCAAAATTGTGTTGCGCGTCATATATGCGCCAAGACGTACAAACAATTGCACCAGACTTTTTTCCCCATTGCTGAGTGTGTCGAGTCGATGCAGATTTCCATTGCGTACGACTTCAACCTCATGCGGATCTTTGCGAACATCCTTGATCGAGGTAACGGTACCGGCAAAAACTCGATCATTAACCAGTTTTACTGCGCGATCAAAACGTCCGTCATCCAGCCACTTCAACCAAACCAATAGGTTGTCGAGCGAGTCACGCCAATCGCCGCTTTCTGAGCCAAAAGAGTGCGCAGGCGCGTAATTCCAGTTCAAGGGGGGAACAATGGCGCGATGTTGATCCGGATTGACTGGCACAATGTTACGGTAGGCCGAGAAATAAATGACTGTGGGCCAGTCCAGTATGCTTTCTTCAAAGCCACCAATTTTTTCACCCGTGGCTGCATCAACACCCGAAATAAAGTTTGCAATCCATTTATCATTCAGGCCGATTGTCGACCAGGTTTCTGCTTCATCGCGGCAGAAACCAAAACGATGCCACTGTTGCGCACCCACTTTGCTCAGCGCTTCTTCGTCCCACTGACGCAAGCTATTTTCCGCCTCCAGCTGACCAGCAAGCAGGGACAACACAGCAACTCGTTCTTGGCCATCTTCGCTGTAATGAATACGGAAATCCAATTGCGCACGCCCCGCACCGCGGTCCAGGTTTTCCAGATTAAAGGGTGAGTCGATGTGGCGATTATGAGCTGCGGCTAAATCCTGTGGCTTGGTAAAGCCCGTCATTCCCACCAAGGCTGGAATCAGTTCCAATATCGTCGTCTTGCCTCGGCCATTTTTGGAATGGAGCATAAAGAAATTGCAAGACTCGCTATTCTTATCGGTGAAGTTTATCTCTTCCGGTTGTGTCTGGAATGGACCAATGCGGTCTATGGTCAGCCACAACGGCGTAAATTCATATATCTGGAAGTTGTCCATTGATTGTTTCTCCTTGTGGCGATGGCCTGCACGATGTTGTAGTCATTCAGCAAGATGCCATGCACACGAGCTGTCGGTTGACCCAAGAGCCTCCAGCATTCGCCCGTTCACGGCAAGTTTTCCGTACCGGGCTCATGGAAAAACGAAAAATATTTTAGACTAAAGAGGATTGCTCAGTCAAGGCGAAGTCAGGTCAAATGCCAAGATGGATACAAGGATTGGAGAGGCATGTTTTTTAATTTGCAGTCTCGCTGCAAAATGCAACCTTGAGTGACTGGGCTTTAATTGAATTGGATCGCAAATGGCTTGGGGATACTTGAAATTTCAACCATCTGCCCCATCTATTACTTAATAACTTTTATTAAGGAGCCATTATGCGATTCGACAAATTTACGACCAAGCTGCAACAGGCGCTATCTGATGCTCAAAGTTTGGCAGTTGGCAGTGACAATCAGTTCATTGAACCGCAGCATTTACTGCTGGCATTGCTCAATGACGCCGATAGTGGCGCGGCCTCACTACTTGCGCGTGCAGGTGGCAATGTAGTTCCTCTAAAAGAGGCGTTGACGCAAAGTGTGGAGCGTTTAACCAAGGTGGAAGGGCACGGCGGTGAAGTGCAGGTCGGGCGTGATCTTGCTAACTTGTTTAACCTCGCCGACAAGCAAGCGCAAAATCGCGGCGACCAATTCATTGCCTCAGAGATGTTTTTGTTAGCTCTAACGGAAGACAAGGGTGAATGCGGGCGTCTATTGAAGCAGCACGGTGTGGTTCGTGCGGCGTTGGAACAAGCTATCAATGCGGTGCGTGGTGGGCAAAACGTGGGTAGCCAGGAAGCTGAGGGTCAGCGCGAGTCGCTGAAGAAATACACTGTGGATCTTACCGAGCGTGCCCGTCAAGGCAAGCTGGATCCGGTGATTGGACGTGACGATGAGATCCGTCGTGCAATTCAAGTTCTGCAACGGCGCACCAAGAATAACCCGGTTTTAATTGGTGAACCGGGCGTGGGTAAGACCGCTATCGTGGAGGGTTTAGCGCAGCGTATTGTCAATGAAGAAGTACCGGAGTCTCTGAAGGGCAAGCGCGTGTTGTCGCTTGATATGGCGGCGCTACTGGCAGGTGCAAAATATCGCGGCGAATTTGAAGAACGCCTGAAATCTGTGCTGAAGGAAATAGCCATGGAAGAAGGACGCATCATCGTATTTATTGACGAGCTGCATACCATGGTCGGCGCGGGCAAGGCTGAAGGTGCAATGGATGCGGGCAACATGCTGAAACCAGCGCTGGCACGCGGCGAACTGCATTGCATCGGCGCTACTACGCTGGATGAGTATCGCAAATACATTGAGAAAGATGGCGCGCTGGAGCGTCGTTTCCAAAAAGTGCTGGTGGATGAGCCAACAGTGGAAGCAACCATCGCTATCCTGCGCGGCTTGCAGGAAAAATATGAGTTGCACCACGGTGTGGAAATTACCGATCCGGCTATCGTGGCAGCGGCAGAATTGTCGCACCGCTATATTACCGATCGTTTTTTGCCGGACAAGGCAATTGATCTGATAGACGAAGCTGCCGCGCGCATCAAGATGGAAATTGACTCCAAGCCGGAAGTAATGGACAAACTTGACCGTCGCCTGATTCAGTTGAAAATTGAACGCGAAGCAGTAAAGAAGGAAAAGGACGAGGCATCAAAAAAACGCATGCAGCTTATCGAAGACGAGATTGAAAAGCTGTTGCGTGAATATGCCGATTTGGAAGAAATTTGGAAAGCAGAGAAAGGCTCGGCACAAGGCACGGCACTGGTAAAGGAAGAAATCGAACGCGTACGTGCCGAAATTATCCGTTTGCAGCGCGAAGGCAAATTGGACAAAGTAGCCGAACTTCAATATGGCAAACTTCCGCAACTCGAAGCGAAATTGAAAGAGGCGAATCAGGCTGAGGCAACCAAGCCTCAGAATCGTCTGCTGCGCACGCACGTTGGCGCGGAGGAAATTGCAGAAGTGGTAAGTCGTGCCACCGGCATTCCCGTTTCCAAGATGATGCAGGGCGAGCGTGACAAACTGCTGCAGATGGAAACCAAGTTGCACGAACGCGTGGTCGGACAAGACGAGGCCGTACGCTTGGTGTCGGACGCAATCCGTCGTTCGCGTTCCGGGCTGGGGGATCCCAACCGCCCCTACGGATCCTTCCTGTTTTTAGGTCCCACTGGAGTGGGTAAGACCGAATTATGCAAGGCGTTGGCTGGGTTTTTGTTCGATTCAGAAGATCATCTCATCCGCATCGACATGAGTGAGTATATGGAAAAGCATTCCGTGTCGCGTCTGATCGGTGCGCCGCCAGGCTATGTCGGTTATGAAGAGGGCGGCGGGCTTACCGAGGCCGTACGACGTAAGCCGTATTCCGTCATATTGTTGGACGAAGTGGAGAAAGCGCACCCGGATGTATTCAACGTGCTTCTGCAAGTGCTGGATGATGGCCGCATGACTGACGGACAGGGGCGTACCGTAGACTTCAAGAACACAGTAATTGTAATGACCTCGAACCTTGGCAGTCAAATGATCCAACAGCTATCAGGCGATGATTATCAGGTGATCAAACTGGCGGTAATGGGCGAGGTTAAAAATTATTTCCGACCTGAATTTATCAACCGCATTGACGAAGTAGTGGTATTCCATGCGCTGGATGAGAAAAATATCAAGGCTATCGCGCGCATCCAGTTGGGTTATTTGGAAAAACGCTTGGCTGCTATGGATATGAAACTGGAGATTACTGATGCCGCTCTGGCGGAAATCGCCACCGCTGGTTTCGATCCTACTTATGGCGCCCGTCCACTTAAACGTGCCATCCAGTCACAGCTGGAGAATCCGCTCGCCAAACAGCTACTGGAAGGCCGCTTCGCCGCTAAAGACACCATCAAGATTCATTGCGTAGGTGGGGTAATGAGGTTTGAAAAAGGCTAAAGTCACATACACAGGCTAAACTTGTTTGCCACTCTTCGGTTCGGTCATTGCTGCTCATTTATGCTGGCAGCTTCCTGCCAAATGACCGTTCCTGGGAGCATCATGGATAAACTGAATTCTCCACCGCCCCTGTAGCATCAATAGGAACGGCAAGCTGTCCCGTGCGCACTAATCTTACCCGACCACTCTCTCCTTTTTGGTGGTAATCCACTTTGCCATCGTAAAAACTGATACCCCAAGCAAAGGACGAGTTATCCGCCGCAGGTTCAGTCGACCAGAAATGTGCGGCTGGTGTGGGCCATTTCATTGGAAAGACGGCTGTATTAATCGACGGATTTCTAACGCTTGTATCCACAATGCTTGACAGTTCATTTGCAAAGGGTAGACGCCAAGCCTTGCCTGTGGACATCGCTTCGTGTTTAGCCAAGACTAGCGCTTGATCCCAAGTATAAGCGGCTGCGACCCCGGTACAGCCGGTGGCAGTCGTCTGCATGCCCTCAGGACAACGCCGCCAGATTCGACCCGTCTTGTTGTCAGTGACTTCGCTGCCATCCGCCGAGATTTCGAATCGGGGCGGGATTGCCACATCAGGGTTGCCTGGTTGAGCCTGAATGTCGCTCAGCGGCAGGGGGGGAGTAGGGTTCATGATAATGGTCTCCGTAGATTGATTAGGATAGATTGAGTGCTTCATAAATTTGCATGACGGTTGCTCATCATTTATTTATCACAAAAAATTTTCAATGAGTAGTGCGATTATTTATTTCTATCAATAAATGAAATTCAATCGTACAGGGCACATCTATAAATCGAGACAAATCCCGCCAAGTTCAAGTTTTTCTTGTTTCTTCAGGACGCCATCAAATTTCGATCTGCCATGTCAAACTGCAATCACATCCATCGATGTCTGGTTTTTAAAATTCAAAAGTGGAAGTATGTTCAATCAAGGTCGAATAAATCCCGAAATCTTTAAAAACCGTCAGAGCGGCTTTCAAATCAGCAATGATTTCCGGTTTCTTTTCCTCTAATTCTTCTGGCAAATTCATTATAACCAGTCTCCAGTTTGCCCAACCTCTGGAACCCAGTACTTTTCCATTGCTAATCCGAAGCCGGGCAAATATCAATGTTCCTTTCCAGAAAAAAGTGAAGTCGTGTTGATTCCTGAATTCGTCCTCACCTGACACAATCCATCGAAGGTAGACGTTATTCTCACGATCAATAGTCCAATCAGGCCGCGTATTCGATTTTTCATAACACCGGTCAATTTCCTCAAGTCCGTATTTCTTAATGTCCTCTTCCGGGACGTATTCATTCACAAATGCCATGGTTTTTCTCTCCTGTTCGTGTTGTGGTGTAGGTTGAATTGTTCTTGATGCATACTAATTTCCATGCTGCACCCCTTCAACTTTTGAATCATGGTCTTGCGCATTGCCAGTGCTGCAATCACTTACGTGCAATCATGCGTCCAATAATATCATTCAACGATATGTATATGCGTTTCTACATGGTCAATTGCAATATGCAACCTTTAAATTTTGGCAAATATTTAAATCTATGCTGACAAAGCTGGCACCACGTAACTGGACAGTATTTCCCATTTCTTAAATGAAAATCTTGCAGTTAATGCATACACAGTCGTAGGCGTAAATAATAAACATCTTCATATTTGACACTGCGCCAGAGTCGTTCAACTGTGATTGCGGTCCATCATCTCTTTACGCTCTGCAATCCCGCCGTGCTAAGCGCCCCTTCTAAAATATCATTCTCCAGTGTCAAATACCCAATCTTGGCGTGCATCACCCTAATATCGGATTCCACCGATTTCGCCTTCCGTGTCACAGAATCCAGTAATAGCTGCTTCCATTCTGAAACTTGAGTGGTATGCTTTTCAAAATCTTTAGCCAACTTCTTGGCCAGTGTTTTATCATCCTTGACCGCAGCCAAGGCCACTTTTGCCTTAAATGAATCCCGGCATGCGATTCCTTCTCGTCCTTTTACAGCCACTTACGCCTCTGTTGGTCGTGCTCTGCACGGCTCTGGTTGAGCAAGATGATCACTTAACGGACTGTCCGAATTTCCTGGGCTATCCCTTAAGCTTAGTGGGATTCGTCGTGATTTATTCAAACGCCCTAAAGTATTGCTATAACTTGTCGTAAAGTAAATTGTATGCATGCATTGGATTAGAAAGATGAGGGATTTAAATCACAAAGTATTTCTTCGTCATTGAAACTATTGCCATCTTGATTTAATTACGCTTTTTTAAAGCGCAATGCAATGTTAGACTGCGATGGATCTCATTTATATTCGTAATATTTTGTTATTATTTAATCCACTTAACATATAAAGTTCCAATCATAAAATTATGATCAAAGGCACGTTAAATATTCCGTTAGATTTCTTGTATACCAAGACACCCCCTTTACTAGGGGTCGATATTTGCTCGTCTTCAATCAAAGTTGTGGAGCTAAGCGAATCAGCGAATAAAAACGGCTATGTTCTTGAGTGCTATGTAATAGAAGCATTGCCCAAAAACGCAGTAAGCGATGGCAACATCAATGATATGGAGGCAGTTTCGGAATGTCTGCGACACGCTTGGAAGCGAATGGGGGCACACATTAAAAACATTAGCCTTGCACTTCCTGCTGCCGCCGTAATTAGCAAAAAAATTTTTCTTCCTGGTGGATTGAGTGAAGAAGATATGGAACATCAGGTGGAAGCAGAAGCAAATCAGTACATCCCATTTGCTATTGACGAGGTTAGCCTGGATTTTCAAGTAATGGGCCCGGCACCTGGCAATACCGAGGAAGTCGAAATACTATTGGCTGCCTCGCGAAATGCTAACGTGGAAGATCGGGTTGCTGTCGCACAAGTTGCCGGGCTCAAGGTGGTGGTAATGGATGTGGAGCATTACGCCGCAGAAATGGCGTTTGATCAGATACGCTTGCAGTTGCCGGGAGGTGCCGCAGATCAATGCGTAGCGTTGGTAGATATAGGCGCGAATGTAATTAATGTCGATATACTGCGCAACGGGCAATCGGTGTACATGCGCGACCAGCAAATGGGGGGTGATCAATTGACACAACATATCCAGAATGCCTTCGGCTTGTCCGCCGAAGAGGCAGAAGCAGGCAAACTTAATGGCGGATTGCCCGAGAATTATGAAAGCGACGTACTGACACCGTTCCGCGAAAGTGTGGCGGGCGAAGTGTTTCGTGCCATTCAGCTTTTCTTTACCTCAACTCAGTTCAACGAAGTAAGTTACATTGTTTTAGCTGGCGGCTGCGCAGCGCTATCTAATTTGGACGATGCTGTTGCAACGCGGACGCAGGTGAAAACACTGGTAGCCAATCCCTTTGCTCAGATGACCTTGTCCGGGCGTATCAAGCAGCGCCAATTACAGATTGATGCGCCAGCGCTAATGATTGCTTGTGGCCTTGCGATGCGGAGGTTTGATCCTTCATGATACGCATTAATTTATTACCGCATCGTGCCGAGAAGCGCCAAGCGCGGCAGATTCAGTTCTATGCGTTTAGCATAATCACGCTAATACTGGCAGCCATGCTTGTCGGCTTTGTACATGTTGTCATCACTACGCAGATTGAATATCAAGAACGCCGCAACCGATATTTGACAGATCAAATTGTCCTGCTAGACAAGCAAATCGCTGAAATAAAGCAACTCAAAATGGAAATCGCAGCACTGATGGAACGGAAAACGGTGGTTGAAAAATTACAACGTACCCGCTCAGACGTGGTGCATCTGTTGGATCAGATGTTGAATATTTTGCCCAAAAGCGTGTATTTAAAATCGATTACGCAAACTGGCAACAAGGTTACCTTGGTTGGTTTTACTCAGTCAAATGCGCGGGTATCCACTCTGATGCGCTCCATTGAAAGTTCTCAATGGTTAGAATCGCCAACACTGGTTCAAATTTCTGCGATACCCGCCAATGCGAATGGGCCACGCTTGAGCGAGTTTACTCTGAATTTCAATTTGACCCCTCAGGTACCAACAACCCCCGCTGCTCCGGCTAAGATAGCTGGCACGAAAAGTTAGGTGAAATCATGCGGCTGCTAGAAGAACTAAGAAATATTAACCCCAAAGACCCGGGCGGCTGGCCTTTGTTAGTGAAATTCAGCGCATTTGTGGCGATATTCATGATTGTTTTATTTTCAGGTGCCCTATTTGACTGGAAGGATCGTTGGGAAGCGCTGAACACGGCCAAGCAGACTGAGATTACACTAAAAGCAGATTTCAAGACCAAGAAGGCGATAGCCATCAATCTGGATGTTATCAATAAAAAACTTACGGAGGCCAAGCAATCGTTTGACGCGCTACTGAAACAATTACCGAGCAAGTCAGAAATGGACGCGTTACTGACTGATATTAATCAGGCTGGCTTGGGTCGCGGTTTGCAATTTGAATTATTTAAACCCAGCGCGGAGATTATTACTGGCGTTTTTGCTGAGCAGGCAATTACCATCAAAGTAACGGGCAATTATGATGACATTGGTAAATTTGCTAGCGATATTGCCCAATTGCCGCGCATTGTATCGTTGAGCGAAATTAGCATTAATCCAACGGGAGGGCATCTGACCATGGACACTAAAGCTAAAACATATCGCTATTTAGATGAAGAAGAATTAGCTGCCCAGAAAGAAGCGTCCAAGAAAGCTGGAGCACACAAATGAGACTGGCTTGCTTGCTACTGTTCACATCTTTATTGCTGTCTGCCTGCGCAAAAGAAGAGTTTCAGGATTTGCGCGATTTCGTCAAAGAAACTGGAAGTGGAATGCGGGGTAAGGTGGCCCCCCCCCCTGAGATCAAGCCTTATGAGCCATTTGTTTATGATAACTCTACAGGTTTGCCCGATCCATTCAAACCGCGCAAGCCCGAAGCGAAAAGTGGCGATCTCCCTGGCCTCAACCAGCCGGATATGAAACGGCGTAGAGAGGCACTGGAAGAGTTACCGTTAGAAAGTTTGAAGATGGTCGGTTTCCTTTATAAGAATAAAGTTGGTCATGCTATCGTCCGCTCATCGGATGGCAAGCTCCACCGAGTCAAGGCAGGCAATTACCTAGGATCAAATTTTGGTAAAATTATTTCAGTAACAGAAACTGAAGTTAAAATCAAGGAAATCGTGCAAGATAGTGCGGGCGACTGGACGGAACGTATAAGTAGTCTGTCATTGATGGAATGAATGATGAGGAGTGAAATATGAGACATTATAAAAACGCGATCAATAACCTTGTTCTGCTTGTTTTCGCAGTATTTGCGGTTTGTGCGTTAACTGCCCATGCACAGAGCAATACCAATGCGCAAAACGCCAGCACGCAAAATTCTGACGCAGAAAACAGCATACAGTCGCTCAGCGTCAGCACTGCATCAGACGGCAAACTGGTACTTAAATTGGGTTTGAAGAATGCGCTTGCCAATCCGCCTTTGAATTTTTCTATCAGCAATCCGGCACGCATAGTATTTGATTTCCCCAATACAACAAATGGGCTGGGCAAATCGACGCAGACATTTGGCATAGGTGAATTGCGTGGCGCCAATATAGTGCAATCAGGCAATCGCACCCGCTTGGTGGTTAACCTCAATCAAACATTGGTTTATGACGCGCATACACAGGGCACCAATCTGCTGATAACCCTGCATGGCAAAATTCCTGCGGCATCAGCGACAGCGGCGTCTGAACGATTTACTGAGGCGAAGTCAAGCACCCAGAAATATAGCCTGCGTGATATTGTTTTTCGCCGTGGTGGGAATAGTGGAGGACGCATTCAGGTAGACTTGTCAGACCCTGGTGTGGGTATAAGCGTTAAGCAACAGGGTAAAAACCTGATCGTGGACTTCATGAACACAAGTCTACCGCGCAACTTGCAACGTAAACTTGATGTAGTGGATTTCGGTACACCAATACAGGGTGTCGATACATTTATGCAGGGTGACCATGTGCGCATGGTCATTGAACCCAAGGGTTTGTGGGAGCACGTTGCCTACCAGACGGATAACAAGTTTATCGTGGAAATAAAAGCAGTGGCGGAGGATCCGAATAAGCTGTTGAAGGGCAAACAGATTGGTTATGCAGGCGAAAAATTAACATTGAGTTTCCAGAATATTGCAGTGCGCGAAGCACTGAATGTTATTGCCGACTTTACTAATCTGAACATGGTAATCAGCGATTCCGTGAGCGGCAATTTGACTTTACGCCTTAAGGATGTGCCATGGGATCAAGCGCTACAAATCATTCTTGATTCACGCGGTCTGGATATGCGCAAAAACGGCAACGTGATCCAGGTTGCCCCGCGCGAGGAATTGGCGGCCAAGGAAAAACTTAATTTAGCAGCGAATCAAGAAATCTTCGATCTTGAGGCTCTCCACACGGAAAGTTTCCGACTTGCTTATTCAAAAGGAGCGGAAATTGTCGCTTTGCTGCAGAGCCCGACACAGCGCATGCTATCCAAACGCGGGAGCGCAGTGGTGGATGCACGCACCAATACTGTATTCGTTCAAGATACGCCATCGCGTCTGGAGGAAGCACGCAAGCTAATCAAGCAAGTCGATGTGGCCGTGCGCCAAGTAATGATTGAAGCACGTTTTGTTGAGGCAAATGATAAATTTAGTCGAACCTTGGGTGGAAGATTAAGTTATACCGGGACTCCTCCACCTGACGGCGGGTTTTCTGTGGGTGGAGGTCGTGGTTCTGTAGGCGGTAGTGCTGGTGGTGGTGCAGTTAACCTGCCAGGAACCCCGGGGTTAATTGGTTCTGGTGTGGTGACAGCAATGCTATTCAACTCATCGGTGACCAAAATATTAGGGTTGGAGTTGCAGGCATCCCAACTGAATGGAATAACCAAAAACATTGCCAGCCCTCGTGTGGTAACAGCAAATGGAACAGAGGCGAAAATTGAACAAGGTGTGCAAATACCCTATCAAACAGTCAGCCTGCAGGGTACGAATGTATTGTTCAAAAATGCTGTCTTAAGCCTTACCGTGACTCCTCAGATCACGCCGGACGATAACATCAACATGAAAGTAGAAGTAACCCAGGATTCTGTGGGCGATATAATCAACTCGACGGTGGGGGGGATACCCAGTATTAATACCAAAAAAATCAGTACCCAAGTATTGATTGATAACGGAGGAACTGTTGTTATTGGCGGAGTTTATATTCAAGACGAGATAAGTACGACCCCTAAAGTGCCGCTGTTAGGTGATATTCCTTTCCTTGGGTGGCTATTTAAAAGTCAAATTGACAGTAATAACAAAAGGGAATTGTTGGTTTTCATTTCCCCAAAAATTCTGAGTGATAGCTTGAATCTGCGTTAAACATTGGCGGTATGAACTAAAAAAACCCGGCATAGCCGGGTTTTTTTTCGTTGCAGAAAACAGTGGGTACGAAGATTTTCGGCTACAATTCGACCATGTATCATACTAATGCAATGCAACTCAAGCGCCTTTCCGGCAACATTTTCCTAGTGGGAATGATGGGGGCCGGGAAAACAACCGTAGGGAAAATGCTCGCCCAGGCGCTGGGGAAGGTTTTTGTTGACAGTGATGAAGAAATTCAACTGCGTACTGGCGTAACTATCCCGCACATCTTTGATGTTGAGGGCGAGGCTGGTTTTCGTCAACGCGAAGCAAGCGTAATTCAAGACTTGGTACTGCTCGACAACATTGTTTTAGCCACTGGGGGTGGCACGATATTGAATGAGGAAAGCCGCGTTGCATTGTGCTGCAATGGCATAGTGGTGTACCTGAAAAGCACAATTCATGACCTCTGGCAGCGAACTCGCCATGATCGCAATCGACCGTTATTGCAGACAGCCGATCCATATGCCAGACTGAAAAGCATGTATGAGCAGCGTGATCCGCTATATGCTCAAGTAGCCAATTTGGTTATGCCTACCGGAAAGCAAAGCGCGCAAAGTCTGGTTTTTCATTTGCAGCAGGAGCTAAACCGATTTTCGGAAATAAAATCGCAACAACCATTAAGATCACTTTGAATCAAGGTAGTAGTGGTCATTGCCGTGAAGTCCGGCTGATAACTCTACCCACTTTAAGGTATGGGAAGTTGAGAAATCTTATTGAATGGTCAACTATTCAAAAGTAGTTTTTGATCATTCCCATTGAATTTTAGCCTGCGCAGAAATTCCTGGAATAGCAATAATATCAGGGCAATTCGTTCAGTCTGAGTCTTGATCGTCTAAATGTTATAGCATTGCCTACCATTCTTTATGCAGTCTTCACTAGAAACTCTCAAAATTTATGCAAACATTAACCGTTGGACTGGCAGAGCGCAGCTATCCTATTTATATAGGCAGTGACTTACTTGGATGTGCGGAATTGCTATTGCCGCACTTGCCCCACAAAAGAGCGGCAATGGTGACCAACACTACCGTGGCGCCACTGTACCTGGAACCATTGCGCGCCATGCTGCAAACTCATGGCGTGGACATCATTTCCATCATCTTGCCGGATGGTGAACAATACAAAAATGCAGAAACGCTGGGGTTAATTTACGACGCGCTGCTCTCCCATCGGTGCGAACGCAACACACCATTAATCGCCTTGGGCGGGGGGGTGATAGGCGACATGACGGGTTATGCTGCCGCAACCTATTTGCGCGGCGTTCCTTTCATCCAGATTCCTACCACTCTGCTGGCACAGGTAGATTCATCGGTCGGTGGCAAGACCGGCATCAACCACCCGTTGGGCAAGAATATGATCGGTGCATTTTACCAGCCGCAAGTTGTACTTGCCGACATCACTACACTGAACACATTGAAGGACCAGGAGTTACGCGCAGGCATTGCGGAAGTCATAAAATATGGCCTGATCCGCGATCTATCTTTCTTCGAGTGGCTGGAACAGAACATTGAAAAATTATTGGCGCGCGATGCGGATGCGCTGCAATACGCCATCACACGCAGCTGCCAGAATAAGGCCGAGGTAGTCGCTGCAGACGAGCGTGAAAATGGTGAACGCGCCCTGCTTAACCTTGGCCATACCTTCGGTCACGCTATCGAGACAGGCATGGGTTATGGCGCATGGCTGCACGGCGAGGCAGTCGCTGCCGGCACCATTATGGCCGCCGATCTATCGTGTCGCCTGGGTTGGCTAAGCAAGGAGGATATGGATCGCATCCGTAGCTTGTTTGAACGCGCTGGCCTACCGGTTGTCGCGCCTGCTTTGGGCGTGGAAAAATACCTGCAATTGATGGGGCTGGACAAGAAAGTGGTTGGCGGAAAAATCCGTTTCGTGCTGCTTAAAAGCATCGGCAGTGCGGTGATCAGTGCGAACGTGGAGCCGGAATTATTGCGGCAAACCTTGATGGCGAACAGCGCGCATGGCTGAACTTGCACCTTATGCGGTAACGGAGGACAACACTCGCGGCAGAATTGAGCGCGAGGAAGCGCCTTTTGGGCGCAGTGAATTTCAGCGTGATCGGGATCGCATCATCCATTCCACCGCCTTCCGTCGCTTGGAATACAAGACTCAGGTATTTGTTAACCATGAAGGCGACCTCTTTCGCACCCGGTTGACTCACAGCATGGAAGTAGCACAAATTGCCCGCTCCATCGCACGCTATCTGAAATTAAATGAAGACTTGGTGGAAGCCATATCGCTCGCTCACGATCTTGGTCACACGCCATTCGGCCATGCCGGGCAGGATGCACTCAATGCCTGCATGAAAGATTACGGTGGCTTCGAGCACAACCTGCAATCGCTACGCGTGGTGGATGTACTCGAAGATCATTATGCCGCCTTTGATGGACTCAATCTGTGCTTCGAAACGCGCGAGGGCATCCTCAAACATTGCTCGCCGGTAAATGCCGCCAAACTGGGGGCGGTGGGCGAGCGTTTCCTTAAGCAGCAGCGTCCTTCGCTGGAAGCGCAGATTGCTAATTTGGCCGATGAGATCGCCTACAACAACCATGATGTGGATGACGGGCTGCGCTCCGGCTTAATTACGCTGGAGCAGTTTTCCTCGGTGCGCTTGTTTGTCGATCATCTCGATGCTGTACGGCTAGTCTACCCCGGCCTGGCCGAGCGCCGCCTGATTCACGAAACGATACGGCGCATGATCAATACACTGGCAACAGATTTAATCCATGAAACTGAAAAAAACATTCGGACTTATGCTGTGCGTGATATCGCCGAAGTCCGCGCCGCCCCGCCATTGGCTGCGTTCAGCACCGAGATCCATGAGCAGAAACGCGAACTTAAAGCCTTCCTGCATACGCATTTATACCGTCATTACCGCGTTATGCGCATGAGTGCAAAAGCGCGCCGCATCATCAGCGACCTATTTCAAGTCTTCATGGAGGATAACCGCCTGCTACCTCCGCAGTTTCAGAGGCAGGCGCAAGCCGACCGTGCCCGCACCGTCTCCGATTACATCGCCGGCATGACTGACCGCTACGCCATCAAAGAGCATCGAAGGTTGTTTGCCATTGAAGAAGGATAATCCGCGCAAAAAAAACATGAGAATTTTTCAATCCATGCCAACTGCGAAGCTTCCCTTATATAATGCCGCACCGTGAAACTTGGCTGCACTTAATTTTCCCATGCTGTTTTCTTCCTCACATTCCCGCCCACGCTATACCCATCTGTACGGCTCGTCGGATGCCTTGGCTCTGGCGCAATATGCCGGACACCATGTGCCGCTGGTGGTAATTGCTGCCAGTGCGCTGGAAGCTCAACGGCTGGTGGAAGAAATTCCATTTTTTTCACCGGAACTGCGTGTACACCTGCTACCGGATTGGGAAACGCTGCCTTATGATCACTTCTCGCCGCATCAGGACCTAATCTCCGAACGACTTGCCACGCTGCATCACATTCGCAGCCAGTCTTGTGATGTGATCGTCGTCCCGATAACCACTGCGCTATATCCGTTGTCACCAGTGGAATATCTGGCTGCGTTCACATTCTTTCTCAAGTGCGGCGAGAAACTGGACATCGCCAAGTTGCGTGAACAAATGACATTGGCCGGTTATACCCATGTTCAGCAGGTGCTGACGCCGGGCGAGTACTGTGTGCGTGGTGGTTTGATTGACCTTTTTCCGATGGGCAGCAGTGTGCCTTACCGCATCGACCTGTTCGATGATGAAATTGATTCTATCGCGACCTTCGATGTGGATACCCAGCGCACCATCTATCCGGTGCGGGAGATTCGCCTGTTACCGGCGCGCGAGTTTCCACTGGATGAGGCCGGTCAGGCGCGTTTTCGTCAAAATTTCCGCGATCGTTTCGAAGGCGATCCATCCAAAGCAAGTATTTACAAAGGCGTGAGCCGTGGCATTGCGCCCGCAGGCATCGAATATTACCTGCCATTATTTTTCGAGCGTACTGCCACGCTGTTTGATTATTTGCCTGCGCATGCCACGCTATGCATGCATCACAATGTGGATGCGGCCATTGCCACTTTTTCGAAGGATGCGCAGTCGCGCTACAACCTGCTTCGCGGTGATCCGCAACGTCCCTTGCTGGAACCACACGAACTGTTTCTGAGCGCAGAAAGTTTCTTTATTGCTGCGAAAAATTTCAAACGTGTCGACCTCATCGCAGATATTCCCTCTTCCACCCTGATTGACCATTCCGAGGAAAAAGAAATCGCCGGAGAGACTCCCCCTGCCCCTTTCCAAGAGGAACGGACATCTAAAACCCATACTCCTTGCGCGACCAAAAAATTGCCCGACATCGCAGTAAATCGGCGCGCCGACATTCCGACACACGCACTCCAGAGCTTCCTGCAAGATTATGCGGGCCGGGTGTTGTTGCTCGCCGACAGTTTGGGACGGCGAGAAATAATGGCCGAGTATTTACGCGAGTACGGCCTGGTGCCTGCACTGTGTGAGAACTATGGGCAATTTCTCGCCGGTGACGATCACTTCATGCTTTCCGTAGGAGCGCTGCAGAATGGTTTCATGTTGCAAGATGAGCAATTGGCAATCATTACAGAAAGCGAGCTGTATGCCGCGCAGCCACGCAGCCGCATTGCGCGTGCCACAAAGAAAAGCAACGTGGAAGGAATGCTGCGCGACCTGTCCGAACTCAAGCCGGGCGATCCTGTGGTGCATGAACAGCATGGCATCGCGCGTTATCATGGCCTGATAAACCTTGATCTCGGCGAAGGCGAGAACGAATTTTTGTTGCTGGAGTACGCCGGTGGAGACAAGTTGTATGTTCCAGTGGCACAGCTGCATGTAATCAGCCGTTACAGTGGCGGAGCCCCGGAAACCGCACCGTTGCATAAGCTGGGCAGCGGCACTTGGGACAAGGCCAAACGTCGCGCCATGCAGCAGGTGCGCGACACCGCTGCCGAATTGCTCAATCTGTATGCCCAGCGTGCCACGCGCAAGGGTCACCAATTCAAACTGTCGCAACATGATTACGAAGCGTTCGCCGCCGGCTTTGGTTTTGAAGAAACACCTGACCAGGCCGCCGCCATTGAGGCGGTGGTTGCTGATTTGCAAAGCGGCAAGCCTATGGACCGGCTCATCTGCGGCGATGTGGGTTTTGGTAAAACAGAAGTCGCTCTGCGCGCAGCCTTTATTGCGGCAATGGACGGTAAACAAGTAGCCGTGCTGGTACCCACCACGCTGCTTACAGAACAGCATTTCCAGAACTTCTGCAATCGCTTTGCCGACTGGCCCATAAAAATTGGCGAACTGTCGCGCTTCCGCTCTGCCAAGGAACAGACCCAGTCGCTGAAAGATATGGAAGATGGCAAGCTTGACATCATCATCGGCACGCACAAACTGATCCAGAAGGGAATTAAATTCCACAACCTGGGGTTGATCATCATCGACGAGGAACACCGTTTCGGCGTGCAGCAGAAGGAGCGCCTCAAGGCGCTACGCGCCGAAGTTGACGTACTCACCCTGACCGCCACGCCGATCCCACGTACGTTGGCAATGTCTTTGGAAGGGCTGCGCGATTTTTCGGTAATTGCCACTGCACCGCAGCGCCGTCTGTCGATCAAGACCTTCGCCAGCAACTACAGCCAGGGCGTCATCCGTGAAGCGGTGCTGCGCGAACTGAAACGCGGCGGACAAATTTATTTCCTGCATAACGAGGTCGATACCATCGCCAATATGGCGGAAAAACTGGGAACGTTACTGCCTGAAGCACGCATCCGCGTGGCGCACGGCCAGATGGGAGAACGCGACCTGGAAGCAGTCATGCGTGATTTTTACCAACAGCGCTTTAATGTGCTGCTATGCACCACTATCATTGAAACCGGTATCGACGTACCCAGTGCTAATACCATCATCATGAACCGCGCAGACCGTTTTGGGTTGGCGCAGCTACATCAGTTGCGCGGTCGGGTTGGGCGCTCGCACCACCAAGCGTATGCCTATTTATTGGTGGACAATATGGAAGGACTCACCGGGCAGGCGAAGAAAAGATTGGACGCAATCCAGGCCATGGAGCAACTGGGAAGCGGTTTCTATCTTGCGATGCATGATCTGGAAATTCGCGGCGCGGGCGAAGTACTGGGCGAATCACAAAGCGGTGAGATGCACGAGATTGGCTTTTCGCTCTACACGGACATGCTCAACGCGGCCATTACCTCGCTCAGACTGGGCCATGAACCGGACATGGCCCACCCGCTTGGGGTCACCACCGAGATTAACCTGCATACCCCCGCCTTGCTGCCCAGCGATTACTGCGGCGACATCCACCAGCGACTGGTGCTGTACAAACGTCTGGCTAACTGCACTACAGCAGAGGAACTGGACGACATGCATCGGGAGCTGATAGACCGTTTCGGTCTGTTACCGCCGCCTGCCCAAACATTGATTGATTGTCACCGTCTGCGCATTGCTGCCAAGCAACTCGGCATTATCAAAGTGGATGCTTCCGGCGAGGCGATTCAAATTCAGTTCATGCCAAATCCACCCATCGATCCGATGCGCATCATCACGCTCATCCAGAGCAAGCGCCAGTACAAGCTGAGTGGTCAGGACAAACTGAGAATTGAATTAAAATACAGCGATGTTGGCCAGCGCGTGTTGGCGGTCAAGAATTTTTTTAATGAGCTATCTTGAATCATTTAGCTTCGTTGCAACCACTGTCATTCCCGTTTTCAAGGGAATGACAAGCCGCCATTTCTCATCGCGCCCAAATAAAATTCTATAAGCACATGAACTTCATTATTCAAGGCATTCAAGACATCGCCCCCGCCCATCTGAACCATCTTGCCGGGCTGACTACCGCATCCCGCATTGAACAGACCTCGGCACACGCCTACCGACTACATGATGCCAAGCCGCATGATGCCGTTGCTGCCTATTGTTACGAACACCAACTCGACTACGGCTTTGTCCGTCCAAGCCAGCATCTATCAGACTTTGGTCTGGTCGTGATGGACATGGATTCCACCCTCATCTCCATAGAATGTATCGACGAGATCGCCGATATGATCCACATTAAACCGCAGGTAGCGGCCATCACCGAAGCCGCGATGCGCGGCGAGATTGATTTCAGTGAGAGCCTGCGTCGCCGTGTGGCATTACTGGCAGGGCTGGAAGAAAGTGCATTGCAGCGCGTGTATGACGAACGTCTGCAACTCAATCGCGGTGCCGAAATAATGTTGGCCAAATTGAAAAATCACGGCATCAAGACCATGCTGGTGTCAGGCGGCTTTGTCTTCTTCGCCGACCGCTTAAAACAACGCTTGGGTCTCGACTACGCGCATGCCAATACGCTGGAAATCATCAACGGCAAACTGACTGGCAACGTACTCGGGCACATCCTCGATGCACAAGGTAAAGCGGATTGGTTGGTGCGTATCCGCGATGAATTGAAGCTTAATACAGAACAGGTTATTGCTCTGGGCGATGGCGCCAACGATCTCAAAATGATGGCGCAAGCCGGCGTCAGTATCGCCTATCACGCCAAACCGGTAGTACTCGTGCAGGCCAGTTATGCGTTTAACTTTGTCGGGCTGGATGGGTTAGTGAATTTGTTTGACGACTAGGTTCAGCATCCCCTATTGGGCACAGCACGTTTTACAATTAGTCAGAGGAGAAACCGGACGCCATGGATTTTAAGGAATTTATCCTGTCTTTCAAGACACATACTGCGCCCATTCCGCTCACCGAAAAAATACGCAACGGCTTGATCGGTGGGATTGCAATCCTGCTCTTGGGATTGGCGCTCAAATATCTGCCACAGCTCAACTATCCACTTGTCATGCTGGGTTCGATAGCTGCCTCTGCGGTGCTGCTCTTTGCTGCACCGCATAGCCCTATGGCGCAACCGTGGCCTTTAATCGGCGGCCATTTAATGTCGTTACTGGCAGGTTGGTTATGCAGCCAATTCATCGGCGACCCGTTATTAGCCGCAGGCTGTGCAGTTGGATCGGCGATCTTTTTGATGCATTACCTGAATTGCCTACACCCGCCAGGTGCAGCCACGGCGCTCACGATAGTGCTATACAGCGCACAATTCCAACCTATGGGTTGGCCATGGGTAGTGTGCATCGTGCTGGCGAATGTCTGCATCTCCCTGGCGCTGGCGCTGTTGATCAACAACCTTATACCTGGCCGGCGTTACCCGGTGCGACATACTCCCCAACCTATCCTCAAGACAGATACGCAGCCCAAGCAGGTTCAACTTGAGAGAGCCGATATCGAATGGGCACTCACTCAAATAAATGGCGTGATCGACATTAGCGAAGAAGACCTGGTCGATATCTATGAGCTGGCTATTAAGCATGCGCGGAATCGTGATGGTCAAGTTAACGCTTGATCCATTGCACTGACGCATTTGTGATTGCTTATTATGCAAAGGAACAGCGATGAGTAACTTATTGGGCGGCGCATTCGTTTCCGGTTTTGATAATCCGCTGGAAATGCTGTTAGCGTGTCACGGCAAGATGCAGACGCAGTGCGCCACGCTGCACAAGTTACTGCAACACCTGCCATCACATGGCTGCGATACGCAGGCACGACAAGCAGCACAGGCCATCCTGCGCTATTTCGACACCGCCGGGCAGAATCACCATGACGACGAAGAGCAGGATTTATTCCCGCCCCTGCTCGCCACCCCAAACGCCGAGGTGCACGAATTAATAGCACGCTTGCTGGACGAACACAAGGTGCTGGATGCGGCATGGCAGCAGTTGTGCCCTTTGTTACTTGCTATTGCAGAAGGCCGGACGGCGGAGCTGGACATTAAATCGGTGGAACATTTCATCAAAGTGCATGACCGCCACATCTCCCTGGAGAATGCGCAGCTATTGCCGCAAGCGGCAAAGCTGCTGAATCATATCCAACTGGAAGCACTTAGTAGAAGCATGGCGGCACGGCGCGGGGTTGTGTTTCCAATACCTGATCCTAATGACGGTTAATCCATTTATACGTCAATGGTGCAACAATTACTTCCTCGAATAAACCGATGAGGTAATTCATGCCACGACTACCGCGGAACAGGACAGACCCGACCCCAATGCTTGTTTGAGAAAGGCAGAAGTTGGCAAATTAAAGGGTAGCGTCCCCTTTTTATTCCCTTTTTATTCTTTTTATTACATAGCGGGTCTGCGCAATGGGGCCCCGTCCCCATTTTTTTGGTGCATGTGTAAAAATAGTCCGCTGCGTTACAATTAAGCACGCCCAATTTGGAGATTGCCATGAGTGCCACTTTAAGTATTCGTCTTGACGATGCGCTGGAACGTGAACTGACGCAGGCCGCCTTGGCTGCACATCGCCCCAAAGGCGATATTGTGCGCGAGGCCTTGCGCCGCCAATTAGCCTTGGGGCGGTTTCGCTCCGTGCGTGCCGAAGTCATGCCGCTCGCTGAGCAGCAGGGCTTTTTAACCGATGAGGATGTGTTCAAGGCCATCTCGTGAAGGTGTTTTTGGATACCAACGTGCTGGTCAGCGCGTTGGCAACACGCGGGCTGTGTGCTGATTTGTATGAGCGGCTGTTGACCGAGCATGAGGTGGTGATCGGTGAGCCCTTGGTGCTGGAAGTGTTGGATATTTTGCAACGTAAATTTCGCGCCAACCGTGAGTTGTTGATCAAAGTGGAAGCGGAGTTGCGTTTGTTGCGCGTGATTCCCGACCAAGCCGTTGCCCCCAGCTTGCCTATTCGTGACGTGGAGGATCCGTTGATTATTGCTTGCGCATTGCAGGCTGAGGTCGAATGCTTTGTCACAGGCGACGCTGAACTGCTGGCTCTTGAGATGGTCGACAAGCTGCCGATTATTTCGCCTAGAGCGTGCTGGGCAAAGTGCAGTCACTGAGTCTGAATAAAGGGGTAGCGTCCCCTTTTCCCGCGGCGCGGGGTTGTGTTTCCAATACCTGTTAACCACCCTCAAGTGAAGTGAGCGATTTCGCCAGGTACGTGAAACCGGAACAGTCAAATGTGCGCCATCGCATTCACCCGGGAGAAACAAAGTGTAATAAAGGACGTCGGAAAATCGTCAACGCCGGCAACACTTCGGCAATTAACACAAGGACAGGGGTCATAAGGACAGAGGTCTAACATTCAAACAAAATGTTGAAATGTTAGACCCCAATGCTTTTCTTTCAAGCCACCATCTCTGGCAGAGATTGCAGCGCGCTCGCCAGATCGGAATGTCGCCATCGTTGCGGCTTATGCGACGGGCGATTATTCATACCAGCAAATTGCCAAGTATTGCGGGGTACACTTCACAACGGTCGGAAGAGTTGTTCGGCAAGGCGGTGGGTGATGCGGGTGAAAGTAAATGCTGCATTGCTAGACCCCAGTCGCACTTGTTCACTTGCGTTATGGCCTGCTCTCTTGCTGTTTGGAAACTTACGACCCCGCGTTACCACGACGCCGCTTCCTCATGCTACCAGGGCGTACGGACAATTCCCCGGACGGGACTTTAACCCGCTAGATTTACTGCTGTTACTGCGAACGGTCGAATCTTTCAAACTTTCCAACGATACGCACTTCATTAAAAAAATCTGTGGACATCGTTGGCTTGCACCTCAATCCCCCGAGCACGCGATGGTGCTGTGTTGCGATGAAAAATGCAGACCCAGGCACTTGACCATACGCAGCCTGACCTGCACCTTAAGCGCGGATGAGGCAGAACGATGCGTGTGCGTATGTTCTGTTTTAACGACAATAATTAATTCTATTATTCAATGTGTTAAACAAATTTTAAATAATACTGTCTGTAAAAAACGACACTCTTTGTTGTTTTTATAACTGACCATTGCTATTAAAAGATATAAAAATACTCAAGCAATTGTTTAAATAAGTTTTTATAGTTTGTGGCACATATTTTGCTGACAAGGAATCCTGAAGGTTGATGAAATTTATACACCGGTGACGGTGCCAGGATAAAAGCTTGAGCTTGCACATAGCATGCTCAAGGAGATTCTTACCCTGCAAAAAAATTTAATCTGCCTTTTTTGCTCCTTGATCTATTTAATTAATCCTTGATAACCGGGGTAGCCATTCTGCATTCATCATTGAGAATGCATCCCCGAAAACTTTATGGGAATTTTTTTTATTTACACCCTAAAGTTTACAAAACTATTGTCGATATATTAGAAATTGAAAAGGGCAAACCCATCGCGAGGTGGGGACGCAAAGCTTCCGGTCTAAGAACGAAAGTCTTAGATAGCGGAGTTGCCGGTAAACGGCCTTGCGATGAATTTTGAAAAATTCCATCAGGAGGTACTATGAACAGAATATTTGTTGTCTCGGTCACTTTGGCCGCCCTACTTGCTTTACATCTAGTAATTTCCGCTTTATCTGCTCTGAATAAAAACAAATTGTTGCTTGTCGCCCCTCGACGACGAAGTACTTGACTCGATAGATTATGGGCATCCGCCCGTGCTACCCGTTTCGGTGAAAATTGGCCAATGGGTTGTTTGAGTTTAATTTGCAGCTTCAGGGAATATCTGGGTAAGGCGTGAACTATTTCATCATTATCGCTACGTCAATTCAATCAACTCTAACGTACCGACAGAAGCAATGATGCAGGCGACATTCTTATCCTTCCTTTCTGATACTAATTGTTCAGGCCTTCTCTGGAGCTGCGGATTAAAAGTAAGCAAGTATGTATGTATTTTTTAACCACCAATTATTTAGGAGAATTATCGATGGCTTCATACACATTTAAAGTCAATAACGTTTCCAAGACAGTCACAGTCGCGGACGGAAATATGCCCTTGTTGTGGGTTCTGCGAGATATCCTTGGCCTGACAGGAACAAAATATGGCTGCGGCATTGAGAAATGCTTTGCCTGCACCATTCTAATCAATGGCCAGCCTGAACATGCCTGCGTTTTCAACGTTTCTTCTGCGGCAGGTAAAAACATTCTAACCATTGAAGCTCTGGAAATGGGGCTTAATGATCCAGACCTCGAGAAAGTCAAGAAAGTCTGGATTGATCATCAAGTTCCACAATGTGGATATTGCCAGTGCGGCATGATCATGGCTGTGACAGGAGCGGTAAAGGCTGGACATCACGGAAAGGAGATTCTTCCCGAGATTAAAAATATATGCGTATGTGGCACCTACCAACGCATTCGTGAAGCCATCTCTGATTCCACTGCCCAACTTTAAACTTACTGACTGGAGCGCACAATGAACACTGAAACTCAAATAATGGCTGTTGAGGAGAGCAATCAAATTCAACTCTCACGCCGAAAATTTCTAGTAAGCATGGCAGGCGGATTGGGGGGTTTGTTTATCGGCTTTACGCTTCCAACAACCGGACTAAGATGGGGACTGTCAGAAGCAGGGGCCGCAATTCTTGATGACCCGCTAGCAGGGCAAACAATTCAGGACGTGAATGCCTGGATCAAAATTAGTACATCTGGCTCGGTTGAACTGTTGTTCGGCAGTTGCGAAATGGGACAGGGCACAATGACCGGTTTAGCACAGCTGTTGGCCGAAGAACTTAAGGTTGGCTGGGATCAGATCGACATCAGACGCCCAGATACCAGTGAGCTCCCCACGACTTCGTCGTCAGCCAAGTTCAATTATATTGTTCCCACATCCAAGGCGCCGGCTTCAACCACTTTCTGGTATGGAACTGGGGGCAGCAGCGGAATCTCCCGCCGTTGGTATCCCCTTCGAATCGCAGGTGCACAAGCACGTGAAGTGCTGGTGAAGCAGGCAATGGATCGTCAGGGCGATGCCGTGCGAAGTCACTACAGCGTCGCTAAGGGCGTTGTTCATTATTTGAGTGATGGAGTCTCCAATCAGTGGACTTATGGACAACTGGTAGAGACAACCCTTGCTTTTGTTGATTTCTCAAAAATTGATCCCAATACCTATCTAACGCCGATAGATGCATTCCAGATTATCGGACAACCTCTTCCACGACCTGATATTCCCCTGAAAGTGAACGGAAGCGCCAAATTTGGAATTGATATTATGCTTCCGGGCATGGTTTTTGCCGCAATCAAACACTGCCCAACCATCGGCGGCACGCTGGGTATTACACCTTCCAAGCCATCAAGTGCACTTGCTCTTGTGCCTTGCAAGGCATTGGATAACCGTGGGGCGATTGTCAAGGACAGTATCAATGCAGTGGCAATCGTTGCAAGCGATACCTGGACTGCCATGAAACTGGCAAAAGGATTGAGCGTCAACTGGAAGCTGCCTGTGTCCACAGCGACCGTGGATAGCGCGAGCATCCTTGCGAAGGCGACGACATTAATGAGTACCTCGCCCACCAGCACAACACCGCTTTGGCTTGCAGAATCACGCGATGCCAGCGGCCATGTTACTGCACCGATCAGCAACTTGATTACTACCAATGCAGCTGCCATTGTTAGTGCCGAGACTTCGGTCAACGAGGCCATCAACGCTTTCGGGAAAACGCTACAGGCTACATTTAGCCTGCCTTACCTTGCGCACGTCACCATGGAAGTGATGAACTGCACAGTCAGCTTCATTTTTTCTGGTACAACGCCTACGAAATGCGAGATTTGGGCGCCGAGTCAAAATCCGGTTGCAGTTCAAACCACCGCTTTCAATTATTTGACAGCCATGGGGACTCCCCTGACAAAAGACCAGATCGTCGTGCATACGACGTTTCTTGGTGGCGGCCTGGGAAGAAAAATAGAGCAAGACTATATTTATCAGGCGTTGCAAGTTGCATTGGCCGTTAAAAAACCCGTCAAATTAACCTGGTCACGTGAAGAGGACTCTGCACACGATTTATATCGTCCGATGGCCTTGATCAATGTCAAAGCGGGGCTTACCGACAGCAATGACATTGCTGGCTGCTCCTATCGGGTTGTTACCCCATCGATTAGTTGGCAGCGAAGCGGCATTAAAACCAACTTGGACTCACAGGCGGTTGAGGGTGCAGTGCAGTCGCTTTACAACATGGGCTCCTCCCTCACGGAGTGGGTGCCGATGGATAATGATTCAGCTGCGATCCCAGTCGGCTTCTGGCGTTCAGTTGGAGCCTCTCTGAACGTGTTTGCCTACGAGAGCATGATAGACATGCTGGCTCAAAAAGCAGGAATCGATCCACTGGCCTTCCGCCTGAAAATTGTCTCGGATGATCGGGCAAGGAAGATTTTAGAAATGATTGATATCCATGACTGGTGGGATGGTTTCAATCCTTCCCATTCCTGGGGAATGGCTATCGGAAAAGCATTTGGCACAACCGTAGCGGAGGTATTCGAAATATCCGTGAGTTCGACTGGATCCATAAAAGTACATCGCGTTCTATGCGTAGTGGACTGCGGAATTGTGGTCAACCCTGATTCAGTTGAAGCGCAAATGCAAGGAGGGATCATTCATGGCATGAATGCTGCGTTGTACGGAAAGACTACATTCAACAAGGGTGTGGCTCAACAAACCAATTTTGGAAGCTCATCTACCAGCTTGCGTATGTTGAAGCTTAATCAGGCTCCTGATATCAGGGTTGAAATCATGAAAAATAGTTTCGAGCCTACTGGTACCGGTGAACCGGGAGTGCCGCCGGTTGCGCCTGCTATTGCTAATGCTTATGCAAGAGTTTTGGCAACGGCCACCACTCCAGCCGGTAAACGGGTTACTTCCTTACCTTTTACCCCATAAGTCTTGTCAGGAATACTTGGTGATTCAAGCCATTCTTGGAAAGAAGGAATGGTTTGAATTGCCAGGGGATACTGAATATGCAGTTGTTTTAATCAGTTCACCGTATTCAGAAAAACTGCATGAATTTGACTGACACTAATGAATAAAATAAATCATGGCATGGGTGACCTTGGATGATAGGCATATTGTTGGCAGCAGGATTTTCACGCAGATTTGGTCCAGCCAACAAGCTTCTTCATGCCTTGCCCAATGGTTTTTCAATTGGTTATGCATCAGCAAAAAATCTGATTGACGTGCTTCCAGTATCTATCGCAGCTGTTCAGCCTGACAATCAAGAACTGGCCGAGCAATTTGAATTGGCTGGACTCAAGGTAGTGACGTGCACGATAGAACAGGGGATGGCATATAGCTTGGCCACTGCAACGAAATACTCTGCAACGCTTGCTGAATCCAGTGGTGGTTTTGTCATTGCCTTGGCTGATATGCCATTTATTCGGCCGGTTACCATTGAAATGGTGGCCAACAGGCTTGGTCAAGGGAACCCAATTGTGTTGCCAACCTATCATGGCTCTCGGGGACATCCCGTAGGCTTTGCGGCAAAGTTTCGGAGTGAGCTTGAAAAATTACAGGGAGATGAGGGTGCACGATCGATAGTAAAAGGCCATCACGATAAGGTACTTGCTTTCGAGTGCGACGACCCTGGCATTTTGGTGGACATCGATACCCAAGCTGATTTAACGGGTAGCGGATTCAACGCTGAAGTACAACTTTTGTAAGCGAATTCAGGTGGCGAGCTGCGTTAATTTTCAGGCTCGTCTGTCATGGTAAATGTAAGAGGCAATAGGAGCCGCCCTAAATTTGGAGGTAAATAAATTGGATAGTGTAAATCTCTCAGTATTAAAAACGCTTAAGGACTGGCAGTCCATTGATGTTCCTGTGTGGCTTTTCACCGTTGTCGAAACCTTCGGTTCCAGCCCTCGCCCATTGGGTGCCATGCTCGCCTTGAGATTGGATGGTCTTGCTGTAGGCTCGATATCAGGGGGTTGCATCGAGGATGATCTTATCAAGCGTGCGCAACGCTTTGAATTACCCACCGACCATTCAGAAGTATTGACCTATGGCTTAACGCATGAAGAAGCGATGCGCCTCAAGCTGCCTTGTGGCGGGGTAGTTCGGCTGGTTGTCGAACCAGTCCGACTGGCGGATTGGGTTGGGGATGTACTAGAACGCATATCTCGACATCAAATGGTGCGAAGGACTCTGAATTTAAAAACTTTAAATGTGACGCTAAGTGAAGGAGTGCCCGAAGATTCGACTACCTATGATAACGAAATACTTGTGACGGTATTTGGTCCGCGCTGGCAAATGCTGATTATAGGCGCAGGTCAGGTTTCAAGTTATCTGGCAAGAATGGCACAGGCACTAGACTACAATGTATTCGTTTGCGACCCCCGTGAGGAAATGAGGGAAACATGGGATGTTCCGGACACAACTCTAAGCAAAGAGATGCCGGATGATGCAGTATTGGCGCTTCCGGTTAATAGCAACACTGCTGTCATTGCACTTACGCACGACCCTAAGCTGGATGATATGGCGCTGCTCGAAGCATTGAAGTCTCCCGCATTTTATATTGGTGCCATTGGTTCGAAATCAAACAATGATAAGCGACGTCAACGACTGGCATTATTTGATCTCACGGAAGAAGAAATTGCCAGGTTGCATGGCCCGGTTGGATTGAATATCTCTAGTCGCACACCACCCGAAATTGCAATAGCGATCCTGGCCGAACTTATCCAAGTCCGTTCGGAACAAAAACCGACCGCGAGCCTGTCTGCCAATTGCAATAGTTATCGAGATGAAAATATCCCCGAGGCTGCTTCTTTTTAAATTCCGGCGGATACAACTCTGAAGTGCAATTTTTTAAGCGAATTTAGGTGGCGAGCTGCGTTAATATCGGCGGTAAAACGACTCAGCCACCGGATCGCTGCGTTGCTCGTGCCCGCTGCCCACGCAGCCGAGGCATCCGGCGGAACCGAATGAAACTACGTGCACGAGTTGCTGCAGCTCTTCTCCTTGGGCGTATACAAGCTGAACCAGAAAGGCACGCTGAAGTATGACGCGTTCGGCAGGTCCGTCCCCACCTACGACCAGGAGGAGATCGAGAGCTACACCCACGTCTTCACCGGCTGGAGCAAAAACGCCGCCGTGCTCAGGCGCCACACACGAATGAGCTGGCCGAATTGGGTTGAAACAGACGATCTGCGGGCGCAGATCAAACTTCAGAAAAATACCGATTCTTCATTCGCTCAACGTAGGCCACCACGTTGGGGTGGGATTCTGCACAGCGTCGCACAGGAGACTCAAAATGTGGGCACAGCAGGCCTTCCATGAACGCCAGCGCTGTGGCATCTGCGCCGCAAGGCTCGTTGCCAAACAAGTAGGGCTTATCTCCCAAAATCACAGAAACAGCGCTGATGTCCCTGGTGGCTATGGCAAGCAATTCGCTTGGACTGTATCGCCCCAAGCCTTGTCCATATAAGTTGGACCTGACCTTTTTGCGAACCGCAGACCTGACCATGTTGCGCACTGGCCAAGGCAGGGCATCGAAAAAATGGGCTGGTCCGTTGGCAAAATTGGCATCGTCCATCCAGCGCGTCTGTACGAGTATCCAATACGCGTTGTCTTCCAGCATTTTTTCAAGCGCCCACGCTATGCCACGCTCGTAGCTGGAGAGTGCCTTGTCAAAGTCGTAGCCATATTTTTTTTCAATATGCCAGCGAATGAAGCTGCTGTCTGCAATGATTTCGCCATCGTCCTCAATGTAGGGGAGTTTGCCTTTGGGCGCTTTGCCCAAGTTTTTTGGAGAGACGACTTGCGTGGTAAACGGCAACTGCGCGATTTTTAGCAAGGCCATTGCTTTGTGGACAAATGGACTGGCATCAGGGAGACCAAAGCAAGCGCCGAATGTGTAGAGGGTGATCATTGGGTCAAAGCTTTAGTGAATGTGGGTGGTTTTGATTGTGCGACAAGGCTGCTGACAACGGGGACAATGAAAGAATTGACCCCCACTGCCC
The DNA here is from genome assembly GCA_945874105.1 of Candidatus Nitrotoga sp. CP45. GTDB lineage: Bacteria > Pseudomonadota > Gammaproteobacteria > Burkholderiales > Gallionellaceae > Nitrotoga. The sequence continues at coordinate 107,975 of CAMCFJ010000001.1, read as the reverse complement.
GACCCCATGCCCATTAGTCGTGAAGATTTGAAACTGGAAATTGGCAACAAGTAATCAAGTTTTCAATCCCCAGTCGCTCCTCTCGCTCTTTACTCTTCGCTAATCTCCACCTTGGTCATCACGTCGCCTTGACTAATGGCATTGACCACATCCATGCCTTCGATCACTTTGCCAAAAACCGTGTGCTTGCCATCCAAGTGGTTCTGGGGACTGTGGGTAATAAAGAATTGGCTACCATTGCTGTTGGGGCCGGAGTTGGCCATGGAGAGATATCCGGTGCCATGTTTGAGCGGATTGCCACTGGTTTCATCTTCAAACTTATAGCCTGGCCCGCCTCGTCCACTGCCAGTGGGATCGCCGCCTTGAATCATAAAATCCCTGATCACGCGGTGGAAGATGAGGCCATCGTAGAAACCCTCACGCGCCAGGAAAACAAAGTTGTTCACAGTCTTGGGGGCATGTTGCGGGTAAAGTTCGATCACCATATTCCCGCGCTCGGTTACCACGGTAGCAGTGTATTTTTTACCAGGGTCAATAAGAAGTTCAGGGGGGGTTGTCCATTGTTTTGACATTTTTTGGTTCCTTTGGTTTGTCTTGAAAAAAAGTTAAAAGTTTAAAAACAATACTGGCAGATACTTGGCATCCGCATTACTGGCAGGAGGCGTTAGCCAGGCTTTCTAAGTGCAATCATCACCGCCCACACACCCAAGAGCACATACAAAAACAGAGACCATTCCGGGATGCCCAAGCCAAGGAAAGTCCAGCCTTTGGCGGCGCATTCGCCGGAACCGTGCATGAGTTCCTGCCACACTTCTGCCATAGGGAAGTTTCCCAGCATGTACTCCAGGCCTGGGCCGCAGGCAGGCACTTGATCTTTGGGCAAATGCTGAAGCCAGATATGGCGACTGGCAGCACTCACGCCGCTCAATGCCAGTAGTGCTATCAATGCACCATACACTTTCGCGCCGCTGCGTTTTGGGTTATGCAGAGTGGCAATAGCAAACAGGACTAACATGGCAATGAAGATGAAGCGCTGGATCATGCATAAAGGGCAGGGCTCCTGATGCAGAACGTATTGCAGGTAGAGCGCCATGCCAAACGCAGCGGCGATGACCAACGTCCCAGCCAGATATAGCCAGCGATTTGAAAGAGTGCACAATCGATTACAAATTTTCATCGCGCAATTTGCTGATTTTATTTTTCAACAGTTCTATCGTGAAGTTCACTTCTTCCTCGGTGGTGAAGCGTCCCACGGTGAACCGGATCGAGCTGCGTGCCAATGCATCGCTGCGTCCCAAACCACGTAGCACATAAGACGGCTCCAAGCTTGCCGAAGTGCAGGCAGACCCGCTGGATACTGCAATATCGGTGATCGCCTTGGTCAGTGCATCACCATCCACATCATTGAAACTGACATTCAGGTTATGCGCTACGCGCTGCTTGATGTCGCCGTTCAGGTACACGTCTCCTATGCTGGAGAGGCCGCGCCACAAGCTGTCACGCAGCGTGCGGATGCGTTCGTTTTCTGTTGTCATTTCCATTTGCGCGATGTGAAAAGCTTCGCCCATGCCAACGATCTGGTGTGTCGCCAGGGTGCCTGAACGCATGCCACGTTCATGCCCGCCACCATGCATCTGTGCTTCCAGACGCACTCGTGGCTTGCGTCGCACATACAACGCACCGATACCTTTTGGACCATAAGTTTTATGTGCGGAAAATGACATCAAGTCAACTTTCAAGCGCGACAAATCTATCTCTATTTTTCCGGTGGCCTGCGCCGCATCAACATGGAACAGGATGCCACGCTCACGGCATATTTCACCGATCGCCGCAATGTCCTGAATCACACCGATTTCGTTGTTGACAACCATTACCGAAACGATGATGGTATCGGGACGCAATGCCGCCTTTAGTTTATCCAGATCAAGCAAGCCATTCGGTTCGGAATCGAGGTAAGTTGCGGAAAACCCTTGCCGCTCCAGTTCGCACACGGTATCGAGTATCGCCTTATGCTCGATTTTCATCGTGACAATGTGCTTGCCCTTATTCTGGTAGAACTTTGCTGCGCCCTTCAGCGCGAGATTGTTGGACTCGGTCGCGCCGGAAGTCCAGACGATTTCTTTAGGATCAGCATTCACCAGTTCCGCCACCTGTTCACGCGCCCGTTCCACCGCCTCAGCCGCCACCTGACCATAGACATGGGGGCTCGCCGGGTTGCCGAACTTCTCTGTTAAATAGGGGATCATTGCTTCAGCAACGCGCGGATCAATGGGCGTGGTGGCGGAATAGTCCAGGTAAATGGGGAGATGCAGACTCATTTTAATTTTGAATTCAAATTATGCCTCACGCGTTAACGCAAGAAATTCCGTGCGCAATGCCAGATTGGGTTGAAGTTCGCCAAGCATGGCTGACGTGACGGTTTCTTCACCCGCTGTGCTAACACCACGGCTTTCCATGCACATGTGCCGACAGCGAATAACCACGCCCACAGCTTTCGGTTCCAGATGCGTCATCAAGGCGTTGGCAATTTGAATGGTGAGCCGTTCTTGTACCTGTAACCGCCGGGAAAAACAATTGACCAAGCGCGTCAGCTTGGATAAACCCACTATTTTTCCATTAGGAACATACCCGATCGTGGCTTTGCCAAAGAAAGGCGCCAGATGATGCTCGCAATGACTATAGACAGGGATGCCTCGTATCACGATGAGTTCGTTGTATTCCTCTGCTCCATCTTCAAATACCTTTAGAAACTCTGCCGGGTCTTGGGTATATCCGGAAGTCCAGTGCTTCCAGGCAGTGGTCAGGCGAGACGGTGTTTCAACCAGGCCGGCTCTATCGGGATCTTCCCCCAAACTCACCAGAAGCCGGCGCCAGTCCTGCTCGGAAAATTGTTGTTCTGACATCTGTGCTTTTCCTGTCAATGTTGGTACCAATAAGGCTCGAATCAATCCCAGCGATTATCGCGTACTTGAATCTTGTCGTTTTCGATGCGCACGGGGAAAGTAGCGGTCGGTTCGTAAGCAGGTGCAGTCAATGCCTCGCCCGTGCGTATGCAGAAACGTGCGCCGTGGCGCGGGCAAATGATCTGGTCGCCTTCGACCGTGCCGCCGGTGAGCTGGCCAGAATCATGCGTACAGACGTCCTCAATCGCATAATATTGGCCTTCGAGATTGAATACCACGGCCTGCGCGCCATCCACATCAACGACTCTCCGCTCGCCTGGCGCAAGTTCACCGACTCGCGCAACCGTCACCCAGTCACTCATTCCAATTCCATTTTTAATTGTTCCGATGCGCTAATCTCGCGCTCTCCAAAAGTAGCCAATATTTTTTTAATAGGTTGGCATTGTGCTATCGACTTGCTGAGCCCAGGCATGGACGCCACCGGTCAAGTTGATAACATGCGCATAACCATTCTGTTCCAAAAAAACCGCAATCTGCATACTGCGCATACCGTGATGACATATACAGACGATAGCTTGCCTCGGATCCAACTCCGACAGCCTGTCAGGAATGGTATTCATCGGCATCGTCAACGCTCCGTCAATATGACAGGTTTGAAATTCCCATGGCTCACGCACGTCGAGCAATACTGGTTTATTTCGCGTTGTATCCGAAAGCCATGCGGCTAAATCCGGTGCAGTCAAAGCTTGCATAATAGTGGTGGCCATTTATTCGCGAAAGAGAACAGCAATTACAATCTAAACAGACAGGACTTCTATGTCCGGTTCAATCGTCCGAAGTAAACTCGTGATACTGATGAGCGTGGCCGAGGTCGAACTCGGGCATGAACCGCACGCGCCTTGAAGATGCACGCTGAGAAAGTTGCCGGAGAAACCGATTACATGCAGGTCGCCGCCATCGCCTCGCAGATAGGGGCGGATCTTTTCGTCAAGCATCGCATTGAGCTTATCAAAGCGCACCTGATCCTCCGGACTCAGACCGGCAATTACAACAGCCGCCGCCGCAACCAGTGCTTCCGAAGACGCATCCGCTGCCGGCGCCTCGCGGAGTGGCACGGCAATTAAGCGCGCCAACTGGGGCCAGTGGGCTTCACCGTCCTGCGTAACCGTTAGACAGCTATCAACATAGAACACATTGGTCACATGCTCGATTTCGAACAGCGCGGAAGCAAGGACATCAGACTTGGCTTCCTCGGCATTATCGAACGAATATGACAACCCCCATGTTAATGGCTCCTTGAGCATAAACTTCACTGCGTTTGGATTGGGCGTGTCTTCTATTTCAGCAATTTTTGGCATTTCTATTCCTTAAAAAATAAAGGTCTCATTTTTTATGCCGCGCTCAAATTTTTTACTCGCGCCTTGTCTTGCTTAGAAACTTGAATTTTTAGAGGCGCCCATCAGGCATCACCGATCGGGGCATGCATTGGATCATCTTCCGACTCGGTCGAGGTGGATGCTACAGCGTTAAACGCGCCACTCAGGGTATGCCATGGCAGAATTGCGCATTTGACGCGTGTTGGCAAATCGCTCACGCCGGCAAATACCGCAAGCCTGCCAATGTTGGGACAGGCTTCATGGGAAAGCTTGCCAGTCGCCATAGCGAGAAACTCCTGGATCAGCGTTTCCGCCTCCGCCCGCGTCTTGCCCTTGATGGCAGTCGTCATCATCGATGCAGATGCCTTGCAGATCGCGCAAGACTCACCCTGAAATGCAATGTTGTTGATACGCTCATCACCGAGATCGACGTCCACGCTGATGTGATCACCACACAGCGGATTGTGTCCCACCGCATGATGGCTCGGGGATTCAATCGCGCCGTAATTACGCGGTTTTTTGTTGTGGTCGAGGATCACCTCTTGGTAGAGAGATTTATAGTTAGCCATTATGTAAATATCTTCTGTACGGTGCGGATGCCGGCGATCAGTGCATCAACTTCATCCATGCTGTTGTAAAACGCAAACGATGCACGCGAAGTGGCCGGCACATGCAAACGTTGCATAACTGGCTGTGCGCAATGATGTCCGGTACGCACAGCGACGCCTTCTTGATTGAGCAGCGTGCCGATGTCATGTGGATGCACGCCGTCGACTGCAAAAGACAATACCGCAGCCTTGTGCTCGGCGGTGCCAATAATCCGCACGCCTGGCATAGCATTTATTTGCTCGGATGCATATTTCAGCAGGGCGAGTTCGTGCGCGGCTATTGCATCCATGCCGATCTCTGATAAATAGTCGACTGCTGCGCCAAGCCCAATGGCCGCCGCAATTGGCGGAGTGCCCGCCTCGAATTTATGCGGAATGGTGTTGTAGGTGGTTTTTTCAAACGTCACCGACAAAATCATGTCGCCACCGCCCTTGAATGGCTGCATGTTTTCCAGCAACGCAGCACGGCCATAAAGAATGCCGATGCCGGTCGGCCCGCACAATTTGTGGCCAGAGAATGCGTAGAAGTCGCAGTCAAGTTCCTGTACGTCAACCTTGATATGCGGGGCTGCCTGCGCGCCATCAACCAGCACCGGCACGCCGCGCGCGTGTGCAAACGCAATCATTTCCTTGATCGGGTTGATCGTGCCAAGGGCGTTCGAGACGTGCGTCACGCCGACAAACTTGGTGCGCTCGTTAAAAAGTTTCTCGTATTCATCTATGAGCAACTCACCCGCGTCGTTAATCGGCACTACACGAATCTTTGCACCCTTTTCTTCCGCCAGCATCTGCCACGGCACAATATTTGAATGATGCTCAAGCGTAGTCAGGATGATTTCGTCGCCGGCGCCGATGAACTTACGGCCATAGCCCTGCATCACCAGATTGATCGAATCGGTGGTACCGCTGGTGAAGATCACTTCGCGCTCTTCATGTGCATTGATGAAGTGCTGTAACGTGCGACGCGCCCCCTCGAATTCGGAAGTTGCAACCTCTGACAAGTAATGCACCGCGCGATTGATATTGGCGTGCTGCGTCGTCTGGTAGCGCACCAGGCGGTCGATCACCTGCTGCGGCATCTGGCTCGAGGCAGCGTTGTCGAAATATACCAGCGGCTTGTCGTTGACCGTCAGCTTAAGGATCGGGAAATCGGCGCGAATACGCTCAACATCGAATGTGGACGACGATCGGGATTTTAGTGCGGTTTGAATTTCGTTCATGGCTGGACTGTGGTCTGTTCGAGTACGGTTTGTTCAAGCTGGAGTTTGAGGGATGAAATGGGCATACGTTCGATGATTTCGGCCCCGAATGCATAAGTAAGCATGTTACGCGCTGCTGTTTCGGACAACCCGCGACTCTGCAAATAAAACACTTCCTCGTTGTCGAGCTGGCCTATGGTCGCGCCATGTGTGCACTTTACGTCGTCGGCGAAAATTTCAAGTTGCGGCTTGGTATCGACGTGGGCTTTGCCGGTCAATAGCAGGTTGCGACTGGACTGCCTGGAGTCGGTACGTTGTGCACCTTGACGTACCTTGATTTTGCCGTTGAATACAGCATGCGCGCTGCCGCCGACGATACATTTGTGCATCTGACGACTTACGGCGTTCGGCATCGCATGGTCGATGCAGGTGTGCGTATCAGCCAACTGACGCCCTGCGATTAGTGCCAACCCATCAACCGCACATTCGGCCTCCTCGGCTAACTGCACATTCAGGTTATAACGCGAAATGCGAGCGCCGAACGCGACACTCACCGACTGATAATTACTGGCGCGTGCGACTGTTACCGCGCAATTTGCAATATGAAACGCCTTCGCGCCTTCACGCTGCACCCGGATATGGTTGACGCGCGCATTATCGACCAACGCGATTTCGGTCACTGCATTGGTGAAATAGGCGTCTTCCTGCAATGAAACATAATCCTCAACCACTGTCACTGCGCTACCGGATCCGGCCAGCAACAGACAACGCGGGTAGCTTACGACATCCTTTTGCGTCGCAATGAATAGCAGATGTACCGGCACCGCAACTGAAGTGTCGCGTGGCACGACGATCAATGCCGCGTCATGCAGAAATGCAGTATTAAGGGCAGCAAATACATTGTCGCTGAATTCTGTGAGGCGACCCAGGTATGGCTCGATGGCGGCTGCGTGCGCGGCAAATCCGGCTTCCAGATTGACCACCGCTACGCCATTGTCCGTAATGCCGCTAGACAGCTGCGGGGCATAGACACCATCGACGAACACCAGTCGGGTAGTCGCTTCTTCAATATAAAAGCGCTCTATGTCTGCGACCTGGAGGCTGATGGTTGTGCGCACCGGATGGAATGACATCTTGGTGAGCTGCGAAATATCGGTGAAGCGCCATTCCTCGTCGCGCTGGGTGGGTACCGTCAGAACACCGACGCGGTCGACCGCCTCCGCGCGTAGCGCATTGAGCCATGCCAACGGACTTGCGGGCAAGTGTGGCTGCCCTGCCAGCAGGGTTTCCAGGTAACCCGCATTCATAGTGCCGGATGCACTCATGCCGTCGCCCTCGCTGCAGCCTTGTTCTCGGCTCCGACCCAGTCGTAGCCACGTGATTCGAGCTCTAATGCAAGTTCCTTGCCGCCCGTCTTGATGATGCGACCTGCTTCCATCACATGTACGTAATCAGGCACGATATAGTTCAGCAAACGCTGATAGTGCGTTACCAGCACGATAGCATTATCTTTGTTGGCAAGCTGGTTGACGCCGCTGGCGACGATCCTGAGCGCGTCAATGTCGAGGCCGGAATCGGTCTCATCCAGAATCGCCAGTCGTGGGTCCAGCATCGCCATTTGCAATATTTCGTTGCGCTTTTTTTCGCCACCGGAGAAGCCTTCGTTAACGCTGCGCTCCAGAAAATCAGGACTCATTTCGAGCAATTTCATCTTCTCGCGCACATAGTCATCAAACTCGAGCGGGTCGAGCTCTTCTTTGCCGCGATGCGTCTGAACGGTATTGTAAGTAAGGCGCAGGAACTGGCTATTGCCGACGCCGGGTATCTCAATCGGATACTGAAATGCGAGGAATACACCGGCACGTGCGCGCTCTTCGGGGGCAAGGTCGAGCAAGTTCTGACCTTCGAACATTACGGTACCGCCCGTGACTTCATAAGCCGAATGGCCCGCGAGTATCTTGGAGAACGTGCTCTTGCCCGAGCCGTTTGGCCCCATGATGGCGTGTATTTCACCACTTCTTACGGTCAAGTCCAATCCTTTTAAAATTTCGGTACCACTCACGTTTGCGCATAGTCCGCGCACTTCGAGCAAAATCTTGCTGTCCTGGTAAATCATCCAACGCTCCCTTCTAGTTTGAAACTGAGCAGTGCGGTTGCTTCGACCGCAAACTCCATTGGTAATTGCTGAAATACGTCTTTGCAGAATCCATTGATAATCATTGATACTGCGGCTTCTGCGTTGATGCCGCGTTGTGCAAAGTAGAACAGCTGATCCTCACCGATCTTCGAGGTCGATGCTTCGTGTTCAACCTGGGAACAGTTGTTGGCTACCTGGATATAAGGAAAGGTGTGGGCGCCGGACTGGTGGCCAACCAACATCGAATCACATTGCGAATAATTGCGTGCGCCCGTGGCGCTCGGCGCAATTTTGACCAGGCCGCGGTAACTGTTGTTGGAGTGGCCAGCCGAGATACCTTTGCTGACTATGGTGCTGCGCGTGTTTTTTCCGATGTGGATCATTTTGGTGCCCGTATCGGCTTGCTGATAATGGTTGGTGACCGCAACGGAATAAAATTCACCGACCGAATTATCGCCCAGCAGCACACATGAAGGATACTTCCACGTGATGGCCGAGCCGGTTTCAACCTGGGTCCACGAAATGCGCGAATTAACGCCTTTGGCCAAGCCGCGCTTGGTCACGAAATTGTATATGCCACCGATGCCGTTCTCGTCACCCGCATACCAATTCTGCACTGTTGAATATTTGATGTCGGCGTTATCGAGTGCTACAAGCTCCACTACCGCCGCATGCAGCTGGTTGCTGCTAAACGCAGGCGCGGTACAGCCTTCAAGGTAAGAAACCGAAGACCCTTCCTCGGCAATGATCATCGTGCGCTCGAACTGACCTGATTCCTCAGTGTTGATGCGGAAATAGGTCGATAAATCCATCGGGCATTTGACGCCCTTGGGGATGTAGCAGAACGAGCCGTCGGTAAATACCGCCGAGTTGAGCGCGGCATAAAAATTATCGCTGGGCGGTATCACGGTACCGAGATATTTCTGCACCAGCTCGGGATGTTCAAGCACAGCCTCCGACATTGAACAGAAAATGATGCCAACCTCGGCAAGTTTATGCTTGTAAGTAGTCGTCACTGATACGCTGTCAAAAATGACATCAACCGCTACGCCAGCAAGCGCCATGCGCTCATGTAACGGCACGCCAAGCTTCTCGAACGTGCGTAACAATTCAGGATCGACCTCATCCATGCTTTTCAATTTCGGCTTTTGCTTGGGCGCAGCGTAATAGCTGATCGCCTGGAAATCGATCTTCGGATAATGAACATTTGGCCACGCAGGCTCTTCCATCTTGAGCCAAGCCGCGTAGGATTTGAGCCGGAAATCAAGCAGCCACTCCGGCTCTTTTTTTTTGGCCGAAATCATCCGGATGGTATCTTCATTCAATCCCTTCGGCGCGACATCAGACTCAATGCTAGTGACAAAACCATGCTTGTATGGCTGGTTGACGAGGTTTTGCAGCGTTGCACTCATTGTGTTACCTCCGAGAAATCATCAATATCGAAGAAAAAAAGTTTGTTCGTTTACTGTGTATTTTGAGCCAAGGACTTTGCCGCCTCACCCGACAGATTGAAGCTCTCACCACAGCCGCACATGCTGCCGACATTGGGGTTGTCAAATTTAAACATCTGCTTAAGCCCGTCAGTCACGAAATCCAAACGCGAGCCGTTAATAAATGACAAGGTCGAATCATTAAACACAACCTTGGCGTTATGCGCTTCGAACATGTGATCTTCTGCCAGCACTTCATCTGCATAATCATAGGTGTATGCATAGCCGGAGCAGCCCACTTTTTTGACGCCGACGCGAAGAGCAAGGCCTTTCCCACGCTTTGCGAGTTGCGTCCGGATCTGTTTTGCTGCACTTTCAGTTAATGTAATCGCCATTATTTAAACTCCTGATAAAATTTTAGGCCTGAATCACACCGGAACAAGCATCTGTTTAACAACATGTTTGCTGACGCTTACCGTCTTGACGTCAGACTTGGGCTTGGCCGCATCGTCAACTAATTGCTGCAAACTTACCCCCGCCATATAGCCATACAAAGCTTCGTTCAGCCCCATCCATAAATCATGGGTAATGCATTGTTTTTCGTCATGGCAATTAGCCTTTCCACCACACCGGGTAGCATCCACTGACTCATCTACCGCAACGACAATGTCGGCGACCGAGATTTGTGCGCTTGGACGCGCCAGATAATAACCACCGCCCGGGCCGCGCACCGCTACCACGATATTGCGCTTACGCAACTTGCCAAACAACTGCTCAAGGTAAGACTGTGAAATTTTTTGGCGCTCACTAATGCTGGACAATGTTATCGGCCCGCTTCCGCCATGCAACGCCAGATCAGCCATTGCCATCACGGCAAAACGTCCTTTAGTGGTCAGTCGCATGATTTCTCCCTGGGTTTACATCGCACAAGATCAGCATTTTTATCCGTATATACATGCCGACGTGAACTAGCTCTTATATTTTATAGATAGCTGTGCCTTCATAACGTGTCTTCAAGGCAGTTATGTAGAACACTCTCGAGCTTCATTACCATTCCATTCTGCGCGCTCTTCACGCTAATTGAATTTATGAAAACTCTCAGGTGCGATAATAAAATACCCAACTTATTTAGTCAACTAATAACTTCAGGGCGCCCTTTAGTCAACAATTCTATTCAGGTAATTAGGATCAAACTTGTCGGCGGTGGCGCGTTCTTCTTCGATGTTCACGCCCATTTTTTCCAGTTGTTCCAGAATAAGCTCGATGCGTTTGTCTACCACCATGCCATGTCCCAGCAAGCCGTGAATAGCTTGAGCCAGCGGATCATTCTGGTCATTGCTGATGCCATAAGCATTGAAACCGGGCTTCTTTGAAGCCTCGTCAAGGATGCGCGCCGGTATCCCGGCAGCCGTTGCTCCCGCCGGCACATTCTTCACCACCACGGCATTGGAGCCTATCTTGGCGCCATCGCCGATGGTAATTGGGCCCAGAATTTTGGCGCCGGCCCCAATCACGACACTATTACCTAACGTCGGATGGCGCTTTCCCTCTTTCCATGAAGTCCCGCCCAGCGTTACGCCGTGATACAAAGTGCAATCATCACCGATCTCGGCGGTTTCACCGATTACCACACCCATCCCGTGATCAATGAAAAACCGTCGCCCGATGGTTGCCCCCGGATGGATCTCGATGCCGGTAAAAAAACGGCCCAGGTGCGACAGAAACCGTGCCAGCCATTTCAGCTTTGCATACCATAGCCAATGCGCGATGCGATGCACCAAACGCGCATGGAATCCGGGGTAGCAGGTTATTACCTCAAACACACTGCGCGCCGCTGGATCGCGCGCAAAGACGCTGTCTATATCTTCTTTAATAGTTTGAAACATCAGGGCACCTAAATTTACTCACTCAATATTTTTTCGTTTTGATTGTCGAGTTTTTGCTGTGCATTGTACTCAGTCGTGACAGTCAAAATACCGCGCAGAATATTTACTTCCTCATGCTCCAGCCGTGCACGTGCATACAAACGGCGCAACTTTTGCATGAGCTTGGTCGATTGCTTATCCCGTAAAAAACCAATTTCGGTAAGCGTGTCTTCCAAGTGCCGGAAAAATCTTTCTATCTGTTCCGCCGTTGCCGGATGAATTTCGAGCGGAGCATATTCCCCCTGCCCTGCAGCCAGGCGCAGCTCATAGCATATCAGTTGCACTGCGGCCGCCAGATTAAGCGACGTATACGACGGGCTGGCAGGGATGCGCACCATGAAGTGACAGCGCGCCATCTCATCATTGGTCAAACCGGACATTTCGGTACCAAACAGAAGCGCCACAGGTTGCTGCATTGCCTGCTGCACCATTAGCGGCATTGCTGCGCGCGGGGTGAGCACTTCTTGCGAAATGTAGCGCACCCGTGCCGACATTCCCGCCACCAGAACCGCGCCTTGCAACGCCTCATCCAGCGAGCCACACACGACTGCGTTTTGCAGCACATCTGCCGCGCTGGCAGCCATCGCATCCGCCTGCTGGTCAGGAAAACGCTGCGGATTAATCAAATACAGATTCTGCAGCCCCATGGTCTTCATCGCGCGCGCAGCCGCGCCAATGTTGCCTGGATGAGTGGTATGACTAAGCACCACACGTACATTATTTAAAATCTCTGGTTTATCCAAAGTACAATTCACACTAAAATACGCCTTCGGAACAATCCGACTGCTCATTAAAAAGGTTCGTTATGCATCCCATGCTCACCATCGCGGTGAAAGCCGCGCGTCGCGCCGGCAACTTGATTCATCGTGCTGCCAATAATCTCGACCACCTCACCGTCACCAAAAAATCTCACTCGGATTATGTCAGCGAGGTAGATCGCGCGGCCGAGCAGGCCATCATCACCACCTTGCTGGATGCCTACCCAAAACATGCAATTCTAGCAGAAGAGAGTGGTGCCCAAGGCGACTCGGAATTTGTTTGGATCATCGACCCGCTCGATGGCACCACTAATTTCTTGCATGGTTTTCAGCAATACGCCGTGTCCATTGCATTGCAGCACAAAGGCGTATTGACCCAGGCAGTCATATATGACCCAACCAAAAATGATTTGTTCACCGCCACGCGTGGCAGCGGTGCTTATATCAACGACCGTCGTCTGCGTGTAAGCAAGCGCATCGAACTGGCCGACTGCCTGATTGGCACCGGATTTCCTTACACCAAGTTTGAGCATCTGGATGCCTATATGGGCATCTTGCGCGACATGATGCAAAAGACCTCCGGCCTGCGTCGGCCCGGCTCTGCCGCACTTGATCTCGCCTACACTGCGGCGGGGCGCTACGATGGTTTCTTTGAAATTGGCCTTAAACCTTGGGACATCGCTGCGGGGTGTTTGCTAATTACAGAAGCAGGCGGCTTGGTGGGTGACATGCAAGGCAACGACACCTTCCTCGAAAGCGGCAATATTTGTGCAGGTAACCCCAAGGTATTCGCGCAGATGCTGCAAATCATTGCTCCTCATCTGACGGAGGGGCTGAAATCCAGCTCCACATAAGATGATTCCGGTGCAAACCGCAATAACTCGACCACAAGTATTTCTGGAACGTAACGCGTTATACCGCAAACACTACGTTCCACTTTGTTGCTACGTTAATTAAATCCACCGATCTCTTAAACGTGCGTTATAGCCGTAGTTAGCCAATGATGATGGCCGGTAACGGCAATAAAACACAGACCCTGGCGATAGCAGCGAAACACAAAAGAAGAAGCACTCCATGACATTACCAGCTTGCGCCATTTCACTGGTATTAACTTGGGATATGAAGCCGTACCGGACGCCACAACGTTACTCAACATCGCCTGCTGAAAAAACACAATCTCAATGAGCAACTGTTTGCCGACGTCAGGCGTGTACTTCAAGGCAGCGGCATGACACTCAAGACGGGCACGACTGCCAATGCCACCATCATTGCGGGTTGAATTTGGCTTTTTGCACAATCACGCATATTTCGTAATTTGAATTTTTGAAATACGGTGCTTATTCAGCGTAGTCTTAAACCAATTTCTTCAACTGATACAACTTTTCCAGCGCTTGCTTCGGGCTAAGTTCATCTGGCGCAATGCCACGCAACGAGATCAATGCCGGGTGCTCCGGCAGTTCGGGAAAGTCTGGCACAGCGCTGAACAAATCACCCTGCGGATTTTGTGCTGCGCTGTTTTGCTCCAGCGTTTGCAATTGCTTGCGCGCGATTTTTATGACGCTCCTCGGCACCCCCGCAAGAGCCGCCACCTGTAGCCCGTAGCTCTGACTAGCCGCACCTTCGCCTACGCTGTGTAAAAATACGATGCTGTGCTTGTGTTCAATGGCGGCGAGATGGACGTTGGCAAGCTGAGAATACTCATCGGCAAGCCGGGTCAATTCAAAATAATGGGTGGCGAACAGCGTGTGGCTACGATTCTCTTCCAGCAAATGACGGGCGATGGCATAGGCCAGCGCCAAGCCATCGAAGGTGGAAGTGCCGCGTCCGATTTCATCTACCAGAACTAAACTATTCTCGGTCGCGTTATGCAGGATGTTGGCCGCTTCCGTCATCTCTACCATGAAGGTGGAACGGCCGCTGGCGAGGTCATCCGAAGCACCGATGCGCGTAAAAATCTGGTCGATCTCGCCCAGCACGACTTCATCTGCCGGAACGAAGCTACCACAGTGCGCGAGCAATGTAATCAGCGCGACTTGGCGCATATACGTGGATTTACCGCCCATATTTGGGCCGGTGATAAGCAACATCTTGCGCGCGCTGTGCAGTTTGGTGTCGTTGGCGATGAATTGTTCCACCTGTGATTCCACCACCGGATGACGCCCACCACGGATGTGCAATATGGATTCTTCGCTGAATGTTGGCGCGCAGAAATTCAATGTTGAGGCGCGTTCGGCGAAAGTAGCAAGCACATCCAGCTCGGCGATGGCGGCGGCAATGCGTTGCAACGGCAAAATGTAAGGCGCAAGCTGATCCAGCAATTGTTCGTAGAGCAGTTTTTCGCGCGCCAGCGCACGGTCATTGGCAGACAACGCCTTGTCCTCGAAGGCTTTGAGTTCCGGTGTGATATAGCGTTCGGCATTTTTCAAGGTCTGGCGACGGCGGTAATCGTCCGGCACTTTGGTTGACTGCACAAGCGACACCTCGATATAAAAACCATGCACACGGTTATATTCGACTTTCAGGGTGGCAATGCCGCTGCGCGCGCGTTCGCGTGCTTCCAGTTGCAGCAGGAATTCGCCACAATTAGTCTGGATGCCACGCAGCTCATCTAGATCCGCATCATAGCCATCAGCAATAACGCCGCCTTCGCGCAGCATGCTCGATGGTTCCGCTCGCAGCGTACGTTGCAACAGCGCGATTAGTTTGGCATCCGGCTGCAAGGCATCGGCCAGATCGCCTATCAGCTTAGAGGCGTCGGTGCTTGTTAATACTGCATGCAATTGCGGCAGTTGCGTGAGTGTGTCGCGCAAGCCGGATAAATCGCGCGGACGTGCGCTACGCAATGCAATGCGCGCAGTGATGCGTTCTACGTCTACACAGGGTTTGAGCTGTTCGTGCACAGTTTGATAAGTCGCCTGCCTGCTGCTGAAGCTCCGCTCCCCCTCTCCCGCTTGCGGAAAAGCAGTTGCCTGTAATTTTTCGACTGCATCCAGCCGTGCACGCAGTGTGTTGCGCTCGCGCAGCGGATGATGCAGCCAGTGGTTAAGTAAACGGCTACCCATATTGCTGGCGCAGGTATCCAGCAAGGAAAGCAGGGTGGGAGCAGGCTCGCCGCGCAAGGTCTGGGTGATTTCCAGATTGCGCCGCGTGGCGGCATCCATACGCACGAAATCCTCGGCGGCATAAACCTGAAGGGCGTGCACATGGCTGATACCTTGCCCTTGTGTAAGCTTGGCATAGCCGAGCAGCGCGCCCGCCGCTTCCAAGCCTAGCGTAAAATTATCACATCCAAAACCACTCAGATCGTGCGTGGCGAACTGTTGGCACAGCGTGCGCCGTGCGGTTTCCAAATCAAAATTCCAAACAGGCAGTGTCTTGATGGCGGCTTTGCCGAGTGTCGGCTGAATGGCATTTTCGGCCAGCAGGATTTCTGAAATCTGCAAGCGTTCCAGTTCGGCTGGCAAATTGTTTGCATCAGTTTCGCTGACGAAAAATTTGCCTGAAGCCAGATTCATCCAAGCCAGCCCCACCTTGCCGGAGCGCTCATGCAGCGCCAGCAACAGACTGTCCCTCTTCTCATCCAATAGTGCGGAATCAGTGAGTGTGCCAGGGGTAACGATACGCATCACCTTGCGCTCCACCGGCCCCTTGCTGGTGGCGGGATCGCCGATCTGTTCGCATATGGCGATTGATTCGCCCAGCTTTACCAGCCGCGCCAAATATTGTTCGGCGGCATGGTAAGGCACGCCCGCCATTTTGATCGGCTGGCCATTGGTTGCACCGCGCTGAGTGAGCGTAATGTCGAGCAGCTTGGCAGCGCGCACTGCATCGTCATGGAATAGCTCGTAAAAATCTCCCATGCGATAGAAAAGCAGCATGTCGGGATGAGCGGCCTTGATGCGCAGGTATTGTTGCATCATGGGGGTGTGCTTCGAGCCATCTACGCTGCCAGGCAACGATTTATCAGTTTGTTCTTGTTCTATTTTCATTCAATTATTTTTCGACTTAACTCAAATTACTCCAACCCGCAAAAGCAAATCGTCGGCTTACGCTGCGCTAACCCGACCTACGAGACTGTTGTTATTTTATTTACCCTAGCACACCGTACTGTTCGGTTCTGTCAGTAAACCGTCCAACCATTCCTCAAACTCGTCGTAATTTTTCTCGGAGAATATTTTGCACGGGAATCGCTTGATCTCATCGTCCACAACCTTGTGCTTACATAGATTATGCATGTCCATATCAGTCGTTAGCGCGTTTACATAAGGCACAAATGCAGAAACGTGATCAATATCGTTTTGGCGAGACAGGCCAAAGTTCCTGTTAAATCTCTTTGGGCTGGGTCGTTGCTTCTGATACCGGGTCCAGAGTAGCTCCGCTTCAAGGGCTGTTCGGATTCGCAGAGATGGACATGGGCCAATCGGATCGTTTTTCAATAGCTCAGACCATCGTTGAAGGACAGCTGTCTCATCTAATCCACTTGTTACGTCGCCAATGATATTCTGAAAAAGCGCGTTGTGTAGGTGCGGTATCTGCAAAGAGGCTAGCTGTCTCGCATCAGGATATTCTCCGAGCTGTTCGAAGGACAGTAAAAAGTCGATCTTCTGCTGCCGGGCGGTGATCCCTTGCTGAATGTCATTGCGCCAAAGCATGCGAACGTAGTTCAGGCAATCAGGCACTGCCTGACAGTGTGGAATGTTCTCGACTTGGCGATCAATTATTTCTCGAAACCTATTGTTGACCTCGTTACCTGTCGATGCGTAGTCTCGATAATTTTGCAGCATCCAGGAATTTGTCGTCATAACCCTCATTCCAATATTCACCCGATGAGGATCATCAAGCCCGATGTCAGCAACCGGGTATGGGTCGGAGCCATCACCTGCAAACATTCGCCGGTGCTGCGCTACAAAAACATCGGCCCAATTAGCCGCAATTTTCCCATCAGCCAGATCATTCTGGAACTTCCATAGTTTCTTCATTTCTTTCAGGTATTGCTCAGGATAGGCTGATGTCTCACGGCAATGTACATCTGAAACGACCAGATAAATTTTGTTCAGTACTTTCAGTCTTTGGAGCTTATAAGAAAGGCGATTTAGGATTGGATCAGCGACTGGACTTCCCTCGCGGGGACATAAGTTTGACAGGAATGACTGATCCAAATACACCAACTTCTTGCGAATTGAAGGAAGCTGAAGTGGAATCCAAGTTCTGCATCGCGAACAGTGCCCACGGGCACCGCCTGTTCGTCGATCCGACACGATGCGGGTACCCTCCACAACATTTCCGCAATGTGGGCACATAAGTGTCAGTTCGCTCATGGTGTAAGCATAATTAAGGGGTCCGCCGTCATCCACATTTCAAATTAAAGGGGTCGGGTTCGCATTCTTTTCAAAGAGCACTGGGGGCTCACAGACTGCCCACATTTTCAGGCTGCTATCGCCATGCAACACCCAACATCGACATCAACCGATGGTCAGCTTGACCGGCTTGCCGACGCGACTGAGCATTTCCACCAGCGTGTCAATGGTGAACTTGGCCGTTTTCTTGTTCACCACGTCGGACACGCGCGGGCGCGAGACCATTAAAATCTCGGCGGCCTCGGCCTGCTTCAAGTGATGTTCCGCAATCCAGGTAGACAGTTCTTCCATCAATTGCTGTTTCAGCAGCCGCGTGTCATTGATCTGTTTGCGGGACGCAGCCTGCAGGCGCTTGGCCTCGTCCGGCGCAAAACCCAGTTCCAGGAAGAGGTTCGCGCCTCGCTTTGTCACATGGCGGATTTCGGTGTCAATCATCATTTCTTTACCTTTCTCGAGTTGGCCACGGCGCGATAACGCGCCTTGGCAATAGCTTTGTCCTGCTTGCTGGTCACCTGGGTCTTCTTCTGGAAGCAATGCAGGACGTAGATGGCTTCCTCGAACTTGGCGATATACATCACACGGTAGACGCCGCTCGCGTCCTTGACCCGAATCTCTTTCGTGCCGGCACCGACGTCGTCGAACGGCTTCCAGTCGGTCGGCTCAAGCCCGGCTTGAACCTTGCCCAATTGGAAGCCTGCTTCCTGTCGTGGTTCTTGCGGAAATGCCAGCAGATCGTCGTAGGCAGACCCTACCCAACGAATCTCTTTTTCATCGCCCATAGAATTTATATGTATAAAATATTATACGCGCATGCAGTGCAAGTCAAGATGCTTTATGAAAGAGAGTCATCGGGGCGTCACCTCACTCCAGCTCAGATATTTAATGTGGCTCGGTGCTGAGTTAAGTTAAAGTAATGCGCACTTGTGGTGCGTTCCAGCGAAACCATTACCATTCGCGGTGAGATTGTAGAACCGCTTTCCTGATATTTTCAAGGGCAGCCACAATGACATGGCGAGGTGCGCCGATATTCATGCGCATAAATCCGCTACCGCCCTCGCCAAACAGAATGCCGGGGCTCATGCCCACGCCGGCTTCATGCACGAAGAAGTGCTTGAGTTGCGCGTCGCTCATCCCTAATGCACGGCAATCAAGCCATAGCAGGTAGGTGCCATCAGGTTTGATAAGCCGGATTTCCGGGAGATGGGCGGCCAGATAATTCTCGACGTAATCTCGCGTATCCCGCAGATAGGCCAGCAACTCCTCCAGCCAGGTCTCGCCTTCCCGGTAGGCGGCTTCGAAAGCGACGATACTAAAGGGATTGGAAGCGCTGACGTGCATCCTGTCAAATACCTGGGTGATAGCCACGCGATGCTTAGCATCCGGCACGATGAGCGTGGAAAGATTCAGCCCAGGGATGTTGAATGTTTTGCTGGGTGCGACGGCAGTGAGAATGGTGGCCGGGTTCTCTGCCAGTGTCGCGAGCGTGGTGTGTTTGTTTTCGGGGTAGATTAAATCAGCGTGGATTTCGTCTGAAAATATGAGCAGATCGTATTTTTTTGCGATTCGCAGGAGGTGCTTCAATTCCGATTTGCGCCATACCCTCCCAACCGGGTTATGCGGTGAACATAGCAACAGCAAACGTGCCTTGGCTGCACATTGTTCCAGATGGTCGAAATCGATGGCATAGTGGCCGTTCTCCATGCGCAGCGGATTTTGCAGCAGCGTTCTGCCAGTGTTTGTGACAGCCGAAAAAAATGGAAAATACACTGGCGGCTGCACGATTACCGATTCACCTGGCTCGGTAAAAGCCATGATAGCGGCGTGTAGCGAGGGCACTACGCCGGGACACATCATTATCCACTCGCGCTGCACCTCCCAACCGTGGCGTCGCCTAAGCCAATCCATCAGCGATTCGTACAAGCTATCCGGATACTGGGTGTAACCATACACAGGATGGGCGGCGCGCTCGGCGAGGGCACGGGTCACGGCTGGCGGGGCGGCAAAATCCATATCAGCAACCCACAACGGGATGACTTCGCTTGTGCCAAACATATTTTTCCGCCCGTCATATTTTACGCTAGCGGTATCGGCACGGTTGATGTCGCGGTCAAAGCTGCTGCTCAAGTAATTTCTCCTAGACCGTTGCTTCTGACAGCGCATGAAAGTGAATTCTATTGTATCGAACGGTACAATATTCCACACTACTTATTCTATGGAAAAGGTAGCAATGGATAATACAAACAATACACGCCGTATGGCGCTGGCCATGGCGGGATTGATCCTGCTGTTTGTCACGTCGTTCCTTACTGGCTGCGCCACGGTGGAAACCCGCCCGGCGGCACCTACAGGCGATGCTTTGGTTACCTGCAGGATGCTGTTCCAGGAAGTCGATGCGGCCATCGAAAGTGCGGGGGTGCGCGACTACGGTTCGTCGCCGGTTCGAGATTTTCCCTACTTGCGTACAACTCGCCTGCTTGCTTCATTCCGTGACGAGTTGACCGCACAGAAAAACTGGACAGCATGGACTACGCACATGGCAGAGCTGGATGCTGCGTCGCGTGCGCTGGAGTTACGTAATCTGCCCACGACGGTAGGGGGGCGACGTAATGTCACCTTAGGTGAAGAACTCAACCGCTGTCGTGAACGCCTGCTTGCCGCCGATCTCGCGCAACCGGAGCGCCGCGCTATGTTGCGCGATGCCGTTCACGTTCCGGATGATTATGTCACCTGGTGGCAGGTGCTCGGCCTTTATCCTCTCACCGCGCTGTTCGTTTCCACCAGAATATCGGCTTGGCATATCGAAACACACAACACCTACACCACGCCGTTGGCAGCGCTGCCCGTGGCGGGTGAACTGGTACGCTGGGCGTCATCGCCCGGTGCGCTGCTCGATGCTCAGCAGGTGGGCGACATTCTGCATCGCTCCTTGGATCCACTCGGCATCCCCATGCCGACGGTCACCGACCTTGACCGGCTCTTCGACACCTTTGCCCCGGTATGGGAGGTGGATGTAATGGATAACAATGATCGTATCGGGACGCCACGCTGGAATAACGGACCGGTGGTGGATGTGGCGCGCCCAACACTGTACCGCAAGGTCTCGCACACCCGTTTCGGCGATCAAGTGCTGTTGCAACTCAATTATATTGTCTGGTTTCCTGCGCGCTCCGGCAACGACATTTATGCCGGACAGCTAGACGGTATCAACTGGCGAGTGACTTTAGGCCCGGACGGCGAGCCATGGCTGTATGACGTTATCCATAACTGCGGTTGCTACCACGAATTTTTCCCGAGCCATCACCTGCGTCTGCGCGATGACCTTCCCAATTCCAATTTTGAACCCCCACTGCTGCCGCAACCTGCACCTGAACAACAACCGCTGGTGCTGCGCATCGCTCCCCGCACTCATTTTATTCAGCGAATCTATCACGACAAATCACCACCCGAATTACTGTCTGCGGCACAACCAATGGCTTGGGAGGATTATGATGCATTGCGTTCGCTGCCCACTGCCGACGGTTATCGCAACCTGTTCGGCATGCATGGTTTAATCGCCGGTACGGAACGCCCTGAGCGTTTTCTTTTGTGGCCAATGGGCATTCGCTCACCGGGTGCGATGCGCCAGTGGGGGCGTCACGCCACCGCTTTTGTCGGTCGCCGCCACTTTGACGATGCTTTTCTCATCGAATCATTATTCATGAAAGTGCAATGAAAAAATTGCTATGCTGGGCCGTAGTCTGTTTGCCGATGAGCGCGTCCGTGCAGGATTTGTTGCAATCGGTTCGGACGTTGAGAACGATAATGTGAGTACACGGTCAAATCTTTTAAACTTCCAAAAGGAATTGCCATGAAACGACGTACCCTACTACAAAGTCTTGCCATGCTGGCCGCGCTGCCGTTGATTTCGGTTTGTTCGCGCGCCAGGGCAGCTGTAAATACCATCAATGCAATCACCGTTAAGCCGCTGAATAAACCGCGTGAGGCGTGGCGTGCATTGGTCTCCGCTGATGCGTACAAGGTGCTGTTTGAAGAGGATACCGAACGGCAAAATAGTAGCGCGCTTAATCATGAGCATCGTGATGGCCTCTATATTTGCGCTGCTTGTTACTTGCCGTTATTCGAAAGTGCGCACAAATTTGACAGCGGTACGGGCTGGCCCAGCTTTACCCAGCCCATTGCCGAGCATGTGGGGACAAAACGCGATTTCAAACTGATTCTGCCCCGCACCGAATACCACTGCGCACGCTGCGGTGGCCACCAAGGCCATTTGTTTAACGATGGGCCACTGCCACGTAAAGAGCGCTGGTGCAATAACGGTGTAGCGCTGCGATTTATCCCGAAGAACGAGCCATTGCCAGCGCTCAGGAGCTGATTATGACAATATTGAACCCATCATTTTTTGATAAGAAAGCTCGCAGCGCGCTTAGTATTGCCTTGCTGATACTTGCCGTATTTGCTGCCTGCGGGCAGTCAAGGGCACAGAATACATCCGTAGTTTCCAACGAACAGGCTGCACCAATGACAGGCGTTGCCACCTTTGCTGGCGGCTGCTTCTGGTGCACCGAATCGGATTTCGACAAGATACCGGGCGTGATATCAACCACATCGGGTTATATCGGCGGCACAGTGATCAATCCGACATACGAACAAGTATCTGCCGGCAAGACTGGTCATGTTGAAGCGGTGCAAGTGCGTTTTGACCCTGCCAAGACCAATTTCACAAAACTACTTGCCGCATACTGGCCGACGATAGATCCGCTAACGCCTAATCGCCAGTTTTGCGATAGTGGCACGCAGTACCGTAGCGTAATTTTTTATCACAACGCGGATCAACAACAGCAAGCCTTAGCATCCAAGGCCGCGCTGGTATCTTCTGGTCGTTTTACCCAGCCGATTGTGACCGAGTTGTTGCCCGCCACAGCATTCTATCCGGCGGAAGAGTATCACCAGAATTTTCACACCAAAAATCCGGTTCGTTACAAATACTATCGTTTCAGCTGTGGTCGCGATGCTCGCCTAAAGCAGGTATGGGGCAAAAACAACTGATGATTTTTCACTACAGTGAGTGTTTTCCACTACAACAAATGTGGCCTAGTTGCGGGTATTATTGTTCGGTATTGAGAAATTGAATTCGATCATCTAATCGCAGATAACCTCTGTTTTAAATTTGTAACTATTCCAGAAGGAAAAAATCATGAGACGTTTGTCAATTCGCCACCTCCATATAAGCCTTGTTACTGGAACCATCGCAGCGATCATGACTATGCAAACGGCAGCTGTTGCTTCGCAGCAGCCGGCAGCAGAAGCAACGATGATCGAACGATCCAAAATTCTTACCCAGCCGGGTGTTTTTGGCGTATTTACGATGTTTAAACTGAGGCCGGAATGGAACAAGGTGCCTGCAACGGAGCGAATGGAGAGCGCTGCTGAAGTAGCAAAATTGATCGAAAAGCATAAGGATAATGTGTTGGTTGACCTTTATTTGACTCGCGGTCTGGAAACCAACTCCGATTTTTTCTTCCGACTAAATGCTTATGACCTCGCTAAGGCGCAGACCTTCATGCGTGAATTCCGATCGACAACCATCGGTAAAAACGCTGACATTTCTGATACTCTGGTAGGCGTGACGAAGCCCCTGAACTACATCACGAAAGACAAATCACCCGACCTTAATGCCGGCCTCAGCTCCGCAACCTATGCCGGCGACGCGACGCGCTACGTTATCGTTATCCCGATAAAGAAAAGCGCAGAGTGGTGGAATTTATCATTTGAGCAACGGCTAAAGGAGATGGAGGCCCATACCGTCCCAACCCTGGCGTATCTGGTCAACGTCAAGCGCAAGCTCTACCACTCTACAGGTCTGGATGATATCGATTTCATCACCTACTTTGAGACCAACGATTTAATTGCCTTCAACAATTTATTGATCTCTCTCGCCTCAGTACCAGAGAATAAATACCACGTGCGCTGGGGCAATCCAACCACACTGGGTACCATTCTCAGCCCGGAAAATGTTATCAAGGCTCTTGCTGAATAATTTCTCAAATAGTTACTTAACAGGCGGCCACACATGCACAAACTGCAAAGCCTGTTAGGTCAAAAAAATGTTTCCGCCATCGTAGATTGCTTTTTTTGCTACGATGCATGCGGGAGTCAGATCAGCAACGTGAACTTCGGTTGCTTTCCATGTATATCGCGTCCTCTATCAAGCATCGATAGTCTACACATTTTTTTGATAGGCTAGTGCACCATAAGGCAACTTGAGATGCGAGAGTTTTGCGTTCCGATATTACGATACCAACAGCCACTTAAGTTGCAAACAAAATGATCTTTCTCACGAGGCTTTCCCGCACAGGTTTTTCTTCATTTTTCTCAAAAGCCAATTTGGCCATTTTCTTGCTAATGGCAGGCGCCATCGTTGTCAATGTCAACAATGCATTACCCCATTTCCCCAATGCTATCCGGCCAGACACCCAGAATACGTACCTCCCTTACGCACATGCATTGCTGACGGATAAACTGGCTTTTTTTGGAGACGCACGCTCCTTGCGCGTTGCTCCTATGTCCTATATTTATCCGGCACTTTTCGGTGCAGACCCCGAGGCCATAAAAATCGGGAACACAGTAGTTTCATGCATAATTGTGCTGATTATGTTCCGGCTCGGCTCGCTGCTCCATTCCCGCCCTGCGGGAATCGTTGCTGCATTCCTTTATGCAGCTTCGCCCATTTTGGCCGAGTTCAAGCCGGTTATTCTTAGCGAACCCCCGTTTATTTTCTTCACCGCCCTATGGCTTATGGCCGTGGCAGAAATCGTGTGCGGGCGGAAAGCGTTTGTTCCTTTAGCCGGAATCGCATGCGGACTCATGATTCTGACTCGGGGAACCTATATCTATTTTCTGTATGCAACCTTGGTTATAACCCTGTTCATGAGCTGGAAAGGATACATGCAACAGACGGGACGACAATTATTTGTGGCGCATTTGCTGGCCTTGCTTTTTCCTCTGTTGTTCATCATCAAAAACTGGATAGTTTTTGGTTATCCGGGACTGGCAACTGGCGTGGGAGCCGCCCTCTATTTTGGAAGTCACCCGCTCACAGATGGTTACGAGGCCCCCTATTTTTTACTTGGCTACGACATTGGTGCTGTCACCCATGAATTTAGCAGCCTCTCCATTGAGGGTGACAGCCTTCTAAAGGGAGTTGCCATTTTGATGCTGAAGCAGCAAACTCTTTCTCACATTCTGGCTGTCTACTTTCAAAAAACTTTCGCTTTCATTTTTACAACCAAGGCCGTTCTCCTTGATACGGTCTGGAATCAGCGCTCCCTGCGCATTTTTGAGGTAATTCTTGCTGTGCCAGGGCTGCTCTCGTTGCGGCCCCGTTTAATGCGCTGGTTTCTGGGTGGAGCACTGGTGTACCAGATACTCGTGCATATACCTATGCTTTACAATCCTCGTTACAGCGTGGGCGCCCTTGAAATCCCACTCATTCTGCTCGCCTCAATAGGTTTTACGCATCTGTTAACCGGCTGGAAGCACCAGCACCGAACCATGCTGAGACTTACCTTGGTTTTCACTTTCATCATCGCAGCAATTACCGCAGGCGAGTTACACCGCCACTATAGCCAAGCGCTGATGCCGGACATTCTCTCGGTACCTCACGTTAAGATGTATCAATGGCCCAAAAAAGTTCTCGCCACACTTACAGGAAACGGCGTAGTCGCCCAGGGAAATGGGGCTTACCGTAATACTGAAAAGCAATGGAGCCTGGACATCCCGATACCGGAACTGGCGCTGTCAAAAAATGAAGAATATTATGTTTACTCGATAAACATGACTGCGCAAACAAACCGCTTTGGTCAAAGCTGCGGTCTCGGAACCGTATATTTCAGAACCGTGGACGAGCCGGGGTTTGTTGAACCAAAAAGCCTGCACTTTCGTATCGTATCCAACGGAGAGCCACACTATTACCATTTCAGTGCCACTTACGGCCTCTCACCCATTTTTCCGACCAAGGCGGGTTTCCTGCGCGTTGCCGGACGTTGCCCTAGAGATAGTCAAATCCAATTGGACAATATCGTACTGTCTTTATCCAGGGTCGCTCAAACCTACCGAAACCTTTATCTGAACCAGGCAAAATGAATTTATTGCACAGTCAATTAAATTATCTGGAAAACCGCATCGCGGTTGTGATCCCCAGTCACTGCGTCACACAGCATATTCTAGGCGTCATTTCCGCAATTGGGCCGGAGGTATGGCGCATCTATGTGGTTGACGATAAATGCCCGGATGAGTCCGGTATTTATGTAGAAACCCACTGCCGGGATGCTCGCGTAGTGGTATTGCGGCATGAGTCCAACCAAGGCGTTGGCGGTGCTGTGATGACGGGTTACCAAGCTGCAATCACAGATGGTGCAAAAGTGATCGTCAAGGTCGATGGTGATGGCCAAATGGATCCCGCGCTGATTTTGAGTTTTGTGGATCCCATCCTTGCCGGCGAAGCCGATTATACAAAGGGGAATCGTTTCTTCGACCTGGAAGAAATCCATTCGATGCCCCCGGTGCGCCTGTTTGGTAATGCTGTGCTGTCGCTGCTGACAAAATTATCTTCGGGCTATTGGGATTTATTTGATCCTACCAATGGATATACCGCAATCCACGCCGATGTGGCTCGACATCTACCATTCCTAAAAATCAGTCGCCGTTATTTTTTTGAAACAGATATCCTGTTTAGGCTTAATACGCTACGTGCTGTGGTAGTTGATGTGCCTATGGATGCAAAATATGGCGACGAAATAAGCAACCTGAAAATCTCAAAAATTATTGGCGAATTTCTTTTTAAACATGCTCGCAATTTTTCAAAACGAATTTTTTACAACTATTACTTGCGTGACATGTCGCTTGCATCCATAGAGCTGCCTTTGGGGGTGCTGCTGTTTATTTTTGGTTGCGTCTTTGGTATTTATCATTGGATAAATTCATTACAGGAAGGCGTTTCTACGCCTGCCGGCACGGTAATGCTGGCCGCACTACCTATTTTAATGGGGGCGCAATTGATATTGGCATTTCTTGGGTACGATATCGCTAACGTGCCGCGAAGACCATTGCACTTGATGCGCCGTAACTAATAAGCAGTCCAATACCTATTGGGGAATCGAATGATAGATGAAGATCAGGCTTGGTTGGATTACCGCGCTAAATTTGCTGATGTATATGATGAATCAAACTATGCCAGCCCCTTACAATCGGCGGTGATGCGGGCAAGTCATCGTCTGACAGAAAAGCACTTTCAAGAACGTGATCACTTTGCAAAGGTTTTGGAAATTGGTGCGGGAACAGGTGAGCACTTGGGCTTTGTTCGTCATACTTTTGAACAATATGTTTTATCTGATTTAGATGCCAAGACACTTGAAGTTGCCAAACGTAAACTGAACGATAAATTCGGCAGCAGGCTATTATACGAAACACAAAGTGGTGCGGGGCTAAGTTATGCCGACAATAGCTTTGATCGTTTGATTGCAACCCATGTTCTTGAGCATATTTACCAACCACACTTAGCACTTAAAGAATGGATACGAGTCATAAAGGATGGGGGCGTACTTTCCATACTCATCCCAACCGATCCCGGCGTTGCTTGGCGAATAGGCAGGCATTTAGGGCCGCGAAAAAATGCAATTTCGCAAGGTATTGCCTACGATTATATAATGGCTAGGGAACATGTTAATTCATGCAATAACTTGATTGCCTTGTTGCGACATTATTTTCCTGATCGCACCGAAGCGTGGTGGCCATTTCCAATTCCATCTATCGATCTAAACCTGTTTTTTGTTTGTCATGCGGTAGTCAGAAAAGCGGAAAACTAAAAATGCTCGTCCAAATTGTTGCGGTTTTATGTGTGCTGGGTCTAGCAATAGGTCAGATTTTATTTAAAGCCAGCGCAACTTCGCTGGCTCAAACTGGAAGTTTCTTCGCGTTCAAAACCGCTTCAACACTTATCGCCGCCATGACGCTCTATGCAATTACATCTATAGCATGGGTTTGGGTATTGCAGAAAGTGGAGCTAGGACGTGTATATCCTTTGATGGCGCTAGCATTTATCCTTGTTCCACTGGGAAGTCATTTTGTTTTCGGTGAGCGCTTTCAGCCACAGTACTTTGCTGGGGTGGCTTTAATTGTGATCGGAATTGTAGTCGCGGTGAAATCCTAGTATCGCAAATCGTAACTAACGAAATATATTGTTTTGGATTTACCCGCAGCATGGCAGTTGAGTTGCGGTAATTGCCCTCTCCCTAACCCTCCCCCGCAAGCGGGGGAGGGGACGATCACCCTCTCGCCCGCTTGCGGGGGAGAGTTGGGGAGAGGGTTGGCATAACTGAGCACCACACTGTTAGCCCCAAGTAGTAATGTCCGGTTTCTCCCAAATAGAAATGTCCGCTGGTGATACAAGTCAACTCCTGTTTAAAACAACGGCGGATATTTTGAAATGGACAAACTCATGAGCCAAAAAGAAGTGAAGAAAGCCCAAGTGTTAGAGCTGCTGAAAGACAAAAAAATCAGCCAGCAAGAAGCATCGAAGCGGATGGGTGTCGGCACCCGTCAGGTGCGGCGGTTGTCCAAGCGATATCAGGCGGAAGGCCTGGGTGGATTGGTCAGCAAGAGGCGCGGTAGAGCCTCAAACCAGCGGTTGGATGAAGCCGCACGCACGATGGCCATTGAACTCATCGGCACACACTACCGGGACTTCGGGCCGACGCTGGCTAACGAGAAACTCGCCGAGCTGCACGGCATTCAACTGTCCGTCGAGAGTACCCGCCAGTTAATGATTGGGGCGGGCTACTGGCGCACCAGAAGAGGCGGAACGGTGTGCGCGCACCCAATGCGTGAGCGCCGCGCCCGGTTTGGCGAACTGATCCAGATAGACGGCAGCCCCCACGACTGGTTTGAAGGGCACGGGGAATATTGCACGCTGCTGGTGTTCATTGACGATGCCACCGGGGCGGCTGACGCAACTGCGCTTCACCCCGACCGAGACCACACTGGGCACCATTCTCAGCCCGGAAAATGTCATCAAGGCTCTTGCTGAATAGTTTTCTAAAATGGTTAGGCAGATTCAAGAACCGACCACAACAGTTAATGTCATGCGTTCACTTGGCATAGAACGCAATCCGCTCCAGTATCATCGGCTTGCCCCCGGCTGCCTTCCAGGTAAACCGAATACGTTTAAATTCTGCCTCGGCATACTGGCCCGCCAGCGGCAACATCAAGCCGGCGCTGACACGTTGCAACCTGGACAAATCAGTGGTGGCGACCAAGGTGATCCATTCTCCATTCGACGTTTGTCCTTCTACCCCGATCTCCTTTACTGCTTCAGGTTCGGTAATTTTTATGACGATCGCTTGATAACTGGCTGGTTGGAAAGCTATATCATCCGGTGATTCGAGTGAACCTTGTGAACCAAAAATGGTGCCTAAGGTTAATTTCCCCGGGGCGATCTGACCCTGTGTGTTTCCGGAAGGAAGCCAGCCATCTCCATCAGCGTGTACCCCGGCGCCGAAGGTCCACAAGCGCGATCGGCGTGGCAGGTTAGCGTGCGAGATCATAAACGTTTTTATCGCATCTTCTAACGGCGTATCGCGTAGCGCTGTATAAGAAACGAAACCATCTTGGCCAGCAAATGTGCCTCGGCTACCATTCCATGCCATCGGTGAAATGAAACGTGCGCCGTAATTATGGATATCCCTCAATGACCGGTAGGCCTCAGCAAAATTCGCCAGACGTTTCGGATCGCGTAAATCGGCAGTATTGTGTTCGATCACTGCCCAGTCAGGGTCGAGTTTGCGAAATACTGAAAACAGCGAGCGAGACTCCTCCATCCTGATCTGATTGACGGCACTTGGCCCGTAAATAATTGCACCGAGGTGCCCATTGGATGGCATCGCCCCATCAACTGACATGCCGCCCATATCGCTATTTTTCACGGGGCTGTTCAAATGGATCGGAAAAGGTATGCCGCGCGGCCCCGGAGCCATGAAACCTTGAGCGGAATAAATGAATTCCTTGCCTATCCCGGCTTCTCCAATCCATTGCGAAAGTTCGTCGTAATGCAGCTTGACCAGATGACGGCGAAAATGCTCCCACTCTGTTACCCATGCATCTTTCCAGAACGGATTAATATGCTTTGGAAATATTCGAGGTGGATCAACATCTTCCCAACGGTTGAACTGACGTCCGCTCAGCGCATTCACGTCATGCAGCGTCAACGGCCTTTCTTTTTTATAATGGGAAAGATCAGGTTCGCCCGCCATAGTCTGTCCGGAATATGGCCCACTTCCCTGCAGCCATTCGCGAAACTGGCGCAAAGTACCGGGGTTATAGTCGTACCATTGCTCGCCCGAAAAAAAAGGGTTCAAGTACACATCCGGGTCAGTGGTTACGCCGATAAAAAGTGCCGGGTATTGTGTTGCGAATTTACGGATAATGGACGCGGCATGCTGCAAATTACGTTTTTTGTAATGTCGATTTTTTGCAGCGTAGATGTTGAAGGTTAGAGAGCGGCCGAGTTCGGGTGAGTCCATAGAACCGGAGAGATTCTTCAGGTAATCATCCGCCATCACCTGATTCTTCTCATTCCATTGCAAGTTGGCGACATCTTGTTCGAGCGCGTCATTGATGTCCCATTCCGGTGCATCGCACGCGGCGTCGGCCCAAATTCCACCATTCAGCGTGAACAATACAGGCAACTGGTGTTTGACCGCGTAATCGATAACGCCTTGTAGATTGTCTTCGGCGATCGTCCGCGTACCGCATTTGCGACTGGATGGAAAGTCGGCATCGAAAGTGTAATCGCTGGCCCTGCCTTTTGTCGTGCGCAAATAGAGGATGGGAACCCGAATGCCTACCTTAACGGTATCACTTTCGTAAGGTCGAAATATAGTATCAACATCCGTTGCGCCCCCGCTGGCAATATTGCTGGTGGCCATGATGAAATAGAACACGTCATCACGCTTCAGTCCGCGTAACTTGAGAAGGTCTGACCATGTCTGCTTGGCGTTTAATGCCGGTAGCGTGCGCCGAGTGAGGACACTTACTTCCCCCTGTTTATCGGTAACAACCAATTCCAACGTTTGCAATTTGATGGGCCGGTTTAAAGTTTCGACCTTACCTTCGAATCCTGCTTTACCCGAGTCTGGATAGCCTGGAAAGGCTTGCGCTACATCCGCGCGAGGCAGAGCTATGGTAAGAGGTACTCTAATCTCACCGTTCAGGACTAACTCTACACGTGCAATACCCGCTTTACTCACAGCCCATCCGAGCACGTAAATTTTTCCGCCGCTGAGAGATTCATCATTCAACGTATCGACGAATCCGATAATCGGGGTTGGTGCAATATTCGTTGCTATTGTTAGGGTGTGAAACAATTGTGGGCGGTATACTTTTATCAATACGTAACTACCGCCACACAGCAAAAGCACGAGAGTCAATAGCAGCAAAATTATAGATAGCTGCTTAGTACTAAAGTAAGTTTTCATGTTCTGTTCAATGTTCATTGAAGGGGTTGAACAGAAGACTGCCTGCATCTGAATCAGCAAAGAGCAAGCATATTTTCATAATATCGCTGCGTGAAAACAGCGGGCAAAGGCAGCCAAGCAATCCAGATGTGCGCTGATCACAGAGGCGCACACATTACCACTCCCTCATTTACCCAACCACGCGCCACTACCTGTGCGATGGCTGCTTGGTCAGTGCTAATTCGGTGATTGCTATCAACACCCCGGGCAAACCCATTGTTATAGGCGCGGTAGACCGGCTTCGTCCCGGCTGGGCATTGCCCCTCGACCGAGGGTGTTGAGATAAAGTCGAGGCTCTCGAAATTCCAACGTTTCTGAGTGGCTGGGGTGGTAGCCTGCAACTGTTTGAGGCTGGCACACTCACCGGGATCGACCGTATAAAAATGCGAGTTGGGGCCGGGCGACTGGCTGCCATAAAAACGACAAACGGACGTGCTACCTCCCGATTTGAAACTACCTCCGGTGCGAATCCAGCCTGGTCCCGCGCTGCCATTGTCTATGGCCGCAGCTTCACCTGCGTCAGCAGTAATGAAGTAGTTATCGAGGTTGGTGTTGTAAAACTCGACGACCGCCCCACCGCCAGGATTCACCGCTGAATCCATCACTGCCACCGGCGTCAAACGATCGGTGGTGGTATTGTCGCCGAGTTCACCTTCACCGTTATAGCCCCAGCACTTGACCCCGCCGACCGTGGTGAGTGCACAGGTATGGGCATCCCCTGCCGCGATGGCCGCCACGCCGCTGGCAAGACCCGTCACATTCACCGGCGTCCAACGATCGATGGTGGAATTGTCGCCTAGCTCACCTTCGCCGTTATACCCCCAGCACTTGACCCCGCCTGCCGTGGTGAGCGCACAGGTTTGCCCTAACCCTGCCGCGATGGCCGTCACGCCGCTGGCAAGACCCGTCACATCCACCGGCGTCAAGCGATTAATAATGGAATTGTCGCCGAGCTCACCTTCGACGTTATTCCCCCAGCACTTGACCCCGCCTGCCGTGGTGAGTGCACAGGTGTGGTAATAGCCTGCCGCGATGGCCGCCACGCCGCTGGCAAGACCCGTCACACCCACCGGCGCCAAGTGGTTAGTGGTGGAATTGTCGCCGAGCTGACCTTCGCTGTTATCCCCCCAACACTTGACCCCGCCTGCCGTAGTGAGTACACAGGTATGGTAATCCCCTGCCGCGATGGCCGCCACGCCGCTGGCAAGATCCGTCACACCAACCGGTGCCAAGCGATTAATGGTGGAATTGTCGCCGAGCTGGCCTTCGCTGTTATACCCCCAGCACTTGACCCCGCCTGCCGTAGTGAGTGCACAGACTCGCCCCAACCCTGCTGCAATGGCCGCCACGCCGCTCAATTCGGTTGCACAAGCTGGCATGCTCCCCAGACCTACAATACAGACGAGTGGCAGCGTGTGAAAAAATCTTTTCAGCAAGTGCAGCATGGAACCTCCAGTGGGGTACGACTTCTTGAAATTAAATTGGAAAATTGCATACAAACGCGATTTCGTATTTAGCGGGTTAAAGTTCGAAGTGCAACCATTAATGTTGGCTTGATGTAACGCATCTGCTCCCCGGATAGTACTTCATGCGGTAATCTAAAATTTAACACTTTTACATTCCAAACCATGGAGACGCTACTTGGTACGCTCCCGCAGTTGACATCCATCGACGTTCTGCGGCGCCCTGATGAAAGGGCGTTTCTTATTATGCCTGTAATTGCATATTTATACGGTAAAATAATGTCGATCTTACTAAAGGGATTTAGAGATGATGACAACTAAAAAAACATTCGCGATACTTTTTGCACTCATCGCGTTGAATGTCACTATATTTGAAGCGCACACAGCGCCGTCGCTCGACAGCTCGTTCGGAAGCAGCGGCATCGTGCGCATCGGAGTGCCCTCCGGCGCGGAGGATACGCCATCCGCGTCCGCCCTGCAGCGCGATGGCAAGTTGCTGCTTGCCGGTTGGACGGCGGGACGGCAATCTCACGCTTTTGTTCTCCGGCTACTTCCAAACGGTGTCCCTGATACCACGTTCGGCCAGAATGGCGTTGCCTTGTTCGATCTGCCCAATGGAGACCATTACGCGATCCAACAACTCGAGCAGGGTGCCGATGGATCCATACTGATAAATGGATCTAGCGGGAGCGGCCTTGTACTGACCCGGCTCACGGCGGCCGGCATTCTCGACACCAGCTTTGGCACGCAAGGTTTCTTCAGTGTGGCTGACGGGGCGCGCTTCGTGCAACAGCCGGACGGCGGTCTGCTGATCGTCTCAGACGCCACACAACTCCCGGACCCCATGCAAGAGCCGCAATTTGAATTGCGACTTACACGCCTTAACCCAGCCGGTGTGCGTGATTCCACCTATGCACCGAACGGCGAAAAGATACTCAGCGGCATGCCTCCAAATTTTTTGATGGCCTATGGCGTTCCGATTGTCGCCGAGCCGAATGGTGGGTTTACAGTCATGGCAAGAGAGGCCCTTAGCGGCGGCACTTATCTGCTGGCTCGCGTGACGGCCGCCGGCACGCTCAATCCTGGCTTTGGAAATGGCGGTTTGGTCTCGGGGCACAACTTGGGCAACCCCTTCGATCAGCCGGTCGCGTTGGTGCGCACCGTCAATGGCGGATTGCTTCTGATGGGCGATGCTTCAACCCTCGCGAGCGGCACCAAGCGCGTATTGTGGCGAGTCACTGCCGGTGGCTTGGCCGATGCATCTTTCGGTACTGCCGGTCGACTTGAGATCGGCGGCGGCAGCTCCTACGGTTTTCGATTGGCAGCGCTGAGTGATGGCAGTATCGCATTGCTCGACAGCGTCTACGCCACAACTGCGCACGTGAGTCGCCTCGATGCCAGCGGAGTCCTGGATAGTGCTTTTGGTGCTGCCGGCAGCACGACGATTGCACTTGCCGGCTATGATGCGTTCTCCGCCATAGGCGTCCTGCCAAATGGCGCAGGCGGCTTGTTGATACCGGCTGCGGCCGCTCGGATCATGATATGCGCCCCCTTTCTTGGCCCTTGTTTTCCTAGAGGCGCGGATGCAGCCGTCGCAAGCCTCGATAGCAGTGGTCATCTTCAAACAAGCTATGGTCGAGGCGATGGCTTCGCTGTCGCTGTCATGAACACCGCCGAATACAGCAACGACAAAATTGACACGATACTGGTTGAAACTTCCGGCAAAGTTGTGCTTGCAGGTAGTTCAGATGCAGACGCGACCTTTGGTTATTTTCTTGAACGCCTGACGGCAAATGGTTCCCCCGACACTGCATTCGGGACGAACGGGCGCGTGGCGCCAAGACAGGACAACCCCTTCATGGGCAAGGTGCGTGCAGCTGAACAAGAAAGCGGCGCGATAACGGTCGTGGCCGGAAGAGCCGACACGGCGTTTCGTTTTGACTCTACCGGGACGCTCTACACCGGATTCGCACCCGCTCTCGCAGTACCGGCGATATCCCAAACGGATATTGCGTTGGGCGTTCGTCCGGATGGGCGCATGCTTTACGTAATGACAACACCGAACAGCGGAATTGGAGCTGCATATTTGCAGCAGACAATGCCGGATGGCACACCTGACCTGGATTTCGGCGCAGGCGGTAAAATCGGATTCGCGTTGTCTGGGGAGTATCCGCTCCAGGCGGATCTGGTTTTGCTTGGCGACGGCTCAGCTGTCTTTGCCGTGCTGACGGATCAGAACCTGCGTCTCTATAAGATCGATTCGCATGGGTTGCCAGTAACTTCGTTTGGGACGGTCGGTCAATTTTCTTATACTGCTACGGATTTTACCTATCAATACCACCTTAGAAGAACATCACTCTCCTTGCTCTCACTGAGCGATGGCTCCCTGCTAGCTGGCATTGGTATTACCAGAGGCAACCTAGCCTTCGGTTTTCCATACGGAAAACTGCACATGATTCGAATTTCCAGCAATGGCCTGCTGATCGGAGCGAACGATTTGTTGGCGGATCAGGGTGATTTCTCTTGGAATTTTGCCGCACTGCCCGACGCTAGCGTGGCGATAGCGCGTAGCCGTCCCGATGACGATGCCATACCGCACTCGGCAGCGCTATATCGCCTGCTTCCAAATAACAGTTTTGATGCGAATTTTGGCCCCGACGGCGCGTATCCGCTACCCGGCATGAGGAGCGTCAGCGCGCTGGCGCTCGATGCCCATTCTCGTTTGCTCGTTGCAGGACAAGACGCGACGAGTGCTGTTCTGGCTCGCTATAATCTGAGCGGAGCGCTCGCCAGTGTGCCGGTCGTTGAGTTCTATAACACCAACCTGGATCATTATTTCATCACTGCCGACGCTGGTGAGGCTGCGGCCATCGATGGAGGGAGCGCGGGGCCAGGCTGGATTCGCACCGGAGGTAGTTTCAAGTCGGGCGGCAGTACGCCCGTTTGCCGGTTCTACGGCAGCCAGGTCCCCGGCCCCAATTCGCATTTCTATACTTTAGCGGGCCCCGAATGTGATGGCCTTAAACAGCTTCAGGCCACCACGCCCGCCACGCAGAAACGCTGGAATTTCGAAAGTCTGGATTTTATTTCGACTCCGCCGACCAATGGTATATGTCCGACCGGGACAGTGCCGGTCTATCGGGCCTATAACAATGGGTTTGCCCGCGGTGTCGACAGCAATCATCGCTTTTCCAGTTCTGCGGCAGCCATCCAGGATGTCGTAGCGCGCGGCTGGATCAATGAAGGTGTGGTCATGTGTGCGCCGATTTAACTTGACCTAAAGTTAGAGTGGTTTGTGAGGTGCTAAAACGCGAGGAGAAACGACAAAAATAAAAAAACCCCGCATTACCGGGGTTTTTCGGTTGTTTTGTTGCCTCATGCCATGTCACGAAACATCAAAAATGGTTAGACGTTGAAGCGGAAGTGCATAACATCGCCATCTTGTACCAAATAATCCTTGCCTTCTAACCGCATCTTTCCCTTCTCTTTTGCGCCCGCCTCGCCCTTGCAAGCAACGAAATCCTCATAACTGATAACTTCGGCGCGAATAAAGCCATGCTCGAAATCATTATGAATGACGCCCGCCGCCTGCGGTGCGGTATCGCCTATGTGAATCGTCCAGGCGCGCACTTCTTTCACTCCGGCGGTAAAGTAGGTTTGCAAACCCAACAGCTTGTATGCCACGCGGATCAATCGGTTTAGGCCTGGCTCTGTCAAACCGACGTCGGCCAGGAATTCTATTTTATCTTCATCTGAAAGCTCTGAAATTTCCGACTCCAGCGCTGCGCAAATCGCCACTACCGGGGCACCTTCTCGTGCGGCGAACTCTTCCAGCCGCGTCAATAACGGATTATTTTTGAAACCATCTTCAGCCACGTTGGCCACATACATGGCAGGCTTAATTGTGAGCAGGCACAGCGGCTTAAGCGAGGCGATCTGCGCCGCATCCAGTTTCATCATGCGCGCAGGTTTGCCTTGGTTTAAATGGGCAGCAACCTGATCCAACAATTCACCAAATTTAGCCGCTTCTTTGTCGCCGGAGCGTGCCGCCTTGGAGTTGCGCAACTGGGCTTTTTCCACCGTTGTCATATCCGCCAGCGCCAGTTCCGTTACGATCGTTTCAACGTCGGAAATCGGATCGACCTTGCCCGCCACGTGAATGACGTTGTCGTCTTCGAAACAGCGCACCACATTCAAAATACCATCGGTCTCACGAATGTTGGCGAGGAATTGGTTGCCCAAGCCTTCGCCTTTGGATGCCCCAGCCACCAACCCGGCGATGTCCACGAACTCGGTGATGGCATATTGCATTTTCTGCGGCTTGACGATTTCGGCCAGCGCCTGCATCCGCACATCCGGAACTTCCACAATGCCGACATTAGGTTCAATCGTACAGAACGGATAGTTCTCCGCCGCTATACCCGCCTTGGTCAGTGCATTGAATAAGGTGGACTTGCCTACATTGGGCAGACCGACGATTCCGCATTTCAGACTCATGAATATTCCTTAAAATTAATTACTGTGCAACTTCAGCATTGCCGCTTCCAGCTTGCCATCAACTATCAGGGGAACCACATCCAGCGCACGTTGCATGGCGTGTTCGATTAGCTCCCCTTCTTCACGGCGCGGGGCATTCAGCACATAATTAACCACGTCTGAACGTTCGCCAGGATGACCAATGCCGATACGCATCCGCCAAAAATCGCGCGTGCCAAGATGCGCAAAGATGTCCTTCAAGCCGTTGTGTCCGCCGTGACCACCGCCGAGTTTAAGCTTGACGCTGCCCGGCGGCAAATCGAGTTCATCATGCACTACCAGGATGTGTCGAGGTTCGATTTTGTAAAACTGTGTCAGCGCCCCCACTGCGCGGCCACTGATATTCATAAAGGTTTGCGGCTTGAGCAGGAATAATTCACGGCCATCCACCTGGCCGCGCGCGACCAAACCGTGGAACTTGCTTTCGGCCTTGAACGTGAATTGGCGCATGCGCGCGAACGAGTCCACCCACCAGAATCCAGCGTTGTGCCGGGTGAAATCATATTCACGACCGGGGTTACCCAGCCCGACAATTAACTTGATTTCACTCATTTTCAGTTCACACCATGTGAAAAACCGTTCACGACATGTTAAAAACCCGCCACACACTCAGAAAGTGCATGGCGGGTTTTTAATTGTAATGCTTATGTTACTTGGATTTCGCCGCAGGTTTCGCCGCAGCTTTCGCATCAGCAGGTGCGGCAGCTACTGCTGCTGCAGCCGCTGCCAATGCTTCTGCTTCAACCGCACCACGTGGTACCTGGACGGTGGCCACTACGGCATTTCCAATGTGGATACCGGCCGATTCTACGCCTTTAGGTAGCTTGAGGTCGGACACATGGATGGAATGATTCAGCGCCAGAGTGGACAGATCGACCTCGATAAATTCGGGCAAGTCAGCCGGCAAGCAAGCGATATTCAGATCATTCATCACGTGAGAGATGATGCCTCCACTCTGCTTCACCCCAGGGGAGATATCGGCATTTACAAAGTGCAATGGCACTTTCATATGGATCTTCTTGTTTGCTTCCACGCGCTGAAAATCGATATGTTGTACTTGCTGACGGAATGGGTGCATCTGGAAATCGCGCAACAGCACTTGCTCTTTTTTGCCATCCAAATCCAATGTCAGGATGGAAGCATGAAACGCTTCCTTACGCAGGCTGTGATACAGATTGTTGTGATCAAGGTCAATCAGCGTAGGCTCAACGCCACCATACACGATGCCAGGCACGCGGCCAGTCTTGCGCAGACGGCGGCTCGCACCCGTTCCTTGCGCCTTGCGGGATATTGCGCTTAGTTCGATTTTCATTTTGTTTCTCCACTTCAAATTCGGAATCACCCGCGACCAGGCAATTCCAGGTTACATGGCAGTCAACATGACTGCCACAAAAACTATTCCATAAATAATGAGCTGACGGACTCTTCCGCATGAATGCGACGAATTGTTTCGGCCAGCAGCTCAGCCACGCTCAACTGGCGAATACGCTTGCACGCCATAGCCTCAATGCTCAGCGGGATTGTGTCAGTCACGACCAGTTCATCTATCGCAGAATTCTCTATGCGCTGAATCGCCGAACCTGACAGCACCGGATGTGTGCAATACGCCACCACCTTCTCCGCGCCCTTGGCTTTCAGTGCATCAGCGGCCTCGCATAAGGTATTACCGGTATCTACCAGATCATCCATGATCAAACAAGTTCGGTCGGCCACTTCACCAATGATGTTCATCACCTTGGCCACGTTGGGTTTGGGGCGACGCTTGTCGATGATGGTGAGATCCGCTTCCAGACGCTTGGCCAAGGCACGCGCACGCACCACACCGCCCACGTCCGGCGAAACTACCACCAAGTTTTGGTAATTATGCTTGCGCACATCTGCCAACAAAATCGGGCTGGCGTATATGTTGTCCACAGGAATATCGAAAAACCCTTGTATCTGATCCGAATGCAAATCCATGGTTAGAACGCGATCCACGCCAACACCAGTAAGCATGTTCGCCACCACCTTGGCGGTAATCGCCACGCGCGCGGAACGCGGTCGTCGATCCTGCCGGGCATAGCCAAAATAGGGTAGCGCGGCAATGATACGTCCGGCGGAAGCACGTTTAAGCGCATCCACCATTACCAGCACTTCCATCAGACTATCGTTGGTTGGGGCGCATGTTGATTGCAAAACGAACACGTCTTTGCCACGCACATTATCGAGGATTTCTATCATCACCTCGCCGTCTGAAAAACGGCCAACGGTGGCTCGCCCAAGTTGAATATTAAGGTGCAGCGCTACATCTTGCGCAAGCTTAGGATTGGCATTGCCGGTGAACACCATCAAGCTGTCGTCGGACACCATGCTCCCCTTAAATAAAAACGGGCGCAAGCGCCCCAACTAACAACATCATTCAAACTGGCTGGGGAGGTAGGGATCGAACCTACGAATGCCGGGATCAAAACCCGGTGCCTTACCACTTGGCGACTCCCCAATAATCTTGCATTTCACATTACGGTAAAATCCCGAAGTGGATGCTGCGACAAACCGCGCGCTACAACGCCGCGCATGTCTGACGGCAACTGTTCCATAACTGCTTGCGCCTCTGCCTCGGTAACAAACTCGGCAAACACACAGGCACCAGAACCGCTCATCCGGGCTTGCACAAATTGCTCAAGCCAAGCAAGATGCCGCGCCACTTCCGGGTATAAGCCGCATACCACCGACTGTAGATCGTTGTGTGGTAGCCGTAGCGGAAGGCCGCGAATTCTGAGGGAAATCGCTTCCTGTGTCAATTCCAAGTTAGTAATATCCAGGAGTGCAAATACCTTTGCCGTGGCGACTTGCACTGGCGGGAACAACACCACATACCAGGCCTCCGGCACCTCGCAGGCCTGCAACTGCTCCCCGATGCCTTCTGCATAGGCGTTCTCACCGAACACAAATACCGGTACGTCCGCACCCAGAGACAGGCCTATCTCCATCAACCGTTCGCGCGACAACCCCAAGCCCCATAGCTTATTCAGCGCAATGAGCGTAGTCGCTGCATCCGAACTACCGCCACCCAAACCACCGCCCATAGGGATACGTTTCTCCAGCGTGATGTCCACACCCAACCTGCAACCACATTCTTTTTGCAGCAGACGTGCAGCGCGTACGCACAAGTCCTGCTCCTGAGGCACACCATCAAGCGCACTGATGCGGCGCACCACACCATTCTTGCGCAGCGTGAAATGCAATACGTCACTAAAATCAATGAAACGAAACAGGGTTTGCAGCAGATGATAGCCGTCCTTCCGACGCCCTACCACATGCAAAAAAAGATTAAGCTTGGCGGGTGCTGGAAAGGTTAACGTGCTTGTTATATTTCCCATTCATCAATCAGCAATTGGATTTCCAGTCCATCGCGTTGCATGGCAATACGTAACGGCAAGCTGTCCGGTGTTGGCACTGCATAGCGCGTATAACGTATCACCCAACCATCCTGGCTTAGCAGTATCACCTGTCCGTTAGCATCACGCTCAATGTCAAATGTACTTTTGGGCGCTGGCAACGCCAACACCCAATATCGCAAGCCAGACAGCGGCAAACGCCAGCCCAGCACTTGCTGAGTTAATTCGGCAGCGTCTGGTGCAGCGTAGTGCTTTAACGGCATATCCAGCACTGCCCCCCTCATGTCGCTACGAATGCGAGCCACAGTCTGCCCAAATGGTGCAAGCAGCAGGAATTCATCTGCCCCGGCATAATGCGCCCAGCGTACTCCGGATAAAGATCGATTTCCGTTATGTTTTACGGCGATCCGCCCAGTCAATACAAAGGGTGCACGTTCCGACTGCATGGGTCGCGTAACGGACCGGGATGCTGGCGGCGTGCTTGCGCAACCAGCCAGCAACAAGAGACACAGCAGGAATAGTCGATGTATCAAGATCGATGTCTCAAGGCGTATATTTCTTGATGACAACCTGTAGCACTGTACTACCAGGATTAGACTTTAGTGCATCGCTCCACATTTTTCTTGCCTGCTCCTTTTCACCCTGCACCCACAGCACTTCGCCGAGATGAGCGGCAATTTCCGGATCTGGATTGGCGGCATAGGCACGGCGCAGGAACTCCAAACTCTTGGGCAAATTGCCCAAGCGATAATACCCAAAACCCATACTATCCATGATGCCGGCGTCATCCGGAGCAAGCTGGTGAGCCTTTTCCACCAGTTTCATCGCCTCTGGTACGCGTTCGTTGCGCTCCAGCAAGCCATAGCCCAGCGCGTTATGCGCTTGTGCGTTTCCAGGCTCGATCGCAATTAATTTTCGCATCATTTGCTCAAATACATCATGTTTTCCGGCCCTGTCCGCCAGCATCGCTGCCTCATACATTATTTCTGGTTGGTTAGGTAACTTTTCCAGCGCCAGCATTAGCACCTGATAGGCAGAGTCAAATTGCTGCGCATCGCGCAGAAGCTGTGCCTCAACCATGGCCAGTTGTATGCGCTGCTTATTGTTCTTCGTAACGGTCTTGTGCAAGAGCTGTCGCGCCTCATCCTGCTTACCCAATTTGTTGGTCAGGTAAGCCATGCGTATGCGCGAGGAAAAGTTATACTCTCCATCCTTTACTTTGCTGTAGTTCTGTATTGCCTCTTCATCATGCTTCTTCGCTTCACTCAACTGGCCAAGGTAGTAATACACCACGTCTTCATCTTTCTTTCTATTAGCGAGAGCCTGCTGCAACTCTTTCTCACCACGATCCAGCTCACCTATATCCAACGACAACAATCCCACCGCGAACGCCAGATCGGCGTTATCTGGATATGCGCTAAGCAGCCGCTGAAACTCTGCGCGTGCCTCTCGATTCTGCTTCTGATCCATCAGCGCGCGTGCATAAAACAGGCGCACCTCTTTGGTATCAGGATAAGATTCAAGATATTTTTTCAGCAATGTCAATGCCTGCTGTGGCGCCGCACCCTGCAGCAATTTGGCGTTGAGTAGCACGGCACTATCCCATTCCGGGCGCAAGGCATATGCCTGCCGTGCTTCTTCCAAGGCTAACTCGTGTTTACCTGCGGCTTCTGCTGCTTGTGCCAGCGCCCAATGCGCCTCCGCCACGCGCGGATAAGGTTGCGTCAATGCCTGAAGTAAATTGAATGCGGCACTTTTATCGGGATAACTTGCGATCATTGGGGAAATCCGCATAAAAATATTCCCGACATTCTCCGTCGCTGCCGCTAAAAGACTCACGAGATGCGGGCGTGCCTCTTCGAGCTTGCCGCCACTTATCAGCAGGGAGGCCAAAGCCTGTTTCGCCAGCAGCGAATCTGGCTCAATTTCCAGCCACAGATTGAATGCTGCCATCGCCTTGTCCATTTGGCGCGTCTCAAAAGTCAAATGTGCGGCATAGCGTGCCAGACGCGGATCACGCGTGGAATGGGCCAGCTTTAGGTATAGCTGCGCAGCCAACTCAGGCTGGCCACGCTGCAGGGCCATTTCACCCAGCAGATACTCATAGAGTACCTGCTCAGTCAATTCCTGCTTGGGCAATACCGCTTGCTTTTCAGCTTCAAATCCCGGTTTCTCCGCTTGCCCCATCTCCTGCTGCGACGCATGCGCACAAGAAACCAACAACAATGCAAAAATAATTGTGCTACGTTTTAAATTCATCATATTTAATAGGTAGGTATTTTAAAAAATAAAAAATTCATGGAATTGCATATGCCCCTGATTGTGCCCTAGTCACTTTGAATTGCGTCAAAGCTAAGGGTAACTCAGATTCCAAGAGCGTCCAAATGCATCGCTGCGAAGTCTTTCCGCGTTTTATCTTATTGTTTTATATAAGCAAACTGTAAATTTCCTGGAAACATCGCTAATTTTGTTACCCGACATGATTAAATAATTTCATTTTGATGTACCACGACATATTAGGTTATATTCACCTATCCATACAATCTGCATCAGCACTAATGTCAGCTACTGCACCCATCACCCTATCCGCACGCAACCTGATTCGCCGCTTCGGTCAACGCGAGGTCATCCATGGCGTATCGTTAGAGCTTCGGCATGGCGAGGTGCTTGGCCTGCTTGGGCACAACGGGGCCGGCAAAAGTACTACGCTACAAATGCTGACCGGCGCACTGCTGCCGCATTCGGGGCAAATTGAAATATGCGGCTTCGACCTGTCACGCCAGCCCCAAAATGCCAAGGCGAAAATCGGATTCCTGCCAGAAACGCCGCCTTTATATCGGGAAATGAGTGTAAATGATTTCCTCATATTCGCCGCCAAGCTGCATCGTGTACCCCGCGC
Source organism: Candidatus Nitrotoga sp. CP45 (assembly GCA_945874105.1). Classification (GTDB taxonomy): domain Bacteria; phylum Pseudomonadota; class Gammaproteobacteria; order Burkholderiales; family Gallionellaceae; genus Nitrotoga. Next base: position 64,439 of record CAMCFJ010000001.1, on the reverse strand, counting down.
CCATATTATGGATGCTTTGACCGAAACCAAGCGCCGTTGCGGCTTACAGGACAGCGGGAAAAAAATCATCGGGACACTTTCCAAAGGCTATCAGCAACGTGTCGGTATCGCGCAAGCGATCATCCATCAACCAGAAGTCATCATTCTCGACGAGCCCACCGTTGGCCTCGACCCCTCTCAGATCCGCGACATACGAGAATTGATCCGCGAATTGGGGAATACGCACAGCGTTATCCTTTCTACCCATCTGCTGGGCGAAGTGGAAAGCATCTGCGACCGCGTCGAAATTATGCATCACGGTCGCCTGATTTACGGCGACATCAGTACAAAAATGCAGCAATACGGCAGTCAACCAGGCTTCATCGTCACGCTGTTGGCGCCGCCTGCACTTTCCGAATTGCAAGCCATCGCCGAAGTACAGCAAGTAGACCAGCTTTCCGCCACACAGTTCCGCATTCTGCATACCGTTAACACAAATCCAAGCGCTGCCCTGCTCGCGCTCGCCGCACAACATGGCTGGCAAGCGGAGCAACTCGTTCCGCTGCAAACGCGGCTGGAAGATGTATTTATGCAAATCACTCAAGACGAAAAATCATGATTTTAACCATTGCGCACAAGGAATTCCGCAGCCTCTTCGTCATCCCTTCGACCTGGTTGATTTTGGGCGCTCTGCAATTCATCTTCGCCTGGTTTTTCCTGGCACGCCTCGATGCCTTTTTACAAGTACAGTCACAACTGGCACAGCTTGCCAACGCGCCCGGCGCCACATTAGCCGTGGCGGCTCCCTTATTTGGCACCATCGCGCTGATTTTGATGATGCTGATTCCCATATTTACCATGCGCTTGATCGCCGAGGAACGGCGCAACCAAACCCTGACACTATTAATGAGCGCACCGGTTTCTGATATTCACATCGTGGTAGGGAAGTTCATCGGCCTAATGCTATTTCTGTTGCTCATCATCGCAAGCTGCATGTTGATGGTGCTAACGCTGGCCGCAGGCACGCAACTGGACACAGGACTTATTCTCACCAATGCGCTGGGACTTATATTGCTTGCCGCCAGCTACGTCGCATTGGGACTGTATATTTCCTCGCTCACCGCGCAACCAGTGGTAGCCGCCATCGGTGCATTGGCTCTATTTTTCGGCCTGTGGCTGGTGGAAATCAGCGCAGTGGATAGTCACAACTCTTGGCGCGCGCTCGCCCCCACCAGCCATTTTCAAAGCTTCAATATTGGCCTGTTGAATAGTACAGACCTGATATTTTTCCTGCTGTTTTGTACCGCCTTTCTGTTGCTCACAATACGGCGGCTGCACAACAACCGCATTTATAGCTAATCGCCATCCAGCATGAAATTCCCTCAACCCAATCTGCTCATTAAAAACCTTGTTTTCACCGCACTGCTGCTTGCAGTTATTGTCGCTCTGTACCAACTCGCCGCACACCGCCCCTCACAATGGGATATGACCCAAAGCGCCAGCAACAGTTTGGAGGATAGCAGTGTAACTGTACTGAACCAGCTGCACGGTGAAATCAAGCTAACAATGTATGTAACCGGGCAGGATGCCAATTTGGGTGATATGCACAGGATAACCCGTGATTTTGTCGCCCTCTATCAGCGCTATAAACCCGATATTTCGCTCGCCTTTATCGACCCGGTAAAACAGCCGGAAGAAGCGCGCAAGGTCAACATTCATGTCAATGGCGAGATGCTGGTTGAATATGGCGGCAAGCGCGAACATGTCACCATGCTGAACGAACAAGCGCTAACCAGCGTGTTGTTACGCATGGCTCACACAAAAAATCAGCTGCTCATGTATCTTGATGGACATGGTGAACGCAATCTGGAAGGCATCGCAAACCACGATCTCGGCGAATTCGGAAAACGGCTGAAACAAAATGGCTTTCTCCTCAACAGCCTGAATTTAACACTGGCGCAAGGCGTGCCGGATAATGCCAGCATGTTGATCATTACGCAGCCGCAAATCGACCTGTTGCAGGGCGAGATTGATAAACTACTGCGCTATATCGACAACGGCGGCAACCTGCTGTGGATAGTAGACGCCGAACCGTTGCATGGACTGGAGCGTCTGACTGAAAAACTGGACATCATCCTCACGCCTGGCATCGTGATTGATCCAGCAGCAGAAGAAATGAATATCCCTGCGACCTGGGCGCTGGGCTCAGGCTACCCGCCGCATGCCGTCACGCAAAATTTTAACTTGATCACGGTCTTCCCCTTTGCACGCGCCATTGACTGGGAGGAAAATGCTGCGTGGCATCACACCACGCTGGTAGAGGCCGCACCACGTGGCTGGGTTAGCCGCGACATACCGCAAGGTAAACCACACTTCAACAAAACCCGCGACATCCCCGGCCCGGTAACCATCGCGCTAGCCCTGCAACGCAACATAAACGATCGCGAACAACGCATTGTTATCGTCGGCAGCGGTTCGTTTCTTGCCAACGCCTATTCCGGTAACGGCGGCAATCTTGATCTCGGCGTCAACATGACGAACTGGCTAGGTAACGAAGAACGGCTCATCACCACTCAACCTCGCGCGGTGAAAGATGGTGCGGTTAACCTGAGCAAAATCCATCTGACCATAATCAGTGGCAGCTTCCTGATTGCCATACCTATGCTGTTAATGCTGGCGGGTGCTATTTTGTGGTGGCGCAGAAGACGTTAGACATATTTCAGGCATTCCTGAATAGCCCATTTAACCCGCATGAATAAAGGCATAGCGGGTTTTTTGTTGCCTGAGTGTTCCTGATTATTCCCTGGCGGATTCAACTCTGAAGTGCAACTTTTGTAAGCGAATTTAGGTGGCGAGCTGCGTTAACATCGAGCCACTTAAACGACCAAGTAAAAGGAACACAGATGAAGCAATACAAGCAACTCGACCAAGAGCAACGATATCAGATTTCCGGGTATAAATAATGTGGAGTTGCCTGCAAAAACAAGGTCACCTCTCCTTAACCGGTCTAAATTTGAGATGCAATTCACGAAACTTGTTGAATAGCGCCATGTCGGTTGGCACTGGCAGTGGCTGTGCTTTAATAATGGCGCGTTTCACCACCCTGTCATAGGCCGCGATTCCACTCGGCTTAACCAATTTTGCACTTGACACCATGCCATCAGGCATCAGTGTCACTTCGAATTCCGCAATCACATTAGATGGTATATTCCGCGGCATCAAGATATTGCGGCGTATCTTGGCGATGATCCTGGTCGTATATTCGACCTCCTCCTTGGCTGTTGCTGCTGATTGTTCGGCACGGACTCGCCCCTGTTCGGTTTTCTCCAATTCAGCCTTGGGGTTGGTAAGTAACTTGACAACGACATTTGCTTGTTCGTGTTCAACCTTTATCTTCTGTTCTTCAATCATCACCTGCTCCGCCTGCTCCTTCTGCTTCGCCTCATCCTTCAGTTTAGACTGCGTATCCACATTTTCTGATTGTCGCTGAGGCTCAGGCTTCACTGCTTCTTGAACTTTTTCCTTTTCACTTGGAAATTTTATTGAAGCAAGAATTTCCTGGAATTCTGATTTGTAATGTTCAAAACTTGAGTGCGCATTAAAGAAAGATAGACCTCCGCCAAAGCATGTAACACCAACCTGATCTTTGGGGCGCACATAATTAATGAAGAAACTCTCCGTATAAATATTTGCCCCTATTTTTGAGGAGTAAGTTGAGCTGCTGTAAAAAAGAGCATTCGCTTTTCTGCCACCTATCGTCTGGATGGTTGCATAATGGGCAAATATTTTGCTGCCCATTTTCTGCATTTTTTGAACTGACAATTTTTGATCAATACTCGTTTGCGCAACTGAGTTAACAGTTTTATCTAACCATTCTTGTGTTGCATTTGGAAAATTATCCGCAGTTACAACCGTGAAGGAACAGCTAGCAACGTAGTCACCGTTGTGGCTCTCTATTCTTAGTACGGACGGCTCGATGCCAAATCGCTCAACGCTCCAATTTGCTGGGACAATGAGGCTAAATCCTCTTTCACTATCCACGTAACGTTTTGGCTGGTCTGCAAATACATTACCCGCAAAGAGAAGCAGGGCACTCAGCGCAACACACGGAATCACAATTTTCCTACCACCCATAACCATAAAAATATACCTCATCATCGAGACTGCAGGAAAAACCTCTCGCCGTTTATCTTGCCTCAACCAGATTTGCGTCAACACTACCCAATGGTCATGCGATGAATAATCACTTGACGCGCTAAAACACCTCGAACTGACGGGTTGCTCATCGCATAGCGGTCGCCGTACATTCATTACAAATGCGGCACGAAAGATTTCGACCGTCGGTGGGCGCTTCGAGACGTACAATGCCCAGCGGGTCACAGTAGCTTACAAACCACGCAGCGATATTTCGACAGCTAAGCTAGAAGGAAAGTTGTCGATCTCGTTTGAATATAGACCAACACACCAACTTGCTATCACAATAGCTCGCCGCATTGCGGTCATTCGCGAAGTAGCGCTATTGACACGTTGCAGTCATTCACCTCTTGAACAAATGGCTCGCCCGAGAGATTCAAGCACCTGACCGCATTTAATGTTGTAAAGCAGCCTTAGACGTCCGAATGCGCACACCGAATCCTGAATACCGCCAAGCCTGCCAGAAATAATGCCAATATTATATTGTCCATGTATTCAGGCTGGGAATGGCCAGTGGCTCAGCAACACTACCACCTATCGGATCGAGCAATGAGAATTCGCCCACGGTAAATGCGGCGCCTGTATCAAATACCGCAGGGGCAGCAATTCCAGTAAAAAATGTATTAGTAAACCAGGTCAGTTGAGTTGCATTGCCCGCAGTGGCGGCAATCAGGCTGTCGATGGTACCGCTGTGACTGGAACCCGGGAATACATTGCTCCATTTGACACCTTTATTAGAAGCTGCAAAGGTTTTGTTCAAAAACATGATGATTTCCGTTTTATCGGCACCGCTTGGATCCAAGCCAGCTGTGATGCCAATAATCAACGAACGTACAGGAATAAACGCAGGATTATGGCTGATGACCGCCTGGCCATTGCCGGGCACATTAGCGCCATAAACAGTGCCATGGACGGTGCCGGACTGATCCTGTTCCAGTATTAGCACATTGGTCACTGGATTAAATTTCGAGGTATGAAGCTCTGCCGCATAAGTGACTGAAGTTGCCTGAGCGAGCCCAGCAAACAAAATCATCATAAACAACGAGAAGACAATGATAACCAACGATTTTTTCATGTTATATCTTAGCCCCTACCCTTGATTTTGATCGAAGAACTATACATGGAACCCCCCAGCCTTACAAACCTGGCAGTATTTTCCTGCAAGGCACGTACGAGCATGTGCCGGGGGATTTGAAAAACACACTACCTCAGATTTATTGACGAGATTTCGTTAATGAAACAGGATGCGGCATTGCATCCAGATTTGGGTCGACGCCCAATCCAACCTGCCCTTCCCGGGCAAGGTGGTTCGTGAAGGCGGATGTGGCTCTTTGTGAGCAACCAAGCGGGAAGCGTCGACCCTCCACCCTAGGAGGGGTTTCTGTTGACACAATCTGAAATAGCGGCTGAAAAGATCGAGGCCTATCTCAAGACCAATTATCGCTTCGGTTTTGGCACCGACCTCATTACCTTACGCATCGATACGCGTTCCGAAGCTTTATCTCAGCTTTACACCTCGTCGGGTTATGCCTGTGGAGTGTTTATCACTGCCTACAACCCATGCGGTCAAGCCCAAAGCCCTGAGGCCAACGAGGCCGCTCACGCCAGCTTGAGCGAAAAATTAAATACGTTGTCGCCCAAAGTTATTGAGGGCGCAGGTGCCGACTCGACTGGCCAATGGCCCGAGGAGAAGAGTTTTTTCGCTGTCGGGGTTGATCTCGAAACAGCTAAAAATCTTGGCATTTTCTACAAGCAGGACGCCATTGTCTGGGTAGGAGCAGGCGCTGTACCCGAGCTGATATTGTTGCGTTGATTTAATGAGCTGGCCCACTTCATGGGATGAGGGAGAGCAGGCGAAAGCCTGTTTGCTACTCTACCCAATTTACCAGGGACTCTGGACTAATGCAGGTAAGGTTTGGAATGGCTACAACCCTGCCCCATAGAATATCCAATGGACAATCCGGGATTTATGTAACAGAATTATTGCGAATGCTTTCCTGATCAAACGTTGACAGTTGTAAAGCCATCAAACTCATGTACTGAAAAATCCAGAGATGGCATTCGTAATGTAGAACAAGTTTTTATCTGGATAGCCTGCTTTGGAGTGCGTTTGCTGTCGTTAAGTTTTTTCAAGTCAATTTCAGCAACCGGCCAGAAGCAGTCGATCAAGAATTCTCTACACATCCGACGAAAACCGCTTGTACTTCTGATGCTCGGGCTGAGTCGTCCAATTTCAATAGAAGGAAATCAACATGACTACACTTATATTCTTCGGTATCGTTGCCGTAGTATTGATCTACGGCGTTAGCTTGTATAACAACTTGGTGAATGTCAAAAATGCCGTTGCCAAGGCTTGGGCCAACATCGATGTGCTGCTGAAACAGCGCCATGACGAGTTGCCAAAACTGGTTGAAGTGTGCAAACAATACAAACAGTTTGAGCAATCCACCCTGCAAAAAGTTATCGAGGCCCGTTCACAGGTGCAGTCTGCGGGGGAACGTCAAGACATCGAAGCCCTCGGGCAGGCGGAAGAAAAGCTGCGCGCGGGACTGAGCACAATCTTCGCACTTGCAGAAGCTTACCCGGAGCTGAAAGCTAATGAAAATTTCATGCAGCTGCAAAACCGTATCAGCACGCTTGAGAATGGAATCGCTGACCGCCGTGAATTTTATAACGATGCTGTAAACGTCAACAACGTACAAATCGAAATATTTCCCGCCAACATCCTTGCAAAGATGTTCGGTTTTGGTGAAAAGCCCTTGCTGATATTCTCCACGGCAGAAACAGCGGATGTGGATATGAAGCAATTATTTAACTAACGGCTACGGCATATGTCGTGCCTGTTAATTAAGCATCCATGCCACCTCTCACTAACCTCTGGCTGGTAAGGCGCGCGCGACTCGCTGTGCAATATTCACGATAACCCCCATGCCGAATTGGCTACAACGCGAATACGTGAAATTGATTACCTCGGGAGCGCAGTTGTTGCTGCTGCTGGTCGGCTTCCGCGTGCATACCCGCAACGGCTGGCTGTATTGCCTTGCAGCAATTTCCTTAATTAGCTTTTATGCATGGCTGTCCTCGTTATATAGGCTGCGTACCTTACGCAACACACCTACCTCAAAAATTGCTTCTGCCGCACAAGGCTATGTTGAATTAATTGGAAGTGGTCAACCATTCTGTGATCCTCCCTTGTTCAGCAACTTAAGACGACTTCCTTGCTTGTGGTGTCGCTATAAAATCGAAGAGCGAGAAAAAAATGGATGGAGAACAATTGAGAGTGGCGAAACGGACGACTCTTTCATACTGCGCGACGACACCGGTGAATGTGTGGTTGACCCGGAAAGTGCAGAGATCATCACCCAGGATTATGACCAGTGGCAAATGGAGGGCCGTCGTTACACTGAGTGGAAGCTGATCAAGGGTGAAACCCTCTACGTCATCGGGCGATTTCGCACTCAAGGCGGCAGCAATCAGGAATTTGACACGCGTGCTGAGGTAAGCGCATTACTGACCGAATGGAAGAAAAACATGTCCACGCTACTCGCACGCTTCGATCTAAACAAAGACGGGGAGTTAAGCATGGAGGAATGGGAACTCGTCAGACAAGCAGCCAAGCGGGAAGTGGGCAAAATGAGGATGGATGTTCAGGCACAACCCGGCACCAATATCATTAGTCGCTCTCCCGATGGCCAACTCTTCCTTATCAGCAACCTTTCACAGGATAAACTGTCACGCCGCTATCTGCTCTGGGCTTGGGGGCACGTCATTATATTCTTTGGATCGCTAGGTGGGCTGGGATGGGTGCTGCAAAATGTCAATTCATAACGAAAACACCTCGTCGACAAAACGCCATATGAGTTCTGCTTCGATAACCTGCCTGACACAGAGGGGTAAACGGTAGTCATCCGACCAGTTTTGAAAAACACTCCATGAAAGCGTTTCAGTAGCTGATAGAATCCATTCGATAAATTTTTCACCTGTCACCAAGCAAAAACTATTGACGGTAAGTTTTACGGTATGTTTAAAACAAAATTGTTATGTGTAGAACATGCCTTTACTCGTTTTAATGTAGCCATTTTGTAACCGCACTTGACCAATTCCTCAGCCCAAAAAATCCCCATGCGAGCCTGCCTTCTATATGCCCTAATTTGCATTCTCTGTAATGGCTGCGCGGTGGTAACTGTCGCTGATGCTGCTGTTACCGTGGTTGCAACAACCGTTAAGGTCAGCGCTGCGGTGGTTAGTACGACTGTCGATGTTGCAGCGGCAGGCGTGAAAGCAGTTGCTGGAGGTTCTGACAAGAATTAGACGTACTTATTAAATGCCAACCAACAGAGAAAAATCTTATGCCTGAACTACCCGAGGTCGAAACGACCCTGCGCGGACTTGAGCCGCATTTGGTCGGTCAGCGTATCGCGGACGTAGTCATTCGAACATCTCACTTGCGCTGGGCTATCCCCAGGCAATTGGCCACCATCTTGCATGACCAGACAATTCACGCACTGCATCGCCGTGCCAAATATTTGTTGATCAAATGCGACAGCGGTACGCTCATCCTCCACCTCGGCATGTCCGGCAGCTTGCGCATTTTGTCTGCGGACGTAGCGGCAGAAAAGCACGATCACTTCGATTTAATGCTGGCCAACGGAATGCTTATGCGGCTCCGTGATCCGCGCCGTTTTGGCGCAGTGCTGTGGCATGAAGGCGACCCCGCACAGCATCCACTGTTGTCGAAGCTTGGAGTGGAACCGCTGGAGAATAACTTTAATGCCGAATATCTTTATGGTGCGATACGCAATCGCAATGCCGCAATCAAGCTGGTCATCATGGATCATCATCTGGTAGTAGGCGTCGGCAACATCTACGCCAATGAAGCTCTATTCCGCGCGGGTATCCGCCCGCAACTACCCGCCGCAAAACTTAGTCGACCGCGTTGCGCGCGATTGGTACACACGATCAAAGAAACGTTGACGGAATCCATTGCATTAGGCGGCAGCAGCCTGCGCGATTTCGTGGGCAGCGATGGCAATCCTGGCTATTTCCAGCAGCACTACTGGGTGTATGGCCGCGCGGCCGAGGCTTGCCGTGCATGCAACACACCCATCAAACAGATTCGGCAAGGACAGCGATCAAGTTTTTATTGCATACAATGCCAGAAATAATCAGTACCCTCCCTATCACTCCGGCGTTCTCATGTCGAAATGCTGCTTTCAGATCGTCGAAGAAGAAAAATTTGCATGAAACATTTTTTGGCTTTGTGGGTCAATATCATATTGCTTTTTTTTAATAACCATTGGGAAAGTCACCTGCACCGGAGTAATTTATTAGTCAGCTTCATAACTTGTGGGCTGGTTGATCATGTCGTTACATATACGAAAGAGGAGAAAAAATCTTGGCTATAGGTTGGATTAGCGCACTGAAAGTCATCCCCTGGAAAGATGTATTGGAAGCTGCGCCGGGCATGGTTAAAGGCGCAAAACGTCTTTTTACTGCGGCAAAAGCTGAAGCAAACAGCCAGCCTATCGATGACAGTTCACCAACGACTGTTTCATTCGATGCTGAAGGACTCGCAAATCTGAACAGTCACGTTCGTCATCTTCAGGCGAAGATCGTTGAACTGAATTCTGAACAGAACTCATCAGCCAAATTAATCAAATCACTTGCCGAACAAAATGCACGCGTAGTTAATGCGATCGAAGTTTTTCGAGTTCGAATCAAAATTTTGATCTATGTGTGTTTGCTACTGGGCATCGCTCTATCTAGCTTGATATTTGTGGTGGTGCTAAAGTGAAATACAGACTTAATCTACAGGGGCTCGTATTAGTCTGATTGATCGCCTGACCGTTTTCCCTCCTCCCTTCTACACACAAAAAAACCCGCAATATGCGGGTTTTTTTGTGAACCTAATACGAACTATTAAATTATAGGTACTTGAACGGTTTTCTTGTCGAAGGTGATTGGACTAGCATTGTTCAACGAAACAGATGCGCTGGAACCACTGAAGGTTACATTGACAGGAAGAATGCGGCAATCCTCACGAATCACAGTAACTGAAGTGAGTACGTTAGATTTTGTTGTAGCCGTGTATCGTCCGTGGTTCTGGTTGGGAAGAGCGGTCTCGGGAGCAACATCAAACGCTGTGGTTTGAGTAAAGCTGCCGGGTAGTCCGTAATGATCAATGCAAGCTTTGCCGGGAGCGTTGTTGATCTCTATGGTTCCCCCACTGACGATGAAGGGAGAGTTCAACATCGTGTGATAGTTAAGTTCCCACTGTCTTGACGTTGCGCTGGTAGCGTAGTCATAGATGATGGCTACCTTCTCGACACGATTGAAGACTACGGTACGATCTGCTTCTGTGAGGAGGGGGGTCCAAATTTTCGAGACTGTATTCAATCCACGGTATGCCAACGTTGCATCGCCCGTAACTGCAGACCAGATTCCATTGTCGAAGTAATTGATGAGCTGGCCACGAGCTTCCGCTGAAAACTCTGGAGCGCCTGGAGCTGTTGGAGCAGAGGTGGGTTCTGATTGTCCTATGCCACCGTCAAACGTGAGCGCATTTTTATACCTCGTAGCACGGCCAACCTGAAGATGATGTGGTGAGGCGAAGTATGGGTAGTAGCCACCACTGATGAGGATCTCTTTGCCTTTTGAAACAAAAGTGAAGGCATTGCTGTCGGCATGAGAATGGTTCAATGAGCCCAATCGACTTGAGCGGAAGAACAAGCTGGTGCGAAGAGGATCAGCCGTGCTCGTATGAAGTGCGGCAATTCCGGAATCTTCGAATGCATAGGAGTTTTTTGTTGGTGCCGCAGGAGTGACTACGGGCAAACCGAGACCAAGCATCAGAAAATTAGTTGCCTGAATAGCATTTCCTGTCGGCACAGCGGTCGTCCCCACTCTCCAGTACCATTCGTCAGAAGGCTTTCCAGTTAATTTGGCGAAGAGACGGTAGGTCGTGTTTGAATAAGCGCGGTAGAAATTAGCATCTTCTACGCCATCGCCAAACGAGCCGCGCAACAAAGCCGTAACGGGGCTATATATAGGTGCGTATTGTGCGATCTGTGTATCACCATATTTGCCAAAGACTGGCCACTTGGTGAGATCAATCCCGGTCACCAAGCGGACTTCGGCGAGCAGCTCGGTCATGCGAATCATGGCAAACCAACCATAAGCACCACTGTTCCCCCATGAGCCGTCAGCGCCACCCCACACAGCTGCTGTAGTGAGCCATGCTTCCCATGAGCGAGCCAGCCATTGCTGTGCTTCAGGGAAGTTTTCAACGCCAACAGTAAGTGTCAATGCTTGCACTGCAGCTCTGTTGACCTCAAGAAGGTGTGAGTTATACGGTTGATAATCAAGATTTATTATCGTAGCCATTGTCTGCCCGACTCGATCGCGGATTGCCGCAATGACGGTGGCACGCTGTGCAGTCGTCATCTTGCTGCCAAGCAGATCCAATCCTTCCGCGAGAGCAACGTAGATCTCACGGTTGGCCTGGTCGTTAATTGCTTCGCTCGTCGGGCCGGTCGTAGGCCATATCGCAAGTGACATGATTCTCGCCAATGCTGCCGTATTGTATTTGGGGTCGCCCGTGAACTTGCCTGCATAGGCGATGTAGTTGATTGCCTGGTGTTCGTCGCCTACCAAATGCGTAATCTTCATCAACCACGCCGTGTATTCAAGTTTTGACGGAAAGTCTGTTTCTACTTTCATCGCGGGTGCGGAGGGCATGGCGGAAGGAAGAAGCTTGTTAGCGAGCCACAGAAAACCGCTGTAGGGGTTCTTGAGTTCCCCTGCATTCGCGGAAGCTACGATACCTGCGAAGGTTGATCCTGTTGGCAACATACGAGGGCTTGGCTTTGCCTTCGCCATCGCAGCATAGGTCTCTCCAGAAGGAAGTTTGAAGGTTATTGCATCGGGAGCGATGGAGAAGGTACGCCATACACTTGTTTGGACAACTCCTGCAGTGTTCGTGTAGTTAACTTGCCAAGAGTATGTTCCGGGGGCAAGTGGATAGTCATCCAAAAAGATACGGGGAGAAGAACTTGTAGCGGTAAAAATGACAACATTGGAAGCATTGCGAAGGGTAAAGTTCCAAGGGATGCTCAGATTGCGACCATAAACTTGTTTCCATGAAAAAACAGGTGTCGTGATCTTGACAATTGCGCAATCTGTTGGAGTCAATAATCGTGCACTCCAATCAGTGGCATCGATCCAATCAGTGGACAAGTGCGGTGTACATCCGGCTGTTGCTCCACCGCTAAAAGCAGATGGATTTCCTGTTAATTTTGTCGTGTTAGGTATCGGCGTTGGTGCTGCCGTCACTGTAAACGTCTTTGATGCAGATGTTCCGCCTCCAGGTAATGGGGTGAATGCAGCTATCGCCGGTGCTCCTGCGGTTGCAATATCGGACGCAAGAATGTCTGCGGTAATTTTTGTACTACTTATGTAATGCGTGATTTTACTGACACCATTCCACTTCACTATTGAGTTGGTACCAAAGTTTGATCCTGTGAGAGTAAGCGGGAAGGCAGCGCCTCCTGATACTTTGCTTACCGGAGAGATTGAAGTCAGGGCTGGTGCAGGACTGTTGATGGTAGCAGAGGTTGTAGTCGTTGCTAGAACTACACTTGCATTCATCAGTGATGCCTTTACCGTATAGATCCCTGAAGAAGCATAGGTGTGGGAGCTATACCAGTCACCACTTTGACTTGTTCTACCGGGGTATACGGGCACAGTGGATGCTACTGATCCATCTCCCCAGTTTACCAAGACAGTCCAAGTACTACTGACTGACGGTGCGCTGACAGAACCATATAAAGATACTGTGCGATCCCTTACTGAAGGAGTTGCCGATATTGTAGTTGGTATAGACACAGGATCAAGAGTTGCTGCTGCCAAGATGTTCGTCGTTGCGTGTGCTTCAGCGCCAAATGCGATCATGCAAGATACGATGGCCAGACTGGTAATAACAGTCCGAAATCTAATTATGTTTTTCATGGATACTCCTGTACTTGATAACCACTGGCTAAGGCCGGTGCGTTTGAACTACGGACTGGAATTCTGAATATGCGTTGCCTAAACAACGCTTCTTGTTCCAGCTACATTTTGAATATGGGGCATCGTCCTTATTCGTTTTTATATGGGGGCAACCTTGCTGACTGCAAAAAAATTTAGCCCAACTTTAGGGCAATTTTAAAAAATCACCGCCAATCACCCTCTGAGCCACATACCTTTACCTAACAAACCATTTACAGCCCACTATTATCCAAGCAAGTTTTATGCCACAGATCATTTTGAAATTCAGGATTGTTGGATTTCCTGCTCTATGGCAAGGGTTACAGCGAGTAATCTCAATTTAATATTTAAAAAGAAATATTAATTTGCAATATTGTTATCAATAAAACTTGGAAATCTGTCTTCATTTAGAGACAGTTATAATCAAGTTATCATTCATATATTATTAAAATCAATTTGTTACCTTGTCCCCACATGGAGACGCTTAATCTGATCATCGACAGCACGCTGATTCCGCGTTAATCCGAGAAAATACCCGACAGCATTGTTCCTGCCACCAGACGTATTGCTCAAGCACACTTGCTGTTGGAGGCTCTACATACACAAAAACCCGCTTAGTGCGGGTTTTTGTGTGAATCTAATACGAACTATTAAATTGCGGGTACTTCAACGGTTTTCTTGTCAAAGGTGATTGGACTAGCATTGTTCAAAGAAACCGATGCGCTGGAACCACTGAAGGTTACATTGACAGGAAGAATGCGGCAATCCTCACGAATCACAGTAACTGAAGTGAGTACGTTAGATTTTGTTGTAGCCGTGTATCGTCCGTGATTCTGATTGGGAAGATTGAGGTCCTCTGGAGGAACATCAAACGCTGTGGTTTGAGTAAAGCTGCCGGGTAGTCCGTAATGGTCGATGCAAGCTTTGCCGGGAGCGTTGTTGATCTCTATGGTTCCCCCACTGACGATGAAGGGTGAGTTCAACATCGTGTGATAGTTAAGTTCCCATTGTCGCGGGGTGGCGCTGGTAGCGTAGTCGTAAATGATGGCTACCTTTTCAACACGATTGAAGACTACGGTACGATCTGCTTCTGTGAGGAGGGGGGTCCAGGCTTTACTCTTCCACGTATCCGCTGCTGCATTGTGTCCTCGATATGCCAGAGTAGCATCGCCGGTTACGGTTGCCCAGATACCATTGTCGAAGTAGTTGATGAGTTGACCGCGAGTGTCTGCTGAAAACTCTGGAGCACCTGGAGCTGTAGGAGCAGGAGTGGACTCTGCTTGTCCGATACCGCCGTCAAATGTGAGTGCGTTCTTGTATCTTGTGGCACGAGAAACTATCTTATGATGGGCTTGTCCGTAATCCATATAGTATCCAGCACTAATTAGTATTTCTTTGCCTTTTGACACAAAAGTGAAAGCGTTGTTGTCTGCATGGGAATGGTTGAGTGCGCCCAATCGACTGGAGCGGAAGAAGACACTGGTGCGGAGAGGATCATCGGTAGCCGTGTGCAGTGCGGCGATCCCGGAATCCTCAAATGCGTACGAGTCGTTCGTTGGAGCTGCTGGGGTTACTGTGGGGAGATTGAGCCCAAGCATCATGAAGTTGATTGCTGGAATAGCGGTACCAATTGGCACGGATGCCGTTCCTGCTCTCCAGTACCATTCGTCGGAAGGCTTGCCGGTGAGTTTTGCAAATAGCCGATACTGATCGAAAGCATATCCACGATAGTAGTAACTATCTGCTACACCGTCACCAAATGAGCCACGTAACCAAGCCGTAGAAGGAGTGGATATCGGTGCATATTGCGCGATCTGCGTATCGCCAAACTTGCCATAGACGGGCCATTTCATAAGGTCAATACCCGTAGCTAAAATATAAGACGAATAGTTGATTTCTGCTGACGAGAGGTTGCCGGGGAAGCACTAATCGGGTCTTATTAACATCGGACCGGAACTCACAAAGCTGCTTAATTGAACGATACCTTAAGTAGATTTTGAAATTTATCCCGGTAGATTTCAGCGTAAACTCATTAAAAACTAACGCTTTAACCTTCGTTGTAATTACGCTATCATTTAAACGTTTTCCTGTTCCTTGACGTGTTCGAATCTGGCACTAAGCGCCAACGTGTAAATTACTATCTGGCGCATGTACGGTCTTTGCGGTATCGAACGCAACTTAAGCCATTAGCTTTAACTATGGATTTCCACTAATTATTTAATTAGCGGAGTGTGCCTATAAAATTTCAAATATTTTAATAAGCTGCTTATGTCCATTACCTTTTTACAGGAAACAATCCACAACCATCTCCTTGCAGCTATGCAAGCAGATGAATTTGAACGCTTGAAGCCGCATCTGGAGCTTGTCCAGATGCAACTTGGTAGCATCCTCTATGAATCCGGTGATCGGTTGCAACATGTCTGGTTCCCCACGACTGCCATCGTGTCTCTGCAATACACCATGGGGGATGGCGCTTCAACTGAAATTGCAGGGGTAGGCAATGAAGGCGTACTGGGTGTTTCGCTTTTCATGGGTGGCGCAGCCACGCCTAGCCGGGCAATTGTGCAGACTGGCGGCTGCGGTTACCGCATAAAAGCCGGAGTAGCGCTACAGGAATTCAATCGCGCTGAATCGCTGCATGGCTTATCACTGCTTTATATTCAAGCGCTAATCACACAGATGTCTCTGATAGCAGCATGCAATAGACACCATTCAATCGAACAGCAGCTTTGCCGCTGGCTGTTAATAACCATTGATCGGCTGACCTCAAATGAGTTAGTCATGACGCAGGAATTGATTGCCAGCATGCTTGGCGTGCGCCGCGAAGGCATCACGGAAGCCGCCGGAAATTTGAAACATGCTGGCTTTATTAACTATCGCTGTGGGCACATTACAGTTCTTGATCGATCTGGATTGGAAACTCTTTCTTGCGAGTGTTATCAGGTGGCCAAGAAAGAATTTGATTGCTTATTTTCAACATACACAACCACCGGACACTCACATTCTCAAGGGGTCAGTAAAAAATGAAACCCACTTGCATTATTTTAATTCACCAGAATTTAAATCCTTGAGGAGTTCTCAGCGCTAAATCTGCAAGCCTTGCGATCATGATGGAAAGATCAAATCACCCGTTGCAGCGGTAAATTCCTAATGTGTGTAAACGCACAGACGATAGGCAGCGCAAGTGATATTTTTCCTTATGGTCAATATTTCCCCTTCACGAAGGGTGCGTTTGTGTTGGTATTTTATGGTTGATTCTTAAAGGTATTCTTAAATTATGCTTAGGTCTGATATTTTTAACGCCAACCTCCTGATCGTTGACGATCAGGAGGCTAATATACATCTACTGGAGGAAATACTACGTAGCGCTGGCTATACGCGCATTGCATCGACGCAGAATCCCTATGAAGTCTGCGAGTTGTATCGCAAAATCCGCTATGACCTGGTTCTGCTCGACTTGCAGATGCCTGGCATGGATGGCTTTCAGGTACTGGAAGGCTTGAAGACAATCGAAACCGGTGGCTATCTCCCGGTACTTGTGATTACTGCCCAGCCAGATCACAAACTGCACGCGTTACAAGCCGGTGCGAAAGATTTCATCAGCAAGCCTTTTGATCTGACCGAAGTACAAACACGTATCCACAACATGCTGGAAGTACGACTTTTATACAAACAAATTGAAAGCGACAACAAGCTATTAGAGCAGACTGTGCAAGCACGAACCGCAGCATTGCGGGAAAGCGAGGCTCGTTTTCGCCGTCTGGTCGAGCTGTCGTCTGACTGGTATTGGGAGCAAGACGAGACCGGACATTTCACCAAAATTTACGGCCCGGTTCTTGAGATGCTCGGAATTGAAGTTGACGACTTGCTTGCCGAACCCACTAAAACTCAAGCAGCACATTGGAATAAAGAAGAACGGGCGACACTGGAAGGATATATAGCAGCCAGACGACCTTTCCTGGATTTCGTCTACAGACGACATAATCCAGAAGGTTCACAGCAGTATTTTATGATTAGCGGAGAGCCCATGTTCGATTCATCCGGTCGCTTTACCGGTTACCGTGGCGTGGGCAAGGACATTACTGGAAGCATCCACGCCGCCA
Source organism: Candidatus Nitrotoga sp. CP45 (assembly GCA_945874105.1). GTDB lineage: Bacteria > Pseudomonadota > Gammaproteobacteria > Burkholderiales > Gallionellaceae > Nitrotoga. Next base: position 47,139 of record CAMCFJ010000001.1, on the reverse strand, counting down.
CACAGTAGTCAGACACCAGCCGTCATTGCGGGGAATGCGGCTGCCGGGCTGGACAAGTCCGTTCGCGTTGAACTTGTCGAAACGCACTCCTTGCAAACCTTCATCTTTAACCCCGGCAACCATTCTTCTCTGGCATGTTTTCCTGAGCTATATCAACAGGTAGAAATCTTTTAATTCCTCACTCTGATGACGATGGTAAAATTTCAGCCGTAACCGTCATTTCGCCACCATGCCCCAACCCTCTTTCATCCATCTGCGTCTGCACAGCGAATACTCCATTGCCGATGGCATTGTGCGCATTCCCGAGGCGATTGCCGCCGCCAAACAGGATGTCATGCCCGCGCTGGCGCTTACCGACCTCAATAATGTGTTCGGGCTGATCAAGTTTTATCAGGCAGCGCGCGCTGCCGGGATCAAGCCCATTATTGGCTGTGATGTGTTCATCAGCAATCCCGCCGAGCGCGACAAACCTTCCCGCCTGTTATTGTTATGCCAGTCCAATGTTGGCTACTTACGCTTGTGTGATTTGGTGACACGCGCCTATCTGGAAAGGCAACACAGCGGTCGCATCGAAATACACAAACAATGGTTGCGCGACGGTACAGATGGGCTGCTCGCATTATCCGGCGCGCATTTCGGTGAGGTCGGCACGGCGCTACTGAATGGCAATCGGGCAACGGCACGTCAACTGGCGCTTGAGTGGGCAACGCTATTCCCCGGTCGATATTATCTGGAAGTGCAGCGTAGCGGCATGGCGCGCGAAGAGCTGCATGTGCGTGAAACGGTCGGGCTGGCCGCAGAGCTGGCGTTACCCGTGGTAGCCACTCATCCGATTCAGTTTCTAAGCCCGGATGCCTACAAAGCGCACGAGGCGCGCGTGTGCATCGCCGAAGGATATGTGCTGAACGACAAGCGGCGCGTGCGCCAATTCACCACGCAGCAGTATTTCAAAACCCAGGCCGAAATGATGACACTGTTCGCCGATTTTCCTGAAGCGTTGCAAAACAGCGTGGAGATCGCCAAGCGTTGTAATCTGACCTTGCAACTGGGCAAGCCCTATTTGCCGGATTTTCCCACCCCCAACGGCGAAAGCCTGGATGATTTTCTGCGTACTGAATCCGAACGCGGCTTGCATCAACGCATGCTGCAGTTGTATCCGGATGAAACTGTGCGCGCCGCGAAGATGCAGGAATACACCACACGCCTGGCGTTCGAGATTGAGACCATTATAAAAATGGGGTTCTCCGGTTACTTTCTGATCGTGGCAGATTTCATTCGCTGGGCCAAGCTCAATGACGTGCCGGTCGGCCCCGGTCGCGGCTCGGGCGCAGGTTCACTGGTGGCTTACAGCCTCGGCATCACCGATCTTGACCCACTACGCTACGCCCTGCTGTTTGAACGATTCCTGAATCCGGAACGCGTATCCATGCCCGACTTCGATGTTGATTTCTGCCAGGATGGGCGCGAGCGCGTTATCGATTATGTAAAGCAAAAATACGGCGCGGCGAGCGTGTCCCAGATTGCCACCTTCGGCACCATGGCGTCCAAAGCGGTGATCCGCGATGTCGGACGAGTGCTGGATTTTCCTTATGGCCTGTGCGATCGCCTGTCCAAGCTCGTTCCGCTGGAAGGCGTCAAACCGGTGTCACTGAAAAAAGCGCGTGAGCTGGAGCCGGAATTCAACGCCATCATCAGCAGCGAAGAAGGCGTGGAAGAGCTGCTTGAGCTGGGCGCGCGGCTGGAAGATTTAACGCGCAATGTCGGCATGCACGCGGGCGGAGTACTGATCGCACCGGGCAAGCTGACCGACTTTTGTCCGCTTTATTACGCCGAGGGCAGCGACAAGGGCATCAGTCAGTTTGACAAAGACGATGTGGAAAAAATCGGCTTGGTGAAATTCGACTTTTTGGGGTTGCGCACGCTCACCATCATTGATTGGGCGGTGAAATATGTAAACAAGATGCCGGCAGGCCCAGGTTTTTCCATTGAAAATCGCTTCTCCATTGAAAATCTTCCACTGGAGGACAAGCCGACTTACGCCCTGCTCAAGGCGGCCAACACCACCGCGATATTTCAGCTTGAGTCTCCCGGCATGAAAAAGCTGATTATCAAGCTGCAACCGGACACCTTTGAAGACATCGTGGCGCTAGTTGCGTTATATCGCCCGGGGCCGCTCGAATCTGGCATGGTAGAGGACTTCATCAACCGCAAGCATGGCCGTTCCAAGGCTGATTATTTTCATCCCGAACTGGAGGTTTCGCTCAAGCCGACTTACGGTGTGATCGTGTACCAGGAGCAAGTAATGCAGATCGCGCAGATCATCGGCGGTTATTCGCTGGGAGCGGCAGATGAATTGCGCCGCGCGATGGGGAAAAAAAATGCCGAGGAGATGGCGCTGCAACGCAGCATCTTCGTGGACGGCGCTGTGGCGCGCGCTATCAACAAGCGACTGGCAGAGCAACTATTCGACCTGATGGAAAAATTCGCCGGGTACGGCTTCAACAAATCACATTCTGCTGCCTACGCGTTGGTGTCCTATCAGACCGCCTATCTAAAAGCGCATTACCCGGCGGCATTCATGGCCGCCACACTGTCATCGGATATGGATAACACCGACAAAGTGCATATTTTCTATCTCGATACCCTGGCACAGGGAATATGCATTTTGCCGCCGGATATTAACTCGTCTGTAAACCGCTTTATGCCGGTGGACGAAAAAACGATTGCATATGGTTTGGAAGCCATTAAGGGTACCGGCAAAGCTGCGATAGATAGCATTGAAGATGCGCGCAAACTCGGTGGGCCATTCCGCGACCTGTTCGACTTTTGCCATCGCGTAGATAAGCGCGTAGTGAACCGACGCGCGACTGAAGCGCTGATCCGCAGTGGCGCATTCGATAAGATTTCGGATCATCGCCATCAATTGCTGGCATCGCTCGAGACTGCACTGTGCAGTGCGGAGCAGCAAGCACGATCAGTCAATCAAAATAGTCTATTCGAGGACGATGCAAGTGTGGCGATGCCGGTGCAAATGAAGAGCGTCCCGCGCTGGACATTGCGCGAGCAATTGCAACACGAAAAAACCAGCTTGGGTTTTTATCTCAGTGGCCATCCCTATCAAGAATATGCCAACGAACTGGAAAATTTCGTCAAGACACGCCTGGCCGATATCACGCTGCAAGCGCTGCCGCAAAACGGCAACAACAAACGCGGTGGCGTGCCAGTGGTATTGGCTGGCATAGTCTCTGCCGTGCGAATACAGCAGACGCGACGTGGGCGCATGGCGATTGTCACACTGGACGACGGCAGCGCACAGTTGGAAATGATGGTATTCAACGAAGTATTCGAGGCCAATCGGCCGTGGATACGTGAAGATGAATTGCTGGTGGTGCGCGGCAAAGCCAGTCTCGACGAGTATTCCGGCAATATGCGCGTCAATGGTGAGGAGTTATTCGATTTCGCCTCGGCGCGTTCCACATTCGCCAAGCGCCTGGAGCTTGTCGTTTCGTCTGACGCACACATTAGCGTGGCCCAGTTAAAAGAAGTGCTCACCCCCTATCGCGACGGCAAATGCATGGCTGTAGTGTGTTACCACAATGCCCGCGGAAGCGCGAACTTGAAGCTGGGCGAGCCTTGGAGCGTCACGCTGCACAGTGATCTAATGAGCGGATTAAAAAAACTGCTAGGCGATCAGAATGTTAACATTGCTTACTCTTGAGCAAGTTTTTTCTTGAAATATGACAAACGGCTCCACTACTCACAACGAGCGCAATGATCTATTTATTGGCATGCGTGCCTCTCAAATATGGGGCACGCTTGGTTGGCATGATATTCGCCAGCGCTATCGCCGATCTTTTTTGGGGCCATTCTGGTTTACATTGAGCACACTGATTATGGTGGTTGTACTTGGTGAGCTTTATTCAACGTTACTACAGCAAGAAATCACTAATTACCTTCCCTATCTCGCCGTAGGACTAGTTATTTGGCAGTATCTCGCATCATCAGTAAATGAAGGATGCACTTCGTTTATTGGTTCGGCATATCTTATCAATCAGATACGATTGCCGCTTACGGTTCATGTTTGCAGGATTGCGTGGCGGAACTTTGTGATTCTGTTGCATAGCCTCCCTGTTGTTGTGATCATGCTTATTGCTTCTGGCCATTGGCCAAGCCCAGCATTCTTTTTGGTACCTCTCGCGCTTTTTTTATTGCTATTGCATGGTGTCTGGATTGGCGTTGTTTTGGGGATGTTTTGTGCCCGGTTCAGGGATATTTCTCAAATCGTGACTAACTTGGTTCAAGTAGCATTTTTTTTCACCCCAGTAATGTGGTCGCCTGAAATTCTCAAAGACCGCGCATGGGTGGCGACATGCAACCCGCTCTATCATCTTATTGAAATTGTTCGGGCACCAATCATTGGGAGACCTATTCATTTTGAGTCATGGGTGTGGTCTGTCGGATTCCTGATAATCGGTTTTGGCTTTGCTCAGTATCTGATGCAGCGTTATAGAAATCGTGTTCCCTACTGGTTGTGACCCCTTGAGTGCTTCTATCATTGCCAGGGATGTAAGCGTTGAATTCCCTATATACGAAAACTCTCACCGCTCATTAAAGAAAGCGGTGTTCAACTTATCAACGGGCGGAAAAATCGGACAAGATGCAAAGCATCACTCGGTTGTTAGAGCCTTGGATGGATTGAATTTTGATTTCCAAGAAGGTGCCCGAGTCGGGCTAGTTGGTCACAACGGCTCTGGAAAATCAACCTTGTTACGCGTGCTATCAGGCGTGTATGCGCCGGTACATGGAGATCTTAAGATACAGGGCAAAGTGGCTTCTATACTTGATGTATCTATGGGCCTGGATCCAGATGCTACCGGCTTTGAAAACATCTACTTGCGTGGAATTTTGGATGGCCTTACACCTGCGACCATCCGTAACAAAACCGATGAAATTGCTGATTTCACTGATTTGGGAGACTTCCTCAATCTTCCCGTAAGAACCTACTCAAGCGGCATGGTGCTGCGTTTAGCTTTCGCCATTTCAACCAGCATTGATGCTGATATTTTGATCATGGATGAATGGCTTAACGTTGGTGATGCAGAATTTAGTGCCAAGGCGGCTGTTCGACTCGGTTCGCTCGTAGATAAGGCATCCATTCTGGTAATAGCTACACATGACCCTAATTTGGTCGCCAAAATTTGTAACCGCCGCATCCACCTACAACACGGCCGCATCATTGAGGACGAAATCATATCAACAGCAGCAAGAAAATCGATATGAACGTGATAAGCCACCGCCAAATTTTGGTTAAGGCACGAACCTATGTTCGTGCTGTAAGTTTTGCGTTGCCTCTTTACGGTATTTACTGGCGATTTCATTGACATGCCATCCTATAGTTGTTCACCTCACCTAAAGTTGCTGCTCTCGGGGTATGTAGTGACATCCATCGGATTGATCATTAGGCGGTTGCAGTGATGGCCCTCAGAGAAAAACTTGAGGCATTGTTTGCACACCAACCATTTCGCTTGGCAATAGGCTTGGTAAGCGCCTACGTTGCATATCCAGTTGCTGAGCGCATGGAAAAGCGCATTGTTCGCTCCAAGCTGGAGGAGTTGCGCAGACATTACCAAATTCCGTTTGCTAATCGACTTCAGCTCGCCCGCAATCGTTTGGCCGATACCCTGCTCTTCGCCCAGAGTCACGTTCCCTATTACCGGGAACTCTTCTCCAGGCTTTCATTCAATCCAGAGAAGGTGCGTCAAGATGCAGGATTCTTGCAAGACCTTCCATTCCTCACCAAAGACATTATTCGCGAGCAAGGTGCTCGTCTGCACTCAATATCTATTGACGGTATTCGTCATCATGCTTGTAAAACCGGAGGGTCAACCGGCCCCTCGTGTATGGTCTATTACGATCAAGAGGCGACTGATTACTCCGCAGCTGTCACCCTTTACGCTCGTGAGCGTATTGGCAAACTGAAGCACAAATCCGAACTTCATTTTGCATGCTCGTTTCCGGATGCGGTGAAGACCAATTGGCCCACTCGTGAAGATCTCAAGTGCTTCGCCATGAATCGAAGCAATATTTTCTTTAGCCGTCTGGATGATATCGGCCTTGAAGAAATTTGGAGAACCTTGAAGAGGAGGCGCCCTTATCTCGCGCATGCGCACCCCTCTACGATTTACGCACTTGCTTGTTATGTTGAGCGGCAATATGGCAGTGGAAATGCCTTTGAGGTGTTTGAATCCAGTGGCGAGCTATTAGAGACGTACCAGAGAGAAAAGATAAGCACGGTTTTGCAGTGTCGTGTGGAAAATCGTTATGGATTAGCCGAATTTGGTGTAATAGGTTACGAGCTCAATGGCGCTAAACAAGGCTTGCAGTTACTGGATTCAGAGGGTTGGCCCGAGAGTGCGCCTGCCGAAGGAGATGATACCGATGTACAAGAGTTAGTTTTTACCGGCTTTAGAAATCACTTGATGCCACTTATCCGCTATCGAACGGGCGACTTGGCTAGAGTAGAACAGCGGTCGGATGGCCTTTATATGACAGATGTGGTCGGACGCATACACGACCTTGTACCTATCAACGGCATCCCTCATCCAACTCACCATATTATGGATATGTTGGATCACCGTGTAGGCGGCATCCAAGAGTTTCAAATTGATCTGCGCAGTGCGCCACCTATCTTGCGTATCATTCTCGACTCTCATAAAAATGCAGACAAAACTCAAGAAAAAATACATGAATTTTGGGGTCAAGGTTTCGATGTGCAGTTTGTCAATGCGAACGATTTTATGCGCGTGGGTCGCCACCAAAAATTTCGCCATCTAGTGCATCCATGATCTATCTTATCTGTCCAGGTTCAAGTGAGGAAGCCGCAACGGTTGTTGCTGCAGCGTTGCAGCGTAGTTGTGGCATGGGCCGGGTGTGTCGAATCAGCCTGGCAAAGTGGGACAGGCTCCTGGCCCAGGATATCAGTATGCTGGCAGTGATCATTAACCCACCAGCCAATTGGGCAGCAACAATCATCCGCACCATAGAGTCTGCTCGATGCAAAATTTTGCTCTTTGGTGCGATGCCGCTTGAATTAATTCAGTATCTTGGCGCACATTCGGCTCCGATTTCCGAGTACGCGCGCCAGGGAACAAAGTGCTCGCCAGCACCCATCGGCGGCATGTTCGAAAGCGGGTTGCATATAGACTACAAGCAGATTGACCCTGTTGTATTCAGTCCGTTAGCCAGTCGACCATTTTTGCGTTTTGACTTCGCCGACGAGTGGAATAATCTGGGTTACGGTGGCATTCGCACTGACGATTCAATCTGGTCTTTGAGTCAATGCCTGCAGCTACCCTCTGAAAAAACACTTGCAGAAATCCGTATGGACGGCGAGTCTCTGGGTGCCTACGCCGGATTGTGGCCGGATTCCTTGCTATGGTTCAACCGCTCAGTTGGGCCTGTTGACTCACAAGAATGGCGCATTGTTGAACTCTATATTGCCCACTACGCTTGGCCAACGCGGATCTGTCACCCAGTTATTTCGGAAATACCAGACGGCTATGGGGCTGCGGTGACAATGCGGCTGGACTGCGACGAAGACATCGAGTCTGCGCGTATCCTTTGGCATGCCTACCAGCAGTTGGAAGTGCCATTTTCCTTGGCACTGCATTCAAAAGTGTTGGATGACCCTAAACACCACGCTCTTGTGCGGGAGGTGCTGACCCACGGCGGAGCCATACTGTCGCATACGGCCACCCACGCTTCCAATTGGGGTGGGAGTTATGAGGCCTCTTTACAAGAAGCAAGCGCTTCTGCCAACGCGATCAAACGTGTGACGGGGCAAGCTGTCCGCTATGCAGTGTCACCCTTTCACCAAACACCCATGTATGCGCGGATCGCTTTGGCGGACTCAGGCTACGAAGGATGTATCGGCGGAATTATCCGCAATGATCCGGACTATCTAATGGCGCGCGCTGGTTCAGCGCCAGGTTCACCAGTTGGTTTTATCGGGCACAGTCAGCAGTGCATGTTGCATGGTGATTGCATATTTGATGGCCCAGACCCGCTGTCTATTTACAAACAATCCTTTGATTTGGCGCGAGATAGTCGTACATTTTTTGGCTACCTTGATCATCCTTTCTCTGCTCGGTACCAGTATGGTTGGAGCTCGGAAGAGCAGCGTGTTCAGGCTCATGTGGCATTCATTTGTCACATGAAAAACAGCGGCAACGTGTTATTCGCGAATGAATCCGACGCAATGGATTTTTTTCAAGACCGCGCAGAGGTAGTGATCCAAGCTAACTCAGGGGGTTATAGCATTTGCGCTGCGATCAAGTCACGTAGCTCCTGGAACCTATCGGTCGAATACGCAGGACAGAGTCATGCTGTGCCACCCGAAGGACTCTCGCTATGAAAGTCATGCTGGTATTTGGCACTCGGCCAGAAGTAATCAAGCTGGCTCCGGTGGTAGCTGAGGCTCAGCGCAGGTCAGATATGCAATTGACAATTTGCTCCACCGGTCAGCATCGCGAAATGCTGCATCAAGCCATGGGTGTGTTTGGAATCCAGCCAGACATTGACCTCGCAGTCATACACGCCAATCAAACCCTGTCCAGCCTTACCGCACGGCTTATGGAGGCGCTGGGTACAGCGATGCGTCAATCTGCGCCCGACGCAGTACTGGTGCAAGGTGACACTACAACAGCATTTGTAGCGGCGTTGTCAGCCTTCTACTTGCATATTCCCGTTGGCCATGTAGAGGCCGGATTGCGTACCGGCGATCTGGCCAGCCCCTTTCCTGAAGAACTCAATCGCGTGTTGATTGCGCGAATGGCACGCTGGCACTTTGCTCCTACTGGGGCTGCGGTCAGCAGTCTGCGGGCTGAAGGCGTTGACGCCAGCCACATCCACCTGACTGGCAACACCGTGGTGGATGCCATCGGTGTTATCCGACAGCGGTGGGGGCAGTCTGGTGGTAACGATGCTGTCAGGCTAGCGGAATCGTTCTTCCCTGGACGCGAATTGGTGCTGGTTACCGCCCACCGGCGTGAAAATCAGGGCCCCGCCATGCACCAGATATGTGTCGCCATACGCACACTCTGCGAACAGCACCCTGAGTTAGGCTTTGTCTTTCCGGTGCACCTGAGCCCTGCTGTGCGAACCGTAGTGAATGAAGAGTTGTCTGGCAACATTACCAACTTGCTACTGATTGATCCGGTCGACTTTGAAACCAACCTATATTTGCAAAGCAGATCCCGACTGATCATCACAGACTCTGGTGGTATCCAGGAGGAAGCTCCATCTTTTGCCGTGCCAACAGTGGTTATGCGCGATCATACCGAGCGCATGGAGGGCGTTGCAAATGGCTTTTCAATTCTTGCGGGAACCAACACCGAAACCATCATTCGGGCGGCTAATGCATTGCTGGCGGATGCCACAGTTAAGGAGCGTTTATCCTCTAAGGTTAATCCTTACGGAGATGGCTTGGCCGCCAAGCGAATATTTGATGTTCTGCAAGGCCTGCCATTAAAAGCATTGAGCCCATGATCACAACGCCAATCACTAAAGATTGTCTGCTGTTTGCTACGGCAGATTGGGATACCCCATACTGGACCAACAAGCAGCATACCGCTCACCATTTGGCGCTCATGGGCTATCGCGTGCTTTATATTGAAAGCCTTGGGTTACGCTCTCCAACGGCTAATGCAAAAGATCTAAAAAGAATTTGGCAGCGCCTCAAGAGCGGGCTGCGTCCTCCGAAACAGGTGGAAGCTGGTGTCTGGGTCTTGTCACCCATTGCGATACCCTTCAAGCACCACTGGACGCTGATTCGAATAATTAACCAAGGCTTGCTACGCCTGTGCATCAAGCTTTTTATGCAGCGACATAGGTTTAGAAAACCGATGATTTGGACTTATCACCCATTCATGCAAAGCTCGATAAAAAATATCCAGGGCGGCCCTCTTGTCTATCATTGTGTTGATGACTTATCCGCAATGCCGGGCATTGATGCCGAAAAGTTTAATGCGGAGGAACAGCGATTATTACCTAAGTGCAATGCCGTTTTCGTAACAAGCCAGGCGCTCAAAGACAAATGCCAGCCATTTCATGCGGAAATCTATTATTTTCCTAATGTGGTCGATAGCGATCATTTTGGCTTGGCTCGTAAAGAGGGTACTTTGCCAGCTGACATTGCAAGCATTCCCAGTCCGCGCATTGCCTACATTGGCTCATTGTCTGACTTTAAAGTCGACTTTGAACTGATACACAGCGTCGCCATATGTCGCCCACAGTGGAGTTTTGTACTGATTGGGGACGCGCAAGAGGAGTCAAATAGTCCTTGGGTTGCAAAGCTCCGTACTCATCCAAATGTTCATTTTTTGGGCCATAAAACCTATAACCAACTGCCAATCTATTTGCGGGGTATTGATGTCGGCACCTTGCCAACTTTGATCAACGATTACACCAAATCAATGTTCCCGATGAAGTATTTCGAGTACCTGGCTGCTGGAGTGCCTGTGGCTTCAACGCTACTTGACTTTACCAGGCAGCACGGTGCCGGGCTCAAGGTGGCAGGTAGCACGGAGGAATTCATCGCTGCAATTAATGAGCAATTGCAGCGTGGAAAACTGACTTCTGAAGAAGCCGTTGCCTTTGTCGGCGAAAACACCTGGTTCGCCAGGCTTAAAAAAATGCTCGCCATTGTGGAGGCGAGTCAGTGAAGGTTTTGTTCGCTACCTACCCAATGGCTTTCCATACACCCGGCGGAGGTGAAGTGCAGCTATTGGCATACAAAAAGCATTTGCCTGCTTTTGGTATTGACGTTTCACTGTTTGACCCGTGGAATCCGCGCTTCCTCGAGCATGACATCGTCCACTTCTATTCGTGTGTGGGTGGGTCTTCCCATTTTTGTGCTTTCGTCAAGCAGCTTGGCCTCCCCCTGGTTGTTTCTTCAAGCCTTTGGATTACGGAGCAAACTAAAGACCAATATCCATTGAGTGAAATCCGAGCTCAACTCAGTCTGGCAGACCGAGTGATCACCAATTCAAACATGGAGTGTGAAACTCTTGCCAAAGTCTTGGAGTTGCCTCGTGAAAAGTTCGTCACTGTTTACAACGGGGTGGAGGAAGATTTTTTCCTGCCGGCGGATCCTAATCTCTTCCGTGACCAATTTGGAATCAAAGGGCGCTTTGTCTTAAATGTAGGCAACATTGAGCCGCGAAAAAATCAGCTTCGTCTAGCTGAAGCCATGAAAGCCTTTCCTTATGTTCAACTCATCTTGATCGGACATGCCAGAACACCAGAGTACTTACAGCAAGTTTTACAAACGGGTGGAAAGCAAGTGAGTTACTTGGGTCCACTCGATCACAACTCTCCGCTACTGCGCTCCGCCTACAGTGCGTGCGATGTTTTTGCCTTACCTAGCACCTTGGAAACACCGGGCTTGGCCGCGCTGGAAGCGGGAGCACAAGGGGCGTCACTTGTACTTACGAGCGAAGGTTCCGCCACTGAGTATTTTGAAAAGAACGCAATTTTCATAGACCCGTTATCAAGCGAATCCATTAGGCAAGGTATCGACCGTGTTTTAACTGAGGACCCAGGAGCGCGGAATCACAACTTGGCGAAAAAGTTTGCTTGGTCAAATACTGTACGAAATTTAGTTGACACCTATCAAGCGATGTCTGCCATCGTGTAATGATCTCGGGGGGCAAGGGAGAAAGGGGTCATTACTACTTTGCGCTGACAGAATCACATCCCAGCGTTGCATAATCAGGGTGTGTCGGATAGTATTTATTTCGTGGACTTCATGATGTTGGTGTCGAAACCGACCCATGCCAGAAATGGCAGCCTGCACCCTCCAATTTCGCCTCTCACCTCAGAAAATCAGGCTCAGAGTTGTGATTTTGCAAGAGGCTCCAAAGCAATTAGATCTAGGGTGATGAATGAATATAGCAATAATAATTCCGTTTCTTCAAAAATATGGTGGAGCTGAACGCTATCTAATTGAGTGTGTGCGCGAATGGCAAGCCAACCATGAAATCACCTTGTACTCAACCAGTTATTCGGATGATTTACTGATTGAACATGGAATTAGTGAGCGCGTTCAGAGATGCAAGTTAACGCAATACTTTGACGGTGAACATTCGATGCTCTTGAATGCCTTGCTATTGCCGAAAATTTGGCGTCAAGAGATTGGCCAGCATGATTTGTACCACACGCACTTATGGCCGACACACTTGGTCGACTTGCACCCCATGGTGTGGTTCCCGCATGAGCCGCTACGAGTCTTGCATGACTTGAGATTTGACCAAAATTTCGAAAATACTGGGGAGGGGGTTGTGCGCAACATCCATATCTACCCGAAATACAGTTACGACCGAATTGGTAATTCGCTTTATGAGGCCTACCTCAGTTCCATTGATGCCATGGACAAAGCGGCCAAGCCGGATCGCATCGTAGCCAACAGTGCCTACTCCGCCCGTTATCTGGAAAATGTTTATGGTGTAGCGGTTAAGGATGTGGTTTATCCAGGTGTGGAACCAGAAGTATTCATTGATCTACCCATCGACCCCAATCTTTTTGTCACCATCAGTCAGCTCTGGCCACAAAAGCGGGTTAATCTGCTGATCGAGGCCATAGCGCTGACTGACGATACGCAATTGATAGTGATCGGATCGGGGCCTGAGAAGGAGCGTTTACTTGAGATAGCCGCCAAGCTCGGCGTCGAAGATCGAGTATTTTTTCTTTCAGGTTTGAGTAATCGCGAACTTGGCTTGGTTTTGGCCCGTGCCTGCGCATTCTTGTTTTCACCTGTGAACGAGCCATTTGGCATTGTGGTGTTGGAAGCCATGGCTGCGGGCAGGCCGGTCATCGCAGTAAATCAGGGGGGCTATGTTGAAGCCTGTCACCCAGACTATTCTTTTCTAATACCGCCTTTCCCGTCGGCCTTTGCAGAGAAAATTACTTATCTGCAAAGAAATCCTGATATTGCACGACGTATGGGGGCGACAGGTCAGCTGGCTGCACAAAAGTTCACCTGGAAGCGCGCTGCTGACGACTTGGAAAGAATTTTATTGGACACTTGGCATTCATCTACCGACGGAAAGCCCACGGTGTCGAGCACCACAGACGGTAAGACGCTGATAGGCATTCAGTACTACCTTTGGTACGGTGAGGGATTCGGTGCCGCCCATTGGAACGACAACGCTGCCAGTGGACATGCCGCCGATAAGCCACTGCTTGGCTATTACAGCTCAATTAAAGGGCAGACGATAAAGTTTCACTTTGATCTGTTTGCACAAATGGACTTGGACTACATCATTCTTAATTTGCACGTCGATGCCGGTGGTGTAAATGATTCGGAGCTGATGGGGATTCATCATGTATTTGATATAGCTAAAAAAACAAATAGCAAATTGCGGTTTGCCGTACAGCTTGCGCCCTATTCTGATGATGCGGTGGAATTGGTACGTACAATACTCATGCTGACGAAACTGTATGCGGAACACCCCAATTACCTTCACTTAGATAACAAACCAGTTCTATTCTGGTTCTGGTCAAGTGCCTACGATGGCAACAAGCGATTGATTTCGTCATTGAAAGAGTCTGCGGCATGCTTTTCAAATTTGGCGGTCAGTTTGCGCCTACCGAATGAGGTGGATGAAACAAAGTTGACTTTTGGATTCTTCGATGGATTTGTTCCTTTTTCTCCGCTTGAATTGTCGGCGGAAAATAATTGGAGCAAGGTTTGGGCTACTGCGTACAGGGGGGCGGACAAAGCTGGCATGCGTTATCGCATCGCGGCGTTGTCACCAGGATATGACGATACAGGGCTGGATGCAGAAAACCGTGTAGGCAACCCCTACCGCTCCATATCCAGGAGGGAAGGCGAGACCTACCAAAAGGGGATGCGGTTTATAGAGCAGCTGGTGGTGCAGCCGCATTTGGTAATGATCTCTACTTTTAATGAATTTCATGAAAACACCCATATTGAACCGTCCTTGGGCAATGGCATGCGCTACATAGAAATGACCAAAATGTTTGTTGCCAAAATTAAAAGCAAATGGGGGCAAGCTTGAAGCATGTACCGGGAGCGTTGAGCACGATTAATTTCGTGAACTCTGAAATTGTGCTAGCTGATGGCGGTCTGTTTGAATGTAGGCTCTCTACCCAAGCGATTGACTCAGACTTGTCCGTGGTCATCGATGTTTACGATTTAGACAATCCGGTACACCCAGATGGTCACCTCGGGTGGTGGAAATTTCCCGTAAATCGGTTGTCAAATTTTGAAAAAGGTCTCCTGAGTATTGAGGGCGGCATTGTTCGCTGTGAACTTGGCGAGCTTCCTCCTGCTCACTTTTGGGAAAATGATTGCAAGGTTCCCTTTAAACGATTAGTGATCAACGCTGTATTGCGTGCCAACATCACCAATGCAATCGTCTATCAGGATAAAGTACCCGCCTTTAAGAGCCGGAAGGACTTGGCCAAATTTCGAACAGGCTTTAGTCGCGAATGGTCACTACCAAGGTTTGCCACATTGACCTACGTATTCCCACGAACAAGCACCGTTCGTATTGTTTCACGGAATATTTTCCCTCGTGATGCCGTTGGAAATTTGTGCCTCGATGTTTTTAAGCTGCTCCAACAAAACAATATTCCAGTCGAAATATATGCTGAAAATACTGACCTTGCTCTCAACGATATGGTACGGAGGGTTGATCGATTAGTGACTGACATTGCTGCGGATGATCAATTACTTTATTTTTTCTCGACTTTTGATCCTAATTTGGAGCACCTGCTGAGCTTGAAAGTTAAGCGTCTTATTGCTTACTTTCACGGCGTGACCAAACCAGAGCTTCTTCAGGTTTTCGATCCTGAGTTGAGCGTGACCTGTTTGAAAGGTATCGCGCAAATGGCGCTCTTGCAAAAATTTGATCTGCTTGCAGCCAACTCCAGGGTTTCTGCGGCCACCCTCGTTTCCATGTTCGATGATGATCTTGGCCTTTGTGTAGATGACATAAGAGTGATCCCCCCGCGCTTGATGAGTGCTGGTTCTGCTCAAAATGCTCCCTCTAAACATCTGGAGAATAAAACAAAACTACTTTATGTTGGCCGGATCAAGAGTCATAAAAAAATTGAGCACCTACTGGAGCTGTTTGGGGCATATCTCAAGTTAAATGCTGATGCCGAGCTATGGATTGTCGGTGGTGGTGCTGACAAGGCTTATTGGAACTATTTGAAATGGGTCGAGTTGATGCAATTAAAATTGCCGGCAGGGAAAGTGCATTGGGCTGGCAGTGTTACCGACACTCAACTTGCAGAGCATTACGCTTCTGCATCAGCGTACGTTTCGATGAGTGAGGATGAGGGTTTTTGTCTCCCTGTATTCGAAGCGATGTTGGCGGGAACTCCCGTTTTTGCCTATGGTTTGCCAGCCGTCCGTGAAGTTATGCAGGATAACGGTGTTTATTTTCTGCAAAAGGACTATGAACATCTAGCCGCAGCGTTACACGCTCTCTTACACGACTCAACAAGGGTTGAAGAAATAACCGTCAAGCAGCTTGCCCGGGCAAAAATTCTGATGAGTGAAATGAATGGACGTGGATTTCTTGGTTTGTTTGAGCCTGCTGTCGCCGCAAGGGTGACTAAATTATCCAGAACGGGGGCTAAGCAATCACCAGCTAAAGCCGGAGGATTTGAATTACGGACTGATAGTCCGGATACGCATCGCCTAAACGATGCGTCCTAATCGGGTTCCATTTTAAAATCATCGTTCGGCTTAGGCTCAAAATGATGCTCAAAATATTGCTCTATCATTGCTTCCGTCATCTGGCCTACCGTGGCACAAAAGTACCCTCTCGCCCAAAAGGGCCTGCCCCAGTATTTCTTTTTCAGGGGCTGAAAAATTCGGCCTGCTTCTTGGAGCGGACTACTTAATCCTCATGCCAGGTTGTGCGCCATCGTCCGGACTCAGGATGAATAAACCGGGCGCATCGCCGGAAGCCGCCAGCACCATGCCTTCCGATAAACCGAATTTCATCTTGCGTGGCGCAAGATTAGCAACCATCACCGTCATGCGACCCTTTAATTTTTCCGGATCGTATGCCGATTTGATGCCTGCGAACACGGTACGCGGTTGTGCTTCGCCGATGTCCAACGTCAGTTTCAGCAGTTTCTCCGCACCTTCCACATGCTCGGCGTTGACTATTTTCGCCACGCGCAAATCCACCTTATTGAATTCGTCGATGCTGATGGTCTCGGCAACGGGAGCAATCTTGTTCCCCTCTCCCGCTGGCGGGAGAGGGGCTAGGGGAGAGGGTGTGTGTTGCTGCGCTTCGGCATGGCGCGCTGGTGAATGAGTGTCTGTTGCAGGTGCGAGGGTTTCTTTGTTGGCTTCGATCATGGCGTCTATTTGTTTTTGGTCTATGCGGGTCATCAAGTGTTTATAGGGATTGATGTGGTGGTCGGCAGACAAGAGTGTTTGCGCATCGTCCCATTTAAGCGGTGGGATATTGAAGAAGGTCTCTACGTTCTCAGCAAGCATGGGCAGCACAGGCTTCAGATAGAGAGTGAGTAGCCGGAAGGCATTTAATGCGTTGGCGCAACAATCTGCCAGATTGTCATATTCAACGGAGTTGTCGAGAGCTCGTTTTGCAACCACCCAAGGCTCTTTTTCATCAATGTACCGATTAGTTTCATCAGCTAATGCCATAATCAGCCGCAGCGCTTTACCAAAGTCCCTCTGATTGTAGGCATCTGCGATTTTCTCCGAAGAGTGAATGATTCCCCTCAATCCAGACCAATTAGGGGCTGTACGTTTTCCATTCTCGTCTTCGATTGATCCTATTCGGACAAGTGGAATTTTCCCATTGAAAATTTTGTTCACAAATCCCGCACATCGACTGGCGATGTTGACGTACTTCCCAATCAAATCACTGTTCACCTTCGCCACAAAATCTTCAAGACTCAGGTCGAGGTCTTCCATCGTGCCGTTGAGTTTCGCAGCGTAGTAGTAGCGCAAATATTCCGGGTTGAGTCCCTGTTTAAGGTAGCTGCCGGCGGTGATGAACGTGCCGCGCGACTTGCTCATTTTCTCGCCATTCACCGTAAGAAAGCCGTGCGCGAATAGTTTGGTCGGGGTGCGAAAACCGGCGTGTTGCAGCATCGCGGGCCAGAACAAGGCGTGGAAGTAAAGGATATCCTTGCCGATGAAGTGGTACAACTCGGTATCGGAACCCTGTTTCCAGTAATCGTCGAAATCTATGCCTTTGGCATCGCACAGCTTTTTGAAGCTGCCCATGTAGCCCACCGGCGCATCCAGCCACACGTAAAAATATTTGCCTGGCGCATCGGGTATCTCGAAGCCGAAATAGGGCGCATCGCGCGAGATGTCCCAGTCTGATAATTTGTTTTCGCTTTCGCTGCCCAGCCATTCCTGCATCTTGTTCGAGGCTTCCGATTGGAGCGTATCGCTACGCGTCCACTTGCGCAGGAATTCCTGGCAACGCAGATCGGAGAGTTTGAAAAAGTAATGGTCGGAATTGCGCCGCTCAGGTTGCGCACCTGACACGGCGGAGTAGGGGTTGATCAGTTCAATGGGCGCGTAGGTGGTGCCGCACGCTTCGCAGTTGTCGCCGTATTGATCCTTGGCGTGGCACTTCGGGCATTCGCCCTTGATGAAACGGTCCGGTAGAAACATGTTCTTGACGGGGTCATAGAACTGCTCGACTGAACGCACTTCAATCAAGCCAGCGGCTTTGAGATTGCGATAAATCGTCTGCGCGTATTCCTTGGTCTCGGCGCCATTGGTGCTGCCGTAGTGGTCGAACTCGACATGGAATCCGTCGAAGTCTGCCTTATGCTCATGCCACACGCGATCTATCAATTGTTCCGGGGTAATACCTTCCTTTTCGGCGCGAAGCATGACAGGCGTGCCGTGAGTATCGTCAGCACAAACATAATGACACGTGTTGCCCAGCATTTTTTGGAAGCGCACCCATATATCAGTCTGAATGTATTCGACCAAATGGCCCAAGTGAATACTGCCATTGGCATAAGGCAATGCGGACGTAACCAGTATCTTGCGCGACATATATGGAAAACCCCTTGTAAAGGGCCGTAATTGTAGCAAAATTGATCTATAGGCGTGACGGGGAATCTTGGGTAGAATGCTTGCCCCCTATCGTTTTAATTGCAGGAGCAGTGCATGAGTTTTACCGACGCAGACGTACAGGCCGCACTGGCAAAGTTGATTGACCCCAATACAAAAAAAGACTTTGTAGCGGGCAAGTCGGTAAAAAATATAAAGATCAGCGGCGATAATTTATCGCTCGACATTCTGCTTGGCTACCCAGCAAAAAGCGTGTGGGACGAGATACGGTTGATGGTGGAAAATCACCTGCGTAGCGCTTTACCAGGGATCGACACTCTTGCAGTGAATGTGAGCAGCAAAGTCGTGCCTCATGCTGTGCAGCGCGGCGTAAAGCTGGTTGATGGGGTAAAGAATATTATTGCGGTGGCTAGCGGCAAAGGCGGTGTGGGTAAATCCACTACGGCGGTAAATCTGGCGCTGGCCCTGGCTGCGGAAGGTGCCCGCGTCGGGATTCTGGATGCGGATATTTACGGCCCTTCCCTGCCCACCATGATGGGCATCAAAGGCGAGCCCATCTCGCGTGATGGCAAGTCGGTCGAGCCTATGCAGGGACATGGGTTGCAGGTGATGTCCATCGGCTTCATGATTCAAGGCGAGGACGTGCCGATGGTCTGGCGCGGCCCGATGGTCACTCAAGCGCTGGATCAATTGTTGAATCAGACGCGCTGGGATGGGCTGGACTATCTGGTGGTGGACATGCCGCCCGGCACTGGCGATATCCAGCTGACTCTGTCGCAAAAAGTACCGGTGACCGGGGCAATCATTGTGACCACTCCGCAGGACATCGCACTGATGGATGCGCGCAAGGGACTCAAGATGTTCGAGAAGGTGAGCATTAAAATACTGGGTATCGTGGAAAACATGAGCACGCATATCTGCTCGAAATGTGGGCATGAGGAACATATTTTCGGGAGCGGCGGAGCAGAAAAAATGTGTAACGACTACCAAGCAGAGTTTCTCGGCTCATTGCCTTTGGATATCCGCATCCGCGAGCACGCTGATTCCGGCAAACCCACCGTAGCGGCCGACCCAGACGGTACAATTGCCAAGGAGTACAAACAGATTGCGCGGCGTGTGGCGGTAAAAATTGCTGAAATGGCGCAAGACTATAGCGCGGCATTCCCTAAAATTGTGATGCAAAAAACATAACGAGAAAACGTAAAATGCGACGTGTCATGAAGCATTTATATTTTCATTTTTTTCCCTTGACCATAACTTCTGTATCAAACTAAACATGAGCATTAAATCAGACAAGTGGATACGTCACATGGCCAAAGAGCACGGCATGATCGATCCGTTCGAGCCGGGGCAGGTGAAAGAAAGGGATGGCCACCGCATCGTGTCATATGGCACGTCAAGCTACGGCTATGACGTCCGTTGCTCAGACGAATTCAAGCTGTTTACCAACATCAATAGCACCATCGTCGATCCGAAGAATTTCGATGCCGATTCTTTCGTCGAGATCAAGAGCGACTATTGCATCATCCCGCCCAACTCTTTCGCGCTGGCACGCACCGTGGAACACTTCCGCATCCCCCGCAGCATACTGACCATTTGCCTGGGTAAATCTACTTACGCGCGGTGCGGCATTATCGTCAATGTCACACCGTTGGAGCCGGAATGGGAGGGTTATGTGACGCTGGAATTTTCCAATACCACGCCTCTGCCAGCGAAAATTTACGCCAATGAAGGCGTGGCGCAGGTGATCTTCTTCGAATCCGACGAAGTATGCGAAGTCTCATACAAGGATAGGGGCGGCAAGTATCAGGGGCAGGTTGGGGTTACACTACCCAAAATATAAAGGGCGCCTCTAAAAATCCAATTTTCGTCACAATACGGCGTTACTCGAAAAAAATTATCGCTTACATATCAACTATATGCTGCGCTCAAATTTTTTACTCGTG
This sequence comes from Candidatus Nitrotoga sp. CP45, assembly GCA_945874105.1. Lineage (GTDB taxonomy): Bacteria > Pseudomonadota > Gammaproteobacteria > Burkholderiales > Gallionellaceae > Nitrotoga. Next base: position 27,084 of record CAMCFJ010000001.1, on the reverse strand, counting down.
CCTTGTCTTGCCTAGAAACTTGAATTTTTAGAAGCGCCCTAAAATCAGATGCATGGTTACGTTCCGGTTCTACTGAATCATATAGAGGCATAGATTTAATGGCATCATGTCCGCAAACCATTTGGCGCAGCCCCACAGGCGAGGTGGTCGCGTGCGTGGAAAAGAACAAGGTGCTGAGCGAGAACATGGAGGAAATCCGCCAAATCTGCCAGGATGCGCTGGAGGATGCAGTATTAATGGGTTGTGACGAACAGCAGTTTCGCGCGGTACTGACTGAGCTGGTCCAAGCCCTGAAAAACCCCTATCCCCCGCGCGACTAACTGCACCAACTCGCTGCCCGGCAGATATTCCCCACCAAGGAGCACTGAATGAAATTTGATTTTCCCATCATCATCATCGACGAAGATTTCCGCTCGGAAAATTCCAGTGGCCTGAGCGTACGCGCTTTGGCCGAGGCTATCCAGAAAGAAGGCATGGCGGTGCTGGGTATAACAAGCTATGGGGATTTGACTTCATTCGCGCAGCAGCAAAGCCGGGCTTCGGCATTTTTGCTATCGATTGACGATGAGGAATTTGGCGGTGGCAGCAAAGAAGAGACGGCAATTGCACTGAAAAGCATCCGCGCTTTCGTGGAAGAGATCCGCTTTAAAAATGCCGATATCCCTATCTATCTATACGGCGAAACGCGTACTTCACGCCATATCCCGAATGACATCCTGCGCGAATTGCATGGGTTCATTCATATGCATGAAGACACGCCGGAATTCGTGGCGCGGCACATCCTCCGCGAAGCCCGATTATATTTGGATTCACTCGCCCCGCCGTTTTTCCGCGCGCTGGTTAATTACGCGCAAGATGGTTCCTATTCCTGGCATTGCCCCGGCCATTCGGGCGGAGTGGCTTTCCTGAAATCGCCGGTAGGTCGGATGTTTCACCAGTTTTTTGGCGAAAACATGTTGCGTGCAGACGTTTGCAACTCAGTCGACGAACTCGGTCAGCTGCTCGACCATACCGGACCGGTAGCGGCCAGCGAGCGAAATGCAGCGCGTATTTTCAATTGCGATCACCTGTTTTTTGTGACTAACGGCACCTCTACATCAAATAAAATCGTATGGCATTCCACCGTCGCACCAGACGACATCGTGGTGGTGGATCGCAACTGTCATAAATCCATCTTGCATTCCATCATCATGACGGGAGCAATACCCGTATTCCTGATGCCGACACGCAATCATTTCGGCATCATCGGACCGATTTCACTGGACGAGTTTAAAATGGAGACCATCCAGCGCAAGATCGATGCCAATCCGTTCATCAAGAATAAAAAGCAAAAGCCGCGAATCCTGACTATCACTCAGAGTACTTACGATGGCGTGTTGTACAACGTGGAAACGCTCAAGCAGATGCTGGATGGACAAATTGATACCCTGCTTTTCGACGAGGCATGGCTACCGCATGCCGCCTTTCATGATTTCTACAAGGATATGCACGCCATAGGCCAAGGCCGTAAGCCATGCAAGGAATCCATGGTGTTTTCCACACAATCGACGCATAAAATGTTGGCCGGATTGAGTCAAGCCTCACAGATTTTGGTGCAGGACAGCGAGGCGCGCAAACTGGATCGTGACTGCTTCAACGAAGCCTATATGATGCATACCTCTACCAGCCCGCAGTACGCCATTATCGCGTCATGCGATGTGGCTGCGGCAATGATGGAGCCTCCCGGCGGCACTGCCCTGGTAGAAGAATCCATTGCTGAAGCGCTCGATTTTCGTCGTGCCATGCGCAAGGTGGATGAAGAGTGGGGGGCAGATTGGTGGTTCAAAGTTTGGGGGCCGGACTATCTCGCCGAAGAAGGCATGGCTTCGCGCGCGGACTGGATGCTGGGTGCAGATGATCGCTGGCATGGCTTCGGCAACCTGGCGCCGGGCTTCAACATGCTCGACCCGATCAAGGCCACCATTATTACCCCGGGGCTGGATGTCGGGGGGGACTTCGCCGATTCCGGCATTCCGGCTGCCATCGTCACCAAGTACTTGGCGGAAAACGGTGTTGTGGTGGAAAAAACGGGTCTCTATTCTTTTTTCATTATGTTCACCATTGGCATCACCAAGGGACGCTGGAATACCATGGTCACCGAGTTGCAGCAATTCAAGGATGACTATGACAAGAATCAGCCCCTATGGCGCGTGCTGCCCGAATTTGTCGCCAAATACGCACGCTATGAGAAGATCGGCCTCCGTGACCTGTGCGACCAGATTCACGGCATTTACAAGATCAATGACGTAGCGCGATTAACCACCGAGATGTACCTTTCCAACATGGAACCTGCCATGAAACCGTCCGACGCCTTCGCTAAAATGGCGCATGGCGAGATTGACCGCGTGTCGATTGACGAACTGGAAGGACGCATCACCAGCGTGCTGTTGACGCCTTATCCGCCAGGCATTCCGCTACTCATCCCGGGTGAGCGCTTCAACAAAACCATCGTGGACTACCTCAAATTTGCGCGTGACTTTAATCAGAAATTTCCAGGATTTGAGAGTGACATTCATGGCTTGGTGGCAAATGGGGGGAGTGACGGACCGCGCTACTATGTGGATTGCGTCAGACAAGAGTAGGTGCAGTTCGAACTTGAATCCACCGTGAACACCAAACTATAGGGCGCCTCTAAACTATATCCAATATGCAGTCTGAGTCATTACCTTTGCGCTCACTTGCATCGCAAGCTTTATCGGCAGTGGCATTTCCGCACCACCCAGTTGCACTGCAATATCCCCGTGCCGAGCTTCGTCTGTGAGCATTTGCCGAACAACCACACGACTTTTTATATCCTGTTCCGGCAATCTCCCTAAATGACTTTGCAAATGCGCACCTACCTGACGTTCAGTTTCCGCCATAAATCCAAGATTCCATTTATCGCCTAGCAATCCGGCGAGCGCGCCGATGGCCAACGAACTCCCATACCAAATTGGATTGAGCAAGCTCAGATGGCCGCCTAATTCATGCACACGTCGCGACGTCCATGCCAGATGCTCGGTCTCCTCGTTCGCTGTCTGTTGCAATTCCTTTTGCACCACAGGATCACGCGCCGTCAGTGCTTGCCCTTGATATAACGCTTGAGCGCAAATCTCGCCGCTATGGTTTACTCGCATCAGCGCTGCCGCGAGCTTTTTCTCGTTCTCGTCCAATGCGGCATCCGGCAAACCGGCATCAGGGAAAGGGCGGATACTGTGCGCCTCGCTAAATAGAGTGCGCAAGCCCTTGTCGAATTTGATAATCAAGCTGTCGAAACTCAGCACGGAACGCTCCTTTGCATTTTTATAGCTATCTCGGTGAATGCTATCAATATTAGAACCATCTTTCAATTTTCTTCTTAACAAATCTTGTCCTTAGCAATTAAAGGGGGCTAAGAGGAATTTTATTGTTTGTATTTATGTTGCAATAATACAACATGCGCCTTGCTTATCTCTTAAGCTCTCTGTCAGAATACAATCTGACTTCTCATCAGTGGTTTAAGTTTGAGAGGTTTTCCCGGAAAACCAATTTAGTAAATCAAGGAGAACATTTTATGAACATGAATAAGAGTTTGATTGCTCTAGCCGTCGCGGGTGTATGTGCGAGCTCTGTAGCAATGGCCGAAATGAGTATTTACGGTCAAGCTAACGTATCCTATGATGTCATAGACAATGATAACAACAGAGACAGCCATGGAGTAGGCAGCAATGCATCACGCATAGGCTTTAAGGGTTCTGAAGATTTGGGTGGCGGTTTGTCAGCAATCTGGCAAATTGAAAACCAAATTGCAATTGGCGCAGGTTTAGGCGGTACAGAAAACCCAGGTTCTGGAACAGCAGTTGCTTTCCGTGATACCTTCGCTGGCTTGAAAAGCGACACAGCGGGTACTGTAAGATTGGGCCGTTTCGATACACCTTACAAGCTGGCAACACGCGGCATGGACATGTTCCACAACACCATTGCGGATAACCGTTCCTTGATGGGTCTCGGTCATGACGTTCGTGCAAGCAACTCCGTTGGTTTCAACAGCTTGAATTACTCCGGTTTCAGTGCAGCGGCTTCTTATTTTGGCGATCAAGGCGGAACAGCACCTGGCTTTAATACGCCAACAGTGGGTACGCTTAACAGTTTGTTCAATACGAATGAGGGTATGTCGGTTGCTGGTATGTACAACGCAGGCCCATATTCCGCCACTGTAGCTTATCAAAGCATCAGTAATGGTCTGGCCTTAAACAACCTAAGCACAGATGCTTGGAAAATTGCCGGGGGTTACGCGGTAGATGCCTTTGCGATAAATGGTGTTTATGAAAAGATCAGCAACAGAAATGCTTCTGGTAGTTCCCGTGGCTGGTATCTATCCGGTAAGTACAACGTAACTTCAACTGATGCGCTTAAGTTGGCGTATACAGATATTGATAATGAAGTTGGTGGTGCTTCCAACACAGGAGCCAAGCAATATTCAGTTGGTTATGACCACAAAATGACCGCTCACACTACGCTGTATGCTTTGTACACCAAGTTAGACGTTGATTCTAATGGCCTTTACGGCCTTGGCTGGAACAGTGGCAGCACTTCCGTTAGCAATCAAGGGACTGGTGGATCACCTTCTGCTTTCTCGGCTGGTATGAAACATTCGTTCTAAACTATCGTCCTCGAAAGAGGATTAATAGTTTGATCGTAAACGGGCACCTGCAGGTGCCCGTTTTTTATTGATGCGGTGATATGCATCACAACCCAAACAACTGAGCTAATGCAACACCTGGCTCGGGCGCACGCATAAATACCTCGCCTACCAAGAAAGCATTGACGTGATTGTTGCGCATCAGCTGTACATCTTCTGCTTGGAGGATGCCACTTTCGGTAACCACAATACGTTCTTGTGGAATGTGCGGTAATAAATCCAGCGTGGTTTGCAGATTTACCTCAAAAGTACGCAGGTTGCGATTATTGATCCCGATGAGCGGGGCGGTGAGTTGCAATGCCTCGTCCAATTCTGTTTTATTATGCACTTCTATCAGCACGCTTAGTCTCAGGCTGTGTGCCAAAGCCTCGAATTCCTGCATCTGCGCCAAACTTAATGCCGCCGCAATCAGCAGGATACAGTCCGCTCCTAACGCACGAGCCTGATAAATTTGGTAGGTATCCACCATGAAATCCTTGCGCAGCACCGGGATTGAACACGCGGCCCGCGCTGCTTGCAAATACTCGGCACTGCCTTGAAAAAATTGCGCATCGGTTAGCACTGACAGACAGGCCGCACCGTGACTTGCATAGCTGGCGGCGATTTCCGCCGGGCGAAAATCCGCGCGCAACACACCTTTGCTTGGGCTGGCTTTTTTAATTTCGGCTATCACTGCGGGCTGGCCTGCTGTAATTTTGCTGCGAATTGCTCCGACAAAATCACGAGTGGGTAAGGCTTGCTCCGCCTTGGCACGCATGGTTTCCCATGAGCAATTGGCTTTTGCGACAGCAATTTCTTGCGCCTTAACAGTAAGAATTTTTTGCAGAATGTCAGACATGGCGAACCCTAATATACAAGGAGCGCATTTTAACTTAAGTGCAATGGTAAAATGCGCACTTATAGATGGGCGAGGTAGAAATGGATGACATAAAAACGTACATGCAACAGGTCGGGCAGGAGGCTCGTGCCGCTTCGCGCATTATGGCGCAAGCCGGTACTGCGGCAAAAAATCGTGCCCTGGAAAATATTGCTGCTGCGATCCTGAGCAGCACCGCACAACTCATTACGGCGAACGCCAAGGATACCGCTGCTGCGCGTGTTAACGGGATGGATGCCGCCTCCATCGACCGTCTCACCCTGACTGAAAAAACCGTGCACAGCATGGCGGAAGGGCTATTACAAATAGCTGCCCTGCCAGACCTCATCGGTGAGATTAGCGACCTGAAGTATCGTCCCTCCGGCATTCAGGTTGGTAAGATGCGTGTGCCGCTTGGCGTTATTGGCATCATTTATGAATCGCGCCCTAATGTGACGGCTGATGCCGCAGGGCTGTGCCTGAAATCAGGCAATGCCGCCATCTTACGCGGTGGCTCCGAGGCGATTCATTCCAACCAGGCAATTGCAGCATGCGTGCAGCAAGGGCTGCGCGAAGCCGGCTTGCCGGCAAGTGCGGTGCAGGTGATCAGCACGACCGACCGTGCGGCAGTAGGCGAGCTTATTACCATGCAGGAATACGTGGACGTGATCGTGCCACGTGGCGGAAAAAGTCTAATCGCGCGCATCTCGAAAGAAGCCCGTGTGCCGGTTATAAAACACCTGGACGGTATCTGCCATGTATATATCGACGACGAGGCTGATTTGGAAAAAGCCATCCGTATTGCCGACAACTCCAAAACCCACCGTTACGGTGTGTGTAATGCCATGGAAACGTTGTTGGTGGCTGCCAGTGTGGCGGCACGAGTACTGCCTCAATTATGTAAAATATATCTGGATAAGGGCGTGGAGCTGCGCGGTGATGTGGCCGCTTGTAAACTTGTTACGCAAATGGCAGTTGCTACAGAAGAAGATTGGCGCACTGAATATCTTGCGCCGATTTTGAGCGTGCGCGTGGTCGCTGGGTTGGATGATGCTATCGCGCATATCAATACCTACGGATCACAGCATACCGACAGCATCGTGACCGAGAATTACACCAAGGCGATGCGCTTTTTACGCGAAGTGGATTCCAGCTCGGTGATGGTGAATGCTTCAACGCGCTTTGCCGATGGCTTTGAATATGGATTAGGCGCGGAAATCGGTATCTCGACTGACAAAATTCACGCGCGCGGCCCGGTAGGGTTGGAAGGACTAACCTCGCAGAAGTTTATTGTGCTGGGCAGCGGACAGATAAGACGTTAGCAGGCACATTTCTCACCGAGAGTTTATGTGGCTATGCACCTGCCTGAAATGATCACGAAAGAAAATTATGAAACAAACCATCGCAGTTAACGTGCCGGATATCGGTGACTTTAAGGGTGTATCCGTTATCGAGGTGCTGGTAAAAATAGGCGAGACCGTAACCGCAGAGCAATCGCTGATCACATTGGAAACCGACAAGGCAACTGTAGAAGTGCCTTCCCCCGTTGCCGGGGTGGTGAAAGAACTAAAGATCAAGATTGGAGACAAGGTCAACCAAGGCGATTTGATTTTAATGTTGGAAGCAGAATCGGCAGCGGAAGGAGCCATTTCCTCATCTGTTCAATCCACTTCAGTCGCTTCCATTCCCCCTTTTTCAGAAGAACAGCCAACCCCCTCACCCGATAAAGAAAGCGTGGAGGAAAAGATGGGTCATGACACTCCTGCTCCTTCTTCGACTCCGGAATTTGCTATCCCAACCCCACCCCCTTTTGAAAAAGGTGATCTTCATGCCGAAATAGTCGTTCTGGGCGCCGGTCCCGGTGGCTATACCGCAGCTTTCCGTGCTGCCGATCTGGGCAAACAAGTCATCCTGATTGAACGCCACTCCAAACTGGGCGGCGTGTGTCTTAATGTAGGCTGCATCCCGTCGAAGGCGTTGTTGCATGTCGCCAAGGTTATCACCGAGGCAGATGAAGTTTCGCGTCATGGTGTAACTTTCAGCAAACCGGCAATCGACATTAATAAAATCCGCAGCTGGAAGGAAAGCGTTATCGCCAAGCTAACCGGCGGTTTAGCAGTTTTATCCAGGCAGCGCAAAGTTCAAGTCGTTTACGGTGTGGCGAAATTCAGCTCGCCTAACAGCATCACGGTGGAAACCAGCGACGGCAACAAAACCATCACGTTTGATAATGCCATCATTGCAGCAGGCTCCAGCGTGGCGCGTATTCCCGGCTTTCCATACGATGATCCACGCTTGATTGATTCCACCGGTGCATTGCTGTTGCAGGATATTCCTGAACGTATGTTGATTATTGGCGGCGGCATCATCGGCTTGGAGATGGGCACGGTATATGACGCGCTAGGCTCCAAAATTTCTGTGGTCGAATTGGCCGATGGCCTGATTCCCGGCGCTGATCGCGACCTTGTGCGTCCATTGCACAAGCGCATCGAAAAACGTTACGAAGCAATTTACCTGAAGACCAAGGTCACCAAAATTGAGGCCACGAAGGAAGGACTGAATATAACCTTCGAGGGTAACAATGCACCGCAGCCGCAACTATACGACCGTGTGCTGCTCGCCGTAGGACGTCGTCCAAACGGACACGAAATTAACGCAGCAGCGGCAGGCGTAGTGGTCAATGAACGCGGTTTTATCCCGGTGGATAAACAGCAGCGCAGCAATGTGCCGCACATCTATGCTGTCGGCGACATTGTTGGCGACCCCATGCTGGCGCACAAGGCAACGCATGAAGGCAAAGTGGCGGCGGAAGTTATTGCCGGGCATAAAGCCAGCTTCGATGCGCTTACCATTCCGTCTGTGGCGTATACCGATCCGGAAATTTCCTGGATGGGTCTGACCGAAACGCAGGCTAAAGCACAGGGCATCGCCTATGAGAAAGCGTCCTTTCCATGGGCGGCAAGCGGCCGTGCACTGTCAATGGGGGGTGAAGAAGGCCTTACCAAGCTGCTGTATGACCCGCAAACAAAATGTATTCTCGGTGCCGGCATCGTGGGCAGCAATGCGGGGGAATTGATCGCCGAAACTGTGCTTGCGCTGGAAATGGGTGCGAACATGGAAGACATCGGTCTGACTATCCACCCGCACCCCACGCTGTCAGAAACTGTCGGCTTCGCAGCGGAAATTGCCGAAGGCAGTATTACTGACCTATACATGCCGCGCAAAAAATAAGGGTGCCCGGATGATGCGAAATGACCACAGGGCGCCTCTAACGATAGCACTTACCGTCTGCCGCCCAGGATCGAACCCAGTACACCGCGAATAATTTGCCGCCCAACTGATGAGCCAATGGCACGGGCGGCACTCCTGACAAATGCCTCACCGATACCTTCACGACCTCTTGATGTACTGCCACTAAAGATGCTTCCCAACATCCCGCCAAATCCAGCGCCGCCACTCGTCCCTGCTTGCGCTGGATCAGCAGCCTGCGCTGTTTCAGCTTCAGCGGATTTATTGCTGGCGCGTTTCTTGATAATTTCGTAAGCCGATTCACGATCCACTGCTTTTTCATAGTGACCGACCAGCAGCGAATCCTGAATAATGGCTTTGCGTTCAGCTTCATTAATCGGGCCGATTTGAGCCTGTGGCGGAACAATCAGCGCACGTTCAACAATTCCCGGGCGGCCTTTTTCGTCCAGACATGAAACGAGTGCTTCGCCTACGCCCAGCGTAGTAATGGCGACTTCTTCATCCAGATCGGGATTGTCATGCATGGTTTCAGCTGCTGCCTTCACCGCCTTCTGGTCGCGTGGACTAAAGGCGCGTAGCGCGTGCTGCACCCGGTTGCCGAGCTGGCCCAGCACCTTGTCCGGCACATCTGCCGGGTTTTGGGTGACGAAATATACACCTACGCCTTTGGAACGAATCAGACGTACCACTTGTTCGATTTTATCGAGTAACGCTTCAGAAGCATCGTTGAACAACACATGTGCTTCGTCGAAGAAGAATACCAGCCTGGGCTTGGCAAGATCACCCGCTTCCGGCAGGTTTTCAAATAATTCGGAAAGCAACCACAGCAGCATGGTGGAATACACTTTGGGCGAAGACATCAGCTTGTCGGCGGCCAGGATGTTAATCATGCCGTAGCCGTTAGCGTCGGTCTGCATCAGGTCGTCAATATTGAGCATCGGTTCACCAAAAAAACTTTCGCCGCCTTGCGTTTCAATTTGCAGCAGGCCGCGCTGAATCGCGCCAATGCTGGCGGCGGAGATGTTGCCGTATTCAGTCGTGAAATCTGCTGCATTGTCACCAACGTTCTGCAACATCGCGCGCAGATCCTTCAAATCAAGTAATAACAGTCCATTGTCATCGGCCACTTTGAATACTAGCGCCAGCACGCCCTGCTGCACTTCGTTCAAATTCAACATACGCCCGATGAGCAGCGGCCCCATGTCAGAAATAGTGGCACGCAGTGGATGGCCCATGGTTCCGAATACATCCCAGAACGTTACTGGATAGGCGCGATGCACAAAATTTTCCAGATTGAGTTGCACGACTCTTTCGGTAATTTTTTGATTGTTGCCACCGGACTTGCTCAAACCGGACAAATCCCCCTTGATATCAGAAAGAAATACCGGCACACCAATGCGGCTAAAGGATTCTGCCAGTGTTTGCAGGGTGACCGTCTTGCCCGTTCCTGTTGCGCCTGTTATCAACCCGTGGCGATTGGCCATTTGCGCCAGTAGAAAAAGTTCTTGCTTGTTATTTTTAGCGATCAGTAGCGGTTCGCTCATATTGGCTCCGAGTTAATTTGGTGGCTTTGCACAAAATATAGCAGGCATGAATAGTTGCATGAATGCACTAATTCAAATTAATCCAGCGAAAAATGCTAACGTGGATTCAGTTTCACAATGCAAGAGAATTATGTATTCCTTCCAACTCACTTTTTACCACACTGAAATAATATACTCGATACTAAATCTGCGTGCGTCCCAAAAACTTTACAATAGTTACATAGAAATTTTTAAACTAATTCTTACAGAAGTAATATCATCATGCCTCGACATGTGATTCAAAGCTCCCTATTGTCTTTATCATACTTGCTACCAGCCATGCTCACACCATTGATGTTTTTGAGAATCTACCGACTGTCGGAACATGACTGAATCTACCAGTCTATTATCGCTTTTCATCAGCAGCTTCCTCGCCGCCACCTTGCTTCCCGGTGGCTCTGAAGTTGTGCTGATCGGCGTGCTGAAACTGTACCCGGAGTTATTTTGGCCTGCACTTTTGCTCGGGGCTCTCGGCAATACGCTAGGTGGCATGGTGTCATTCGGTATGGGTCGGCTGCTACCTCAAACTCATAAGCTCAAACATGTGGAGAAAATCCAGCACTACGGCACTCCCGCATTACTGCTTGCCTGGGTGCCATTGCTTGGTGATGCGCTGTGTCTTGCTGCCGGATGGCTAAGGCTTAATCCATGGCACGCTGCATTATTCATGGCGATAGGCAAATTCGCGCGTTACTGGATCATTGCCATCGCAACTCAAATTTGAATCCGCCAATCAATAGCGTCAGGCGGAAAACTCATGATCCCATTACTTCAATGTTGCTTTCTATTAGTTCAAGGCTGTCAGGCATTTGATCGAGCGAACTCCTCGAACTGGTCGGGCGGCAATGGCTTGCAATAATAATAGCCCTGCAACTCATCACAACCCTGTTCCTGCAGGAACTCCAGTTGCCCCGCCGTTTCAACTCCCTCAGCGATGGTTTGCAGTCCAAGGCTCTTCGCCATGTTGATGATGGCGCTAACGATAGCCCTGTCTTCCGGATCGGTGCTGATATCACGCACAAAGGACTGATCGATCTTGAGTTTGTACACCTTGAATTTCTTCAGGTGGCTCAGTGAGGAATAGCCGGTACCAAAATCATCGATCGACATGCGCACGCCGCGCTCGTGCAGTTTATTCATTACGGCGATCGCCTTTTGCGGATCGTGCATCGCTACGCCCTCGGTCAGCTCCAGCTCCAGATATTCCGGCAGCAAGCCCTCTTCGTCGAGGATGCGCGTGATCAGGTTAGGCAAGTCGGGATGGCGGAACTGAACTACGGAAAGATTCACCGCCATAACCAGTGGAGCCAGGCCATTCTGCATCCAGGATTTTGCCTGCCGCACCGCATGCCTCAGCACCCACTCTCCAATCAGCAGGATCAATCCGCTTTCTTCTGCGGAGGGGATGAATTCCGTTGGCGAAACTAAACCCATCTCTGGATGTATCCAATGGAGCAAAGCTTCCGCCCCGACGATGCGGCCGTCGTTCACGGATATTTGCGGCTGGTAGTGGATCTGAAGTTGATCTCGTTCAATCGCTTGGCGCAGTGCATTGACCAGTTTCAGGTGACGCTCCGAACGAATCTGCATTTCCGCAGTAAAAAAACAGTAGCCATGACGGCCTTCGTGCTTGGCACGATACATGGCGGAGTCGGCACTCTTGGACAGAGTCTCCAGCTCCGCGCCGTCACCCGGATAAAGTGCAATGCCGATCGAGCCGGTTACGTTCAAATCATACTGTTCTATCTGGCACGGTTCAGCGATGACATCCAGCAGCTTCTGCGCCACATGGGATGCTTCGTGTGCATCGACGCCATACAACAAGAAAATAAATTCGTCCCCACCAAGACGCGACACCATATCTTCCTCACGTAGCACCAAGCGCAGCCGTTTGGCTAGTTCGACCAGCAAAGCATCGCCGACACTGTGGCCGAGAGTATCGTTTATGTCCTTGAAGTGATCGAGATCGAGGAACATCAACGTCACTGGCTCCTGACTCCGCTGCGCCAAACTGATGACATATTTGGCGTGGTTATTCAGTTGGACGCGGTTTGGCAGCCCGGTGAGCGCGTCGAAATGCGCCAGATATTGAATACGTTTCTCGGCTTCCTTGCGCGCGGTAATGTCTCTGGTAATACCAAGCAACATCGTGATTTTGCCGTCCGCATCACTGAGTGGAGCGGCATGGGTTTCAAGCCAGTGCTGCGACCCTTTGATCCCTTTGATTTCGAACTCAAAAATACAACTTTCTCCACTCATCACGCGCGTATGCGTGGCGATAAAGGATTCGTGATATTTGGAAAGAATAAAGTCTATGAGCTTATGCTGTTGCACCTCTTCTATCGAATCTGCTTCGAGCATGGCAAGACCCGTAGCGTTCATTTCCATGACTAGACCGCCGCTGTCAACGACCATTATGCATTCCGGTTCCGTCTCGATGATGGTGCGCAAGCGCTGTTCGCTCTCCCGCAATGCCTCCTCTGCCCGCTTACGCTGCGCCTCGTGCTCAAGGCTTTTCAGCGCGTAGTCTATGTCCAGCGCCATTCCCACCAGCAAATTACGCACATTTTCGTCGAAGGCGTTGTCCACATCGGTATAGAGGGTTAAAACCCCGGCAACCTCTCCATTCCGATGTAGCGGAAGCGCGGCGGATGACGCCCACCCAAACCGTGCACCGTGCTTATGCCACTGCGTGGTGACGGGGTCTTGCTGAAAATCTTGACACCAAAATGGCATGTTCTCGCGGAACGCCGAGCTGGTCGGTCCGCGTCCATATGGTTCATTGGCTTCCACTGAAATCTGCAGTCCTCTCAGATATTCCACACCACTGCCAAAGGATGCGATCGGCTTTATGTGTTTGCTATGCTCTTCAGGCACGCCTATCCATGCCATATCCATGCCGCCGAAATTCACTACCACGCGGCAGACTTGCGCAAACAACTCCGCCTCGCTGGTGCAGCGCACGATGGCCTGGTTACACTTGCTCAAAGCGGCGTAAAGCTTGGTCAAGCGTTGATTTTTTTCTTCGGCTTCCTTGCGCTGAGCGTCGATTCTGGCCAGACTTATCTGCGTTTCCGATAACCAGTCCAGCACACTATTTTCCATGCCTTTGGCGACCGAGATGGCGGATGAAAAATTTCCACTGCCAAGGTGGGCGATGCGCGTATGCAGCTCGTTCACTGAGCCACCCAGCGTTACATGCAACTTCCGCTGCGATTTCCAGAGTAGAAATGCCAGCAGCAAACCCAACAGGATGAAGGCCGCACGCATTAATGTGGCGCGGACTTCAGCGGTATGCACGGCCTCCAGCGTGCGCTGGCCCACCATTTTCTGAAACTGGCTGATCGGCCGCATGATGCTGGCCTTGGCTTGGTGGTAGGCTGCGTCATGCAGCATCAGGCTTGCCTTGCCGCGCATTTCCTCAGTCGGCAGGTTAGTTGATTCGCTCAGTTTCATAGCGGCCAATTCGGTGCGTGTGAGCGTATCCGAGTTGGTTTTCGCCTCCGCTAGTTTGGCGAATTCTTCTTCAGTAAAACCGGCCCCCCCCATCGACTCCAGCAAGGGAACCGCCAGTCCCGGCGGCCGCGGCCGCTGGTCATCGCCCAGTACGATATCCCAATAGATATTCTGATAGTCGATTGGGCTGGGCTTCCTGCCATTTCGGATGTCGAGAACTTCCTGATAGTGCTGCTTGTAGATGGGATCTCCGGTCACCACATAGGTGCGAACCATGCGGGTAAGGTCATCAGACGACTGGCGCAATTCGTTAGCCAGCAGGAACGACTGCTGCCGCGACTTATTAGCGTGACCGATCTCCCTTTCTCCCCAAGCATAAACGGCAAAGGTTGCGGCAAAAACAACAAGTATGCCCAGCGTCAAGCAGAGATGGCGCGAAAATCGGGGCAAGTTGTTCTTTGAAATTGTCATTGTGGCCATTCTTTCTGAGCGCGCTGCAAATCGTAAAAAACACAGTTAACTGACGCGGAATCAATTTCGGGACGAAACAAAAGCATCTGTCACTTACGCCAGATTAACTGCGCCAAGGCAACGCTGAATTTAGTATACGCAATACAGTTATGCAACATTTTAAACATAATAGATGACAAGCACAGTAGGCTGCAATGAATCAGCATATCCTGGAGACAACGCCATACCTGACGCCACCACGCCACTCAAATTCCTTCATCTTCCAGAAACGAAGAAACCGGGTGAACAAGTGTTTGCCTATGTCAGTGAAGTATATTTTGTTTTGTACATGATAACTTGTTCAGCATTGCCTTAAGCGGCCTGTGCATGCGCGTGTTGAATGCCATTATAATGATCAAATGGTAAGCAACATGCAGGCGTAAATTCTCCGGGGAACTTAATGAAAAAATGGAATTTTTATTTAACAGTCATATTGGCAATGAGCAGTGGCCTAGCCAACGCGCATCCTGATGAGGTGAAGACAGAAGGAAAATATGCACACGTTAACGAAGCATTGCACTTGGCTGCCGAACAAGGTGATGCAACTGCGCAAAACAACCTTGGTGAAATGTTTCTCTATGGGGATGGCGTGTCACAAGACTCTCAGGAAGCAGTAAAGTGGTTTCGCTCGGCGGCCAAGCAAGGGCATGCAAATGCACAATTTAACCTGGGCTTAAGTTACGGCAACGGCCAGGGCGTCACTCAGGACTATCAGGAAGCGGCCAAGTGGTTTCGTTCGGCGGCCGAACAGGGACATGCGAAAGCACAGTTCAGCCTTGGCATAAATTATGCCAACGGACAGGGCGTTACACATGACTATCAGGAAGCGGTAAAGTGGTTTCGTTCGGCGGCCGAACAAGGTGATGCAGTCGCGCAATACAACCTTGGTTTAATCTATCTTGAGGGGCAAATTGCAGCGCAAAATTATCAGGAAGCTGTGAAGTGGTTTCACTTGGCGGCCAAGCAAGGGCATGCAAAAGCTCAATTTAATCTGGGCGTAAGCTATGGCAACGGCCAGGGCGCTGCACAGGATTATCAGGCAGCGGTAAAGTGGTTTCGCTCAGCGGCCGAACAGGGGCATGCTAAAGCACAATATTACCTTGGCTTAAGTTATGACCTCGGTCAGGGCGTGGCGCAGGATTATGTTCACGCACACATGTGGTTTAATCTCGCAACAATCAATCGTCAACATGACGCGCAGGGAAATCTCGATAAAGTGGCGCAACGCATGACACCAGCCCAAATCGATGAAGCGCAAAAAATGGCACGCGACTGCAAGAAAAGCAATTACACAAATTGCGATTAGAACAACCTATTTTTTAAGTCTCTGACACTATGAACCGCACACCCCATCTTATTGAACGTTTGCTGGAACAGCGCATCCTTATTCTGGACGGCGCGATGGGAACGATGATTCAGCAATACAAGCTGACCGAAGACCACTATCGCGGCGTAGTCGCGCATGATGGCGATATCGAGCCTCGCCAGAGTTTCGCCGACCACCCGCTCGACCTCAAGGGTAATAATGATCTGCTGTTGCTGACGCAGCCGCAGATCATTCGTGGCATCCATGCAGAATACCTGGAAGCGGGAGCGGATATCCTTGAGACCAATACTTTCAACGCCAACTCCGTATCGATGGCGGATTACCAGATGGAGCATCTGGTGTATGAGTTGAACGTGGCTGGGGCAAAGCTGGCGCGTGATGTCTGCGACGAATACGAAAACCAAGTGCCGAACAAGCCACGCTTTGTAGCGGGCGTGTTGGGGCCAACGACGCGTACCGCATCCATCTCACCAGACGTAAATGACCCCGGTTTCCGCAACATCAATTTCGATCAGCTGGTGGAAGGCTATACCGAAGCCATACGCGGCCTGCTGGATGGCGGAGCGGATCTGCTGATGGTGGAAACCATTTTCGATACGCTGAACGCCAAGGCCGCACTGTTCGCCATCGAGCAGTATTTCGATCACCATAACGTGCGCGTTCCGATCATGATTTCCGGCACCATCACCGACGCTTCGGGGCGCACCTTGTCGGGCCAAACGACTGAAGCATTCTGGAATTCGCTGTCACATACCAAGCCGTTATCCATTGGATTGAATTGTGCTCTGGGTGCGGAATTGATGCGCCCCTACGTCGAGGAATTGTCGCGCGTCGCCACCACTTATCTAAGTGCGCATCCCAATGCCGGCTTGCCCAATCCGCTGTCGGAAACCGGCTACGACGAATCGCCGGAACATACCGCCAAGCTGGTTAAGGAATTTGCCACCAGCGGCTTCCTCAACATCGCGGGCGGCTGCTGCGGTACCACGCCAGCACACATCAAGGCGATTGCCGAGGCACTAAAAGATGTCCCTCCGCGCCGCATTCCAGAGCTTGAAAAAAAGTGTCGGCTATCCGGTCTGGAGCCATTCAACATCGGCGATGATTCCTTGTTCGTGAACGTCGGGGAGCGCACCAACGTTACCGGTTCCAAGATGTTTGCACGCCTTGTTCTTGCTGGTGATTACTCGACAGCCGTCAACGTGGCGCGGCAGCAAGTGGAAAATGGCGCACAGGTTATCGACATCAACATGGACGAAGCGATGCTGGATTCGCAGTTCGCCATGACGAAGTATCTCAACCTGATCGCATCGGAGCCGGATATTTCACGCGTGCCGCTGATGATAGATTCGTCCAAGTGGTCGGTGATCGAAGCCGGGCTGAAATGCGTGCAGGGCAAGGCTATTGTCAACTCTATCAGCATGAAAGAAGGCGAAGCCGAGTTCATCAAATATGCCAAGCTGGTACGCCGCTATGGTGCAGCGGCAGTCGTGATGGCATTTGATGAAAAAGGGCAGGCCGATACGCAACAGCGCAAAATTGAAATTTGTCAGCGCAGCTATGACATTCTGGTAAACCAGGTCGGCTTCCCGCCGGAAGATATTATTTTCGACCCGAACATTTTCGCCATTGCCACCGGCATAGAGGAGCACAACAACTACGCGGTGGACTTCATTGAAGCCACGCGCTGGATCAGAAAGAATCTGCCTTACGCAAAAATTAGCGGCGGCGTATCCAATGTATCGTTCTCATTCCGTGGTAACGATGCCATGCGCGAGGCTATTCACACTGTGTTTCTCTATCACGCGGTGCAAGCGGGCATGAACATGGGGATCGTCAATGCCGGTCAGCTCGGCGTATACGATGAAATTCCAGCAGATCTGCGCGAGGCGGTGGAAGACGTCGTGCTGAATCGCCGTCCCGATGCGGGCGAACGGTTGGTAGTGGTGGCAGAAAATGTGACAGGCGGCGCCAAGGTTCAGGTGGAAGATCTGGCATGGCGACAGGGCACAGTGCAGGAGCGCCTGACCCACGCGCTGGTGCGCGGCATTAATACCTATGTCGTGGAAGATACCGAGGAAGCGCGGTTACAGTCGACGTACCCGGTCGAAGTGATCGAAGGCGCCTTGATGACCGGCATGAACGTGGTCGGCGACCTGTTCGGCGCGGGCAAAATGTTTTTGCCGCAAGTGGTGAAATCCGCGCGCGTGATGAAGCAGGCAGTGGCGCATCTGGTGCCCTACATAGAAGCGGAAAAGGCGCGCTCGGGCGACAACAAGCCCAAAGGCAAAATCGTCATCGCCACAGTCAAAGGTGATGTGCATGACATCGGCAAGAACATCGTTACAGTGGTGCTGCAATGCAACAATTTCGAAGTGATCAACATGGGCGTGATGGTGCCGTGCCAGAAAATTTTGGACACAGCGCGCGAGCACAACGCCGATATGATCGGCCTGTCCGGATTGATTACGCCCTCACTGGAAGAGATGGCGTATGTAGCCAAGGAGATGCAGCGCCAAGGATTCACCATCCCGCTGCTGATCGGCGGCGCGACCACTTCACGCATGCATACGGCGGTGAAAATCGAGCCGAACTATACCAGCGGCGTGACCGTTTATGTGACCGACGCGTCGCGCGCAGTGGGGGTGTGCAACAACCTGTTGAGCAGCACTTTACACGACAGCTATGTGGCCGGAATAAAGACCGACTATGCCAAGACGCGCGAACTGCATGCCAACAAAAAACCTCAAGGCGCACGTTACAAACTGGCAGACGCGCGCGCGCACGGCCTGAAAACAGATTGGGCCAGCTATACGCCGCCCAAGCCCAGCTTCATCGGTGTGAAGGCGCTCAGCGACTACTCGCTGGCAGAGATCAGCCCCTACATCGACTGGACGCCATTCTTCCAGACTTGGGAGCTGTCCGGGCGCTACCCGAAAATTCTCAATGATGAAGTGATCGGCGAAGCGGCACGCAATTTATTCCACGATGCGCAGGCCATGCTCAAGCGCATCATCGACGAAAAGTGGTTGGGCGCAAACGCTGTGTTTGGCCTGTTTCCGGCCAACAGTGTCAATAATGACGACATCGAAATTTACACGGATGAATCGCGCAGCCACGTGGCCATGACTTGGCACAATCTGCGCCAGCAAATGGTCAAGCCGGAAGACAAGCCCAACCTCAGCCTCGGCGATTTCATCGCGCCCAAGGAAAGCGGCGTGGCTGATTATATCGGCGCATTTGCGGTCACGACCGGCATCGGCATTGATGAGCGCGTGGCGGAATTCGAAAGCAAGCATGACGACTACAACAGCATTATGCTGAAAGCCTTGGCCGACCGTCTGGCAGAAGCCTTCGCCGAACTACTGCATGCCCGTGTCCGGCGCGAGTTCTGGGGCTATGCCGCCGACGAACAGATCAGCACTGAAGATTTAATCGATGAAAAATATCGCGGCATCCGCCCGGCCCCGGGCTACCCGGCTTGCCCTGATCACACTGAAAAGCGCGCCCTGTTTGAACTGCTGGATGCACCCAACAAGGCCGGCATTACGCTGACTGAAAGTTTTGCCATGCTGCCGACTGCTGCTGTGAGTGGTTTTTATTTTTCGCATCCGCAATCGCAGTATTTTGCTACGGCAAAAGCAGACAAAGATCAGATTGAAGACTACGCACAGCGCAAGGGCTTAAGCATTGAAGAAACCGAACGCTGGTTAGCGCCCGTGTTAAATTATGATGCTTAATTCTGCGCCCGATTTTTAATCTTGAGATTCTTTCAGAACAGCTCAGCATAGTTATGCCGCAATGTGCCTGATGGGCGCGGTGTTTTTTATTTTCAGGGCATAACAAATGCTGTTCGCTTAACCGTTCGTGGTGAGCGTGTCGAACCGCCAGTCGTTCACCCAGAAACCTTCGACAATGCCTTCAGTCCTGAGCAAAGTCGAAGGGTCAGGGCGAACGGAATTTCTTTAACCAAACAGTATTGGAGCATGACATGCACATTCATATACTGGGTATCTGCGGCACCTTCATGGGCGGCATTGCAGTGCTGGCCAAACAAGCAGGGCATCGCGTCACCGGCTGCGACGCCAACGTTTACCCGCCGATGAGCACGCAACTTGAGGCTCAGGGCATAGAACTGATTGAAGGCTTCGGCCCGGAACAGATCACCCTTCAGCCGGACATTTTCGTTATCGGCAATGTGGTATCGCGCGGAAATCCGCTGATGGAAGAAATCCTCAATCGCAACCTGTCCTACATCTCTGGCCCGCAGTGGCTATCGCAAAATCTGCTGCATGACAAATGGGTGCTGGCAGTCGCAGGCACACACGGCAAGACCACCACCACCTCTATGCTGGCGTGGATATTGGAATATGCGGGCTTGAACCCGGGTTTCCTGATCGGCGGTGTGCCGCAGAATTTTGGACTCTCTGCGCGTTTAACCGATACGGCTTTCTTCGTCATTGAAGCGGATGAATATGACACCGCCTTCTTCGACAAGCGCTCCAAGTTTATTCATTACCGTCCGCGTACCGTCATCCTCAACAATCTGGAGTTCGATCACGCTGACATCTTTGCCGACCTCGCCGCTATCGAAACGCAATTCCATCATCTGGTGCGCACTGTGCCCGGCAACGGGCTGATAATCAGCAACTGTCGTGCCGATTCATTGAAGCGCGTGATCAGCCACGGTTGCTGGACGCCAGTGGAATTATTTGCCTGTGCTGACGGCTGGAACATCGACGCAGATAATCACGTGACTTTTAATGGCAAAGCGCATGGCGAACTGAAATGGGAATTGATGGGCGAACACAACCGCTTGAACGCACTTGCCGCACTTGCCGCCGCGCGTCATGCCGGCGTGCCCGTAGCGCAAGGCCTGGCGGCATTAAGCGAATTTAAAAACGTCAAACGGCGCATGGAAGTGCGCGGCGTAGTAAACGGCATCACCGTGTATGACGACTTCGCACATCACCCCACTGCGATTGCCACTACCGTGTCCGGGCTGCGCGCCAAAGCAGGCAGCGCGCGCATCCTGGCGGTGCTGGAGCCGCGTTCCAATACCATGAAACTAGGCGTGATGAAGAACGCCCTGCCCGACAGTCTCAAGGATGCCGACATGGTATTTTGCTACGACCTCAACCTCGGTTGGGACGCTCGCGCGGCTCTCGCTCCGCTAGGAGACAGGGCTATCATAAATGATAACCTGAATGAATTGATAGCAGCCATTGTTGCCGCAGCTCGCCCCAGCGATAACCTTCTGGTCATGAGCAACGGCGGATTTGGCGGGATACATGAGAAGTTGTTGCTGGGGTTAGCCGGTTTGTAGTGTGCTCTTCGATTGGTTCTGAGTGGATGCGGAAATTTTGCCTGCTACTGCCAAGTGAATAAGAAAAGTCCCCACGTCACGCGCGCCGAATTTTTTCGGTTGCCGCTACCATGAAAGAAAATAAAACACTTAATTAAATCAATTTGAATTTGCTTAACGCGAGTGCTGTAATGCTTAATCTGCAGCTTATCGCGCACTTGGCCTAGTCGTTTTGGAGGAGAAATAAATGAATACTAGAAATAAAGAAGACGCACTATTCAAACAATGGCGTCTGAAACACCCAGAAACATCGTTCATGATAGACGGATGTCCAAATCCATTCCAATATGAAGCAGCAATTCAAAAAGTCATATTTGTACTAAAAGATGGGAATATGGGTGAAAACGGTCAACCTGGTGAAGTGTACGATCAGAGATACGAACTAGAACATAATCCACATAGATGGTGGGGTGTTATCGCAAGATGGTGCTTATTTATAAAATCCCCTACGGTTTCGTGGCAGGAAGGGCTAAAAGCAATAGACTCTGCCGCGTCAATTAAGGAAGCATTGTCCAGACACTGCTTTATTCAATTAAAAAAGAACTGGGGCTTTGGGTCAGTATCAAACGACGAGCTAAATAAAGTCGTAAATAATGACAAAACGGAAATCCTAGAGCAATTAGCCATATATGCACCAAATTTTATTATTGCTTGTGGAAATGGCGACCAACTCAGACATATTTTTTATTGTAATCAATATGATCGAAAAATGACTATCAATGGCGTAGGATTCTGGTATGTGGCTCTTGGCAGCCATCAATCCATATTGGTTGATTACTGCCATCCCAGCATTCGTGTCGGCACAAAAGTTAATGGTATTGTTGCCAAGGGCTTGGCTTCAGCACTTACGGATATTTCCGAAATTGATGTTTAACGAAGAAAAATGGGTAGAGCGCGGTAGGCCGGGTTGAATGAAATGAAGCCCAACATCTCACCACTCACCATATGAAAATCGGATATTTTCAGCAGCCTGCTAGAGGTAGTAATACCACCCCTACTTTGGTACTTTGATGCCGCATTATAAATAGTGAGCGTCCATTCCATTACGTTCGACTCCACTTTCACGCGGCAGCTTATTGTGTATTTGTGCATACAAAAAACATTGACGCACCCCCCTATTTGTACATACACTCATGGCTCATGAAAGTCGACTTTGACCTGTCCAAGAACGAGAGAAACATCAGAGAGCGCCAACTCTCATTCGAACGAGTGGCAGAAGTCGATTTCAATACTGCGCTGTTGTTTCCTGACACCCGAAAAGCATATGGCGAAACCCGTTACATCGCGCTGTGCTTCCTGGATCGCCGGCTGCATGTTCTGTGCTTTACCGAGACCGAGACGGGCATTCGGGTAATCAGTTTCCGTAAGGCAAATTCGAGAGAGGCAAATAGATATGGCAAGCCGCAAACCCTTGATTGACGCAGACGGCGAGGTCCGCGAACTAACCACCGAAGATATGGCAAAATTTAGGCCAGCCGCTGAAGTGTTGCCACTGTCCCTTAGAAAAAAACTAGGCGTGCGTGGCTCTCAGAAAGCACCGATTAAAGAGCGCATCACTATTCGGTTGTCGCGAGAAGTAGTAGAGCAATTCCGCGAAAGCGGCGAGGGCTGGCAGACCCGAGTGGACGCAGCTTTGCGTGATTGGCTCAAGAGCCATTCTCCGGCGTAAGCCATTGCTTCATTCACGCGCGAGGTCGAAGCCGATAGCGCGGTAGGTTGGTCTGAATGAAATGAAGCCCAACATCTCACCACTCACCCTATGAAAATCAGATTTTTCAGCAGCCTGATAGTAGTAGTAATGCCACCACTACTTTGGCACTTTGATGCCATATTAAAAAAGTAGGCGTCTATTCCATTTGTCAGGTATCAAAGAGTTCCGTAACTTTTACATAGGGTGAAAATATGAGGGGCAGCTGTTTGTGTGGTGCCATTGAGTACGAAGTCGATCAGTTGGATATGCCAATAAGTCATTGCCATTGCCGCACTTGTCGAAAAGCTCATGCTGCTGCTTTTGCATCGAACGCCGGTGTTATACGGGAACATTTTCGCTGGATAAAAGGTAAAGAAAAATTGACGGCTTTTGAGTCATCACCGGGAAAGCTCAGGCATTTCTGCTCTGCTTGTGGCTCAAACCTCGTCGCCGAGCGCCTCGCACAGCCACATGTCATTGTGCGGTTAGCAACACTCGATGAAGACCCCGGCACCAAACCTGCTATGCACATTTGGTGTTCACATGACGTTCCGTGGCTACAGGACGATAAGGACGTGTCGTTCTATCAAGAATGGCAACCCGGTAGGTAATCATATGCCACCCTACCCATCATTCCACTGGAGAAGCGCGATAAAGCCGCACAGCCCCGGTGAATTCAAACATTGGACATCATGAAAGTCCTCTCGATATCCGGCAGCCTTCGTGTTGCTTCTCTCGCTTTGATGCGGTCTTCGTCGAGGGCGATTTCTTCGGGCAGGACGACGCTTATACTTGATGAAGACTGTTGTTTCATGGATAATCTCCTGCTTCACATGCCGGGATGGCGGAATTGGTAGACGCGCCGGACTCAAAATCCGGTGCTGGTAACAGTGTGAGGGTTCGAGTCCCTCTCCCGGCACCAGCTATAAATTCATTACTCGAATTGTCAACCAATAGAAAACTGAGGCGTTATTAGCCTTGACACTATGTAATGTCACCATTGTTTATTAACTTAATTAGAACTGGAGTTCACATGAAACTGTTATCTACACTGATCGCTGCTGTATTCGCCGTTGTTACTTTCTCCGCTGTTGCTGCTGATGCAGCCGCTCCTGCAGCTGCTCCTGGTGCAACTGGCGCTGCAGCTTCAGACGCAGCTGCTCCTGCCAAGAAAGCTAAAAAAGCCAAAAAAGCTAAAAAAGCCAAGAAGGCTGACGAAGCAGCTCCAGCAGCAGCTCCAGCAGCGCATTAATTTTGTAAGCTTTAGGAATGGCAGGGGCAACCCTGCCATTTTTATTTCATCCGATTCTCCGCATAAAAGCACACAATCTGAAATCGGCATGACATGGTCTGGAAACCTAAAGCCACGATAGCAGCCGTTATCGAGCAAAACTGCAAATTTCTACTGCTTGAAGAACACCCCCCTGTTATTCAATCAACCTGCTGAGCCAACAACATCCTCCACCGTAGCCCATTTATACTGAGTTGCGTAGAATTTTATCTTTGCGACAAACGCTATCCCATAATGACACGAATACATCATGCCTAAAGAATGTATTGTCGTCGGCATATCCGGCGGAGTAGATTCAGCCGTTACCGCGCTACTGCTGAAACAGCAGGGCCATAAGGTCATTGGCCTGTTCATGAAAAACTGGGAAGACGATGATGATGACGAGTACTGTTCCTCGCGCCAAGACCTGATAGATGCTGTCTCCATCGCCGACACCATAGGTATCCCCATCGAAACGGTGAATTTCGCAAAGGAATACAAGGATCGCGTATTCAGCCATTTTTTGCGCGAATACGCAGCCGGGCTCACTCCCAACCCGGACATCCTGTGCAACTCTGAAATAAAATTCAAGGCTTTTCTGGAACACGCTGTCAATATGGGCGCAGATTCCATTGCCACTGGACATTATGCGCAAATTCGCAAGGTAGACGGCAACTATCAATTACTCAAGGCGATAGACAGTAGCAAGGATCAAAGCTATTTTTTATACCGCCTGAATCAAGCGCAATTGTCCAAAGCAAGGTTCCCGCTAGGCATGCTGCTAAAATCGCAGGTGCGAGAAATCGCACGCCAGCACAATCTATCCAACTATGCCAAGAAAGACAGTACTGGAATCTGCTTCATCGGCAAGCGTCCGTTCCGCGAATTTCTTAACCGTTACCTGCCTGCCCAACCCGGCCCAATGTACACGCCCGAGGGTCAAATGGTCGGGGAACATATGGGACTATCGTTCTATACCATTGGCCAGCGTCAAGGCTTAGGTATTGGCGGGCAAGGCCTGCCTTGGTTCGTGGCGGCCAAAAACCTTGCGAACAATCATCTGATTGTGGCTCAAGGACACGATCATCCAGCTTTGCTGTCCACCTTTCTTGATGCAACAGATCTGCACTGGATTGACAACCACATGCCTGATATTACACGTGACTACACCGCCAAGATCCGTTACCGCCAAGCCGATGTAAGTTGCCACTTCAAGGCGATATCCGGCACCCTCGGCAGCTTTGAATTTAGTGAAGTACAATGGGCCGTAACTCCAGGGCAATCGGTGGTAGTTTACGATGGTGAAATTTGTCTAGGTGGCGGCATCATTGCAAATAATCGGTAATGTGCGAATTGTTGCACCGCTGCTAATAGCTTGACGGGCTTCCCCGGATAAAAAGTAGCAAAAACTGACCAATCGCAGATATAAATTTAGCTCTAATTGAAAATCAATAATATTATTTTCCAGGTATTATCTCGATGACATTGACCACACTCACCGCAATCTCTCCATTAGATGGCCGCTACCACAGCAAGGTAGATTCCTTGCGCACTTATTACAGCGAGTTTGGCCTGATTCACTATCGGGTTCTGATAGAAATCGAATGGCTCAAAGCACTCAGTTTGGAAGTGGGAATTCCTGAAATTGAACCGTTCTCCACCACAACCCTTGCCTATTTTGATCAGTTGATCGCGGACTTTAATGAAGATGATGCTGAACAAATCAAAATCATAGAAAAACGCACAAACCATGATGTGAAAGCGATCGAATACTGGTTGCGTGAAAAGCTCTCAGACAATCCGGAAACAAGTAGCAAGTTAGAATTTATCCACTTCGCCTGCACTTCAGAAGATATTAATAACCTGAGCCACGCACTCATGTTATTAAATGGGCGCAACGAAGTTATGCTGCCCACTCTGGATAAGCTTATCACCTGCTTACGCGATCTTGCTCATCAACTGGCAGACATACCTATGTTATGCCGCACCCATGGACAAACTGCCACCCCTAGTACACTCGGCAAGGAAATGGCTAATGTAGTGCATCGCCTGCAACGTACACGTGCACGTTTGGCCAGCGTGGAAATACTAGGGAAAATCAATGGCGCAGTAGGCAACTACAATGCTCATTTGGCGTCTTATCCTGATGTAGATTGGGAAACTTTCGCGCAACGTTTTGTCATGGCACGTGGTATCACTTTCAACCCGTATACCATTCAAATCGAACCGCACGATTACATGGCCGAATTATTCGATGCTTACGCGCGTACCAACTCCATCCTGATTGATCTCAACCGCGACCTTTGGGGCTATATTTCATTGGGCTACTTCAAGCAAAAAGTGGTAACAGGTGAGGTTGGCTCCTCCACTATGCCACATAAGATTAATCCAATTGATTTTGAAAATTCAGAAGGTAACCTGGGTTTAGCGAACGCCCTACTACGGCATCTATCCGAGAAGCTACCGATCTCGCGCTGGCAGCGCGATTTAACCGATTCCACCGTACTACGCAACATGGGCGTAGTGCTGGGCTATACATTGCTGGCTTATGAGTCATGCCTGAAGGGATTAAACAAACTCGAAGCAAATCCTCAACGCATGGCTGAAGACTTGAACAATAACTGGGAAGTATTAGCTGAGCCAATCCAAACCGTAATGCGGCGCTACAGCATTGAAAATGCCTACGACAAACTTAAAAAACTAACACGCGGCAAAGGCGGCATCAACCGCGAGAGTCTGCATGCTTTCATCCATACATTAAATATTCCTGAAGAGGAAAAACAACGCTTATATATATTAACGCCAGCTACCTATACAGGAATGGCCAGTGAGTTAGCACGGCGTATCTGAACCAGATAGTTTCGCTTGAAAAGTTTCATCTTTAGCTTCATCCAAATAAAAAACCCTCTCACAACGGAGAGGGTTTTTTATTTGCAAGGAGTCTGACGATGACCTACTTTCACATACGTATGTACACTATCATCGGCGCGAAGTCGTTTCACTGTCCTGTTCGAGATGGGAAGGAGTGGGGCCAACTTGCTATGGTCGTCAGACATAACTGTCGACTAACTGGCTACCT